>NZ_JBLXHT010000005.1:0-276288 GCF_048259265.1 Kiloniella sp. | reverse complement strand
TAATAAAGGTTCAATAACCAACCATTCTGCGTCGCTTAAATCAAATCGTGCCATCTAAAACTCCCTAAGTTGGGAGTTATGAATCACAAAAAGTCAGGCACAGCAAGATATGGAATTGGGTTCACACCCTAGACAAGTTTATCGTTCACCAAGCGAGAAACCTGAGAAAGTAATAAATTAAAGCTAGACTGAAACTTCGATGTTTTGGAGGTTGTCTGGCCATTCTTCATCATAAGTAAAGCCCTCTAACGCGGTTATATAGCCATTCTCTATATACGCAATATACCCGGAAGGGATTGAATTATTTAATACTGCATCCAGGGTACTAATTAAGTAATTATCGCCATCGTTGCCAACTTTTAGTTCTTCAGTCCTATCGAATTCAGTCATAAAAGAGGTTCCATTAAAGATACGATCAATAACGTGTACATTATCAAATAATCCTGTTTTATTCTCGTAATTTGGAACGTTCATTTTTACGCAAAACTTTAAAACAGCTGCTTCGATCTCACTTATTTTTTCTATATTTTTCATAGGATAAGTTTTTGAAATTATTGAAAATACTGCCAAGCATTTCGATTATACAAGGACAATAGCCTCTAATTTTACTGATAAATACTTATTTTATCTTTTGGCTTGTTGAAAAAATGCAGGTGAAATATCCACCTGCATTTTGTAACGTCACTGACTAAGAAAGATCACCAATTTTGGCTTATGCTTAGTCTTTTTCTTTGCCTTCAGGCTCTTTGTTCTCTGGCCAGATAACAGCTTGTCCACAGATTACATCTTCGCCGTTGAAGGTCAGAGATGGAGACCCATAGAGCTGGTATCCATCTTCCAAAGCCTGAGAGATGCGTTTACAAAACTTATCGTCGTCCTTACCCGTGATAAAACGATACCCTAATTTCATCGTCTTTCCTTTGTTCTTGCCTTTGTTCTGGGCAATTAGAGAATAAATTTCGACAGATCAGTATCTTTGGCGAGGCCAGATACCTGTTCTGTTACATCATCAGCTGTGATTGTGACGCTTTCACCGCTTCTGTCTGTCGCTGTAAAAGAGATTTCTTCCAACAATTTTTCAAGCACGGTATGAAGACGGCGGGCACCGATATTTTCAACAGAAGTATTGATTTCAGCTGCAAGATCAGCAAGTGCATCAATCGCAGAATCTTCAAAGGAGAGCGTTAGCTCTTCGGTTCCCATCAAAGCAATATATTGCTTGATCAGGCTGTTTTCCGGCTCCATGAGGATACGCTTCATATCGTCACGGCTTAGGGCGTTCAGCTCTACGCGAATAGGCAAACGTCCCTGAAGTTCTGGCAGCATATCTGATGGTTTGGACAGATGGAATGCACCGGATGCGATGAAAAGAATGTGATCGGTTTTCACTGCGCCATGTTTGGTGCTGACGGTTGTTCCCTCGATCAAAGGCAGAAGATCGCGCTGAACCCCTTCCCGGCTGACATCGCCACCGGATCGTTCTGAACGGATGGTGATTTTGTCGATCTCGTCCAGGAATACGATGCCGTTCTGCTCAACATTGCGGATGGCGTCTTGGACAAGGCTTTCTTCATCCAGCAGCTTGTCGCTTTCTTCTGTCATCAGAAGCTCATAAGATTCTTCGACTTTCAGACGGCGCTTTTTAGTTTTTTGACCAAAGCCTTTGCCAAAGATATCACCCAGATTGAGCATACCCATGCTTGCGCCCGGCATACCGGGAATATCCATGGTTGGCATCTGCATGCCACCGTGGTCGGTCACTTCAACTTCGATCTCTTTGTCGTTCAGCTGCCCCTCGCGGAGCATTTTCCGGAATTTTTGTCGGGTTTCTTCGCTTGACCCATCGCCAACCAAGGCATCAAGAACGCGGTTTTCTGCATTCTGTTCCGCTTTTGCCCGAACAGATTTACGTTGGCTTTCTTTTGTTAACAGAATGGACGCATCAACAAGATCACGAATGATCTGTTCAACATCGCGGCCCACATAACCAACCTCGGTGAACTTGGTTGCTTCTACTTTCAGGAAAGGGGCATTGGCAAGTTTTGCTAAACGGCGGGCGATTTCGGTTTTACCAACCCCGGTCGGGCCGATCATAAGGATGTTTTTTGGTAAGACTTCTTCGCGCATCTCGTCGCTAAGCTGTTGACGTCTCCAGCGGTTACGCAGGGCAATGGCAACAGCACGCTTGGCCTCATTCTGGCCAACGATGTAGCGATCTAGCTCTGAGACGATTTCACGCGGGCTAAAGGCGCTGGTGTGTTGAGTGTTATTTTCGGTCATTATTTGGCGTCCATACTTTCGACGATCAAATTGGAATTTGTGAAAACGCAGATATCAGCGGCAATACCAAGAGATTTTCTGGCAATCTCTTCAGCTTCCAAGCCGTCGATATCTATGAGGGCTTTTGCCGCTGACAAAGCAAAAGATCCACCAGATCCTATACCCATCAATCCGTCTTCTGGTTCCAGAACATCGCCGTTACCCGTCAAAATCAAGGACGTTGTGGCATCAGCAACAACCATCATTGCCTCAAGTCTGCGTAGATAGCGATCGGTCCGCCAATCCTTTGCCATTTCTACACAAGCACGTGTGAGTTGGCTTGGATAGCTTTCCAGCTTAGCTTCCAGACGTTCAAAAAGAGTGAAAGCATCGGCAGTCGCCCCGGCAAAACCAGCGATAACATCGCCTTTGCCCAGTCGACGTACTTTACGTGCATTTGCTTTGATAACGGTGTTGCCCAGGCTCACTTGGCCATCGCCGGCTATAACAACCTTGTTACCTTTGCGGACAGACAAGATCGTCGTGCCGCGCCATTTAATTGGATCGTGTTCAGACATTGTTTTGAAATGGTCCATTCACTGCTTCACGTCAAGGGATGATCATACGAGAAAAGTATGTTTGTACTGCGAAAAGGTGAAATTATGCACTTTTTCAGCAACCTGTTTTCGTAATCGTCTTCTAGTCATAGGTAATACAAGCTAAGGCAGGGGATGACAACCACACCAGCGGGTCATTTATTTGATCTATTAAAGAATGTTTTTAGTCAAAAAGAGACCTCTGATGTTTTAATCTGCGTGATGGATTAAATCTCTCTGGCATCGGGGGGACTGACCTGTTACAAAAGCCGCGGCTTTACTAGAGAAAAAGCCGTTTAGTCGTCTATACAATTTTGGACAATTTACGGATAGACTTTTGGGTCAATGCATCCGATCAGTCATTGGGAAGGATACCCCCGTGCGGCAAGCAAGTATCGAGCGTAACACCAACGAAACGCAAATTACGACAACCATTAATCTGGATGGTTCCGGTAAATATGATGTGGAAACAGGTGTTGGATTTCTTGATCATATGATCGAGCAGCTTTCTCGACATTCCTTGATGGATATAACGCTACGCGCCAAGGGTGACTTGCACATTGATTTTCACCACACCGCTGAAGATGTCGGCATTGCATTGGGACAGGTCTTTAAGCAGGCTTTGGGTGATCGCAAAGGCATTCGTCGCTATGGCTCATGTCTTTTACCCATGGATGAAGCTTTGAGCAGGGTCGCACTGGACCTGTCCAATCGTCCTTATTTGGTCTGGAATGTGACGTTTGATCGCGATAAAATTGGCGATATGGATACTGAACTGTTCCGAGAATGGTTTCAGGCTTTTGCTTTTAACGCGGGAATGACATTGCACGTGGATCAGATTCACGGCTTTAACAATCACCATATTGTCGAATCCTGCTTCAAAGCTTTAGCGCGATCCATTCGTGAAGCGATCGAGATTGATCCCCGCAAGGCAGATGAAGTTCCTTCGACCAAAGGCGTGCTCTGATCAATCTGAACTGATAGCAAACTTTTCAACGTAAACGTAATGAGGCATTGAAAATGACGCTCGCGATCATTGACTATGGATCTGGAAATTTACGCTCGGCCGCAAAGGCTTTTGAGCGTGCTGCTACCGAAACTGGACTAGGGACCTCTGTTGTTGTGACAGGCGATCCGGAACAGGTACGAAAAGCAGATCGTATTGTACTACCTGGTGTTGGGGCCTTTGCTGATTGTTGGCGCGGGCTGAACGCTGCTGAAGGTATGGTTGATGTTCTTCAGGAACAAGTAATTCAAGGTGGTAAACCCTTCATGGGGGTTTGTGTTGGTATGCAGCTTATGGCGTCGGTTGGTCGCGAATACAAAGACTGCGAAGGTTTGGGCTGGATCCCGGGTGAAGTTGTCAAAATGGATCCGGCAGACCAAAGCTTGAAAATCCCGCACATGGGATGGAATGAATTATGTGTTCTGCAAAAGAACCCTGTTTTGAACGGGCTTGAAGATGGGACGCATATTTACTTTGTCCATAGCTATCACTATATCCCTGAAAACCGGGATCATATCCTTGCCGAAGTTGAGTATGGTCACAAAGTTGTTGCTGTTATCGGACGCGATAATTTGATTGGTACTCAATTTCACCCTGAAAAATCTCAAGCTGCTGGTTTGAGTCTATTTGCCAATTTCCTGAAGTGGAAACCATGAACGCAACGCCTACTATGCCAGATCGTGCTCCTACAGTTGGGGTGAACGAACTAATAGAATTTCGCGGACCGGATCTCTATGATCTTTGCGACGCGACCGAAGCTGCTATTGAAGATGGTGGTGGCTTTGGATGGTTGCGGGTTCCCGAACGCGATACACTGGAAAATCATTGGCGCGGCGCGCTGTTGATACCGGGACGACAAATTTTTGTAGCGCGGCTTGATGACACTATCTGTGGGTCAGCCCAACTGCATTGCCAGCCCAGAAACAATGAAGCACAGGCGCATTCAGGTCAGTTGTCTTCCTTCTTTTTGGCACCTTGGGCACGTGGTCACGGATTGGCTGCCCAGATGGTCAAGGCGGTCGAGCTTGCAGCGAAAGAACGCCAATTAAGTGTTCTCAACCTCGATGTACGTGAAACACAGAAACAGGCTATTAGGGTCTATGAGCAACTGGGTTTTACACGTTGGGGGACGCAACATAGCTACGCCAAGGTAGATGACCAGTGGGTTGCCGGACACTATTACAGCAAGCTTTTGAATAATTCCTGAGGATAAAGAACCATGATCGTATTTCCGGCAATTGATCTGAAGGATGGGGAAGCCGTTCGTCTATTGAAAGGTGAAATGAACACAGCAACTGTTTTTAATTCTAATCCTGCAGCACAGGCAAAAGAGTTTGAAGATGCTGGATTTGAATTTCTTCATATGGTTGATCTGAACGGTGCCTTTGAAGGGCGTCCGGTGAACCGTGCTGCCGTGGAAAAAATCGTAAAAACGGTTTCCATGCCCACTCAACTTGGTGGCGGAATTCGCGATATCAAAACCATCGAACAGTGGCTAGATGCTGGGGTTACACGTGTTATTCTCGGTACTGTGGCTGTTAAAAACCCAGAACTGGTTATGGAAGCCTGTAAAAAATTTCCGGGTAAAATCGTTGTCGGGATTGATGCACGTGGTGGCATGGTTGCGACCGAGGGCTGGGCTGAAACCAGTGATCTAAAAGCAACAGATCTGGCCCGTAAGTTTGAAGACGCTGGTGTTAGCGCCATTGTCTATACCGACATTGATCGTGATGGTTTGCTTCAAGGCTGTAATGTCGAATCAACTGCCAACTTGGCGCGGGCAATCTCTATTCCTGTGATTGCATCTGGTGGCGTTGCTTCGGTTGAGGATATCAAACAGTTAAAACTGGTTGAAGATGCGGGGATTGAAGGGGTGATTTGCGGCCGATCTATTTATGATGGCCGCATTGATGCGAAAGAAGCACTTTCTATTGCTTCTGGTGTTATTGAAGCGAAATAGTGTGGTTTGAAGACATAACCAAACTGTCATTTGTAATCGGCAGTAAACCGCTTGATATTACAGTTGATATACGGGGTGAAAACCTCAGAAGTTCCGGAGTGTTAAATGCTTAAGGCAAGAATAATTCCCTGTCTTGATGTGAAAGACGGACGCGTTGTAAAGGGCGTGAATTTTGTTGGATTGCGCGATGCTGGTGATCCGGTTGAACAGGCACGCCTTTATGACAAAGCCGGCGCTGATGAGCTTTGTTTTCTGGATATTACCGCAAGTCATGAAAAGCGGGACATTATGCTGGATGTGGTTTCGCAAACGGCTGAAGAGTGCTTTATGCCCTTGACCGTTGGCGGTGGCATTCGAACACTCGAAGACATCAGAAGTCTGTTACTTGCAGGGGCAGATAAGGTTTCCATTAACACAACCGCTGTTACCAATCCTGAATTTGTCAAAGAAGCCAGTGAAAAGTTTGGCTCTCAGTGCATTGTTGTTGCAATTGATGCAAAGCAGGTTGCGCCGGGTAAGTATGAAATTTTCACGCATGGCGGACGCGAGGAAACAGGTCTGGATGCGGTTGAATGGGCGCAAAAGATGGAACGGTATGGTGCCGGCGAGTTGCTTCTCACCTCTATGGACCGTGACGGTACCAAGCAGGGATACAATTTACCGTTAACCCGGGCGATTGCTGATGCTGTGCGTATCCCTGTGATTGCTTCTGGTGGCGTTGGAAATCTCGATCATTTGGTTGATGGGGTCAAAGAAGGTCATGCAACTGCGGTTCTCGCGGCATCGATTTTCCACTTTGGTACCTATAGTATCGCAGAAGCAAAAGAACATATGGCACAGGCAGGTGTCCCTGTTAGAGCTGTCTAGACAAATATTGGATCAGACAAATGGCGAAAAAGAAACTCTCGGCAGATATTCTAGATGAACTCCACCACGTTATAGTCAGTCGTAAAGATGATAATCCGGATGAATCACATACGGCACGCCTGTTTTCAAAGGGCGTGAACAAAATTGCCCAGAAGGTTGGTGAAGAAGCTGTTGAAACCGTTATTGAAGCCGTGGGTGGGTCAAAAGAAGAGCTTGCGGCTGAATCAGCTGATTTGCTTTACCATCTTTTAGTTCTTTGGGAAGCGAGAGGCGTAAAACCATGCGATGTCTGGGAAGCACTGGAAGGCCGTAAGGGTATTTCCGGTATTGCCGAGAAAGCGTCTCGTATAAAATACTGATCTTATGGTGTAGCTGGATCTACAGGTAATCTTGACGGATCATTTAGGCTGCTGTTTTATATAGTGCTCGGACTTAAAAGGAATAATAACAATGGCCTATGATCAAAATAATATCTTTGCAAAAATTCTTAGAGGTGAAATTCCTTGTGAGAAAGTTTTTGAAAATGAACATGTTTTCGCTTTCAATGATATTTCCCGTAAGGCCCCAGTTCATATTTTAATCATCCCAAAAGGGCCTTATGTTTCATCTGCTGATTTTTATGAAAAAGCATCGGCTGATGAAATCGTTGCATTGAACAGAGCTATTGGCGAGATTGCGAAAGAAAAGGGCATTGTTGAATCCGGTTATCGGCTTATTTCAAACCACGCAGTTCACGCGCATCAGGAAGTGCCACATTATCATGTACATTTGCTTGGTGGTGCTGATCTTGGAGGATGCTTTAATTAACTTTCCATCTTTATCCCTAGGATAGAAGTTTAATTTTAAATGGAGGCATGATTGCCTCTGTTTTTGTATGTCGTGTACAATTATAATATCATACTGTCATATCAGCCGGGAAATGAAGGATAATATTTGTTCCTGTGCCTTTGACGCTAGTCAGCTTCAGGTTCCCACCATTGATAACTGTTAGTGATCTTGAAAGTGGCAGTCCCAACCCTGTTCCTTCATATTTCCGTTCTAAGCTGTGGTCAACCTGGGTAAAGGGGCGCAACGCCAGCTTAATTTCAGCTTCACTCATGCCAATACCAGTGTCATCAATATCGATTTTAAAGCCATTTTTTTCTGAATAGCTGGCACTGATAGTGACGACACCTTGGTCATTGGTAAATTTAAGCGCGTTAGATATCAGGTTGAGTAAAATCTGTTTCAAGCTTCTTTCGTCGATAATAATAAGGGGAATATCTTTGGGGATATTTGTTTGTAGTGAAATACCTGTGTTGATTGCTTTTCGCTGTGCGATCTGAAGGGTATGAGCAATCGTCGTCCGAAGACAGACACTCGTTTTACAGAGACTTAGTTCACCTGCTTCGATCATTGTAAGATCAAGAATATCATTGATAATTCCCAAGAGATGGCTACCGCTATTGTGAATATCGCTTACGTATTCCTGATATCGAGGGTGCCCCAGATCGCCAAATATTTTTTGTTCCATTACTTCGGAAAAGCCAATAATAGCATTGAGAGGTGTCCGTAGTTCGTGGGTCATTGCCGAAAGGAAAGCGGTTTTTGCCATACTTGCACTTTCCGCATGATCCTTGGCGATTCGTAGAGCGCGCTCGATCTTTTTTATTTCCGTCAATTCAACATCAATGCAATACATTTCATGTTCTTGATCGGAATTTAAAAGCATGACGTGACTAGAATAGACAGGTATTTGATCGCCGTTTTTATTTCTTAATCTCATTTCTCCGGAAGGTATCGGCGTATTCTTAGTGAGCCAGATCTGGTGCGCATTGATAACGTGATCTCGCATTTCATTTGGAATGATCAGGTTTTCTAATTTTTTTCCTAAGGCTTCTTCTTCTGTATATCCATAAAGATTGGTACTGGCCCCATTCCAATATATAACTTGTCTGTTCTTATCGTATCCTTGAACTGCGATGTTTTGTACCTGGTCAAAAATAGCTCTGAATCTGGCTTCAGGTAATAAGCAGGTTTCAGTTGAATCGTCTTGTTTATCCGCAGGTTCTACATAACCTTCAAAAGCAATTATTGATCCACTTTTATCTCGTATCGTGACGCAGTGTTCTTTTACCCACTGGGTTGTGCCGTTGACTTGGAATATCTGATAGGCGATTTGGTTTAGCTGATCTTTTTGTTGAAGCTGATTATAAAGGTTCTTACGTAGGTCTGGATCAGTATAGAGCTGGCAATTTGGTGACCGTGTGTATTCATAAAACTCTTCAACTGAATCAAAACCAAAGAGCCGCGCATAAGCGGGATTTACTGTGGAAAAACATCCGTCACAGTCTGTACGGTACATGCCATAAGGACAATTATTTACGAGGCTTTGGCATGAACCAGTATCATTTGCATCTTCTGAGTTGAGTGACTTGATTTCATTTATTGCTAACATTGCGAGTCCTGTTGAAATTATGTGGGACAAACGCACAAGTAGTTATTAATTATAAGCATAAGTTGAGTGTGATTTTAGTAAAATTTTAGAGAAATTTTATTTATATTGTGAATCAGTAAGTTATGGATCATGGTTATTTTTATGAAAATTTGAAAGTTATAATTTTTACAAACTTAAAGTTGAAATTTAGTTGGAAATGCATGTCGTAAAAGCGTGGATTCATGCGGAGTCTCACTTATTTTAGAGAAACTTTTCGTCCCCTTAGTAAAAAAATGGCGGTAAAAGCTATAATGTTTAGACGAAACAGAATGATTGATAAGGGTAGGGAGAAATAAAATAATGAAGGTTCATACCCTAAACATAGACGAGATTTATGTACCAGCTGATCGCCGTAAAGAACTTGACCCTGAAAAATTAAAGCTTACGGCTGACAAGATAATGGACGAGGAGGAACAGAATCCTATAAGCGTTCGTCAGGGAAAAGGTCGTTATGTATTGTTGCGAGGGGTTCATCGTCTCGAAGCTCGTAAGGCTTTGGGGGAAACGACGATTAAAGGGCACATATTGCATGCCAAGCAAAGATAGCTGTGTTTGAGCCTCTATTAAGCTTAAAGCTTTCTAGGTTTATTTTGTCCCGTGCGGTTTTCACATAACAGCTACTATTTTTTGGGCTTTCTATAACGCAGAGCTTCGGCAATGTGTTTCGTCTGAATCATATCCTGACTGTCTAGATCGGCAATGGTCCGTGAAACTTTAAGGACACGATGGTAGGCTCTGGCCGAAAGTTTGAATTTTTCTGATGCTTGCTGCATCAATTCCTTTTCCTTGGGCCCCAAGAAAGCAATTCTATCCAGAATTTCCCCTTCTGCCTCGGCGTTGCAATGGGGACGGTTTTGTTTTGGATAGACTGCGTATCGTTGTGTTTGGATATCACGCGCAGTCTGGACCCGCAGTGCAACATCGTGGCTGCCTTCTTTAGGGGGTGGCAGAGATAAATCAGATGCTCTAACAGGTGGGACGTCGAGATAGAGGTCTATGCGATCATAAAGTGGGGCTGAAATACGGGCTTGATATTGGGTGCTACACCTAGGTCCTCGGGCACAGATCTGAGTTACAGGGTCGACTTCGCCACAACGACAAGGATTCATCGCGGCAACCATCTGAACGCGTGCCGGGTAGGTAATATGGGCTTCCGCTCGGGCAATGGAGATTTTTCCCGTTTCCAAAGGCTGGCGTAACGTCTCGAGCACGTTGCGGTTAAACTCTGGAAGTTCATCGAGAAAGAGAACACCCCTGTGTGCCAATGATATCTCTCCGGGTTTTGCTTTGGGACCACCGCCTGCAATAGCAGGCGCAGAGGCCGAGTGATGAGGATCTCTGTAAGGACGTAAGCTTTCTAACGTGCCATTTTTTAACAGGCCAGCAAGGGAATGAATCATACTGACTTCTAAAATTTCTTCTGGTAACAGCGTTGGCAAAATTGATGGCAGTCGAGAAGCAAGCATTGATTTTCCAGAGCCGGGAGGACCATTGAAAAGCAAATGATGGCCACCGGCAGCTGCGATTTCAAGCACCCGTTTAGCCGTTTCTTGTCCCTTTACATCCCTTAGATCCGGAAGGTGCCGGCGGTCTGGTTCTGGGTGGGGCAGGACTGTTTTGGGTGCCGAAAGTATTTGACGCCCGTTGATGTGATTTGTGAGCGCTAATAGGCTGGAGGGAGCAATAATTTCTAATCCTTTTACCCATGCGGCTTCCACACCTTGGCTTTCAGGGCAGATTATACCCTTATCGCTTGCCAATGCCTGTAACGCAGCGGGCAAGATACCGTTTACAGCCCGTATGGTCCCATCCAGAGCCAATTCACCCAGCACAAGGTAGGTCGTTAATTCACTTGCAGGGACAATTTCCATGGCGGCAAGGATACCTAGTGCTATGGGAAGGTCGTAATGACTCCCCTCTTTCTGTAGGTCCGCCGGGGCTAAGTTTACTGTGATTCTTTTCGGCGGAAGAGCTAGCCCGATTGCGGTTAAGGCTGCGCGGACCCTCTCGCGGCTCTCGGCGACGGCTTTGTCTGGCAATCCGACAATGTGAAAGGCGGGTAACCCACTTGATAACTGGACTTGAACTTCGATGTCCCTAACTTCTATCCCCTGAAAAGAGACGGTATTGATCTGAACAGTCATCTGTTTTACCTGAATGGAACAAAAAGAGAACTTAGTGTAACATTCTTTATTGCACGTAAAAGAAGAAATTTATTTTTTGTGTATGATTTATTGTATCTATTTAGATGCTTGCGAGATCAAGAGCACGTTCAATGCTATGTTCATTGAAAACAGAAATGCCGTTGGCGCGTAACAGATCTGTGACAATACCTGTGCCATTGATTTTTGTTCCGGTAAAGGAACCATCATAAATAAAATCACTACCGCAAGAGGGGCTGCCCTCTTTGAGAATGGCAATTTTGATGTTGTGATTTTGGCACAAGGTGAGTGCTTTTTTCGCCCCGTGTGTAAAGGCATTGGTGAAATCTTCGCCTGTTTGGCTTTGTATAAGGTTAGCTATGCGTTCAGCTGGTGCTCTAGGGGTTGGCAGTCCCCCGGCAACTTCAGGGCAAAGCAAGACAATGCGTCCTTGTTTATGGAGTTGATGGAGCTTTTCTGATCCTTGGGATGCGTATCGTCCATCATATCGCACTGGTTTTCCCATCAGGCAGGCGCTTACAAGTATCTGTGGATCTGATTTTTGCGTACCGTTGCTCATGATGACTGCTTCTCAATCAGTGCACTGAATTTCCGTGAATGTTTATATGATTTATATTTTGAGAAAGTTTAACACTTGCTGATAGTATCTTTTACACAAAGCATACGTGACCATGCAAAGATCTATCAATATGGTTATGTTTTTCCTCAAAATTTGAAAAATAAAGAGGGCAAAGGCCCTCTTTATTTAAGTAGCTTATAGCGGTTGAGACTTACACCTTTTGAGCTTTATCAGCCATTTCATCATCTTCATGGTACATTTCGTTGTAATCAACAAAGATGCCGTAATGTGGATCGCCTTCTTTATCTTCTTCGACCATGCTGACAGACTTCTCAAGCAGATGACGACAATCAGGGCTTAGATGACGCAGGTGCAGCGTTTTTCCTCTGCGGGTGTAGCGTTCAGCCAAGCCGTCGATTGCTTCTAGGCCTGAATGATCCCAAACACGGGCGTTCTGGAAGTCCACGACCACATCATCAGCATCATTGGCGGGATCAAAAAGGTCTCGGAACGAGCTGATTGACCCAAAGAACAATGGGCCAGAAATCTCATAGACTGTTGTCTTGCCGTCTTCTGTGGTACCGACGCGTGCATAGATATGCTTAGCAGAGTTCCAGGCAAAGACCAGGGAAGAAACGAGCACACCGACAACAACGGCAATGGCAAGGTCACTATAAACTGTGACACCAGAAACCAAAATCAAGACAAAAGCATCTGATTTTGGAATGCGGTGGAGAATGCGGAAACTTGACCATTCAAACGTGCCGATCACTACCATAAACATCACCCCGACCAGTGCGGCAAGTGGGATAAGTTCAATAAGATCCGAAGCAAATAGAATGAAGATCAGCAAGAAGACCGCAGCCGCAACACCTGAGAGGCGCGCTTTACCACCGGATTTAATATTGATCATGGACTGGCCGATCATGGCACAGCCACCCATACCACCAAAGAATCCGGTCACAAGATTTGCAATGCCCTGCCCCATACATTCCTGTGATGTACGACCTTTGGTTTCAGTGATTTCATCAATCAAGGTCAGGGTTAGCAGCGATTCAATCAGGCCAATAGCGGCAAGGATAAGTGAATATGGAAAAATGATATAGAGAGTTTCAAGCGTGAAGGGGACGCTTGGAATATGAAACTCTGGCAAGCCACCTGCGATAGACGCCATGTTACCAACGGTTGGAATATCAAGTCCGAAACCAATAACAACCGCAGTGACCACAGCAATGGCAGCCAATGGGGCCGGGATCAGATTTGTAACCTTTGGCAAGAGAAAGCTAATTGCCATTGTTAGAGCAACAAGACCGAGCATGATATAAAGTGTTGCACCGCTCAGCCATTCACTACTGGGATCTGTCGGGTTAACTTTGAACTGGGATAGCTGGGCGAGGAAGATGACAATGGCCAACCCGTTCACAAAGCCAAGCATTACAGGGTGTGGAACCAGACGAATAAATTTCCCGAGCTTGAAGATACCAGCAAGAATTTGCAGGATACCCATCAGAACCACGGCGGCAAATAGGTATTGTACTCCATGCGAAACAACTAGGGCAACCATAACAACGGCGAGTGCCCCTGTGGCGCCAGAAATCATTCCCGGACGTCCCCCGATTAATGAGGTAATTAAGCCAACAATAAAGGCAGCATATAGGCCAACCAGTGGATCGACTTGTGCCACGAAAGCAAAGGCGACAGCCTCTGGTACAAGGGCAAGAGCAACAGTTAATCCCGAGAGAACATCAGCTTTGATATTTTTCGGGTCGCAAAAATTGTAGGCTTTCATCTGGTATCCGATCGGATCTCTTTAAGGCCATGGGGATCGCCCAATGACCGAATTAAGGGCGATCTTTACCTCTTGGAAAAAGTCGCCATGTTTCTATGCTGGCGCGCTTCTAACAAATTTATTTACTTTAGAAAATATCTAATCTGCGCCTTGTCTGTTCTGTGGGGTATGTGTTGAACACATATCGAAGGCAAGGATAGCTGATCAAACAGGTAAATTAGGCCCCTACTTTATTCTTCTTCGACAAAGACATGGTCTGCATCCCAAGCACCGGGCCAAACTTCTGCTGTTCCGTTTCGCAACCTGCGAATTTCTGCAAAGGGTACATCTTTAGCAACGATCAAAGGTCCCTGCCCAACAGTTGTATCTGCGGGTGAAATTTCGGTAGCAACCCCAATATGCCCGAGGCTTTCTTCACAGGGAATGTAGACAGCAGCGGCAGAGGTTTGGTTTTGCCTTCTTTTACCCAGAAAACGTGTTGCACCGATTGGACCTACAGCGGCGATTGCGGCCTGTAATTCGATGGCCCTGGCTTTTGCACAGCCAAAAACGCGATTATAGCCCGCAAGTTTTGATGTCATCGACGGTACAAGGATCAAATCAATATCGTGATCGGCTATCAGAGAGGATAAAGCCGGCATTTCCACATCCAAACAAATCAGGATGGCGATCCGCAGCCCCTGCCAGTTAAAAACCTTTACTTTGCTCCCCGGTGTCAAACACCATGCTTGGGGATCTTGTTCACTTGGGGTTAGGCACAGCTTATCCTGTGTGATATATCGCCCATCGGGCAAGAACAGATGGGCTCTGTTGTAATACCCACTGTTATCATTGACGGGTGAGTCAGAGACTTCGTCTTTGGTATCGATTGCAACGGGAAAGGTTCCTGCTAATAGCCCCATTTCATGCGTTTTCGCTAAGCTTTTCAACTGATCAATAGCATCTGCTGCCTGCGTTGCCATCCAGGGAATTTCTTCGTCAGATGCAATACCAGCGGGGGCAAAGGACATCCATTGCTCTGAAACATATTCAGGCATGAGCAACAGGTTGGCCTCTTGCTCTTTAGCCTGTTCCATCCGATGGCTGGTAATCTCTATCCAGTCTGCAAGAGACTTTAGGGGTGTTTCCAGATTTATAGCCCAGAGTGCAATATTTAGCGGGGATAGAGTCACACGTATTCTCCTGTAATGTTGTTCTTATGATATAGAAAACATTTCCAAAAGAAATCCTTACACCTTGATAAGATATTTGGCAAAGCGGTAATTTTAGCCTTACAGATATCAGTATTACTAAGTGGCAATATTTATTAAACTCTTTGCTGGCTGATCTAATTCCTTTCTTTCTTTAGCAGACTCTTTGAGTATAGTTGCGGCTGGATTAATATCTAGAATAATCAATAAGGTTTAACCAGTAATGTCAGAATTGGGTAAAACACTTGTGGTAACTGGCGGTGGGCTAGGTGACACTCTGTTCCATATGCCGTTTATTCGTTCTATCCAAGAAAAATCCGAAGGAAAGTCGATTGTTCTCGCGTGCAAAAAAGGGCGGGAAATCAGTGAACTTTTCTCAGAAATTGACATGGTTAGTCAGGTTTTACCTATCGCCAAGGATCAGGACGTTTCTGGCAAGGCTGACTTAGGCAGGTTACGTCGTTTAACGAAAGTGGCAAAGATTGATACGGCATTTGTGTTTCATAAATCGACTGGTATTTCATTCGCGATTATGATGGCGGGTGTCAAAAACCGTTATGGGTATTACTTCAAAGGCTCCTGGAACCGTTTTTTCCTTAACAAGGGGACGTTGACGCCGAAACAGGTCCCCTTACCAGCTTTCATGCATCATGCTGCGATGGTCATGGATGATGTGGGTATTTCCTATGATTATAGTGATGTCAGGTTTCGGCAACCGGAACATGTTGTTAAGTCTGCGTTCGAGGAAATTGGACTGCCAGAAAAACCAAAAATGATTGCGTTGGGTATTAATGCCAGCGCAGCCTATAAGCAATGGGGTGTCAAAGGATATTCGGAAATAGCTGAACGTCTTTTGGAAAATTATCCCGGTCAAATTCTGTTGTTTGGCGCTGGTGATGTTGCCCCGATTGCCCAAGGTATCTTAGATAATACCTCTAGCCCTGATCGATTTATTGACCTGACAACCCGCAAAGTGTTGCTACATCACAGTCATGCCTTGCTTCAATCTTGTGATTTCTACGTAGGCAACGATAGCTTTGGTCTTAACTTGGCTGCGATGTCGAGCATGCCTGCGGTGGGGATTTTTATTAAAAGCTATTACTTCGCGTACTCTGACTGGATTAAACCCGTTATCTCGCCCAGTGATGATATTTCCGAGGTTACGTCAGAGCAGGCATGGAGTGAGATTGAAAAGCTTTTATAAACAATCTTTTTTAGTAGTGAATCATAAATAGCCAATAACCCACGTCCTAAACATTAGGGGACGGATTATTGGCTATTTCTATAATAAAGCAGCTTAATTAAGCTGCTTTGGCGCGATCCAGAGCGTAACCCGCTGAACGTACCGTACGAATTAGATCCTGTTCAGTCCCTTCGTTCAGGACTTTGCGGAGGCGTCTGATATGAACATCTACTGTGCGGGGTTCAACGTACACATCGTGGCCCCAAACTGAATCAAGTAACTGTTCGCGGCTAAAGACACGCCCAGGGTTTTGCATCAAGTGGCGGAGCAACTTGAATTCGGTTGGACCCAAATGAACTTCGCGGTCGCCGCGATAAACTTTATAGGCAGCCAAATCCATGTTGATGTCTTCGAAGGTAAGTGCCTCGGTTACGGTTTCCGGCTTGCTTCGACGCATGATGGCGCGAATACGCGCAACCAGTTCAGCAGGTGAAAACGGTTTCGTCATGTAATCATCGGCACCTGAATCTAGACCTCTTATTTTGTCTGTTTCTTCACCGCGTGCTGTTAGCATGATGATTGGCACATCTTTGGTTTCTGGCAGACGACGGAGCTGGCGACAAACTTCAATGCCTGATAGAAGCGGGAGCATCCAATCCAGAAGAATTAGATCCGGGGCTTCTTCTTTTGCACGAAGGAGGGCTTCTTCGCCATCATGTGCTTCATTGACGCGAAATCCTTCTTTTTCAAGGTTATAGCGTAATAACGTTGTCAGTGCGATTTCGTCTTCAATGACTAATGCCAAGGGTTTCATGGAAAGGTCCTTTTTTTCCATTATATTAAATTTCTACTTCGCCTTCCCCGTCATCGGGGGTAAGGATTTGAAAAGCGGTGCGATCCCCTTTGGGGCGTTTACCTTCTAAACGTTCGCCGGTCGATAAATAGTAAATAGTTTCAGCAATATTTGTTGCATGGTCGCCCATGCGTTCGATGTTTTTGGCGATAAAGAGCATGTGTGTACAGGCGCCGATATTCCGTGGATCTTCCATCATGTAAGTCAGAAGTTCGCGGAACAAAGAAGTGTACATTTCATCAACTTCTTCATCCCGGTGCCACACATCTATCGCGCGGTCCTTATCGCTGTTGGAAAAGGCGTCAAGGGTATCTTTGACGATTTCCTGGACCAACCGGGACATCCGCATAATGCTGGTAACGGATTTTTGTGGCGGCATTTGGTTGATTGCAATACTGCGCTTGGCAATGTTCTTTGCATAATCGCCAATACGTTCAAGATCAGACGAAATTTTAAAAGCAGCAATGACGGCCCGAAGATCGTTAGCAACGGGTTGACGCAAGGCAATCAACTGAATGACAGCGGCTTCCAATTCTTCTTCCAGCGCATCGATTTTTGCGTCTTCTTTACGGACGAGTTCAGCTTTTGCACTGTCGCGTTGAACAAGTGCATCGACGGCTTCGGACAGTTGATTTTCTGCCATGCCACCCATGCGAATTATAATTTCATGAATGGTACGAAGTTCTTTGTCAAATGAGCTGACGATGTGGTCTTTGGTTTCTGGCATATCCATCTTCCTTACCCGAATCTTCCCGTAATGTAACCTTGGGTACGATCATCTTGTGGGCTGGTAAAGAGACGATCTGTTTCTCCGACTTCAACCAATTCTCCAAGATGGAAGAAGGCTGTTCGTTGAGACACACGGGCGGCTTGTTGCATAGAGTGCGTTACAATCACGATTGTAAAGCGTTCTCTAAGCTCATCAATGAGTTCTTCAATTTTTGCAGTTGCAATCGGATCAAGAGCAGAGCATGGCTCATCCATCAGGATTACTTCTGGATTAATTGCAATAGCACGCGCAATACAAAGGCGTTGCTGCTGTCCGCCGGAAAGGCCTGTGCCTGGTTTGTCCAAACGATCTTTGACTTCATCCCACAAACCAGCGCGACGGAGGCTTTTCTCTACGCGTTCATCCAGTTCGTCTTTGGTGCTTACAGTTCCGTGCAAGCGAGGACCATAGGCGATATTGTCAAAGATGGATTTTGGAAAGGGGTTTGGTTTTTGGAAAACCATCCCGACACGTGCCCGGAGAAGTACGGGGTCGAGACCGGAATTGTAAAGATCGACACCGTCTAGACTTATGCGCCCTTCAACGGTGCAATTTTCGATTACATCGTTCATGCGATTGAGGCAGCGTAAAAAAGTTGATTTGCCACAACCGGATGGACCGATCAGGGATGTGACCTCGTTGGCACCAATATCCAGCTGTATGGATTTTAGTGCCTGACTGGGGCCGTAGAAAACATTTACATCTCTTGCCATGATTTTTGGCTCGGAGGTAGCGGTTTCAGATTGGGTTGTATAATTTTGCATATCCATAGCGTAGGACATTCCTATTATTCCTTGCTTACCAACGACGCTCAAAGCGTTTGCGCAAAATAACTGCGATTGCGTTCATGACGATGAGAAAGGCCAGCAGTATCATAATTGCTGCTGATGTTTTTTCGACAAATCCACGTTCTGGACTATCTGCCCAAAGATAAATTTGTACGGGAAGGACAGTGGCCGCATCACTCATTGATCCTGGGATATCTGCGATAAAGGCAACCATACCGATCATCAAAAGTGGGGCGGTTTCACCAAGGGCCTGTGCCATACCCAGAATGGTTCCGGTCAAGATCCCTGGCATTGCGAGGGGGAGCACATGGTGGAAAACAGTTTGCATTCTTGAGGCGCCAATGCCCAAGGCGGCTTCACGAATGGATGGTGGTACAGCCTTAAGTGCGGCACGTGATGCAATAATAATGGTTGGCAAGGTCATCAGGGCGAGAACCATACCGCCAACTATCGGGGCAGATCTTGGTAATCCCATAAAGTTCAAGAAGATAGCGAGGCCTAAAAGTCCAAAGACGATGGAAGGGACTGCGGCAAGATTGTTGATATTTACCTCGATAAGATCTGTCCACTTGTTTGTCGGAGCAAACTCTTCCAGATAAATGGCGGTTAGAACACCTACAGGGAAGCAAAGTGCCAGCGTAATTGCCAAGGTATATAGCGAGCCAATTACAGCCCCGAGAATACCGGCTTCTTCTGGTTCTCTTGAATCTCCATTGGTAAAGAAGTCGACGTTGAACTTTTTCACAATGCGATCGTCGGCAGACAGTGTATCAAGCCAAGCCAGTTCGCGGTCTTTGACTTTGCGATTACTTTCCGGGACATCACGCGGAATGTAGCCCTTATAGAAGCTGTCCACATCATCAGATGATTTAACGGCAATAGTTGCCATTGTCCCAACCAATTTTGGATTGTTCAATACGGCATCGCGTACATCAAACTCAGCGGCTGAGCCGACAATTCCATATAGGGCACGCTTGGCTTTACGCCCCTCAACGCCCGGAAATTGTTCTCTCAAGGCACTACGCAACAACCCTTTGTAACTGGCAGCCGCGAGGTCTTCGACCCGTTGGGTCCCTTTTGGATCAATTGTTTCAGCATCAAGGCGTATGTCCACTAGAATGTAGGTTTGCTGAAAAGCTGTATAACCTTTGGAAACAATAGATGTCAGCAGAAGGCAAAGCACAAGCACAGCCGTCAGGACTGCAGCCAGCCCATAAAACCGAAAGCGTTTTTCAGCTGCATTTCGCCGTTTGAGCAGAGTTGGATTTACTTTGAGATGTGGCGTGTTATCAGTCATATTTTTCACGATATTTACGGACCACTTTAAGGGCCACAACGTTCATAGTAAGGGTGACAACAAAGAGCAGTAATCCCAGCGCAAAGGCAGCGAGTGTCTTTGCAGAATCAAATTCCTGATCACCAACGAGAAGAGTAACAATCTGAACCGTAACGGTGGTAACTGCTTCCAAGGGGTTGGCTGTTAAGTTTGCGGCGAGACCTGCTGCCATGACGACAATCATTGTTTCGCCGATTGCTCGGCTCATCGCAAGAAGTATGGCACCTACAATACCAGGAAGAGCCGCGGGAATAATCACTTTGGTAATGGTTTCGGATCTCGTCGCACCCATGGCATAAGATGCGTCTCTGAGTGATTGCGGAACAGAATTCATCACATCATCTGAAAGGGATGAGATAAAGGGAATGATCATGATGCCCATAACCATGCCAGCCGCCAAAGCTGATTCTGATGAAACGCTTAGTCCTAGAAGGGTACCGCTTTCCCGAAAGAAAGGAGCAACAGTCAGAGCTGCAAAAAAACCATAAACAACCGTTGGAATACCTGCCAATACTTCGAGAACTGGTTTCGCAAATGCACGGAATTTCTTTCCGGCATATTCAGACATATAGATGGCAGATAAAAGACCGACAGGAATGGCCACAGTCATACAGATAAATGTGATCAGCATAGTCCCGGCAAAAAGTGGGATTGCCCCGAAAGAACCTGAACCACCAACCTGATCACTTCGTAGAGCTGTTTGTGGGCTCCAGTGCGTGCCGAAAAGGAAATCAAAGAAAGGCACTTTGTCAAAAAATCTTAGTGTTTCGAAGATC
Organism: Kiloniella sp.; assembly: GCF_048259265.1. Taxonomy (NCBI): domain Bacteria; kingdom Pseudomonadati; phylum Pseudomonadota; class Alphaproteobacteria; order Rhodospirillales; family Kiloniellaceae; genus Kiloniella; species Kiloniella sp. The sequence goes on along the minus strand of NZ_JBLXHT010000005.1, from coordinate 255,719 downwards.
AGGGAGAAGACGATGCCGACTGTTGTTAGGATAGCAATAAGGGACGAGACCATCATGATAATTGAGATAACTTTCTCAACTTGATTTCGTGCTCTCAGCTCCGAGTTAATTTTTTTGAGACTTGTGAATAAAGCAAGTAAAGAAAATGCGATAGCAACAACAGCCATGGCAAAATAGCTGAGTTGTCTAAAGAGTGAATAATTATCTGCTGCGGATAAAAGGGCAGCGTCTGGTTCGCGGCTCAAAATGCCACCAGAGGCCAGATTGACAACATCATTAATGTAAAGCGTTAGTTGATCTGGTGTTATAGAGCTATTGCTCTCTTTTAACTGTGAGGCAACAAGCATTTCTGCAATTTGCGGCTCAAAAATCATCCAGCCAGCCATAATAAGAAGGCTTGGCAGGCCACACCACAAGGCGGTGTATAGGCCGTAGTAGGGTAGTCTAGAATGCAGAGGCTGATCTGAATGACCAGATAACGCGACTGCCCGCCCCTTTCCCAGGATAAAACCCAGTACTGTGAGGAAAAGCAAAGCGAAAAAGAGAGCCAACTGTTCCATTTGATTATATACCCGTAAGGGAACCCACTTTTATTTTAAACTGAGCTTACCAGAAGCTGGCGACTTGATGTCAAGTCACCAGCTTTCCAGATTAGTCTTATAAGCTTACATGCTCAAAGATTGAAGGCCACGGGCAGAGTTTTTAACTTGCTCGCGATCAGCCGCAGGAAGCGGGATCAGACCTTTGTCAGCAAGATAACCTTCGTCACCCCATGCATCTTCGTTTGTGAAAGCGTTAACAAACTCTTGGATACCAGGTACAGAACCTACGTGCTCTTTTTTCACGTAGAAGTACAAAGAACGAGACACGCTGTAGTCACCAGCAGCGATGTTCTCGAATGTTGGCTCTGCGCCTTCAACGATTGATCCCTGGATTTTATCAGCATTCTGGTCAAGGAAGCTAAAGCCAAAGATACCAACAGCCTGTGGATTGGCTTCAAGCTTTTGAATGATCAAGTTGTCATTTTCACCAGCTTCAACATAGGCACCGTCTTCACGAATAGTGTGAGCGATTGCTTTGAAAGCTTTCTTGTCGCTTTTACGAAGGGCTTTCAGGTTTTCGAATTTCTTTGCGCCGCCTTCCATAGCCAACTCGACAAAAGCATCACGTGTACCGGATGTTGGTGGCGGGCCTAGAACTTCAATCTTGCTGTTTGGCAGGCTTGAGTCGATGTCGCTCCATTTCTGATATGGATTGTCAACCAACTTACCGTCAACAGGAACCTGCTTAGCAAGAGCCATGAAGATCTGTTTTTTAGTAAGAGTCAGACGGTCACTCTGTTTAGAGTTTGCAAGTACGATACCGTCAAAACCGATTTTTACTTCTGTGATGGAAACACCATTTTTGGTGCACTTTTCATATTCAGAAGCTTTGATACGGCGAGAAGCGTTTGTGATATCCGGGTGTTCAACGCCAACACCTGCACAGAAAAGCTTCATGCCACCACCAGAACCGGTGCTTTCAACAACAGGCGTTTTGAAACCGGTTGTTTTACCGAATGTTTCAGCAACTGTTGTTGAGAATGGGAAAACTGTAGAAGAACCGACGATGCGGATCTGGTCGCGTGCTTGAGCAGCGCCAGCTACTGCCATCATCATTCCAGCGAGTGCTGTCGCAGTGAGAACTTTTTTAATCACGTTCATGTCTCCGCTATATAGCGTTAATAAATCTCAAGGTACGCATTATCCCGGTTTTCCGAGATCCCCTCTGCGTGAACTGTTTTTACCGTCACTGGGATAATATGCGCTGCCGATCATTCGGCGAGGCAAAACATATCGGGCTAGAGCTATAGTTCTGTGACTCTACTGTGACAGTTTTATTACTCGTATTTAGGTGAAAAAACGAGTAAGTTTAAAATATATTTATTTTAAGTCATTAATATATATGAAAATATTTTTCATAATAAAAAAGATCCCAAGAAAATTCCGGGATCTCTTAATTTGAAGCTTTTGTTAAATAACCCAATCTTTATCAAGAATGTCTAGGGTCAGAAATTGACTTCGTTGATATTAATTGGTTTGCGTTGTTCCTCTGTAATCGCAGCTTGAGGTAAGTAAACTGTAAATGTTGATCCACGTCCAACTTCACTGTCGATAGTCAGAACACCGCGGTGACGGTTGACGATGTGTTTTACAATGGCAAGGCCGAGACCAGTGCCGCCAAGTTCTCGGGACCGAGCGGCATCAACACGATAAAAGCGTTCTGTCAGGCGCGGTATGTGTTCCCGGGGAATGCCATCACCTTGATCAATGATAGATATTGCCACGGACGGGCGACCAAGACGACGCATTCCTTGGCTACCAGGGCCGTAAGATTTACAGCGAATCGTTACTGTCGTTCCTTGATGCCCGTATTTAACAGCGTTTTCTAAAAGGTTCTGAAAAACCTGTGTCAGTGCCTCTGTGTCACCAAGGACGGGAATAACATCATCCATATCCCGGCGGATGGTAATATTTTTACTTTGAATTTGAGTGTGTAGCCCCTCAATGATTGTGGTCATGGCCTCGCTCAAATCAGTCACACTGGTTGGTGGTGTGTGCTCGAGTAACTCGATTTTAGACAGAGATAGTAAATCAGATACCAAGCGGGACATACGTTCTGATTGATCTTGCATGATCTTGAGGAATTTTTGCTGTGCGTCAGGATCATCTTTGGCCGGGCCTTTGAGCGTTTCGATAAAGCCCATCAGGCTTGCCAATGGCGTTTTAAGTTCATGACTGACATTGGCGACAAAATCTTCTCGCATTTGTTCAACGCGTTTTGCCGATGTTAAATCGTGAAGGCTAATAATAACCTTTGTACCGTCCCACGTCTGCTCGGGCATGCGCGCAATGCGTGCTTGGAGATAGCGTTCAACGCGACCGTGAATCTTGAAATCAACGAATCTGGAAATATCTTTCTGGCTTTTTTCAAGTTCATCAATGGTGTTGAGGATGGAGGGATTCCGCAAGACTGTTGAGAGTTCTTTTCCGGCTAATTTATCCTCAAATATTGTCTCAGCTGCGGGATTGCCACGGATAATTTTTCTTTTAGTGCCCAACATGATCAAGGGATCGGGTAAGGAGCGAAGAATTGCTTCGTTACCATCAGTGACATCTTCTAGTTGGCGTCTGTATTGCTGTCTTTCTTGTGCCATCCGAGACAAGGTTGAATTAAGTTCGGGATAAAGAAAGCTGCCCACTGCAGATGGTGGTTCTGGTAGGGCATCTCGACCTTTTAATTGCCGAAGGGCAGTAATATATTCTTTCAGACGTTCAACGTGACTGTAGTGGCTATTTAGGATGTAGCTGGTGCCAACAAGTATGAGTAAACCGGATATCAGTGCTGCTTGCCAGACCACTAGATGAAGAATGACGAGCGCAAACAGGACGGCAATGGCCGGGGATGATAAAATGAGTGACGACGTAAATAGTCGATTATATTTGTCCTGACGAACTGGCATGTTGACCCGATTGTGTTAGCGAATAATACGGAAAGTAAGTCGTGATTTCCGCCTATACTTAACTTGTCTTCATGACAGTTTGAAGACGGTTATGAAAATTGTTTAAAATCAGTGGCTTCTGGTTATGTAAATCCAGAAGCCACTGATGAGTTCATAAAACCGTAACAAATATGTTTAATTTTTCAAATTAGAGAAAGGGTTCCTCCATCTCATTTGTAATGGATTCATAGGCACCTAATGCTGCCATGGTCACAAGGTCGGTTACTGTTGCACCCATAGGAACAATCTGTACTGGTTTTTCAAGACCTACCAGCATTGGCCCAATCACGGCCGTGCTGCCACCTGCTTTTTGGATAAGCTTGGTGGTAATATTGGCAGAATGAAGTGCTGGCATAATCAGAATATTGGCAGGCCCGGTGAGACGAGAGAAAGGGAACAATCTTTTTTGGAGATCAAAGTCCAAGGCAAGATTGGCTTGCATTTCCCCTTCGTATTCGAAACCAACATTCATTGTATCAAGTACAGAAACCGCGCGTCTGATGCGTGTTGTCGTTTCCCGGGTTGGATTGCCAAAATTAGAAAAGCTTAAAAAGGCAACACGTGGTTCGTAACCCATGGCCTGAACATGTGATGCGGCCTGAACGGCAATATCGGCAAGCTGTTCAGAGGTAGGCACTTCGTTGACTGATGTATCTGCAACGAATATGGCTTTACCATCGATGATCATCATCGACATGCCCATAGCACGTTTGCCGGGTTTGCAGTTGATTGCCCGCATTGCATCATCAAGTGATACCGCAAAGCTACGGGTCAAGCCTGTGACCATGGCATCCGCAATACCGTCTGTTACAAGACAGGAGGCAAAGATGTTCCTGTTTTGATTAACCATGCGCTGGCAGTCACGGTAGAGTTTTCCTTTACGCTGTAGGCGGTTGTACACGTAATCTGTATAGCGCTCACGGTGCTCGGAAATACTGGCATTGTGGATTTCAATGAAGTCTCCGTTGATACCCAGTAGCTGCATTGTATCTTTGATGGTTTCTTCGCGACCAACCAACAATGGTGTACCATATCCTGCATTGTAATAGGTTACCGCCGCACGAATGGCTGATTCTTCTTCGCCTTCTGCAAAAACAACACGTTTTGGGTTGTTACGTACTTTTTGTGCAATTCGCATAAATGTTGTTGCGGCAGGATCCAGACGCGCAGAAAGCTCGCGTTCATAAGCGTCTAGGTCTTCGATATTTTTACCGGCAACGCCACTTTCCATTGCCGCTTCGGCAACGGCCCTTGGAATAACGGCAACAAGACGAGGATCAAAAGGTGCGGGAATTATATAGTCCCGTCCGTATTTCAGCTGTCTGCCTGCATAAGCCTTTCCGACTTCATCAGGCACGTCCTCTTGTGCCAGTGCGGCCAGTGCCTTTGCTGCCGCAACCTTCATTTCCATGTTGATACTGGATGCGCGAACGTCAAGTGCACCACGGAAGATATAGGGAAAGCCAAGAACGTTGTTAACTTGGTTTGGATAGTCGGAACGGCCTGTTGCGACGATCGCATCGTCCCGAACCTGTGCGACATCTTCTGGCGTGATTTCTGGATCCGGATTAGCCATGGCAAAGATAATCGGGTTTGGGGCCATACTTTTAATCATTTCAGGAGAAAAAGCGCCTTTGACGGAAAGCCCAAAAACCACATCAGCATTGCGCATAGCATCTTCGAGGGTACGATCATCTGTCGGCACCGCGTGGGCAGATTTCCATTGATTCATCCCTGCTTCACGGCCCTGATAAATAACACCTTTTGTATCACAAAGTAGAATATTCTCGTGAGGAACACCCAAAGCTTTGACAAGCTCGGTACAGGCAATACCTGCTGATCCCGCACCGTTCACGACCATCTTGATTTTTTTAAGGTCTTTACCGGTGATATCAAGGGCACTTAACAAGCCGGCTGCGGCAATAATCGCGGTCCCGTGTTGATCATCGTGGAAAACAGGAATATCCAAGAGTTCCTGAAGTCTTTGTTCAATGATAAAACATTCTGGCGCTTTTATATCTTCCAGATTAATCCCGCCAAAAGTCTTCCCTAAAAAGCGAACACAGTTGACGAATTCATCAACATTTTCGGTATCGACTTCGAGATCAATGCCATCAACATCTGCAAATCGTTTAAATAAAACGGCTTTACCTTCCATCACAGGTTTTGAACCAAGAGCACCAAGATTACCAAGGCCGAGAACGGCAGTGCCATTTGATATTACAGCGACAAGGTTCCCCTTGGCGGTATAGTCGTAAGCTGCGGCGGGATTTTTGGCGATTTCCAAACAAGGCACAGCAACGCCAGGGGAATAAGCGAGGGACAAATCTCGTTGTGTTGTGAGGGGTTTGGTTGCTTTGATTTCCAGTTTTCCGGGACGTCCCGAGGCATGAAAGTCCAGCGCATCTGCGTCGGTGGTTCGGGAATTGTGCTTAGGCACGGGTCTGCTCTCCGCTATAATAATAAATAAGTGTCGTCGTCAGGGTGATTTTGGTCTTGTTTTGATATGAATGAAACCTGTTAGGCGGTCCTTAAGGATATACTGCATTGCAAAAAAGCCAATTGGAAGAGAAATTGTTCAAAAAAGTCCTCGTTGGACTAATTAAATTAGCGATATGCGCAGCTGATTGTTTTCACTGACGCGAAATAAGGGTAAAAGAAATAAGCAAATCGCGTTTTGATAAGAGAGAGTTAATTAATTCTATCTTATTGTTAAAAAGATCTTCTCTTGAGTGTGTATAGAAGAAAGCATTTAATCTTTGTTGGTAAATTACTTGGCATTGGCTCGGAATATTTATGCAGACTCTTTTTCAGCGATATAAAGCCTCGATGATTGGGGACATAACGTTAAATACAATTGAGTGCTTAGCTTATAAACAAAGTTATGTTGCGGGTTTTTCTTATGTTTAAATCTGCAAAAACAATTAATGCCAAGTTATTATATCTTATTGTTCCTGCTGTTCTTATTGCCACGATGGTCGAATCTTTTGTGGATAGCTATCTGGATTTCGAAGAAGAACAGACCATGGTTTCTGAACAGTGGCATAATTTGGCATCGACTCAGGCCAATGTCGTTTCAGGGTATCTTTGGAATTTTGATCTGGAAGCAATTGAATCGCACTTAGGCAGCCTTATTGAATTCTCTGAGGTTTATAGGGCTGAGGTCTATGATGAAAAAGATAATTTAATAGCGAAAAAAGAAGTCGCAGATAAAATTTTGCAGACGCATAGAAGCTATACCCTCGATATTATCTATGAGGATCCCTTTGTTAATCGCAAAATTGGTAAGTTTATCCTTGTTGTTGCCTATACGGATATATCCACAAAGCTGTGGAACAATTTTGTGGATGAGATTCCCGAAGGTATCCTTGTTGTTTTTGGCCTCTCAGGCGTTCTTTTCTTTGCAACCCGGCGTTATTTGATCAAGCCAATTCAGGACTTGGGCCAAGGTTTTGCATCCTTCGATAAGCAAGAACTTCGTCATAAGATCCCTGTCACGTCCGAAGATGAGGTTGGTGAACTCATTGAGGGATATAACCGGATGATTGATAAGCTTGAACAGCATGAGAAACAGCAGCTTATTTATGTGCAAGGATTGGAAGCAGCGAACCGGGCAAAGACCTATTTCTTGGCAAATATGAGTCATGAGCTGCGGACGCCGTTGAATGCGATTATTGGTTTTTCAGAAATGATCAAATACGAGATGCTCGGAAAAATTCAAGAACCGCGATACAAGGCCTATGCTGAAGATATTTATAGCAGTGGATCGTTGTTGCTGGAAATTATCAATGACATTCTCGACATGTCAAAAATTGAAGCCGGCGAACTTAGTCTGGTTGAAGAAATTGTTGATATTGAGGAGGCTGTATCTGCGTGTCTGAAAATTGTAAATAATCGTGCTGAACGTAATCTGATAACGTTGAAATCAAATGTCAGTCCTGATTGTCCTTATCTTCTCGGTGATAATACCAGATTACGGCAGTTGTTGTTGAACTTGTTGAGTAATGCAGTGAAGTTCACATCCGAAGGTGGAGAGGTTGTTCTGTCAGCCTGGTTGAATGAAAAAACCCAAATAGTTATCTCTGTTGAAGATACGGGAATTGGTATTCCTGAAGAAAAAATTAAGGAAGTTTTAAAGCCCTTTATTCAGGTTGATAGCCACCTTACAAGACAACACGAAGGAACCGGCCTGGGGCTTCCCTTGTCGAAAACGTTGATGGAATTACACGACGGTGAGCTCATTTTAGAGAGTGAGTTTAACAAGGGGACCAAAGTTACGTTAGTTTTCCCGTCTAAACGCACTGACATGAGCGTGAAAAAGCAGGTGAATTAGACTGCTGACAGCTCAAAAATTTTAAAAACGAAAATCGGGTAAGCATTCTTTGCTCAGCAATGCGAGTGTGTTATTTTCCCCACCCTGTTTTCTTTTTTTGAGTATTGCCTTTCTGTGACTGAAATAACAAAGACCATTCCCTGCGACCAGGACCAAGAAACCCCGAACTCTGTGCTTTCTGGTCATAAAGAAAGCAAAAAGGCTGATCAATCTGCACCGGACCAAACAGCGAAAGATCAATCTGGGTCAAGACCCAAGATTGCATCAAAGGTCAAGGCTGCTGAAAAAGTAACGCCAATGATGGCGCAATATCTGGAGATTAAAGAAGATCACCCAGATTCATTGCTGTTTTATCGCATGGGTGATTTTTACGAACTTTTCTTTGATGATGCGGTGCAAGCTTCGGAAGCTCTAGATATTACGCTGACCAAACGAGGTCATCACAAGGGAGATGATATCCCTATGTGTGGTGTACCGTTCCACGCGGCAGAGGGCTATTTATCACGGTTGATTCGCAAGGGCTTCAAGGTTGCAATTTGCGAACAAATGGAAAATCCGGCCGAAGCGAAGAAACGTGGGGCAAAATCGGTTGTTAAACGGGGTGTTGTCCGTTTGGTCACACCGGGCACCATTACAGAAGATGAACTTCTGGATGCACGAAGCCACAACTATCTTGCGGCTTTAACTGATGCCGCTGGTGATTACGGGCTTTCCTGGCTGGATATGTCCACGGGCGATTTTTATACCCAGCCTTTGGCTGCTTCGGACAATAATATAAATGGCGTCCTTCTTGCCGCTTTGGCGCGCCTTAATCCCGGTGAGCTTCTGCTACCAGAACGCTTGTTTTCGCGTGAAGAGCTAGCTGATGTAGTTAATGAATGGCGGTCCGTTTTGTCGCCGCTTCCATCATCGCGGTTTGATAGCGAAAACGCCCGCCGTCGTTTGGAGGATGTGTTTTCGATAAAGGCGCTTGATGCTTTTGGAGAATTCTCTCGGGCTGAAGTGGCCGCGTCAGGCTCTTTGCTTGATTATGTTGAACTTACACAAAAGGGCAAACTGCCCCGTCTGTCTTCGCCCAAGCGGGTCCGTAGTGATGCTGTTATGGAAATTGACGCAGCGACCCGACGAAATCTGGAACTGACCCAAGCGTTGACGGGGGGGCGCAAGGGAAGTCTGCTCGCAACGATCGACAGGACCGTGACTGGTGCGGGGGCCAGATTATTAGGCGCGCGTATGGCGGCCCCTTTAACGCAGCCGGAAGCAATTTCTCATCGTCTGAATATGGTGTCATGGTTTGTCGAAGAAGATGGACTTCGTCAGGATTTGCGCGCAAGTCTTCGTCAATGCCCTGATATTGAGCGCGGTTTGTCCCGTTTAACCGTCGGACGCGGGGGGCCGCGTGATGTCGCTGGCATCCGGGATGCTTTGTCTGAAGCTGGCAAATTAAAGTCGATGCTGGGCGGAGTACAGTTGGATAGCCTGCCTGAGGGTATAAAAAATTGCATTGAGAGACTGGGTGACCACCGGGAACTCTGTAATATGCTTCAACGGGCTTTACGAGAAGACTTGCCGTTGCTCGCACGGGATGGCGGGTTTATCGCCTTAGGCTTTTCACCAGATTTGGATGAATATAAACAACTGAGAGATGATAGCCGTAAGTTAATTGCCGGGCTTCAGGCGAGATATGCCGGAATTACGGGTGTTAATAGTCTGAAGATCAAACATAACAACGTTCTTGGTTATTTTATTGAGGTCAGTCCAACAAACGCTTCCAAAGTTAATACCGATGCTGACTCAGAATTTATCCACCGCCAAACGCTTGCTTCTGCAATGCGCTTTACCACGGTCGAGCTTTCTGATCTTGAGCAAAAAATTTCAGGTGCAGCAGGCAAGGCTTTAGCCATTGAGCTGGAACTTTATGACGACCTGGTTGGTAAAGTTGTAGAACAAGCTGATGAGATTGCTTTGGCAGCGCGTACACTCGCAGAATTAGACGTTAATGCTGCTTTGGCGGAACTATCTGTTAGTGAGCGTTGGAATCGTCCCAAAGTTGATAGCAGTCTGGCGTTTGATGTAATTGGCGGGCGTCACCCTGTTGTTGAAGCTGCTTTGTCCAAAACGTCCGAGGGGCCTTTTGTGGCCAATAACTGTTCGTTAGAAGATCAACAGCGCTTATGGCTGATTACCGGACCTAACATGGCTGGTAAATCAACCTTTCTCAGGCAGAATGCATTGATCGCGGTTTTGGCGCAGATGGGATCTTTTGTGCCCGCTGAGGCTGCACATATCGGATCTATTGACCGGTTGTTCAGCCGTGTTGGCGCCGCTGATGATCTGGCCCGCGGGCGATCTACATTTATGGTTGAGATGGTGGAAACTGCGGTTATCCTCAATCAATCGACAGAGCGATCATTGGTTATTCTTGATGAGATTGGGCGTGGTACAGCCACATATGATGGTTTGTCTATTGCGTGGGCCTGTGTTGAGCACTTGCATGAAACCAATAAATCACGTGCTTTATTTGCAACCCACTATCATGAATTGACCAGTTTAACATCAAAGCTCAAATCACTTTCCTGCCATTCTATGCGTGTTAAGGAATGGAAGGGTGAAGTGGTCTTTTTGCATGAAGTTACAAATGGTGCTGCGGATCGATCCTATGGGATTCATGTGGCCAAGCTGGCCGGATTGCCTGTTGCCGCGGTTACCCGTGCAGAGCAGGTTCTGGAGACATTGGAAAAAGACGGACAAGCTGGGAATTTGACACATCTTGCCGAAGATCTCCCTCTCTTTGCCAGTTTGCCAACAACGACGCCAGAAGGAGAAGTTGATCAAAGTGCTTCCGTTGTTGACCAACGCTTAAGTGAAATAAATGTGGACGATCTAACGCCTCGTCAGGCACTGGATTTAGTTTATGAGCTTAAGGCCGTTGGTAAAGAGTAGGTTTCTATTGTTCCTAAAGTTTCAAAAATCCAAGGGACATTAAATAATAACACAAGGTATAAAAGCAGGACGGCATGCCGATAACATCTCTCGATTATGCGTATCATCAGGACGTAAAGAACAAAACGGCTATTTTTCCTGCTTCTAAGCTTGAAGCTGCGATAGCTGAAATATGTGCGGTTGATGAAACGGGACAGGTCAAACGTAATAAAGTTCTCGAACTTTTACGGGATGCATTACAAGGTGGGCATGCAGAGGTCCGCAAGCGTTTTGATAAAAAGTCTTCTGGAACAATGGTTGTACGCGCGAACTGTTTTCTGGTTGATCAAATTCTGAAGCTTGTTTTTAAATTTGTTGATGAAGAGATGTATCCGATTGGATCGCGTTCCAAAGGTGAAACCTTTGCTGTTGTAGCAGTTGGGGGGTATGGCCGCGGAGAATTGGCACCGCAGTCTGATGTCGATTTACTGTTTTTGTTACCTTATAAGAGCGTTCCTAGGACAGAGCAGGTGGTTGAGGCCATGCTTTATTTTCTGTGGGACCTCAATTTCAAAGTTGGCCATTCCGTTCGCAACGTAAAGGAATGCATCCGAAGCTCCCTTGCCGATCTGACAATAAATACAGCCATTCTTGAGGCCCGTTATCTCTGTGGAGATGACGCGCTATACACCAAGCTCAGAAAAACTTACGACCGGGTTGTTCGCTCTGGTCATGGGGCTGAATTTATTGAACAAAAACTTAAAGAACGAAGTGAGCGACACAAAAAAGTCGGGGGGTCCCGTTATACGCTGGAACCAAATATCAAAGAGGGTAAAGGCGGATTAAGAGACTTGCATACCCTTTTCTGGATTGCGAAATTTATATATCAGGTCGATGATATTTCCAGTCTTGCGGAGCGAGGAATCTTCACCCGACAGGAAGTTCGTCAGTTTGCCAAAGCACAGTCTTTTTTGTGGTCCTTACGCTGTGCATTACATTATTTGACGAACAGACCGGAAGAACGCTTGTCATTTGATGTGCAGCGTGACCTTGCAGACTGGATGAATTATACTGATCACGCCGGAACCAAGGGTGTTGAGCGGATGATGAAGCATTACTTTATCGTCGCAAAAGAGGTTGGTGGTCTCACACGTATTTTTTGTGCAGCTTTGGAAGCTGAACATAATCGTAGATCGGGTTTCCGTCTTCCACTTCCTTTTCTCAAGCGTAAGCGTTCCATCGAAAAGTTTCGTTTAGAAGGCGATCGTCTGACTTTTCGTCAGGATGATGCAATCGAAACAAATCCTGTCGAAATGTTACGTATCTTCCATGTCGCCCAAAAACACGATTTGGATATCCATCCTGCAGCATTACGCAAAATTACCCAATCTCTGCGTTTGATTAAAAAAAGTATCCGTCAGGACGAAGCCGCCAGTCGCCTGTTCCTAAATATTCTGACGTCGCCCAAAGACCCTGAAAAAACGTTACGCCGATTAAATGAGTCCGGTGTTTTAGGACGTTTCGTTCCTGACTTCGGGCGTGTCGTCGCTTTGATGCAATTCAATATGTACCACCATTATACCGTGGATGAGCATACGCTGTTTGCGATAGGAATTTTACATCAGATTGAAAAAGGAACGCTGAAGAAAGAAGCCCCAATTGCAAGTGCGGTGGTTCACAAAATCCTGTCACGTAAAGTGCTTTATGTGGCTGTATTCCTACATGATATAGCCAAAGGTAGGAAAGGTGACCATTCCATTGAAGGGGCTAAAATAGCACAAAGAATCTGCCCTCGGATGGGGCTGACACCAGAGGAAACAGAGACTGTTTCATGGTTGATTCGTTATCATTTGACCATGAGCGAGACTGCTTTCTCAAGGGATATTGATGATCCCAAAACTATTCAGGATTTTTCTGAGATCGTACAGTCTCCAGAGCGGTTGAGGTTGTTACTGGTGCTGACTGTTGCTGACATTCGGGCGGTGGGGCCGAATGTTTGGAATGCCTGGAAAGCTGCTTTGTTACGTGATCTTTACTGGCGTACCGAAGAGCTTTTATCGGGTGGATTAGCTGCAGAGGGTCAAGAGAGACGGATTCAAGTGGCGTGGGAAGTTCTGACAAAAGAGCTATCCCATTGGCCTGCACAGGATGTTGCCAAGCATCTTGAACTTGGAACAGTTTCTTATTGGATTTCAACAGATACAGAAACCCAGAAGCGTCGAGCTGAACTAATTCGCAAGGCAGAAAACGATAAATCTCCTTATACATCCGAAGTTCGTGTTGATACCTATCGCCAAATTACAGAGGTCACAATCTATACAGCAGACCACCCCGGATTGTTCAGCAGGGTTGCAGGGGCTTTGGCTGTATCTGGTGCTTCTATTGAAGGAGCAACGATTCATACGCTGAAAAACGGGATGGCATTAGATAGTTTTTATATTGCGGATGCCCATACCAAAGGTATGATTAATGACCCGGAACGTTTGGCAACGCTGGAAACGGCAATCGAAAAGTCCCTAACGGGTGAATTAAAAACGGCAAAGTTGCTTAAGAATCTTCCGACCAGATTACCAAGCAGAGTTCATAATGCATTAAAGGTAAAGCCCCGGGTGCTGGTCGATAATAAAGCAAGTGAAAGCTACACCGTCTTGGAGATTAATGGTCAGGATCGACCTGGATTACTTTACTATCTGACGCAGGCTTTGACCAAATTGGGCTTGCTAGTTCATTCTGCGCGTATTGCGACCTATGGTGTGCGGGCGGTTGATGTTTTCTATGTTCAGTCAGCTTTGGGTGACAAGGTTTCGTCAGAACAAAAAGTTAAAAATATCCAGAAAAAATTATTGGAAGTGTTCAATGCTTGATTAACTCTCTTTGGGATATACTGAATGGAGTAAGTCAGTTTAGGTGCGAGTTAAGTACATGAAGACGGTTTCATCACTGGTTTTCACAAGCCCGCGTTGTCAGCGGTTGCATGACTATTGGTGGGAACTGAAATATTCAAGTGGTCAAACTATTCCAAAGAAAAGTGATTTCAACCCTGCTGCCGTAAAAACGATTCTATCACATATCTTGATACATGATCTGAGCACACCTGGGCAATCGCTACTTCGTCTGGTAGGTACGGGGATAGTTGATCGTATCGGGTTTGATCCAACAGGACGGGATTATGTTGAATTTGTCTCGGAAGAGCGGCGGGATGATGCCTACAATGAGCTTTTCAAAGTAGCTTCTTTTCCCTGTGGTATGAGGGTGATCCTTGAAGGTCGGTACGAATCTGGGCTGGCACATGTTTCTGAAACGGTTGGCTATCCCCTTGCCTCAGATAATGGGGATTATCACTATCTGGTTTTTGTCGACGATGTGCTTGAGAACATTGAGTGGCATCAAAATTCAGACAAACAATTAAATTACAATAAAGTTAATCAAAGAGACTATATCGATATTGGTTTTGGGACACCGCTTCCTCTTTCATCTTAGGTTTAACAAGATGATAGAAAGCAGCTTTTCAATAAGCTTCGGATATTTCTTTGTTATCGTCGATGTCTTTGCAGAATCATCCTCTTCCAAATCCTAACCGCTTCCTCTACAAAGGTGTGGGCATGAGGGTGAGTTTACAGGTGATGAAGTGAAACTCCCTTTGTGAGTTCTATGCGGAGTATCTGAATGTCTTTGGTTCGTAATCTGGCGACAGTAAGCGGTTTTACTGGGTTAAGCCGTATTCTTGGTTTTGTACGTGATATTCTTGTCGCTGCTTTTTTAGGCGCAGGGCCAATTGCCGATGCCTTCTTTGTCGCCTTTCGATTACCAAATTTATTCCGTCGTCTGTTTGCAGAAGGGGCGTTTAACGCTGCTTTTGTTCCCTTATATGCCGGAAAAGTAGAGGCTGAAGGACGGGAAGCTGCTCAGACATTTGCCGAACAGACTCATGCGGTGATGTTTACCTTTATGTTGTTGTTGACCTTTGGGGCAATGGCATCGATGCCTTGGGTGACCTATGCGCTCGCACCTGGATTTGAAGATTGGGTCCTTAAAGTTTCTACTCAAGAAGCGATAAATCTCAAACCTCAAGGACTTGGGGAGACCTTGGCCATACCTAGTGAGTTTATCTCTAAGCTGGCCTATGCTGAACAGCTTAATATGATCACTTTTCCCTATTTGTTCTTCATGGTCATTGTGGCCCTCTTTTCTGGCATGTTGAACTCGTTGGGGCGTTTTGCAGCTGCGGCTGCGGCCCCTATTCTGCTTAATGTGTTTTTTATTATTACATTGGTTCTTATTGTTCCACGGGTACCAGATCCGGGCCAGGCCATGGCGTGGACCGTGACCGCAGCCGGGTTCGGCCAGATGCTTTTGTTATTCATTTCTCTAAAGCGTGCTGGTTTGAATATGAGAATGCGATTACCTAGGTTATCGAGCGATGTGAAAACCTTAATGCGCCGTATGGTTCCAGGTGTGCTTTCAGCTGGTGCGATGCAGATTAATGTTGTTATTGGCACAATGATTTCGACTTTTCAGGAAGCCGGCGTCTCTTTTCTCTATTATGCAGAGCGTGTCTACCAGCTACCTTTGGGGATGATAGGAATTGCCTTTGGTGTTGTTCTTTTGCCTGAATTAGCGCGAAAATTAAAAGCTAATGATGATAAAGGTGCGATGAATAGCATGAACAGAGGCATGGAAATGGCCTTGTTGTTGACGCTACCTGCTACCATTGCTTTGATTGTTATGCCTTGGCCAATTGTTGTGACTTTATTTGAACGGGGATTGTTTAGCCGTGAGACAAGCGACGCAACTGCTGTTGCGCTTATGGCTTATGCCGCTGGTCTTCCTGCATATGTGTTGGTAAAAATCTTACAGCCTGCTTTTTACGCACGGGAAGATACGGTAACACCGTTCCGTTTGGCAATTGTGTCGATATTTATAAATATTGCGCTCAGTTTGATACTTTTCCAGTTTATTCAATATGTTGGGATCGCTTTGGCGACGGCTATTTCATCTTGGGTAAATGTTTTGATGCTCTGGATTGTTTTGGTTCGTAAGGATCATTTAAAACTTGATGGACGATTCGTTTCCAGATTACCAAAAATACTGGCTTCTTCTCTGGTGATGGGGGGTGTTCTCTGGTCCGGGATGCGCTGGTTACGTCCTTGGTTCGACGGTGAGCTTTATGAGAAAGTAGCCGCACTTTCTGCGTTGATTGGCGCTGGCCTTCTTGTCTATGCTCTTTTGTCACTCTTGCTTGGCGCGGTGCGCCCAGCCGATTTTTCAGCGATGTTCCGGCGCGGCAAAGCCTAAACTTTAGAGTCTTTTAGACGTGATAAAGCTTAAAGCTTTGAAATATTTTAAACCCAATAGTGAAAGGATAGTAGGATTATCCTTTCACTATTGGGTGATTTAATCTGATGTTCGTCAGTGGTCTAAAGCTTTATCTAAAAAGTCTATGCGATCTTGTCCCCAAAAATTTTCACCGTTGTAAACGTAAGTTGGTGAACCAAAGACGTCACGGTCATGGGCTTCTTTTGTCGTCTTGATATAGGCTTGAGCCATAGCATCACTTTTCGCTTGGGCAATAAGTGTATTTGGATCAAAGCCGCATTCGCGAGAAATTTCTGCAAGTGTTGTTTCTTCGGCAATATTTCTGTCTTGAGACCAGACTGCCGTCAGAACAGCATCACTAAAAGCCCCTGCATTTCCACCTGCTTCTTGAACTGCGTAAACCATTTGCGCTGCGAGTGTTTGGTCCGCAGGCCAAAAGGCAGGCTCAAAATTCATAGGGACGCCCAAATGCTTGGACCAGCGTTTTAATTCAACCATTCTGTATTTCATACGAGATGGGTGGCGTTTACTTGGTGGCGTTCCGCCCATAACCTCAAACGTGTCCATAACAGATATGGGTTTGTAATTTACGGTGGCGTTGTGTTTCGCCACAACGCGGTTGAAGTGCTTTATTCCGAGATAGCTCCAAGGGGATAGAAGAAAGTGATAATTGTCGATAACTTTGGTCATTATTCTGTCCTACTAAAAGGGTGTTTTTACGTGTTCGCGGCAGAAACAGGATCTTGAGATAAGAGTTTTAAACGTTGGTTTCGTCCAATCATCTTTCTGTGAGAAAGAGAATTCAGGATTATAATTGCTTAGGTAAGAAACAAATAGTTTCGTTTTTCGAAAAGCGAAGATTTTGTACTTTCGTTTTTTTTGAAGTCATTTTAAACTGTCATCAATATATAATAATAAGATGAGCTCAGGGGAATTTAAAATGGACACTCTCAATCCCAGACAGCGTGAAATTGTTGGCCTTGCTCGGGAAGAAGGACGTGTTTTAGTCGAAGAACTGGCTACTCGCTTCGAAGTATCTCTTCAGACAATACGCAAAGACCTTAATGAAATTTGTGCGCGCGCCATATTGAAAAGAATCCATGGTGGCGCTGTCTTTGCGGCGGGGGTCGAAAATTTGCGTTATGACGCAAGACGTATGATTGCCAAAGATGAAAAAAGAGGAATAGGTGCGGCGGCGGCTGATTTGGTGCCGGATAATTGTTCTCTTTTTATTAACATAGGCACAACAACCGAAGAAGTTGCACAGTGCTTGTTAAGTAAGAAAGATTTGCTGGTCATCACTAATAACATAAATGTTGCCAATATATTACGTCCGGCACCATCAATTGATGTTATAATCGCCGGGGGAATGGTTCGCCGTTCAGATGGTGGTGTGGTGGGCGAAACCGCTGTTGATTTTATCAAGCAATTTAAAGTGGATTTTGCCATCATCGGGACCTCGGCGGTAGACGAAGATGGGTCTTTACTGGATTTCGATCTAAGGGAAGCGAAAGTGGCTCAGGCCATAATTGATAACGCTCACCACGTTATTTTGTGTGCTGATAAAATGAAACTAAAACGAACCGCCCCTGTTCGCGTTGCAGAATTTGATCAAATTAATACTTTTGTAACAGACAGCCTTGAATCCGAAAACCTGAGGAAAATCTGTAGGGATAGCGGTATACGCCTTATTGAATCTGAGCTGTCATAAAAATGTAATAAAAATTTTCACTTGCGAACCTTGAAATCTTCGAATAGCGTGCAAAACGAAACCAAAAGGAAACTCGTTTCGAAAGATTCGAATACATACGGTACAGCTTTTTCAGTAAGTACTGTGTTGGGGAGGTATTGTGAGCGGTCAGACGTATGATCTGGTCATCGTTGGTGGTGGCGTTAATGGGTGCGGAATTGCTAGAGATGCTGCGGGTCGTGGACTTTCAGTATGTGTTGTTGAACAAAGCGATTTAGCACAGGCAACCAGCTCGGCGAGTACCAAGCTTATTCATGGTGGATTACGATATCTTGAACACTATGAGTTTCGTCTTGTCCGCGAAGCTTTAATTGAACGCGAAACCCTTTGGGCGATGGCGCCGCATATCATCTGGCCGCTTCGTTTCGTTTTGCCACACAACAAATCACAACGGCCCGGTTGGCTTATTCGTATTGGACTTTTCTTGTACGACAATCTCGGCGGGCGGAAAAAGCTGCCAGCAAGTCACGGATTAAATCTGAAAACCGATGAAGCAGGATCTCCTTTGAAAGAGGGCTTTGCAAAAGGTTTTGAGTATTCTGACTGTTGGGTTGATGATGCGCGTCTGGTTGCCTTGAATGCGATAGATGCACGGGATAAAGGGGCAGACATTCATTGCCGGACCCGTTGTGTTGATGCCAAAGTTAAAGACGGTATTTGGAATCTTACCTGTGAAAATACTAATGATGGCGATCGACGGGTCATCAAGGGTAAGGTTCTTGTAAATGCTTCTGGCCCGTGGGTATCGAAGTTCCTGAATGAAGAAATGGAAAGTTCGTCTCATCATTCTATACGAATGGTCAAGGGAAGCCACATTGTCGTTCCAAAGCTGTTTGACCATGATCGCTGTTATATTTTCCAGAATGACGACAAGCGTATTGTTTTTGCTATTCCCTATGAAAAGGATTTCACGCTGATCGGGACCACTGACGAAGATTTTCAAGGTGACCCAGCTGACGTTAAGATTTCTCAGGACGAGATTGAATATCTTTGCCGCTTGTCAAACAGCTATTTCAAAACCTCTATTTCTTCAAATCAGGTTGTTCATACCTATTCTGGTGTTCGCCCGCTTTATGACGATGGTGCAAGCCAGGCACAGGAAGCAACACGTGATTATGTCTTGAAGGTTGACGAGCTTGATGGCGCCCCTGCCCTGAATATTTTTGGTGGGAAGATCACGACGTATCGTCGTCTGGCAGAACATGCCATTGAAAAACTTTCTGGATTTTTCCCTGAAATTGGGGGAGCTTGGACTCAGGGCGCTACCCTTCCCGGCGGCGATTTCCCGTGTGAGCAGGCAACTGAACAAGTTTCTAAATTACAAAAAGAATATCCGTTTATAAGAAAAAGCCATGCAGAGCGGTTGATACGGAGTTACGGAACCCGTTATTCGCTTTTACTTGGTAATGCTAAGTCGCTAGAGGATTTAGGTCAGAATTTCGGAGCTGATCTTTATGAAGCAGAAGTGCGTTATCTGATGATCCATGAATGGGCGCAGAAAGCGGATGATGTACTGTGGCGTCGAAGCAAACTAGGACTGAGAATCAAGGGAGCAGACAAGGAAGCACTATCCGAATGGATGGCGCAGAATATTAAAAAACTGGCAAAAGCCAGCTAAACAAAAATAGAAAAACAAAACCAACTATAAAGTTGAGTTTCGTGGGGTTGAAATGACGTTATCTCTAGAGAATATCTGGAGGACGGTCGGAGACGAAGTACACATAGCTGAGGCAAACCTCAGTCTGGAGCGTGGTACGCTTAACACTCTTCTCGGACCGACCCTTTCAGGTAAAACCAGTTTGATGCGGCTTATGGCCGGCTTGGATAAGCCGACTAAGGGACGTATTTCCTTTGATGGTATTGATGTAACAGGCGTTCGGGTACAAGATCGCAATGTTGCTATGGTTTATCAGCAGTTCATCAACTATCCGGCATTGACAGTGTACGAGAACATTGCGTCTCCGTTACGTATTGCCCGCGCTCCGGCTGACGAGATTGATCGTAAAGTTCGTGAAGCAGCTGCGATGATGAAGCTGGAACCAATGCTGGATCGAACACCGCTTGAGCTTTCAGGTGGTCAACAGCAGCGTACAGCCTTGGCGCGTGCCATGGTTAAAGGTGCTGACCTAGTTCTTTTGGATGAGCCGCTGGCGAACTTGGACTACAAGTTGCGTGAAGAGCTTCGCGAAGAATTGCCACGGGTATTTGCTGAAACTGGCGCTATCTTTGTCTATGCGACAACCGAACCAACAGAAGCCCTGTTGCTAGGTGGTAATACGGCGACGTTGCACGAAGGTCGAATTACACAATTCGGACCGACAATCGATATCTATCGTAATCCGAGCGATTTGTTAACGGCTGATGTTTTCTCTGATCCGCCGATCAACACCTTACCTGTTAGTATTAAGGGTGGCGTCGTTAGCCACGGTGAGAAATTCTCAGCACAAGCGACAGGTGTTTTAAATCAGGTTGGTGATGGTGATTACACATTGGGCTTCCGTCCAAATCATCTGCATATCGACAGTGATCCGAGTATGATCTCCTTTAAAACCAAGGTTGCAGTTACAGAGATCACTGGATCTGAAAGCTTTGTGCATGTAGATTTTGCAGACCAACGCTGGGTCAGCCTTACGCATGGGGTGCAGGAAATTGAAATCGATAGTGACATCGATGTCTATCTGGAACCTTCCAAGTGTTTTGTTTTTGACACCAAAGGCAAGCTGGTAGCGGGCCCCTGGGGTACAGCTGGGGAGCAAGCGTAATGGCGAAGATTGAACTCAATGGTTTGGCGCACTCCTATATGCCGCATATCCAGGAGCCACAGGATTTTGCCCTTAAAGAGCTTAATCATATCTGGGAAGATGGCGGAGCCTACGCGCTGCTTGGCCCATCTGGTTGCGGTAAAACAACACTTCTGAATATTATTTCCGGTTTGTTGAAGCCAACGCACGGTGAAATTCTCTTCGATGGAGAGGCGGTCACCAATAAGGCAACTGAAGACCGCAATATTGCACAGGTTTTCCAGTTTCCGGTGGTTTATGACACCATGACTGTCTATGACAACTTAGCTTTCCCGCTTCGCAATCGCGGTGTGAGTGCCAGTGAAGTTGACGGTCGTGTTCGTGAAATCGCTGAACTTCTGGAAATGGAAGATAGTCTCAAGCGTAAAGCAAGTGGCCTTACGGCTGATGCCAAACAGAAGATTTCTCTGGGGCGCGGTTTGGTTCGTGCTGATGTGTCAGCGATCTTGTTTGATGAGCCATTGACCGTTATTGATCCTCATTTGAAGTGGCAGTTGCGCTCTCAGCTTAAGCATCTGCACAAACGCTTTAACTACACGATGGTGTACGTCACACACGATCAGACGGAAGCACTGACTTTCGCTGATAAAGTGGTTGTTATGTACGATGGTGCTGTTGTTCAGATGGGCACGCCTGAAGAGCTGTTTGAGCGTCCAAAACATACCTTTGTTGGTTACTTCATCGGTTCACCGGGCATGAACGTTGTGCCGTGTCATATTGATGGTAAGCAGGCAATGGTTGCTGGCCATGCTTTTGCCATGGAACAGGGCCTGAGTAATATACCCGCGGGTGCCTCGCTGGAAGTTGGTATTCGTCCGGAATTCCTGTCGCTTTCACGGGAAGGGGCCGGGCCAACTGTTTCTATTCAAAAGGTAGAGGACCTTGGCCGTTTTAAGGTGGCAAGTGTCCGTCTTGAAGATCATGAGTTTAAAGTGATGGTCAACGAAGAAGATGAGGTTCCTACTGATGGTGCGCGTCTTGTTGTCGATCCAACGCATGTGAATCTTTATGCCAACAGTCATTTGGTAGAGGAGGCTTGATCATGAATAAATGGTCCGATAACCGCGCTTGGTGGCTTGTTCTTCCTGTTGTTTTAATCGTGGCATTTTCTGCGGTCATTCCTTTGATGACTGTGGTTAACTATGCCTTTCAGGATACTTTTGGAAATAATGAATTCTACTGGGCTGGTATTGAATGGTTCCAGGAAGTTCTTCGGTCTGACCGTTTCCACGGGGCGCTAGGGCGTCAGTTCCTGTTCTCCTTTATTATCCTTTCTATCGAAATTCCGCTTGGTATCGCCATTGCATTAGCGATGCCGAAAAAAGGGCTCTGGGTTCCGTTTTGCTTGATTCTTATGGCGCTGCCACTCCTGATACCCTGGAATGTGGTGGGCACGATCTGGCAAATTTTTGGCCGTATTGATATTGGTCTTCTGGGGGCTGCTCTGGATGGATTGGGTATTGAATACAACTATACGCAAAACACAATTGATGCTTGGGTGACCTTGATTGTCATGGATGTGTGGCATTGGACGTCGCTAGTTGTGTTGCTTTGCTATGCCGGTTTACAGTCAATTCCCGATGCCTATTATCAAGCCGCTAGAATTGACGGAGCGAGCAAGTGGGCGACATTCCGTTTTATCCAGTTGCCAAAGATGAATCGCGTACTCCTGATCGCTGTGCTGTTGCGTTTTATGGATAGCTTTATGATCTATACCGAGCCATTCGTTGTGACAGGTGGTGGACCGGGTAACGCGACAACCTTCCTTTCGATCGATTTGGTTCAGATGGCGATTGGTCAATTTGACCTAGGACCTGCTGCGGCGATGTCGTTGGTCTATTTCTTAATCATTCTACTTTTCAGCTGGGTATTCTTCACAGTGATGAGCTATTTAGACAGAGCGGAGACTTAAGTCATGAAAACCAAAGCTCTCGTCACTATCCTTTACATTGTTTTCTTGTTGTTGCCGATCTATTGGTTGCTGAACATGTCCTTGAAAACGAACGAGGAAATTCTCAGTACCTTTAGCCTTTGGCCACAGGATCTGACCTTTGCCAACTATATGGTGATTTTTACAGACCCAAGCTGGTACAACGGTTACATAAACTCGACAATATATGTGGTGTTGAACACGATCATTACCCTATTGGTTGCCTTGCCTGCGGCTTATGCATTCTCGCGCTATAACTTTATGGGCGATAAGCATCTGTTTTTCTGGCTTTTGACCAACAGAATGGCACCGCCAGCGGTTTTTGCCTTGCCGTTCTTCCAGCTTTATTCGGCTGTGGGATTATTTGATACGCACATAGCGGTGGCCTTGGCACACTGTCTGTTTAATATTCCCTTGGCGGTCTGGATTCTCGAAGGCTTTATGTCTGGTGTCCCGCGTGAAATTGATGAAACCGCCTATATTGACGGCTATTCGTTCCCGCGTTTCTTTACCCGTATTTTCACACCGATGATTTCTTCGGGTATCGGCGTGGCTGCATTCTTCTGTTTCATGTTCTCGTGGGTTGAATTGTTGTTGGCCAGAACGCTGACTTCTGTTGATGCCAAGTCAATTTCCGCGACCATGACACGTACCGTGTCTGCGTCGGGCCTTGATTGGGGTGTGCTAGCAGCGGCCGGGATACTGACCATTATACCGGGTATTCTGGTGATCTATTTTGTTCGTAACTATATTGCCAAGGGCTTTGCCCTGGGCCGGGTTTAAAGGGGAGTCCGTATCATGGAATTGAACTGGATGGCCTGGACTTGGCCAACGGCTACTTTCTTTATCATCATTGCAACAACGCTTGTTGTTATGACGGTATTGGCAATCAAATTCCCCGAAAGGGAAAAGGTTGGGATTCTTAATATTCCAACCACGCGTGGGGATCGATTGTTTATTACACTACTGGGCAGTGCTTTTATTCACCTCGGTTGGCTTCTGATGTCAGATATCCAACTGTGGGGAGCCCTCGTCGTAAGCGCTGTCTACGCATTCATCGTGTTTAGATGGGTGTAAACACCTAGAGGGCAAATGTGGGGTGACGAGGCAAACTCGTTTACTGAATGAAGCAACAGGGAGATATAATAATGAAGTCCCGTTATATTGGCGGCGCTCTAACAGCCGTCGCTTTGGTTCTCTCAGCTGGCGCAGCTCATGCGGATGCAGCTGCAGCTAAGAACTGGGTAGAAAATGAATTTCAGCCTTCGACTTTGTCCAAAGCTGATCAAATGAAAGAAATGGAGTGGTTTGCAAAAGCTGCTGAGCCTTTCAAAGGCATGGAAATCAATGTGGTTTCCGAAACCATTACAACGCACGAGTACGAATCAAAAACTCTTGCCAAGGCTTTCTATGAAATCACAGGCATCAAGGTTAACCATGACCTGATCGGTGAAGGCGATGTTGTTGAAAAGCTGCAAACACAGATGCAGTCCGGTAAAAACATCTATGATGCCTACATCAACGATTCAGATCTTATTGGTACGCACTATCGTTACCAACAGGTTGTGCCACTTTCTGACTGGATTGCAGGTGAAGGTTCTGATGTAAGTAACCCGGATCTCGATCTTGGTGATTTCATCGGTACATCTTTCACTACTGGTCCTGATGGCAAGCTTTACCAGCTTCCTGTACAACAGTTCGCGAATCTATATTGGTTCCGTTATGACTGGTTCTCCGACCCTGATATCAAAGCTAAATTTAAAGCAAAATACGGCTATGATCTGGGCGTTCCGGTTAACTGGTCTGCTTATGAAGATATTGCCGACTTCTTTACAAATGACGTGAAAGAAATCGACGGTAAAACTATATATGGCCATATGGATTACGGTAAAAAAGATCCTTCACTTGGTTGGCGCTTTACTGATGCATGGTTGTCAATGGCTGGTGCTGGCGACAAAAACATTCCAAACGGTATACCGGTTGATGAATGGGGCATCCGTATGGAAGGCTGTAGCCCGGTTGGTTCTTCAGTATCACGTGGTGGCGCGACAAACGGTCCTGCTGCGGTTTACTCCGTAGCCAAATATGTTGATTGGCTCAAAGCTTATGCTCCACCATCAGCACCAGGCATGACCTTTGGTGAAGCTGGCCCAGTTCCTGCGCAAGGTGCTGTTGCACAGCAGATCTTCTGGTACACTGCCTTTACTGCTGACATGGTGAAAGACGGTCTTCCCGTTGTAAACGAAGACGGTACACCAAAATGGCGTATGGCACCTTCCCCACATGGTCCTTATTGGGAAGAAGGTCAGAAGCTTGGTTATCAGGATGCTGGTTCCTGGACTCTTATGAAATCCACACCAGTTGATCGTCGTAAAGCTGCATGGCTCTATGCACAGTTCACTGTTGCCAAAACGGTTTCTCTGAAGAAAAGTCACGTTGGTCTAACTTTCGTACGTGAAAGCGATATCCAGCATGAATCCTTCACAGAGCGTGCACCGAAACTTGGTGGTTTGGTCGAATTCTATCGTTCACCTGCCCGTCTTCAGTGGACACCAACAGGTATCAACGTTCCTGATTATCCAAAACTTGCACAGCTATGGTGGCAGAACATTGGTGATGCCAGCTCTGGTGCAAAAACACCTCAGGAAGCTATGGATGCACTTGCAGCTGCTCAAGATAAAGTTCTTGGTCGTCTGGAACGCGCAGGCGTACAGGGCGAGTGCGGACCTAAGCTGAACGAAGAAAAAGAAGCCAGCTACTGGCTGAATCAGCCTGGTTCTCCTAAAGCCAAATTGGCCAACGAGAAACCACAGGGTGAAACCGTTGATTATGACGAGCTTGTTAAAAGCTGGAACTAATTAACGCATTTCCTTGCGAATAGAAGGGCCGGAGGATTATTCCTCCGGCCCTTTTTCTGTTTGGGGTGGTTTGTATTTGATTTCATTGAGGTACTTTGAGGTACGATGCTTTAAGTACGTACATGTTATAATTAGCAAAGACGGTCAGGTTTTTTCTTATTTCATTGCCTAGGGTGCTTTTGAACGAAGAGGAGTGACCCACGTTTATGACGGTGTTATCTGTAAAATCTGTGACGCGGCTGGATTATGAGCGCCGTGTTCAGCGGGTAATGTTATATATTCGGCTAAACCTTGATCAGGCATTGGACCTGATTCAGTTGGCTAATATCGCGCATTTTTCTCCCTACCATTTTCACCGTATTTTCAAAGGGATGGTGGGGGAAAGTCTGACACATCATATACAAAGGTTACGACTAGAACGCGCAGCCAGTGCGCTGATCTATTCTAACCAGTCTGTAATGAATACAGCCTTTAATGCTGGATATGAAACACCTGAATCTTTTAGTCGTGCTTTTAAAAAACAGTTTGGTCTTTCTCCTCGTCGTTATCGAGAGGAAAGTGTGTTTCACTTTCCTGATACGGCCCCTGACGGACTTTGGGGCAAGGTAGCTGAGGCGCGTAATCTGCGGTCAGGATCAATATATGAATTTAAATATTCAGATAGAAACGCATGAAACGATGCATGTGGCCTATATCCATCATCAAGGAGATTATAACGATCTCGAACCTGTGTTTGATAGGTTGTACGAACGGGCAGCGGAGGCGGCTATATCGTTGGATGATAAGACGGAAATTTTTATGCTGACATATGATGACCCGAATATCACAGAAAGTCGTTATTTGAGGGCTGATATCGGGGTTGTAATCCCAGATGTCGCATCAAAAATCGGGGACTTGAAGGTACAAACAATCTCTGCAGGGAAGTATGCCGTTGCCCATTTTAAGGGGGTGTATGGTGATTTGAATCAGGCGTATGATTGGCTTTATGGCAGATGGCTCCCTGATTCTGGACATGAAGTTGACGATAGGCCCGCAATCGAGATCTATCACAATGATCCTGCGAAAGTCTTGGAAAAGGATCTCTTAACGGAAATACGCATTCCTTTGGTGATAAGCTGATGAAATACTTAAAAACAAAAATATCCAGAGTAATCGAGGCTGTTGTCCCGACTGTTAAAGTCATTGGTCTTAGTCTGGGGTTGAGCAGTGCTTTTTTAACGCAAAGCCATGCATCTTCTTACAACTATCTTGTTGTAAACGCACAAATTTACACTGTTGATAAAAAAATGCCATGGGCCGAAGCTGTCTTGGTTGAAGATGGTGTTATTGCTGCTGTGGGTACGGAAAAACAGCTTCTTGATATGGTGAAGACTGGGGTTGACGTTATTGATCTGGGAGGCCGCATGCTTATGCCGGGTTTTCAAGATCCTCATCTGCATGCCTTGGAAGCAGGTATCAATGAAACAGTTTGTTTTCTGCCTGCCGAAGGATCGAAAGAGATCTATCGTCAGGAAATTGCCTATTGCCTTGGTGAACAAAGTGAGGCGTCTTGGTTTATGGGGGCTGGTGTTTCCATGCCAGCTTTGTTGGAAACAGTGGAATCTCCCATGGTGTTTCTTGATCAATTAATTCCTGATCGACCAGCGTTTATTTTGGATAATCTCGGGCATGGAGCCTGGGCCAATACCAAGGCGATGGAAGCTGTGGGATATATGGATTTTCAAGCGACTCCTGAGATTAACCCACCGGGAGGGCTGATCGGCAGAAACCCTGTTACAGGTCGCTTAACGGGTGTTGTTTTTGAAAATGCGCAACAGAAACTTCGGAATGCAGCACTGCCGCCAACCAAGGAAAATGTTGATTTCGCTTATGAGAGCCTGCTTCAAGCTCTGGATCTATTAGCGGAGAATGGTATCACAACTGTGAGCGATGCAGGTGGTTATTGGCCTAGGGGGCATCAGGACGCTTGGATCCGTGCAGAAGAGGAAAACTTGCTGACGGTGCGTGCGAGTAATGCACTCTATCTTTACCCTGATTTACCCTTTGAAGAACAGATTGTCGAATTTCAAAAGCGTTATAGTAATGATCCTGAAAAGCTTCTGCGGTTTAATCAAGCCAAGGTTTATGTAGACGGTATCTTGTCTCAGGCAACTGGTGCGCTTTATCAGCCCTATGAAGCAAAACTCGATCTCCCGAAAGATTTGCAGAGGGGATTCCTATATTTTGAAGAAGAGATACTTTTTGGTTATGTAAGTGCTCTGGAGCAGCTAGGCTTTCAGGTTCATTTTCACGCGACGGGTGATCGAGGTGTCGGACTTGCTCTAGATGCCGTGGCGTACGCAGGAAAAGAGAACCCGCCAACGGACATTCAGCATCGTATAACGCACCTTTACTTAGTTGATAAGAAAGATATACCCCGGTTTAGTGAGTTAAATGTTATTACCGATTTTCAGCTTGCGTCAAGTTCGACCAATCCGGATACGAAACAATATCTTGCCGGATTTATTGGCAAACGATCAGAAAATTTGATGCCTGCTCTCAAACTTTATCAGGCTGGAGTTGAAGTAGTTCTAAGCAGTGATTGGGATGCTGAAGAGCTATCTCCCGTGATGAAAATTAAAGCCGTTCTTACCCAAAGAGACGGTGCTTTCGACCAAGTGGAAACAGTTATTGAAATGATGACGCTCAATGTCGCAAAACTATTGCAGCACGAGGATAAAACAGGATCGATTGAACAGGGGAAGTTGGCTGACTTCGTTGTGCTGGACCGCAATATTGTGGATATACCGATAAATGAGATCGGGTCTGTGAATGTAGAGGCAACACTTCTTGGCGGAGAACCGATTTATGATCCGAAAGGTTTGTTCGACTGATCTGCATCTTGCGTCTTGGTTCCAGCTCTTGACCCCAGGGTTTTGAACGGCGATAAAGCCTTTTCTTAAATCTTACTATCAACCGCTATTGGAATGGATCTTTTCCCATGAAGCGTATCTTCTCGGGCGTGCAGCCCACAGGGAACCTACATCTTGGCAATTATCTCGGCGCTATTCGTAATTTTGTGCGCCTTCAGGACGACTATGAGTGTATCTTCTGTGTCGTTGATATGCATGCCATTACTGTCTGGCAAGATCCTAAGCAGTTGATTGATAATACACGTGAAGTTGCGGCGTCATATCTGGCGGCGGGTGTTGATCCTGAAAAGCACATTATTTTTAATCAGTCACAAGTCTCTGCCCACGCCGAGCTTGGCTGGATCTTTAACTGTGTTTCCAGGATCGGTTGGTTGAACCGGATGACACAGTTTAAGGACAAGGCCGGAAAAAACCGTGAGAAAGCATCCACAGGTTTGTATGTCTATCCAAACCTGATGGCGGCGGATATTCTTGCTTATAAAGCAACTCATGTGCCGGTGGGTGAGGACCAGAAGCAACACCTTGAATTGACGCGTGATATCGCCATTAAGTTCAATAATGATTTCAATGTAGATCTTTTCCCTGTACCGGAACCTCTTATTTTTGGTGCTGCAACACGCATCATGTCTTTGCGTGACGGTAGTAAAAAGATGAGCAAGTCTGATCCATCGGATTACAGTCGTATCACCATGATGGATGATGCAGATACCGTTGCTAAAAAAATCAAGAAGGCAACGAGTGATCCACATTTAATCCCCGGTGCTGAAGTGTTGGGTGAAAATGGTAAATTGCTTGATGACGCCCGCAGAGAACGTCCGGAAGCGTTTAACTTGCTGTCTATCTATGCGGCGTTAAACGACAAAGAGCTTTCTGATGTCCTGGGTGAATTTGAAGGTAAAGGCTTTGCCGATTTTAAAAAATCTCTGACAGAAGTTGCGGTTACCAAGTTGGGACCAATGGGGTCGGAAATGAAACGATTGATGGATGATAAATCATACGTTGATTCTGTGCTCAAGCAGGGGGCTGATCGGGCTGCTAAGCTAGCAGAACCTGTGATGAAAGAAGTTTTTGAAGCTGTTGGTTTTTTACGGTCGTAACAAGTAAAAGCTTATCGTTACATGGAGCCAGTATAAATAATATTTGGCTCCACATGTCTTATGAAAAGGGTATCAGGTTTGTTTCTGATGCCCTTTTCTTTTAGGGAAGCGTTTGAAAAGAAAAGCACTGGTGTGTTTTTATAATTGGCCAAATTAAAAAAATATTAAGCAAAAAGTTGAAAAATAAAGAAAATATTCAATGGACCCCCTTTTCCTTTTTCGT
The DNA here is from genome assembly GCF_048259265.1 of Kiloniella sp. Classification (NCBI taxonomy): domain Bacteria; kingdom Pseudomonadati; phylum Pseudomonadota; class Alphaproteobacteria; order Rhodospirillales; family Kiloniellaceae; genus Kiloniella; species Kiloniella sp. The sequence continues at coordinate 226,036 of NZ_JBLXHT010000005.1, read as the reverse complement.
GAAGCAGGATAGATTTCTTTAGGGGTGCTCCCTTGAAAGCCTATGAATAAAAACTTTCTGCCTGAAACGGTAGAACAGGGTAGAGCTAAATGAATACCTGTGAAAAGGGCGACTGACGGCAATGCAAATCTATCTGCCGATCGCTGAGATATCTGTCGACATAATCCTCTTATTGGCAATGGGGGGCGGTGTCGGACTGCTTTCGGGGATATTTGGTGTTGGGGGCGGCTTTTTGATGACGCCAATCCTGATTTTTGTCGGCGTTCCCCCTGCCGTTGCCGTTGCAACACAAGCAAACAATGTGATCGCGTCGTCGGTTTCTGGTGTTTTTGCCCATTGGAAACGGGGAAATGTTGATTTTCTGATGGGCTGGATATTGCTGGTTGGCGGCTTTATCGGGTCCACACTCGGTGTTGGCTTGTTTACTTTCCTAAAAAGTCTTGGCCAAATTGATCTTGTTATTAATCTTTCCTATGTGGTCTTTCTGGGTACGATCGGGCTTTTGATGATGCTCGAAGGTATCAAGGCTGTGTTCCGGCGCAGAAAGTCAGGGGGTGTTTCCCGTGGCAAGTTGCATGAACATAACTGGTTCCATGGTTTGCCGCTGAAAATGCGGTTTCGTAAATCCCGGCTTTATATTTCGGCGCTTTTGCCGCTAGGTATTGGTTTTTTTGTTGGTGTTCTCTCTGCCATTATGGGGGTTGGTGGTGGGTTCATTCTTGTGCCAGCAATGATCTATATGTTGGGTATGCCGACAGCGATGGTGATTGGAACATCGCTTTTCCAGATTATCTTTGTTGCTGCGAACGTGACTTTTTTACAGGCAGCTCAGAACCAGACCGTTGATGTTGTTCTCGCACTTTTACTGTTGGTTGGCTCTGTCCTCGGGGCCCAGGTTGGTACGCGGATAGGGGCCAAAATGCAGGGTGACTGGTTACGCCTGTTGCTGGGGATTCTGGTTGTCATGGTTTGTGGCAAACTGTTCCTTGATCTTTTGATCGAACCCGCTGATCTCTATGTTTTGGAGATGGTGTGATGATAACGTGTGCGACATCTCGGAGATACCGACTTTTTCCAGATAATAAAGCCTGCTCATTAAATGCTCTTTTGATGATTGTTTTATCATTTCTTTTTGTTTTGTCAGGAAAAGAGACGAAGGCCATTGAGGCGGATCTTTCCAGTCACCTTGTGGCAATTACGGCCGGATTTTCAGGTGATCGCATTCTTCTGTTTGGCAGTATTAATTCCCCAGGTGAAGTCATTGTCGTTGTGAGAGGGCCGGATACGGACTTTAAAGTACAACGAAAAGGGCAGGTCGCTGGGATCTGGATGAATACCGCGTCGATGAAGTTCGAAAGTGTGCCGAGTTTTTATTCCATAGCTTCAACGGGCCCAATTGAAGAAATATCCTCTTCGGCAACACGCGCGCTTAACGCCATCGGCTTTGACAATATCGGCCTTGAGCTTCCGGTAACAAAAGCTGCGGGGAAATTGGCCGATTCATGGAAAAAAGCTTTGCTTCGGAATCTGTTACGTAGCGGTAATTATCAGCTGGAAAACGCGGAAATAGTTTTTTTAGGCGAACATTTATTCCGGACAGAATTTGAGTTGCCTGCCAATGTGCCGACAGGGACGTATTCTGTCAGCGTCTATCATTTGCGTGATGGGCAAATCATTGACGCGCGAACGACACCCCTGACGGTATCAAAAATAGGGGCCGAAGCTGAAATTTATGACTATGCACACCTTCATGGTGCAATGTATGGTATTATCGCCATTGTGATTGCTTTGGTATCCGGCTGGATCGGTCATTTAATTTTCCGCAAGGGATAAGGCATGAGTGAAACAGAATCGACAGAATTGAAAATTGATCAAGAGACTGACGGTAAAAAATGCCGAAATCATGGATCTACAGATCGGATTTTCCTTGTCGTCGTCGATGATAGTGATGAGATGTTGCAGGCGATGCGCTTTGCGTGCCGCCGTGCACTTCATACGGGCGGGCGGGTTGCGCTTTTGTACGTCATTGAACCTGCCGAGTTTAATCACTGGGCGGCTGTCGGGGATCTGATGCAAGAAGAAGCCCGGGAAGAAGCCGAAGCTTTGTTGAATAAACTTGGCGAAGAAGTTCTTGAATACTCAGGGCAAATCCCTGTTCTTTACATGCGCGAAGGCGACCGGCGTGATGAGCTGGTCAAGCTTGTAAACGAAGACGATCAAATTTCTATCCTTGTTCTGGGCGCGAGTTCTGGTTCTGGGGGGCCTGGACCTCTTTTGACTGCGCTGATGGGGAAACATATTGGTAAGTTACGTGTGCCAATAACTGTTGTGCCTGATAATTTAGAGCCTGCTGAAATCGACGAAATCAGTTAAAGAAATATTCTATATGATTATTCATTGTGGATAGGGGCTTGAATAGCCCCTATAAGATTACATATAAGAACAACAATCATAGACCGATTTTTAAACGAGCAAGATATGTTTATCCAAACAGAACAGACGCCAAACCCAGCTACGCTAAAGTTTTTACCGGGATGTCCGGTACTTGACGGTGGTACGGCTTTCTTTGAAGCAAAAGAAGCGGCTTCAAATGCTCCTCTTGCTCTTAGATTGTTTGAAATCGAAGGCGTTACCGGGGTGTTTTTTGGCGGTGACTTTATTACGATTACCAAGGCAGAAGACAAAGAGTGGTATATTCTGAAGCCATCTATTCTTGGTACGATTATGGAGCATTTCACAGCGGGACGCCCTGTTATGACGGATGCTTCCGAGGCAATGTCTTCCCACGCTGAAGCAAGTGATGAAGACGATGATGAAATTGTGTCTCAGATCAAAGAGCTTCTGGATACACGTGTTCGTCCGGCTGTCGCACAGGACGGTGGAGATATCGTTTTCCACGGGTTCGAAAACGGTGTCGTTTATCTGCATATGCAAGGGGCGTGCGCGGGGTGCCCAAGCTCAACTGCGACTTTGAAGATGGGCATTGAGAATATGCTGCGTCACTATATTCCAGAAGTGTCTGAAGTCCGCGCTAGCGCCTGACTGGTATGGTCAATACTTAGGTACGATTAGATTTGTTCTAAAAAAATAAAGTCCCGGAGTTGTTTTCAACTTCGGGCTTTTTTTATTGGCTTTAGATTTTTAATTCAGGGGATGTAATACTGTTGCCCAAACCAACGCCAGCGCCCATCAGGACCGAGCATGGTACAGTTGAGGCGCGCCCGACCAGTCTTGAATGGTTCTTTTAATCTAACCTCAATACGGCCCCCACCCAGTTCCTGTAAGGTAAGTTCACCCTGAGAACTATAACAGTTTAGCCCTCGATAGGATCCGTCTACACGGGGAATAATCTGTGAACCGATGGTAAACCCGATGAGGGGTGGATTTGTCGCTTCACTGAGGGTTAAGTCTTCGGGTAAAACGGCTGATACGGGTAATGGTAAACTGTTGATGGCTAGTTGGAATCGTTCCATTGTGCCAAAGCGGTCATTGAATGGGTAGCGCGGTAAAGCCATCAGATCGGAATTGTGATCAATGGCACCGGAATGCTGACCAAAGGCTGCTTTAAAACCTGCGGCTCTTAAAACACTTTGCAGGTTATTACTGATCTCGCCATAGGGGTAAGCAAACAGATTTGGCTGTTTACCCAAAGCACGCCTGAAAGTTTGATTCGATTGATCAATAATCTGTTTTTGCTCTCGTTGTGATAAGTGGGCAATATGTCTGAGTTCGCTGGCGTGATTTCCTATGGTTACAAGAGGATCTGATGCAAGCTCTCTTATTTGGGACCAAGTCATATACCCGACCCGATTTTGGTCTACTGCCGATGTCGTTACAAATACAGTTATAGGAAGATTTGCTTTTTGTAGGGCGGGCCAAGCTGTTTCGTAGAAAGAAAGATAGGCATCATCTATTGTTATTGAAACGGCACGATCCGGCAATGGTGAATTATTTTTGAGGGCATCAACGACATCTAGAAGAGGGATCACGTTGTACTGCTTGTTTTGAAGCTCTTGGATATGATCAGCAAAGATGGAGAGAGCCGTGCTGGTCGTTGGGTATTTACTTTCTTCAAAGCGTTGATACATAACAACAACGGCACCGTTTCTATTAACGTCTTCAATAGACTTTTTCGTTTCTTGTGTTGAAGCGGTCTTTTCAAAACCAATTAGGCCAAGGGTGATTGCGAGGAAAAAGGAAAGTAATTGAAAACGGTGTGTTTTAAACATTTTCGATAGTTCAGCTTCTTTGCTCTCTAATGTTACTTTAATGCCAGCCCTAATAAGAGGCGATCATTGGTGGTCTTCAATTGTAACAAAGCAGCATCAAGGATATAAGCCATAATGTTATTTTGTCTTTTAAGCTATGAGCTATGTTAACCTGAGTGTCAAAGGGATGGTTTCACGATAATGCAGGCGGATAATTCATTGTTGCTTGGTTTGGATACTGCGGGGTCTTCTTGTTCCGTTGCTGTTATGGACAAAGGCCAAGTATTGGCTTCACGTATAGAGACAATGCGGCGTGGACAATCAGAGCGCCTTTTGCCAATCGTGCAAGAGATTTTGGATGAAGCAGGGAAAGAATTGCTGGATATGGCAGGGTTTGCTGTTACGACAGGTCCAGGCGGATTTACTGGTGTGCGTATTGGTTTAGCCACCGCTCAGGGTTTTGCACTTGCCTGCGATAAGCAACTTGTCGGGATTAATAATTTTAAAGTTCTTGCCCGCGGTGTGCCGATAGTTGAAAAGGTCAAAGATATTCAAATCGTTGTCATCATTGATGCTAAACGTGCAGATCTGTTTGTTCAAAGCTTTGATTCAAAACTGAATTCGTTGACAGAGCCGTTTGCTGCGCTTCCAGAAAATTTAAGTGATCTTTTGCCAGAGGGTAATTTACTTTTGGTCGGGGATGGTATTGATCAGGCATATGAATACTTGAAAAAAGCTGGACGAAAGATTGCGATTTCAACCTCATCTGCGAATGCTGATGCTCAAAATTTGTTGTTCTGTGCCGTTGAGCACCAGCTTTTTGACAAGAAAAATAAGTCGGTTGAGCCGCTATATTTACGGGCACCGGATGTTTCCTTACCCAAAGACAAGCCGACGTTCTAGATAATGGCATGAGTGAATCAGAGGAAATCATTCTGTGTGGTATTGAGCATGCTGAATTGTTGGCAGAAATGCATTCAAGGTCATTTGCCGAAGCTGCATGGAATGCAAAAGATTTTTTGGGATTACTTGTTCAAAAAACAAATAAAGGGTTTATCTATTGTAATGATAGAAAGCCAGTAGGGTTTATTCTTTGGCAAGAAGTTGTTGGAGAAGCTGAAATATTGACATTTTGTGTTGATCCAGATTTCCGAAGGTTGGGCTATTCAAAGAATATAATCGCTAAATTATTTGAGTACCTTACTCAAGTATCTGTTAATAAAATGTTTTTAGAGGTTTCCGAAGATAATATTATTGCGCTATCGCTCTATAAGGTGATGGGATTTGTGGAAATTTCTCGAAGATCCAAATACTACCACAAACCAGATGGTTCAACTGTTGATGCAGTTATCATGTCTGTGGATATTTAAATGACTTCTGGCGTTATTGTTAGTAAATAAAAGAATATACATATTTTACCGAAACTAACTTGAAATTTGTAAGAAATAACTTTAATTCACCTATTGGTATGTTATGAATTAAATAATATTTTGATCATTAAAAGATAACTTTATATTGGGAAAGAACAGTCATACTATGTCTGAAGATAACTCCTCGTTAGAATTAGTCGAGCTTACTACTAGTCTTGTTTCCGCACATGTTTCCAATAATTCTGTTGCCGTAGCAGACTTGCCTCAATTAATCCGCGAGGTCTACGGCACTTTATCCACATTGGGTCAGGAAGAAAAGAAAGAGCCAGAGCGTCCTACGCCAGCTGTATCTATTAAAAAGTCTATCACACCAGAATTTATTGTATGTCTCGAAGACGGCAAGAAGCTTAAAATGCTTAAACGCCATTTGAAAACAGCCTATAACATGACACCGGAAGAATATCGCGAGCGTTGGGGCTTGCCGCAAGATTATCCAATGGTTGCGCCTAACTATGCAAAACAACGTAGTTCCTTGGCGAAACAGATTGGCTTGGGGACAAAAGCAAACAGGAATAAGTAATCATTTTTCTTTGAACTGGTTAGCCGTAAAAAAAGCGCTATCAGGCTTTTCTCAGTAGCGCATTTTGTGTACATTAGAATTGTTCAAAAAAGTACTGTATCCATTAACGATGAGCTCAGGGTAATTATGGCATCAAAACTGGAAGTTCTTTGTGCTGAAAAAGGTCTGAAGATGACCGAGCAGCGAAGAGTAATTGCAAGGGTTCTTTCTGATTCTACGGACCATCCTGATGTGGAGCAGGTTTATCACCGTGCTTCTAAGCTAGATTCGAAGATATCTATCGCGACTGTCTATCGGACTGTTAAGCTGTTTGAAGAAGCCAATATTCTTGAGCGTCACGACTTTGGGGATGGCCGCGCCCGTTACGAAGAAGTCACAGAGCGGGTTCACGATCATCTCATTGATGTAAATTCTGGTGAAGTTTTGGAATTTTCTGATGACGAAATTCATGAACTTTTGAATAAGATGGCGCAAAAGCTTGGTTATCGCTTGATCGATCATCGTCTTGAACTTTATGCTGTGCGTGAAGGCTGTAGTGCAATAAAATAGACACAATTTTCTGGCACAGTCCTCGCCATGTTTAAATTTGCCATGTTTACCAGGGAACACGCTGAGCATGAATGAGGGTACTTCACGACCCGTCGATGTAACTGCGGGACAACTTACAATCCGTTTGGCCGAGAGCGAACGGGAGATTTTGGCTGCGCAAAATCTGCGATATGATATTTTTTATCGTGAGAACTCCGCACAGCCTACTCCTGAGATGGCAGCAGAGAATCGGGACTTTGATAGCTTTGATCCTTTTTGCGATCATCTGCTTGTTTTTGATAATGACCGGGGTACTGGCCCAGACGCTGTTGTTGGCACTTATCGTGTGATGAGGCGTGAAGGCGCGAAAAAGCGGGGGCAATTTTACTCAGTTGATGAATTCAACCTGGAAAAACTGCTGAACTTTGATGGCGAAATTCTGGAACTGGGGCGGTCTTGTATCGATCAGGAATATAGACGCGGTTCAACGATGCAGCTTTTATGGCGCGGTATCGCCCAGTATGTTTTCACCTATGACATTCGTTACATGTTTGGCTGCGCAAGTTTGCACGGTGTTGATCCAGAGCAGATGAAGCTGCCGTTATCTTATCTATACCACAATCACTTGGCGGATACAGATATTAGACCCAAAGCCCTGCCGGAAAGATTTAGTTCTATGGATCTTATGCCTGCTGATCAGATTGATCCGAAGGCTGCAATCAAAGAGCTTCCGCCTTTAATTAAGGGGTATCTCAGGCTTGGTGGTGTTATTGGAGATGGCGCTGTGATTGATGAGCAATTCGGTACCACGGATGTTTGCGTGATTGTCGAGACAAGCCGGGTAACAGATAAATATTATAAACATTATCGCCGTGAAACGGACAATGCAGCTCAACAGGTAGCATGATATGTCGGACATTGCTGTAGCTTCTGGTTTGGGCTCTGATTTAAGAGCCTCATGCCGCTTGGTTGTCTATGTCCTGTTCACCTTGGCTCTGATGCCGTTACAGCTTCTTCTTTTACTCCTTCGTTTGCCTGGACGGTATAAGCTACCCCTCTGGTATCATAATTCGACGTGTTTTTTTAATGGTATTAAGATCGTCACCCGGGGCCAACAAAGTACGCGCCAACCGACACTGTATGTATCCAATCATGTTTCTTATCTGGACATTTCTGTTTTGGGTAGCCTGATTGACGGGCATTTTGTGGCGAAGTCCGAAGTTGGTAACTGGCCATTTTTTGGATGGCTGGCGAAGTTATCCGGTACGGTTTTTATTCAACGTCGTCGCCATAAGTCCAGCGAAAGTCGTGACAACATGGCAAAGCGACTTGGAAATGGGCGCGATCTGATTTTATTTCCCGAGGGAACATCAAGCGATGGTACGCGGGTTTTACCTTTTAAATCGGCGCTCTTTTCTGTTGCTCAGGCTTCGAAAAACGATAGCCCCTTGCTGGTTCAGCCAATCTCTATTACATACACCCGGTTGGATGGTATGCCGATGGGTCGTTTATGGCGGCCCTTTTATGCTTGGTATGGTGATATGGAATTGCCCGGGCATTTATGGCATGCGCTGGCGATGGGGGTTTTAACTGTAGAGGTTGAGTTCCTAGAGCCAGTAGAAGCGAGTTCCTTCGCGAATAGGAAAGCAATGGCCAGTCACTGTCATAAAGCAGTATCTGGCGGCGTTTCCAATGCCCTGAGAGGGCAGCGATTACCGATAGCTTCAAATCCCAACAGATGGTAATTTAACAAGGTGTTTGAACGGTTTGTCATAAACATGACCGCAAATAACACTAGGCTGAATTGGTAATTACGTTGGCAAAAAAGCTCTATATTAAGACCTATGGCTGTCAAATGAACGTCTATGATACGGTTCGTATGACAGATGTTCTGGCTCCTCTGGGATACGAGACCGTGAATAGCCCTGACGTGGCTGATATGGTGATTCTCAATACCTGTCATATACGCGAAAAAGCTTCTGAGAAGGTTTTCTCTGAGCTTGGGCAGTTACGTCGTCTCAAGGAGAAGCGCGAATCCGCTGGTGAGCGCATGCTGATTGGTGTTGCCGGTTGTGTGGCACAGGCTGAAGGCGAAGAGATTTTACGCCGTGCAAAACAGGTTGATATGGTGTTTGGTCCGCAAACCTATCACCGTTTACCTGAAATGGTCACAAAAGCGCTTGGTAATACCACTGGCCGGGGTATTTCTGACACGGATTTCCCTGTTGAATCCAAATTTGATTTTCTGCCGGAAGAAAGCCAAACGCACGGCCCGTCGGCTTTCCTTTCTGTTCAGGAAGGCTGTGACAAGTTCTGTACCTTCTGTGTCGTTCCCTATACTCGTGGCGCTGAATTTTCTCGTCCGGTAACGGCGATTGTTGACGAGGCCAAGCGTCTGGTTGCCAACGGTACGCGTGAAGTTACTCTTCTTGGTCAAAATGTGAACGGCTATCATGGTGAGGGTGCTGATGGTAAAACGTGGCGTTTGGGGCGATTACTCAGAGAGCTTGCAGAAGTTGATGGTATTGAACGCCTTCGCTATGTGACATCGCATCCAAATGATATGGATGACGAGCTTATTGATACTCACCGTGACCTTTCAGAGTTAATGCCCTATTTGCATTTACCAATTCAAAGTGGTTCTGACCGCATATTGGAAATGATGAATCGTAAACACACTGGCGATGAATATCGGCGGGTAATTGACAAGCTTCGCGATGCTTGTCCTGAATTGGCTCTGTCGTCTGACTTTATTATTGGATTTCCAGGCGAAAGTGATCAGGACTTCGCAGACACGCTACGTCTGGTTACTGATATTAATTATGCTCAAGCTTATTCCTTTAAATATAGTCCACGTCCGGGGACGCCAGCTGCAGGTATTGATGCGCAGGTTCCAGAGGATGTTAAGTCAACACGTCTGGCAATGTTACAGGAATTGCTTAATGCACAGCAAATGTCGTTTAACCAGAGCATGATCGGGAAGACACTTTCGGTTTTGATTGAACGCAAAGGTCGCGAAACTGGGCAGTTAGGCGGGCGCAGTCCGTACATGCAATCTGTCTTTGTGCAGGCTCCTGAACGTTTGATGGGGCAAATTGTTGATGTCAAAATAGAGACAGCAAAACCAAATTCTTTAACAGGTTCAGTAGTAACAGGTGACTTTGGCGGTTTTGACGCGCATAATATAGGGCATGCCAAAGCCGGAATGGAGGGACGCATTTGACAGCCAGAGCTCGTAACGGACAAGCCGCCCGTGGTGCACGGCAAAATAAATTAATTGAGTTTGATGATAACAGTCTTCTTCCCATGCTTTATGGGGAACATGACCAACATCTAGTTCGATTGGAACAGCACCTCGGTGTGGATCTCGCTTCGCGCGGTAATCAGGTATCGATAAGCGGTAATAAAGATTCTGTAGCGACAGCAAAGGTTGTTTTAAAGGCACTATATGAACGGTTGCAAAAGGGTTTGGACGTCGGTGATGGCGAGGTTGATGCGGTTGTTCGTATGGCGCAAATAACACCGGATGTTGATGAAACAGAAAAAGCAGTAGAATCAACACATGGCGATGAGTTGGCGATTGTAACGCGCAAAAGGCGTCTTAATCCACGTTCGCCAGGTCAAGCCGCTTATATAAAGGCAATGCAACGTCACGAGTTGGTTTTTGGTGTCGGCCCTGCTGGAACCGGCAAGACCTATATGGCTGTTGCTTATGGGGTTTCCTTGTTATTGAACGGTGATGTTGAGCGCATTATTCTATCGCGCCCAGCTGTCGAAGCGGGCGAACGCCTTGGTTTCCTTCCTGGAGACATGAAAGACAAGGTCGATCCGTATTTGCGTCCGCTTTATGATGCTTTGCATGATATGCTTCCTTCGGATCAAGTTATGGGCCGGCTGGAAAACGGTGAAATTGAGATCGCGCCTCTTGCTTTTATGCGTGGCCGTACTCTGTCGAATGCCTTTGTTATTCTGGATGAAGCCCAGAATACAACTCCTGTGCAGATGAAAATGTTTTTGACCCGGCTTGGAGAGCGGTCGCGAATGGTTGTGACGGGTGATATGTCACAGGTGGACTTGCCAAAGGGGCAACTGTCTGGCCTACGGGATGCAACTCAAACCCTTGCCAAATTGGAAGAAGTTGGTTTCGTGCAGTTTGCTCATGCAGATATTGTTCGTCATGAACTGGTTACAAAAATTGTTCGTGCCTATGATAATCATGAAAATAAAGGTGAAACAAAAGAAAGAGATTTCTTTGATGGCTAACCCGTCGATAACCTGTCTGGTGTCAGAGGGGGCTTTATTAGGCAGGCAGATAGATGTCTGATCTGATTATGACTGAAGCGTTGGAACGGTCTTTGAGCAATGAAGGTGCTTCGTTTATGTCTTCGGGGTTCGATGTATCCGTTGAGCTGAGAGAACCACAGTGGTCTGAGCTTCTCCCGCACCATCAAGCACTTATCCATCGGGCTGTAATTGCCTCTTATGTCTTTGCTGGTTTTTCAGCAAGCCCTTCTTCATCTGAGACGACGTTGATTTCGGAAGCGGAACTATCTGTTGTTTTGGCAAATGATGTTTCTGTTCAGGCTTTGAATAACGAATACCGGAGTAAAGACAAGCCAACGAACGTTCTTTCTTTCTCGACACTTGATGACCCGGACGAGGCTGACCTTGCCTCTCAACGTGGTGTTTTGCCGCTTGGCGATATTGTTTTATCTATTGAAACCTTGATTTTAGAAGCAAATGAGCAATCTAAAAGGCTGGAAGATCATTTTTCGCATCTTTTGGTGCATGGTGTTTTGCATTTGTTGGGGTATGATCATATTGAAGATGATGATGCACTTGAGATGGAAGGGCTTGAGGTAGAAATTTTGAATAGGCTTGGCGTTAATAACCCTTACGAGCTTGATGGCGATCGGCTTTTACAGGGTATGATAGATGAGTGAAATATCAGGAAATAGTAAGTCGCTGCGCGACCAGGATGCAGAGGCATCGTCGCGCGGCGGACTATGGAATTGGTTGACACGTAGCTTTGGTTTCAAAAATGGCGATTCCAGTCTTCGTGAGACGATGGAAGAAATCATTGAGGAAATCGAAGGCAGCGAAGATGAAGCTGCATCATTGACTCCGATTGGGGAAGACGAGCGTGTTATGCTCGGGAATATCCTAAAGCTTCGCCATCTGACCTGTTCTGACGTGATGGTGCCCCGTGCTGATATTATCGCCGTGGATTTGGATACTTCCATCGGGGATCTTATCGATATGATGAGCCGCGCAGGGCATTCAAGACTACCTGTCTTTCGGGAAACGCTGGATGATGTCATTGGTATGGTCCATATCAAGGACGTTTTGGAATATTCAAAGGGCGCGCGCAATCCAAACTTGGCCAGTATTGTTCGTCGTGTTTTGATCATTGCCCCATCCATGCGGGCGATTGACTTGCTTTTGGAAATGCGCATGTCGCGCGTCCACATGGCTTTGATTGTGGATGAATTCGGCGGAATTGATGGGCTTGTCACGATTGAAGACCTTGTCGAGGAGATCGTCGGCGAGATTGAGGATGAGCATGATACCGACGAAGGCCCGCGTTTATACCCGCGTCCCGATGGTTCTTTTGTAGCTGATGCGCGCTGCCCGATTGAGGAACTTGAAGAAAAGATAGGTCCTATTCTGACCGACGAAGAACGCGATGAAGACATTGATACTCTTGGGGGAGTCGTCTTCTGGCTTGCTGATCGTGTACCTGCGAGAGGTGAATTGATTGAACATGAGGAAACAGCCGTTATGTTTGAGGTCCTCGATGCTGATCCACGCAAAATTAAGCGCTTGAAAGTATGGAAGAATACGGCAACAGATAGCGAAGAACAAAAAGAAGGCTAAGCCAGTATGGTGATTGGGCGGGGACTGGCAGGTGTTTATAGCCTGAGCCAAAATCTACAAGAAATTAGAGGTTGGAAACGCTATGGTATCGCCGCCGTTCTGGGGGGGCTATCTGCAACCGCTTTTGCACCTTTGTTTTTTATACCTTTCTTGATTCCTGCCTTTGTTGGTCTTTTGTGGCTCTGGAAAGGTGCTGAAGCTCCCAAAAAAGCAGCCTTTATCGGGTGGGCATTTGGGACGGGATATTTCGCTGTTGGCCTCTATTGGGTTGGTGCAGCTTTTCTGGTTAATAGCGCTCGCCACGCCTGGTTAATGCCCTTTGCGATTCTTGCCTTGGCGGCAGGAATGGGGCTTTTTCATCTCCTTATCGGTTACGTAATGGGGCGGCTTAGTTTTAAAGGCATAGAGCGGGTTCTGGCCTTCTCGGCAATCTGGTTATTTGTCGAGTGGCTTCGGTCTTGGATTTTTACAGGATTTCCTTGGAATCTTATCGGTTCAGTTTGGACTTTCTCTGATCAAATGATTCAGTTTGCAAGCTTAACTGGCGTCTGGGGCTTGAGTCTCCTTTCTCTTCTTGTTGCCAGTGCACCAGCAGTGTTGTTTGAAAGTTCCAAGGTTCCATTTTCAGAAATGAAACGCCGTGTTGCCTTCGTGCTCCTTGTTCTGAGTCTGCCCTTACTTGTTTGGGGCTACGGTGCCTTTAGATTAAGTGCAGCATCGACGGGTAGTGAAGCCTTCGTTGACAACATAAAAATGCGTCTTGTTCAGCCAAACATAAATCAGGCTGACAAATGGAAACCGGACCTGCGGGGGGAACACATTGTAACGCAAATGGGGCTAAGCGCAGGTGAGGGATTCAAGGATATTACCCATGTAATCTGGGCAGAAACAGCCGTGCCTTTTTTATTGTCTGGGGATAAGGAGTTACGTTCCGTTATTTCAAGAGTCGTTCCGCCATCTGGATATTTGATTACGGGTGCACCAAGAGTTGAAGAGCTGTCTGTTGGTGGAGGTATTGAGCGGAGCTTCCGGAACTCCATGCATGTCCTTGATCGCCGCGGTGAAATTATCGACACTTATGACAAGTTCCATCTTGTCCCCTTTGGTGAGTACGTGCCTTTGAAAGACTGGGTGCCGTTCCTAAAAAAAATGACGGCCGGAAGCTCTGATTTTACACCGGGCGAAGGGCTCCGTACGATGAATGTTCCTGGGCTCCCTAGGATGAGCATGTTGATTTGCTATGAGATTATTTTCCCCGGTGCTGTTGCCGATTCTTCCAAAAGACCAGACTGGATACTCAATGCAACCAACGATGGTTGGTTCGGAATAACCAGTGGTCCCTATCAGCATTTTGGGATGGCACAACTCAGGGCTGTTGAAGAAGGTCTTCCTATTATCCGTGTTGCGAACACGGGTATCTCAGCTTCCATTGATGCTTATGGGCGTGTGGTCAAGAGTATTGGTTTGGGAGAAAAGGGTGTTGTTGACACAGGGCTGCCAAAAAAAATCTCTGGGAAAACTTTGTTTTCGATCATTGGCAATTTCTCTGTACTGCTACTAATCAGCCTTCTTCTACTACCACTGGTAATCAGGCGTAAAAAGTAGTGAAAGACTAATAAAATACACTCTTTTGAAAGAAATAAGTTGACTACATACGATAGTATGCATAAATTTACTCGTATAGATGGTTGCTTGTGTGTAGTTTAGAAAGAGTGGAATTATGGGTCGAGTACAAGAAAACGAACCAGTTCGTGGTAAAGGAAAGCCAAATCCAGTTGATGTTCATGTAGGTAGTAGAGTTCGATTGCGTCGGACCCTTCTGGGCATGAGTCAAGAAAAGTTGGGCGAAGCTATTGGTCTGACTTTCCAGCAAGTTCAGAAATACGAGCGCGGTGCAAACCGTGTTGGCGCCAGTCGTTTGTACGACTTGGCACGCGTTCTCGAAGTGCCTGTTGGGTATTTCTTCGCAGATATGCCTGATGAAGTTGCTTCACAGTCACCTGTCCGCTTGCGCGAAATGAGTGAAGAAAAGGTTGAAGCTTTTGTTCACGAAGCTGACCCGATGGCGAAACGCGAAACGCTTGAGTTGGTTAGAGCCTATTACAAGATTGTTGATCCGCAAGTGCGTAAACGTCTTTTTGAGATGACAAAAGCCTTGGGGACTGCTGCTGAAACTGCTGCTGAAGGTGCTGCCAAAGCATAAGTTTTTGTAGGTTAGAGTAAGAAATATCAGCTTAAAGTTTGTTTTATGGATGAATCATTCATTTAAGCATTGCATTCCAGAGCGCGATCAGGCATTCCTGATCGCGTTTTGCATTATATGCATTTTTCGTTATATAGTGCATTTGGTCGGGCATGGGTCGCACTATCGTTACTTTCCGGTGTCACGATCAATTTTTTTTATAATCATATAGAAAGGGGTTGTCGTGCGACTTGGCAGCTATCTTTTCACAAGCGAGTCCGTGTCTGAAGGACACCCTGACAAAGTTTGTGATCGCGTATCAGATTCTATCGTAGATCTATACCTCTCTCACGATCCGCAGTCCCGTATTGCGGTTGAGACACTTGCAACAACTAACCGGATCGTTTTGGCCGGTGAAGTTCGTGGCCCTGCTTCGGTGACACCAGATGTCATTGAGGACGTGGCTCGTCAGGCTGTTCGTGACATTGGCTATGAACAAGACGGTTTTCATTGGAAGAACATGGATGTGCAGAACTTCATCCATGAGCAGTCTGTGGATATCGCCCAGGGCGTAGATGCCGCTGGTAATAAAGATGAAGGTGCTGGCGATCAGGGTATTATGTTCGGTTATGCCTGTAAGGAAACCGAAGGTTATATGCCTGCTCCTATTTTCTATTCTCACAATATTCTACGTTCTTTGGCTGATGTTCGTCATTCGGGTGAAGAACCCGGTTTGGGGCCAGATGCCAAAAGCCAGGTGACTCTAGAATACGTTGATGGAAAACCTGTTCGTGCAACGTCTGTTGTTGTGTCCACTCAGCATGCTGAGGGTATGGATAGTGATCAGATTCGTGAAATCGTACGACGTCACGTCGAAAAAGAACTTCCACAGGGTTGGATGTGTTCTGACGATGAATTCTATGTAAATCCAACCGGGCGCTTTGTTATTGGTGGTCCCGATGGTGATGCAGGTCTGACGGGTCGTAAGATCATTGTTGATACCTATGGTGGCGCAGCCCCGCATGGTGGTGGTGCTTTCTCTGGTAAAGATCCGACCAAGGTTGACCGTTCAGCAGCTTATGCCGCACGTTATCTTGCGAAAAATGTTGTTGGTGCCGGCCTTGCCGAGCGCTGCACAATTCAGGTTTCTTACGCAATTGGCGTGTCCAAGCCGCTTTCACTCTATGTGAACACGCATGGCACAGGCCAGTTTGATGAGCAGAAGCTTCCAGAAATCCTAATGGATATTATGGACCTTTCCCCACGTGGTATTCGTGAGCACTTGGCTTTGAACAAGCCTGTTTATGCGCGTACAGCAGCCTACGGCCACTTTGGCCGTCGTCCCGAAGATGATGGAGGCTTCTCATGGGAGCGCCTAGGTCTTGTGGATAACCTAAAGTCAGCTTTTAATCTTTAAGAGCTGAGTAGACGTAGAGTAAGAAGATGAGCGATCCTGTTAAACGTAGTACTTTTTATGGCCGTCGACAGGGTCGCCCTCTGCGAAAAAAGGCAACGGAGCTTGTTGAGACAGTTCTGCCAAAAATCCAGATAAGGTTGGGCAACCCCGAAGATATCACCCCCTATAATCTGGATGACATGTTTGGGCGATCTGATCATGAAACGTGGCTTGAAATCGGTTTTGGCGGTGGTGAACATCTGGCTTGGCAAGCAGAGCACAATCCTGATGTTAATTTGATCGGTGCTGAGTATTTTATCAATGGTGTTGCGAGCTTGCTTGGCCACCTTGATGATAACGGTGCTGAGAATGTTCGTGTCTATCGGGGTGACGTACGGGATATGATGCCGTTCTTGCCTAAGAACTCTCTCAGCAAGGTTTTTATACTTTTCCCGGACCCTTGGCATAAAGCCCGTCACAACAAGCGTCGTATCGTCCAGATTGAAACACTGGACTTGCTGGCAGATTTGCTGGTGGACGGTGGTGAGCTTCGAATGGCAACGGATGATATGGGGTATCTGCAATGGATGCTTGAAAGAACCGTTCCTCACCCGTTGTTTACTTGGCAGGCTGAATCAAAAAGCGACTGGAATCAGCGCACAGAAGATTGGCCTAAGACACGTTATGAAGAAAAAGCTTTGAAAAAAGGCCTCAAGCCCGGGTATTTGCGTTTTAAAAGGGTGCCACGGACATAAATTTCTCAAGTTGTGTCCGCCCGCTAAATATATGTTAATCAGCACTTTTATGGTGGCTTTAGAAAAGCGCTTGCACTGTAATGAGGCTGAGGTTACAGTGCGCGCGGGACACACTTTGTTGTAGCCCGCTACATCGAAGTTTTGAAAGCGGGCCTTAAGGCCCATTTTTTGTATCTAAATTCAGCGTCTAATGTTGTTTTTATGTCTTTGATCAATGGCATAACCCAAAAGCATAGAAGTAGACGCGTATGCAAACGGAGATGAGTTTTTGTTAGACGCTAAAGGGGGTACGATACCTCTTCTTGCCAAAACGAGTGACGGTAAAGCTGCCCAAATAGAGCAGATTATAGCCCCGACTCTGGCGTCTATGGGCTTTGATATCGTTCGTGTTATGATTACAGGTGGTGATGAGCGCAAAACGCTGCAGGTGATGGCTGAACATAGTGATCTAACAGAGACCATGACTGTTGATAACTGTTCAGATATTAGCCGCGCGATTGAGGCTCTTTTGGATGTTGAAGACCCTATTTCCGGCGCTTTTCGTTTGGAAGTAAGCTCCGCTGGTATAGATCGCCCATTAACACGCTTGTCGGATTTTCAGCGCTTTGCTGGCTTTGACGCCAGGGTTGAAATGTTGATTAACGTTGATGGTCGCAGACGTTTTAAAGGCCGTCTTCTTGGTGTTGAAGGTGAAGCTATTCACCTTGATCTCGAAGAGGAAGAGGCAGAAGTGTATCTGGCTTTTCAGGATATGTCGCGGGCAAAGCTTATTTTGACCGATGAACTGATTGCTGCAGCACAAGCCGGTGGATAATCCACGCTTGTGAAAAATGCGTTGTAGCGAAGTACTTGATGTACGGCGCTATAGGATAAACAAGTGAAGTGATGGCGTGAAATTGATCGGGCTGTCATGATAGATTAAGGATTTGAGGGCAAATGGAAACGACTGCTCTTTATAGAACTGAACTTCTTCAGGTTGCTGAAGCTGTTGCTCGTGAAAAAAGTATTGAGCGCGACGAAGTGCTGGATGCAATGGAGCAGGCTATTTCCAAAGCTGGACGTGCAAAATATGGTCATGAACGCGATATTCGTGCTGAAATTGATCGTAAAACCGGTGAAGTTAGACTGCGTCGTTATACAGAGGTTGTTGAGGAAGTTGAGAACGAACTGACACAAACAACGCTCAAAGATGCAAGAGTTCGTCAGGCCGATATTGAAATTGGTGAATTTTTCTTTGATGAGTTACCACCGATCGACCTTGGTCGTATTGCTGCGCAGACAGCAAAGCAGGTAATTGTTCAAAAAGTCCGTGATGCAGAGCGGGCCAGACAGTTCCGTGAATACAAAGATCGCGTTGGTGAAGTTATCAACGGTGTTGTTAAGCGGAACGAATTTGGCAATGTTACCGTTGATTTGGGCAAAGCCGAAGCCATTATGCGCCGTGATGAAACACTGCCGCGTGAAAACTTCCGTAATGGTGATCGTGTTCGCGGGTATATCTATGATGTACGCGAAGAAGCTCGTGGCCCACAAATCTTTGTTTCCCGTTCTCACCCTCAATTTATGGCGAAGCTTTTCTCACAGGAAGTGCCTGAGATTTATGATGGTGTGATCGAAATTAAGGCGGTTGCCCGTGACCCGGGAAGTCGTGCCAAGATTTCGGTTCTTTCACAGGACTCGTCGATTGATCCTGTTGGCGCATGTGTCGGTTTGCGTGGTAGCCGTGTTCAGGCTATCGTGACAGAGCTCCAGGGCGAAAAGATTGATATCATTCCTTGGTCACCAGACGTTGCGACATTTGTTGTGAACGCTTTGGCGCCAGCTGAAGTTTCCAAAGTTGTCTTGGACGAAGATTCAAAGCGTATTGAGGTTGTCGTTCCTGATGATCAGCTTTCTCTTGCAATTGGTCGTCGCGGTCAGAACGTTCGTTTGGCCTCTATCCTGACGGGTTGGGATATTGATATTATGACGGACGAAGAAGAATCTCGCCGTCGTCAGGAAGAAATCAAGCAGCGTTCGCAAAACTTCATTGATGCTCTTGATGTCGATGATGTGATTTCCCAT
The DNA here is from genome assembly GCF_048259265.1 of Kiloniella sp. Classification (NCBI taxonomy): domain Bacteria; kingdom Pseudomonadati; phylum Pseudomonadota; class Alphaproteobacteria; order Rhodospirillales; family Kiloniellaceae; genus Kiloniella; species Kiloniella sp. Next base: position 207,076 of record NZ_JBLXHT010000005.1, on the reverse strand, counting down.
CTCTTGGTTGCAGAAGGTTTTGAAAGCGTTGAACAGGTCGGATATGTTCCTGTTGACGAACTCGCTGCCATTGAAGGCTTTGACGAAGACATTGCAGAAGAACTTCGTAATCGTGCCCGTACATTCCTTGACGCTCATGAAAAAGAACTTGAAGAGTCTCGCAAGAATTTAGGGGTTCAAGACGACCTGATGTCTGTGGATGGCCTATCTGCTGAGCAAGTGGTTCATTTAGCCGAACAAGGCATTAAAACACTGGATGATTTGGCTGATTTGGCCGGAGACGAGCTTGTTGAAATGCTTGGTGAAAAGCTTGCGATGTCAGAAGATAAGGCAAACGAAATAATCATGGCAGCACGTGCACACTGGTTTGCAGATGAAGATGCGGCTGCTTCTGAATCTGAGGCGAGTGAATAGATAGAGCCAGAGGATTAGATACTTTGGTAACGAAGAAAAAAACTGAGGGAAAGAAGAAGGTCAGAAAAAAGCGAAAGAGCGAACCTGAAAGACGCTGTATTGCTTCTGGTGATCTTTTCCCTCAGTCGGCCCTGTTGAAATTTGTGATCGGGCCGGACGGAAATGTTGTTCCGGATTTATTCGGAAAACTGCCGGGACGCGGAATCTGGTTGTCTCCAAGCCGGGATATGGTAGAGAAAGCGTGTCATAAACAATTATTCGCTCGTTCGGCTAAAGCGAAGGTTAAAGTGCCCGATGATCTGATCGAGCAACTTGACTCGCAGCTAACGAAACGTTGCCTTGATGCTCTAGGTCTGGCAAAACGTGCAGGACATTTAGTAGCAGGGTTTGAAAAAACGAAAGCTTGGCTTTCTTCAGGGAACGTCAAGATACTTGTACAAGCCGCAGATGCGGCAGAAGATGGGCGCGGTAAAATTCGTGCATTGGCCAGGGCGATTGATCCTGATTTGCCGATAAACGAAGTTTTTACCGGGCATGAGCTAGGACAAGCGCTAGGCCGGGATACCTGGGTACATGTAGCGCTTAGACCGAGTGGAATCGCTGATAGGTTCGCCGCTGATGTGGCGCGGTTGTTAGCTGTAAGAGGAATTGCGGGACATCCCGCCAAAAGAGTAAGTGGACGCCTGAAAGAATGACCTCGAGCAAGGACACCAGTAAGAGCAAAAAGCCGCTGACATTAAGCCGGCCGAATACGCTTGAGTTGAAGAAAACTGTAGAAACCGGCCAGGTTAAACAGAGTTTTAGCCATGGGCGGTCTAAATCCGTAACTGTGGAAGTCAAACGTAGCCGTACATTTGAGCGCGGTGAAAGTGGACGCATGGCAGAAGTCACGGCACCAGAGCCAAGCCTGACAGAAGCACCGAAGCCAGAGAAAAAAGCACCTGCGGCGCCTAAGAAAGTAGCAAAGCCTGTGGCAACGCATGATGACCTGACGAATGCTGAAAAAGCAAAGCGTATGCAGGTTCTCGCGGCTGCACGTGAAGCGGAAGAAGGCAAGAAGCAGGCTGCAGAAGAAGAGAAAAAGCGTCTGGAAGAAGAAAACAGGCGCAAAGCTGAAATTCAAGCTGAAGAAGACGCACGTCTTGCTGCTGAAGAAGCTGAACGCGTGAAAGCAGAAGCTGCTGTCGCGCGTGCCGAGAGCACTAAAAGTTCTATGGAAAAAGCAGAAGAAGAAGCCAAAGCTGCTGCACGTGTTACGACAGAAGCCCGCAAAAAGCGTGAAGCTGCTGAGCGTGCACCTGACCCTCGTTCTGCTAAACCAAAGCCAAGACCTAAGAAGAAGCCTAATGTTGCACCGGCTTCCGTTGGGGAAGCTATTGCGAATGAGCTTGGTGGTCGTGTTAAACAGGGGAACAAACCTACCTTTGTGCCAAAGCAGGCTACCGATAAAAAAGAAGCCACTGGTGATCGCCGTAACAAAGGCAAGTTGACTATATCCAGTGCCACTTCAGATAATGATGGACGTCAACGTTCATTGGCCTCTGTTAAGCGTCGTCGTCAGAAGAAGCTTCAACAAGAGCGTGGCGGTAATCGAGCCGCGCCGACCAAAATTTTACGCGAAGTTATTCTACCTGAAACTATTACAGTTCAGGAATTGGCTAACCGTATGGCGGAACGTGCGACTGAAGTTATCAAACAGCTTATGAAGCTTGGTGTGATGGCAACGATCAATCAGTCAATTGATGCTGACACTGCGGAAATCGTTGTCCAGGAACTTGGCCACACAATCAAACGTGTTACCGAAGCGGATGTTGAAGAAGGTATTCTTGGTAATCAGGATGAAACTGATGAAGAGCAACAGTCTCGGTCGCCTGTGGTTACTATCATGGGCCACGTGGATCACGGTAAAACATCGTTGCTGGATGCTATTCGTTCTGCGGATGTTGTCCGCGGTGAAGCTGGTGGTATCACGCAGCATATCGGGGCTTATCAGGTGAATCTAGCTTCTGGTAACAAGATCACTTTCTTGGATACACCAGGTCACGCCGCCTTTACTGAAATGCGTCTTCGTGGAGCGACTGTAACCGATATCGTTGTTCTGGTTGTTGCTGGTGACGATGGTATCATGGAACAGACTGTTGAAGCGATTAATCACGCTAAAGCATCTAGTGCGCCGATCATTGTTGCGATCAACAAAATGGATAAACCTGAAGCAAATGCTGATCGAGTGAAGCAAGAGCTGCTTCAGCACGAGCTGATTGTCGAAGACATGGGCGGTGAAATTCAGACTGTTGAAGTGTCAGCTAAAACAAAAATGGGTATTGATAAGCTTGAAGAAGCCATCATGCTCCAGGCTGAATTGCTTGAATTGAAAGCAAATGCTGATCGTGCTGCTATTGGTGCTGTAATTGAAGCCAAGCTTGATAAAGGTCGCGGTTCTGTTGCGACTGTACTTGTTCAAAAAGGAACGCTAAATGTTGGCGATATTTTTGTAACAGGTAGCGAGTGGGGTCGTGTTCGTGCGATGACAAACGAACGTGGTCAAAAGGTGAATTCTGCTGGACCGTCACTTCCTGTTGAGGTGCTGGGTTTAAACGGTACACCGAGTGCAGGTGATGACTTTGTTGTTGTTGATACCGATGCCAAAGCCCGTGAAATTGCTGAATATCGTGAGCAGAAGAAAAAAGATCTTGCCGCAGCAGCAGCAGGTCGTGGTTCATTGGAGCAGATGCTTGCCAAGCTGAAAGAAGGTAAAGCGGAAGAGCTTCCGGTTATCGTCAAAGCTGATGTGCACGGTTCTATGGAAGCGATCGCAACAAGCTTGCAGAAAATGAACACTGACGAAGTTAAAGTGAACATTCTGCATACTGGTGTTGGTGCGATTAACGAATCTGATATTACTCTGGCTCAGTCTACGGGTGCATTTGTTATTGCCTTTAACGTTCGTGCGAACCCACAGGCACGTGAAATGTCACGTCGCGAAAATGTTGATATTCGTTATTATTCCATCATCTACAACGTAGTGGATGATGTGAAAGCAGCTATGAGCGGCCTTCTTGAGCCTGAACAGCGTGAGAAATTCACTGGTTATGCGCAAATTCGCGAAGTCTTTAATATTACCAAGGTTGGTAAAATTGCGGGTTGCATGATCACGGAAGGTTCAGTTCAACGTGGATCTAAAGTTCGCTTGCTACGTGATAACGTGGTTATTCATGATGGTGCTCTGAAGACTTTGCGTCGCTTCAAAGATGAAGTGAAGGAAGTGAAGGAAGGCTACGAATGTGGTATGGCCTTTGAAAACTATTCAGACATTCAAGTGGGTGATCAGATTGAGTGTTACGTCATCGAAGAAATCGCACGAGAGCTATAGTAGCTCTCGCCAGCGATAAAGGGATGATATGAGTTCCAATAATAAAAACCGCAGTGGTTCACCCAGAAGCCAAAGACAGTTACGCGTGGGCGAAGAAATTCGCCACGCGATGTCTGAAGTTCTGAATCGGACAAGCTTTAATGATCCAAATCTGGAAGGTGTGATTATCACAATTTCAGAAGTGCGCATTAGTCCTGATCTGAAAAACGCGACAGCTTTTGTTGTGCCTTTGGGTGGGGCTGATCTTGACGCGGTGACAAAATCTTTGAACAAAGCGAATGGTTTTTTCCGCCGTGAATTAAGCCATATGCTGCGACTGAGAAGCTGTCCTCGGATTGGGTTCGAACCTGATACTTCGTTTGATGAAGCTGCTAAAATCAATACTCTGTTGCAAAGCGATAGTGTTCAGCAAGATCTGCGTCATGAAGATGATGATGGTGATGATGAGTTGGTCGAGTCGCAAGCCGGGGATGACGAAGCGGACAGCTGATGGCCCGTAAGAAAAAAGGTCTTCCTATCCATGGATGGCTTGTTCTGGACAAGCCTCTTGGACTTTCTTCTACACAATTGGTTGGCAAGGCGAGACGTATTCTTAATGCTCAAAAAGTTGGGCATGGGGGAACGCTTGATCCTTTGGCCAGTGGTTTGCTTCCCTTGGCATTTGGTGAGGCAACCAAAACAGTATCCTATGCAATGGACGGGCGTAAAACCTATCGATTTGCTGTGAAGTGGGGGGAAGCCACTTCGACAGAAGACCGCGAGGGTGAGGTTATTGAAGCCAGCCCAGCACGCCCTGTAAAAGAAGATATACTTCAGGCTCTTACAAAGTTTATTGGTGATGTGGAACAAGTCCCGCCACGTTATTCCGCAATAAAAGTTGATGGTAAAAGAGCTTACGATCTGGCGCGTGATGGCGATGAAGAGTTCGAGCTAAAATCCCGTGTTGTACATATTGATCGGTTTGATTTAATCGATATGCGAAGCGAGGATGTCGCCGAGTTTGAGGTCGATTGCGGAAAGGGAACGTATATTCGTTCGCTGGGCCGCGACCTTGCCAAGGCATTGGGAACCTGTGCACATGTGATTGAGCTACGACGTACACGCGTAGGACCCTTTACTCTAGAACATGCGATTTCACTGGAATCTCTTGAAGAGATCGGGCATAGTCCCGCTGCCGAGAAGCTTTTGCTCTCGGTAGAGACCGCGCTGGACGACATCTCGGCGTTGGCCTTATCAGAAACTGAAGCAACCCGCCTTCGTCATGGACAGGTGTTATCTATGATAACACGACATGATCTTGACCGGATTGGTGACTTAGTTAACGGCAATGTTTTTCTGGCAACAGAAAATGGATCACCCGTTGCTTTGGCCCGATTTGAAAAAGGTGAGGTGAGGTCAGTACGTGTTTTAAATCTCTAGGATTTTCCTAGATAGCTTTTAAAGAAGGAAAAGCGATGTCGATTACGGCTGAGCGTAAACAGGAACTCGTAAAAGAGTTTGCCACTGTTGAAGGTGATACTGGTTCTCCAGAAGTACAGGTAGCTATTCTATCTGAGCGTATCAACAACCTGACTGAACACCTAAAAGATCATAAAAAGGATTTCCATTCCCGTCGTGGTCTTCTTGGGATGGTTGGTCAGCGTCGTCGTCTGCTGGACTATACCAAAAAGAAAAATCAGGGCCGTTATGATGCTCTGATTAAACGTCTCGGCCTTCGCCGCTAAGGCAAAGGAAGTTTCATGTAACACCCGGTCTACAGCGAATATCATTCCTGTTGACCGGGTGTACGTCTATTCAAGGAGTGGCCAAAGACTGGGATGTGAGAATTTTTCTCGCTAACCCAAGAACTGGGCCATGAACTGAATAGTTATTTGATATTGTTTCGGGGGTCGGGGCAATGTCAGGTCTGCGCCGGTCCTGCGTAAGCTGCTCAAACTATAAATGAACAGCTTACGTAGGCCCGGCAAAATAAAAGAATCCGGCCCGTCATAATAAGGAAAACTGATGTTTAACATCTACACTAAAGAAATTGAATGGGGTGGTCGTACCCTTAAACTGGAAACTGGTCAGATTGCACGTCAGGCTGACGGTGCAGTATTGGCAACTTACGGTGATACTGTTGTACTTTGTACAGCTGTTGGCGCACGTAGCGTAAAGCCAGGTCAGGACTTTTTCCCTCTGACTGTAAACTATCAGGAAAAAACCTATGCTGCAGGTAAGATACCTGGTGGTTTCTTCAAACGTGAAGCACGTCCATCTGAAAAAGAAACATTGGTTTCTCGCCTGATTGACCGCCCACTTCGCCCGCTTTTTGCTGATGGATATCTAAACGAAACTCAGGTTATCTGTACTGTTGTCAGTCACGATCTTGAAAACGATCCAGATATCATTGCCATGATTGGTGCTTCTGCCGCACTGACAATCTCTGGGCTGCCATTTTTGGGCCCAATTGGTGGCTGTCGCGTCGGTTATGAGAACGATGAATACGTTCTTAACCCATTGATGCAAGACTATGAAAACATGGATCTTGATTTGGTTCTGGCTGGTACACACGAAGGTGTGTTGATGGTTGAATCAGAAGCAAAAGAACTATCCGAAGAAGTTATGCTCGGCGCTGTTGCTTTTGGTCACGAACAGATGATGCCTGTGATCAATGCGATTATTGAATTGGCTGAAGAATGTGCAAAAGATCCTCGTGAACTTGCACCTGTCGATCCAGCCGTGGCAGCTGTAAAAGAAAAGCTGATTGCTGGTGGTATTCTTGATGGATTTACCGAAGCCTATAGCGAGCAGGAAAAGCTGCAGCGTCAGGTAAATATTGCTGCTGTTAAAGCAGCTGCTTTGGAAGGCTTGGAAGAAGACGAAGCAGGGATTGCTGGCGGCCTATTCAAAAAGCTCGAAGCAGAAGTTGTTCGCGGTAGCATCTTGAAAACAAGCATGCGTATCGATGGTCGTAATACCAAACAGATTCGTCCAATTGTTTCTGAGGTTGGTAAGCTTCCGCTAACACATGGTTCAGCACTGTTTACACGTGGTGAAACACAGGCGCTTGTGACTTCTACATTGGGTACGGGCCAAGACGAGCAGATTATCGATCAGCTTGAAGGCAGTTATCGTGAGCACTTTTTGCTACATTATAACTTCCCTCCATATTCAGTTGGTGAAGCTGGCTTCCTTCGCGGCCCTGGTCGTCGTGAAATTGGTCATGGTAAACTTGCTTGGCGTGCGATTCGCCCATTGCTTCCAACAAAAGAAGATTTTCCATACACAATGCGTGTGGTTTCTGAGATCACAGAATCCAATGGTTCTTCTTCTATGGCGACAGTTTGTGGTTCTTCCCTAGCTTTGATGGATGCTGGTGTTCCACTTAAGTCACCTGTTGCGGGTATTGCGATGGGTCTGATTAAAGAAGGTGATGATTTCGCTGTTCTTTCTGACATCTTGGGTGATGAAGATCACCTTGGTGACATGGACTTTAAAGTTGCGGGTACTGAAAACGGTGTAACTGCTTTGCAGATGGATATCAAAATTACATCCATCACACAGGAAATCATGAAGGTTGCTTTGGAGCAGGCGCATGATGGTCGTATTCATATTCTGGGTGAAATGGCGAAAGCCCTGACATCTGGTCGTGAAGGCGTTTCCGAGCACGCACCGCGTATCACCACATTCAGCATTCCTAAAGATAAAATTCGCGAAGTTATTGGTACTGGTGGTAAAGTTATCCGTGAGATCACGGAAGAAACTGGTGCTAAGATTGACATTGATGATGATGGTGTAATCAAGGTTGCCGCTGTTGATAAAGAAGCTGGCGACGCCGCTGTTGATTGGATCAAATCAATTGTTGCCGAGCCAGAAGTTGGTGTTGTTTACGACGGTAAAGTCGTTCGCTGTGTTGACTTCGGTGCTTTCGTGAACTTCATGGGTGCGCGTGACGGTCTAGTTCACATTTCTGAGCTGGAAAATCGTCGCGTTGGCAAAGTGACTGACGTTGTAAACGAAGGTGACATGGTTAAGGTCAAATGTATCGGTATCGAGCGCGGTGGTAAGGTTAAACTTTCCATGAAACGCGTTGATCAAGAAACCGGTGAAGATCTTGAAGGTCAAGAAGACGAAGAATAAGTCTTCTGGTCAGGTGTCAGTATGGTGACAAACTGGACCTACTAAGCCATGTAAACTGGTAATTGACCTGTCATAAAAAGCAGGTATTAAGAAACGGACGATCTTGATTAAGGTCGTCCGTTTTTTTATTCCACGCCAGCATGTTTAGTTATGGGAGATGGAGCATGGCAAACGCCACTCCGCTTGTTAAGTTGCCAAGAGTTCAGGCTCATAGAGGGGCCAAAGGCGTTCGGCCTGAAAACACAATGGCAAGCTTGCGCGAAGCTCTTGATCAAGGAGTACGCTGGACCGAGTTTGATGTGAAGCTATCCAAAGATGGTGTTCCCATTATTTATCATGACCAAGATTTAAAGCGGACATCCGGTATTGACGCATTGGTCAAAAATCATAGCTTTGCCGAACTCAGAGAGTTTGAAGCTGGTGCTTGGTTTGACGAGAAGTATCGTGGCGAGAAAATTCCTTCGCTGGAAGAGTTTTTGCTGTTCCATATTGAGCATAATCTTCACCCCAATATCGAATTAAAGCCATCAGATGGTGAGGAAGAGGAAACGGCACGTAAAGTGATTGAGCTTCTGAACAAAATGTGGCCGAAAAATTGGGATAAACCTCTGTTCAGTTCCTTTAAACTGAAATCTTTGGAAATTGTCAGAGATCTTGCCCCAGACCATCGCAGAGGCCTGTTGCTTTATGATGATATAACGGGTTGGCAGGAAAATGCGAAGCGTTTGGAGTGCTCGGCAATTCATTTATGGCATAAGATGTACACTCCCGAACTCGTTAAAGAAATCAAGCAAGCGGGCTATGCGACAGCGACCTATACAGTTAATGAGGTTGATCGCGGTGTTGAGCTTGTAGCTATGGGCGTCGACAGTATTATAACCGATTTTCCGGGTGATATGATCGCGGCTATTGGCGATTAGTCTGACAGATTATTTTGGCAACATTTGATACAAAAGTGGCATTTTCTTTGTACTCTTGAGTATTCATACTTCCCTGAAGTAAGGAAAATTGGGAATTGGAATATGCTTGAACTCAGACCGAACTGTGAATGTTGTGACAAGAATCTTTTGCCGTCGGCAATGGATGCCATGATTTGCACTTATGAGTGCACCTTTTGTCGCGACTGTATGGATGGAATTTTAGAAAATGTTTGTCCCAACTGCGGTGGTGGCTTCATGCCGCGGCCTATACGCCCGACGACAGAATACCGTACTGGACTGTCAAGAAATCACCAGAAACCTTCTGAGACAAGAATTCATACAAAATATTCCAATGAAGAGTTGAAAGCATTTTCGACTACTATAAAGTCTGTAAAGCCTGAAGAGCGATAATCCCTGCTTAATCTTGAGCTTGTTTAAGGGGATCGTTCTATAACTTCGTTCCTTTTCCAAACAGGTTTATAATTTTATGCCTCATATTGTTAAGACGATTGAAGATCTCAAAAAAATTTACGGGGAAAGAAGTCCCCGTGCTGATAAAAAGGTATTGCAGAAGCTTGATAAACATTGCCGTGCCTTTATCAACAAATGTCCCTTTTTAACGATGGCAACAAGCAGTCCGAAGTTGGGGGCAGATTGTTCGCCTAAAGGGGATGCGCCTGGTTTTGTTAAAGTGTTGAGCGACACTCAACTGGCTATACCGGATCGTCCCGGTAATAATCGAATCGATAGTTTACTTAACCTGCTGGATAATCCGCAAGTTGGTCTTTTATTTATGATACCCGGGGTCAAAGAGACTTTACGGATTAATGGTGTTGTGCAGATTTCAGTAGAACCTGATCTGTTGAAAGATCTATCTGTTGATGGAAAAGAACCTCGCTGTGCTTTGGTCGTGACGGTTCATGAAGCTTATATACACTGCGCTAAATCTATTATGCGTTCAGAAATTTGGAACCCCGCTAAAATTGTTGATCGGAAAGCTTTACCGTCAATGGGGCAGATATTGGCCGATCATGTCGCTGGTGGACTTGATGCAGATGAATATGATGCGACCATGGAAGGAAGATATCAGAAAAGTTTGTATTAAGGGGAATGGTAATGGATAAGAAGACAGGGTCTTGTCTTTGCGGTGATGTGCGGTTTGAAATCACTGGCGAGTTACGTGATTCCATAGCGTGCCACTGTATTCAATGCCGCAAAACCAGTGGTCACTTTGTTTCTGCTACGGCTGTTTCCAAAGATGATTTCAAAATTATCTCGAATAAAAGCCTGAAGTGGTATCAATCGTCTCATCGAGCTCAGCGCGGGTTTTGCGCCAACTGTGGATCCAGCTTATTCTGGGATCAGGCAAATCGCGATAAAATGGGGATCATGAGCGGGACGATTGATGGGGATACTGGTATGCAGACATCTAGCCATATCTATGTTTCCAAAAAAGGAGACTACTATGATTTGGATGACGACCTTCCAAAACACGGTACTTACCCTCAGACATAGGTGATACACGTTGGTTTGATGAGGCTATAAGCGAGTTTCTTGGCGTTTATCAAGTGGCAGCTGGTCAGAACGACAAGTTGATTCCGGCAAGTGCCTTGGTTGGCACTAACCGGAATGAAGTGTTTGCTTAGATGAAAGCGCGATTATTTGTTTATCTTATCTTCAATTGAATCCCAGATATTAACTTCGAGTGAAACACCGTTGAAACGGTTTATTTCCTGAATTCCAGTGGGGGATGTCACGTTGATTTCTGTCATGTAATCACCGATGACATCAATGCCAACAAAGATAAGGCCACGTTCTTTCAGTGTCGGACCGATCGCCGCACAGATTTGACGATCACGTTCTGTCAGGCCGATTGGGTCTGGTCGTCCACCAACGTGCATATTGGATCTGGCTTCGCCTTCTGCGGGCACGCGATTAATGGCACCGGCGGGTTCGCCGTCGATCAGGATGATACGTTTGTCACCTTTGCGAACATCTGGCAGGTATAGTTGCGCGATAATCGGCTCGCGATAATGTTCTTCAAATAGTTCAAACACAGAATTCAGGTTTTCATCATCAGGTTTGATGTGGAAAACCCCTGCACCACCGTTCCCGTAGAGCGGTTTTACAATAATGTCTTTATATTCCGCTCGGAAGGCTTTGATTTCATCCAGATCATTTGTGATCAGGGTTGGTGGCATAAGTTCGGGAAATTCAGAAATGAAAAGTTTCTCTGGACAATTTCTGACCCAGCTGGGGTCATTTACGACAAGTGTCTGGGGATGCACATGGTCCAACAGGTGCGTCGCAGTAATGTAGGACATGTCAAATGGGGGGTCCTGACGCATAAGGATGACGTCTATGGTGGCGAGGTCAATAGTTTGAACTTCACCAAGAGTAGCGTGATTTCCCTGTTCTCGTCTGAACTCTACCGGGCGGCATTTGGCATAAACCTGCGATCCTTTCATGGAAAGATCTTTTGGCAGGTAATGGTACAGTTTATAGCCACGTTTTTGCGCCTCAAGGCCCAAGATGAAAGAGCTGTCGCCATTGATGTCAATGGTTGATACTGGGTCCATCTGGATGGCAACGGAAAGTGTCATGAGGTCATATTCCCTAGTCGATCAGTTCAGTTGTGCTTTCAATTTTTGAAGCATCTGAGATGCTTCCATAAGACCTCTGTGGTCTTCTTCGATAAGTAGATAGTGTTCCAGAGTCTTAATTGCAGCAAGAATGTTATTTAAAAATGCCTGAAGCATACCTGCTTCGTGCCATATAGCAGGCTCATCGGGGGCAATGAGAAGCATTTTTTCCAACACCTCAAGAGCTTTTTCGGGTTCTTCCGCCTGAATCAATCGCACTTTTATATTATTCTGAAGTCGTAAGAGGATATTTCTGTTGCTGACGGATTGTGTAAACTCGGCCCTTAGTTCTGCTTGATCACTCAGAAAGTTTTTCAAGGTTGCGCGTAACCAAGGCGTATCTCGAATCTTTCCCCGTTCAAAGGGATCGATAATGACATGCTCTTTTTCATATGAAATTCGAATCAAAAAATGTCCGGGAAAATTCAACCCGGCAGCCAATAGCGGCTGTTTAAGATTTAAAGAGCGTATAATGTGCAAGTAAAGAATGCCCAGAACAATGGGCAAACCTTTGCGCCGCTCTATCACGGCAATAAGGTTTGCATTATCCAGGCTGTCATATGTTTCTGTATCGCCCTTGTAGCCGTTGATATCATAAAGAACGGTTTCGATGGAATTCAGGATGTCGTTGAGCCCAAGGTTATCTTTGTGCTGCTTTATTTGGATCAAAAGATCTTCGGTCTGTAAAACTAGATTATCCAGATGATCCCTATACCGATCAATGGTATTGGACTGGCGGTCTTGTGCAGCAATTAAAAGGGCTGTTTCAGAAATAGAAATATCATCGTCATTTGTCTGGCCGACATTTTTCAGGTGATGGTTAATATCTGCGTGGGATAGTGATGTCCGGTGCAACATTGAGCTTTTTAATTTTTTAGCGGCGGTAAAAAACAATAATACCGCCGCTTAGGGTCATTTGAACAGGATTATTGTGTCCTAGAGGGATCGTCTTTTAAGGTGACATAGCTGACAACCCGTTTGACGTAGTCGATATCCTTGGCATGCGCGATCACGCGGTTCACTTCCTGTTGATTTTGGGCAATGCCTAGCAGATAAACACTCTGATTAACCGTATCAATATTGTAGTTGATCGAAGTGACCTCTTTGTCGAACAATAGAACTGTTTTTAACTGTGTATTAATCCAGACGTCACGTGCGTAGTCAGTGATGCCGCTGTCGTTATTGACTTCGATCTCGTTGATGACTTCACGAACCCCGGTTGCTTTCCAAGCTTCACGTACCGCGATGATACGGTGTTCCGGCAGTTCGACATTGCCGCTGAGCAACACTTTACCTTCATTAACCTGAGTGTTCACTTTTCTGAAAATAGAGACGTTCTCTCGTAAAAAAAGATCATTTATTTCCAGCTGGATTTGAACATCTGTAACGGCCTTTTGAAAGGATCGTTCTTCTGCGGCAGTATTTGCTGCGATAGCACCAGCACCGATGACGGCGCCAGTTGTGCTGCACCCACTTAATATGGCCATTCCAATTAAGGTAAATGTTAATCTAAGTGCTATCCCCGCCTTGGTCATGGTGAAATTACTCCTGTTAAATGACCTGACCTCAAGATTTGAGGTCCATAATATCTATTCTAAAGTCTTTGTACGGTTTGTTTAATGAACCTGCCACGCATTTTTTATGTGATAAGGGAAAACTGTGGCACCAATAAGAATGGCATCAAACCTTTTGTCAAAATTCTGATAAAAAGGGTTATGCTTTAAAAAATATTCTGCGGTACGAATGATCCGTTTTTGTTGTTTTTGGTGAATTGCTTGTGAAGCTGTTTCCACACTTTTTCTTTTTTTTATTTCCAAGAAACATATCAGTGATCTTTTCTTTGCTATCAGATCAATTTCGCCGACCTTGGTTTTATAGTTTCGGGCAAGAATTTGGTACCCCTTGCACCGTAAATACATCGCTGCAATCGTTTCTGCATAGCGGCCTGTCGTATAGCTGTTCTTTTTGGGTTTGTTTAAAAAGAAACTGGACATTCAGCTGCCTTTGGAAAGCTCCAGTGCGCGTTGATAGACCTTCTTTTTAGGTAACCCTGTGGCGGTACTGACCAAAGCGGCGGCATCTCTGAGTGAATTGTTTTCCAAAGCACTTCTAATTTGATCGTCTAGGTCCTGTTCGGTTAGTTCGTTGGATTTTGTATTATCTTGCCCAACAACAACGACGATCTCGCCTTTGGGATTTCCCGCTTCGGCATAATGTTCTACCAATTCTTTCAGATTTCCACGGCGTATTTCTTCAAACTTCTTTGTCAGTTCGCGTGTTACTGCGGCAGGCCGATTACCAAGGACGTTGTACATATCGGCTAAAGAGCCAGCCAAGCGGTGTGTAGATTCGAAAAATATAAGTGTTGAGGGAATCGCAACCAGCTCTTTAAGAGCCTTGCAACGAGGGCCTGTCTTATTGGGGAGAAAGCCATTAAAGAAAAAACGGTCTGTTGGAAGGCCGGACAATATAAGGGCATTAATAGGAGCCGAAGCACCTGGAATAGAGGTCAAGGTGATACCTTCTTCATGGGCACTATTCGCTAGTTTATATCCCGGATCGGATATTAAAGGAGTTCCTGCATCGGAAACTAAGGCCACGACATTGCCTTTTTTTACCTTTTCAATAAGCTTAGGCCTTACCTTGTCAGCATTATGCTCGTGATAGGCGACCAAGGGGGCTGTAAAGCCAAAGGCTTGGGCAAGCTTTTTGGTGACACGTGTGTCTTCACAGGCGATAAGGTCTGCGGCGGCAAGAATTTTTTTTGCACGGTCCGTAATATCCCCCATGTTGCCGATAGGGGTGGCAACGAGGTAAAGTGCTGGTTCAGGTTTATCGCTGCTTAGGGCTGGTCGACTGTTGGCTTGTTCCTCGGTAAGTGTTTTATTAGTCCCTTCGGACTTGGTGACAGGATGATTTTGAGAGGATGACTGTTTTGAGCTCAACGTTGGCAACTTTCTTTGTTGTAAAAGGCATGGGTATTAGCCGTCGGCTTGTTTCCCTACCAGCGATCATCTTGCTTTCTATTCTGATCTCTGGTTGTCAGACAACCATGAAAAAGGGGCCGGACGCAACGGCAGAAACCCCAGAGGTTGAAGAAAGTCAGTCAGAATCTGTGCAAAACGCTGTCGAGCCGGAAATTACGGAACCTGAAGTTATCGAAGAGATAGACCCCTTCGCGGACCTTGATACGGCAGAAACTGTTGTAATCAGCGAGAGACGAACAAAAGTTGGGTTTCTTTTGCCGTTGAGTGGTCGCCATAAGGCGATTGGTGAATCTCTTTTGAATGCAGCGCAACTTGCTTTGTTTGATGTGTCCGGCGAAAAATTTGATCTGGTGGTACGAGATACAGCGGGCACACCAACAGGTGCGCGTATGGCAATGGAATCGCTTGTTAATGAACAGGTTGATCTGGTGATCGGCCCTCTATTCGCGACATCTGTTTCTGCCATCACTCCCTTGGCTCGTCAGGCGGGAATTAATGTCCTTTCTTTCTCGAACGATCAGGCTGTCGCTGGCGATGGTATTTATGTGTTGGGGCTAACACCGGAAGAACAAATCAGACGTGTCGTGAATTATGCCGCAGCTCAGGGCATTCGACGGGTTGCTGTTTTTGCTCCTGATAACGATTATGGCCGGCGTATTGTCAGCGCGTTGCAAATTCAATCTTATGGATCAGGCGTAGAATTAACGCGGCTTGGCTTTTTCAATCCGTCAGATTCCGATCTGGAAGAGAAAGTAAAGGCGATTGCCAATTACAACGCACGTCATCAGTCTCTTCTGGCCCATAAAGCAACGTTGAAGTCTCGGGGTGATGCAGCGTCACGAAGAGCCCTTGCGCGGCTTCGCGGGCGCGATACGCTTAGTCCGCCAAATTATGAAGCTATTATTATTCCTACGGGTGGCAAGCAATTGTTAACGATTGCGCCGTTACTGAACTATTATGATGTTGATCCTAATCAGGTAAAATATCTTGGTACAGCCCTGTGGAATAACCCCAAGCTTGGTCGTGAACCGGCACTGGTTGGTAGCTGGTATGCTGCTCCTTCCCCGGTGCATTGGGAAAGCTTTAAAGATCGTTACAAAGTACTATATGGCCGGACACCACCCCGTATCGTGACCCTTGCCTATGATTCCGTTGCGCTGGCAGCTGTTATTGCCCGTCAGGCCGAAAGCCAATCCACTGCCGTGAATTATTCGAAGAGCCTTTTGACTAATTCGCAAGGTTTTGCCGGTCTTGATGGTGTTTTCCGTCTTCATACAGATGGCCGGAGTGAACGCGGTTTGGCTATTTTGTCGTTGGAGCGTGATTTGATCAATGTTGTTGATCCTGCCCCGGCAAGCTTTACACCTTTGGTTAATTGATCATAAGTGGCTTGGTTATCTAACGATCATCGAAAGTAGAATTGTGGCGATAGAAGATCATCAAAATTGTCAGCCTGTCATCTCTGATACTTCAGGAGACGAGATTTGCTGTCAGGGGCTTCCCGATCTTGGGGGCAGGGGTGTTGAGAGCTTGAGCAGCATCTTCAAGACTTTGGGTGACGAAGGCCGGTTACGGCTTTGCCTGTGTTGTTTTCAGCATCCTTGTTCTGTCAGTGAGCTTTCAAAAGCTACAGGGCAATCCCAGTCGCTGACCAGCCACAATCTACGCCATCTCAGAGACGCGCGGATCTTGGTGTCTAAAAAGGCTGGACGCCATGTTCATTATGAGTTGGCAGATGAACATATTCGCCATGTCATTGCAGACATGGCACACCATGTTCTGGAAGATCTCGATTAAAATAAAGTAACAGCAACAATTGATACAAAATACCTGCTAGCAGCTTTTTACACGCGCTGTATAGTGAGGGCATATTTAATTCTATTGTGGACTGTGTATGCCTTCGTCGTTTCTTTTGCCTGTTCTTGGAATTGGCATTCCCGCCTTGGTGATCCTGTGGGCTATATTTGCCTATAACCGGTTGGTGAAATACCGTCAGCAAGTTTCTGAAGGTTGGAGCGGTATTGATGTTCAGCTAAAAAAGCGAAGCAACTTGATCCCCAATCTGGTCAAGGTTGTTAAGGGATACGCCGCACACGAAAAATCCACGCTAACCGATGTTACGGAATTAAGAGCACAGTGTGTGAGTTCTTCTGGAAGCGGTGTTGATAAGCGTGGGGAGGTCGAAGGAGGCCTTGCGTCTGCCTTGGCGAGGTTGCTTTTGGTTGCGGAAAATTATCCGGATCTAAAAGCAGATAATAGCTTTCTTGATCTTCAATCCACCCTGACAGAAGTTGAAAATGATATTGAGATGGCGCGTCGGTATTATAACGGCGCCGTGCGATTGATGAACGTTTCTGTCGAAAGCTTTCCCAGTAACTTAATCGCAAAACAGTTTCGCTTTACCCGCGCAGAGTATTTTCAGCTGGAAAATTCAGATGGCCGGCAGGCACCACGAGTACAACTATGAACGATCAAATTTTTCGTAAGTGGAACTTTGGGGCTTTGTTACTAGGAGCGTTGATCCTATTTGCGCCATCTTTTGTATTGGCTGATGAACGGATTAAGCTATTAGTTTCTGACATTGCTGTTCAAGAAGATAGCAGTTTGAGAATTACAGAAACAATAACAGTTCGTGCTGAGGGTAAAAATATAGCAAGGGGAATCTATAGAGATTTTCCCACTAAATACAAAGTTCGGGGTAAGGATTATTCGGTTGGATTTCAGCTCTATTCTGTTGCGCGAGACGGACAGAATGAAGATTACCATATAAAAGATCTTAGCAATGGTATCCGCCTTTATTTGGGGCGGTCTGATTACCTATTACCACCGGGTGAATATACCTATGAAATTACCTACATAACGACGCGCCAACTCACGCATCTGGATACGATGGATGAGCTGTACTGGAATGTAACTGGTAATGATTGGAATTTTCCTATTGATAAAGTCGTTGCAAACATCGATCTCCCGACTGGTGCGAATGTGATGCATTCTATTGGCTATACAGGGTATCAAGGCGAGGATGGAAGTGACTATGAATCAAATTTAACTTCGGACGGAATCTCATTTACGACGACACGTTTTTTACAAGTTAGCGAAGGCTTTACCGTAGCCGTTAGTTGGCCAACGGGCTTTGTCCTCGTCCCGGATAACTTTGAGCAAGCTGAAGATTATGTTGAAGGCAATACCAGCTTCTTGATTGGAATTGTGACGCTGGTCATTGTCTTGATGTATTATTCTATCGTCTGGTTTTATGCAGGCCGTGATCCGGTGGCTGGTATTGTTATACCCCTTTTTAAAGGTCCAAAAAATATTTCCCCTGCAGCGGCTGGGTATCTGAACCATTTAGGGTTTCGGAAAGGTTATAGCCAGAAAACAGCATTCGTTGTTGCGCTGACAAGTCTGGCTACAAAAGGATATATAACCATTGATCAGAGCAAAAGTGACTATTGCCTGAAGAGAACAGAAAAAGCAGATCTGGATAGTTTGCCACGAGGGGAATGGACGATCATTGACCGACTACTGCCTAATCCTGAAGATGAATATAAATTAAAGCGGAAATACGATTCCAGATTTGCTTCTGTGGTCGGCTTTTTTGGTGAAGCAGTCAGTAACGAGTATGGATCTGGCTATTTTGCGGCAAACACTGGTAAGTGGCTTATCGGATTTTTGATCGGGCTTGGCGGTGTTATTATGTCACTGATCTATGCTGGCGGTGATCTTATCGTCCCAGCGCTCTTTTTTATGGCTTTTTTTGGTATTTTTTCCGGGGTCGTTTTGCCGCCTCTGTGCAGGATCCTGTCAGAACGAATGGCAAAGTCCGGGCTTCCAAAAAATATTTCCGCGCTTTTGCCTTTGGCTATTTTTTTGGTGATCCCCTACTGTTCTTTATCTGTAGGAGAACTAGTTACTGATCAGGCCTTCTCAGCTGAAAATTACGGTACTGTTCTTTTGATTTTTACCGTCATGCTGGTTTTTAGCTATTTGATGGAAGCGCCAAGTGTAAAGGGTCAGAAGATTCTTGATCAATTGGAAGGATATAAGCTGTATCTATCTGTAGCTGAAGGCGAACGGCTAGAAGCTATTGGTCCAGAGCCTAATTTTAATGAGCATGTGTTTGAGCAGCATTTGCCTTTTGCGATGGCTCTTGGGGTCGAAGATCAATGGTCAGAAAGATTACAAAGCTATCTGACCATTATGAATCAGGCCCCGATGGATTATAAACCACGCTGGTATAGTGGGGATTCCTTTTCGCGCAGTTCAAGCTCTATTGCTAGTGGGCTGACAAGTGGTATCGGACATACAATTTCTTCTGCTTCAAGTCCGCCAAGCTCGTCGTCTAGTAGTTCATCAAGTGGTGGTGGCTCCTCTGGTGGCGGTGGCGGTGGCGGTGGCGGCGGCGGTTGGTAAGATGCTACTTCTTCTTGTATCAAACTTAATTTTCCCACGGGCTCTTGACTTAATTTAAGTATGAATATAGTTTCATATGAATAATTTTTCATGTTTAGGTTGGTTATGGCGCAAACACTTTTATTTGTAGATTATATGCCTGAAGCTGAAAGCTGTGGGGATTGTCGGGATCGAATTAGCAAAAGGCTCGAATCTTTGCCTGGGCTGTCTTCTTTTGAGGTTTCCCGCAAGGCTGTCTCTTGGGTTGGGGGCGAGGATATTAAGGATGCGATTATTGCTATAATCGCGGAAATTAAAGAGCTCCACCATCATATGGTCTGGACAATCAGTGGTATGGATTGCCCCAGTTGTGCAAAATCAATTGAAAAAGCAGTCGACAGATTACCGGGTATTCATACGGCGCGAATTTCTTTTGCACGTGAACGCTTGAACACAGATTTTAACCCGAGCGAAGTTACTCAAGACGATATACAAAAGGTTGTTACGGGCTTGGGTTTTGGTCTAACTGAAGTCGTCGACGGCAATTTGGATAAGGTAAAAAGAAGTTCAAGCTGTTGCTCTTCCTCGCAGGCCCAGAGTCAAACACCGACAGCAATTTCAAATGGTTCTGATTTTGGTCATCTTGATCAGGTTAAAGCATTCTTGAGCGGAAGTGCTGGTAAGATGTTTATTGCGGGCGTCGCGCTAGTTGTTGCGGTGGTGTTGGCACAGGTTAACGCGGAAAATGCACGTGTTTATTATAGTGTCGCGGCTTTAGCTGGTTTGATTCCGATTTTTCTCAATACAGTACGATCTATTCGTTTTGGGCAGTATTTTGGTATCCAAACTTTGATGACGGTTGCTGCGATTGGGGCTTTACTTCTGGGCGAAGCCCTCGAAGCATCAATGGTGTTATTCCTCTTTTTAATTGGTGAATCCTTGGAGCAGCGGGCCGCGAATAAAGCGCGAGAAGGCGTGACGCTATTGCTTGATCTCCAGCCTAAAGTTGCCCGGCTGGTTCAAGGGAACGATCGTCGGGAAGTCCCAGCTGAGGACTTGTCTGTTGGTGATGTAATTGAAGTCCGCCCGGGTGAAAGATTACCTGCTGATGGGATTGTTCTCAATCAGATGGCGATTTTGGACGAAGCTGCTCTGACGGGTGAATCTATTCCCCGAAACAGAGATGTAGATGACGCAGCTCAGGCTGGGGCGCTTGTTCTTGAGAAACTTACAACCTTTCGTGTGACGTCGGAAGCTGGTGATAACACGTTAGATCGTATCATAAGGTTGATCGAAGAATCAGAGGAACACAAAGCCCCTGTTGCACGTTTTATCGATCGTTTTTCATCCTGGTATACGCCAGCAATGATGATTGTTGCACTATTGGTCGCTGTGATTCCCCCGTTGTTTTTCAATGGTGTTTGGGACGTTTGGATCTACAAGGCACTTACTTTGCTCATTATTTCTTGTCCTTGTGCTTTGGTTATTTCTGTTCCGGCTGCGGTGACTTCTTCCCTTGCAGCTTCCGCACGTCGTGGGTTGTTGATTAAAGGGGGGGCAGCCCTGGAGTTGTTGTCCCGAGCTAAAACCATGGCCTTTGATAAAACGGGTACGCTGACTGAAGGCAAGCCACAGGTTACAGATGTTATTGCACAGGACGATGCGGCAGAGATGATCCGCTTGACTGCGGCTGTGGAGCGAGGATCAAGCCATCCCTTGGCTGAAGCGGTTGTTCGTTATGCCGAAGACCAAGGCATAGAGATTCCGGCTGTAACAGAGGCCCAATCCATAACCGGAAAGGCAGCTTTGGGAAATGTCGAAGGACGTATGGTTGCTGTCGGATCTACAGATTATTTTGCAGAACAACTATCTGGAAATGCAAAAATTTATGAACAGGCACAGGGACTTTTGGCACAGGGAAAAACTGTTGTTGTTGTGATAATTAATAATGCCCTTGCCGGGGTATTGGCTTTACGTGATGAACCGCGGGAAGAGACTAGTGATACCCTGAGCCAATTGCAGGAGCTTGGTATTGAAACCATTATGCTTACCGGGGATAACCCGAAAACCGGCAAAGCGCTGGGGAGTGAGTTAGGGCTTACTGTAAAAGCAGGTTTGATGCCTCAGGATAAGCTTAGGGAAATTGATGAGTTGCGGGCCAAGGGTGCTGTCGTGATGGTTGGCGATGGTATAAATGATGCGCCTGCTCTTAAAGTTGCCGATGTTGGTATCGCAATGGGGGGCGGTACTGATGTTGCTCTGGAAGCGGCTGATATTGCGTTGATGCAAAATAAGCTACAGGACCTGCCTGTATTGATTCGTCGTGGACGTCAGACCATGTCCAATATTCACCAAAATGTTGCTTTGGCGCTGGGTCTCAAGGGGGTATTCTTGATGACAACTTTGTTTGGGATGACCGGGCTTTGGATGGCTGTGTTAGCTGATACAGGGGGAACGGTGTTAGTTACTTTGAACGCTTTGCGGCTGTTGCGAAATTCCCCAGATTCGTAGATCACTGATTTATTATCGAGCTTCAAAATTTTTGGGGAGGTCAGCGATATGTTTGTATTTTTCGAACTGTTGGAAGATGAGGTTAAGGCGTTCTTCAGGGGATGGGGGATGCTTGGGGTCTAACAAGGGTTCGCAGAGCGGATCCAAGGCAGAATTTTGAAACTCGAGCGAGAGACTTAATCTTGGGGTTTCGGCATTTCTGTGGCTTCGACCACCCCAGTGATAGAGGTCCTGTCGCCACCCTAATACTGAGCCAGCTTTAGCAGGCAGGCATAGGATGTCCTGTAGGGCTATTTGGGATGGATCGGTAACGGGCGTTTCATAGTCTTGTTCACAACTGAGGGGAAGCACAGACATACAGCCATTTTCAGGCGTTGCATCCGTTAAAGGAATCCAAAGGCTTAGAGAGACTAACATTTCCTGTCCGTAGAGTTCGATCACTGATTGATCGGCGCTGTCTCTGTGTGGTGGCCAGCCTTTTGCTTTGCCGGGAATGATGTACCAAGCCCAAAAATGGGGGAGGACGCTGTAGTTATCCCCCAGAAAATTTTGTAAGAGCTTGCGCAAACGGAAAAACAGTTCCCAGGATTCATCATAAAGATAAATAAATGCCTGTGGCAGATTATGATCGTAGAGCTTTTCCATTGCCTGACGAAGGGGCAGTATATCCTGCTCTGTAAAAACATTTTGGCAATTCAGGTATCCGTCTTGCCATAACGAATCAGATGCGCTGGATAGTAGATCATCGACAATCGTTTGAGTCGGAGTTGCGTTCAGGTAATTTGAGCTGATTGTGAGATGTGGATTGAGGTCGCGCCAAAAAGATAAGCTATTGAGTTGCTCTTTTGTGAAGTGACTCACAACTGAATCCTGTCGTTAAACGATGGTTATCTATTTATATATTGAGCTAATGCAGCATCTAGGACGGCTGATGCCATTGCTCTTGCCGTATCTTCCAGCAATTTCCCATCATCAGCCTTTGGTCCTTCAAGCTTCTCTAGCCTGTAGTTTTCCGGGAGATCCGCAATTCTAGTAGCTTTGACATCCGGGTGTTCTTTCAGTTCTGCTATCAGAGAGATACAGCCTTTCCATTTATGGGTCAGAGTCTTGATAACGCGGTCTTTATCGACGGCAATGTCGTTCCACTTTTCATCAGTGCTCAAGCCCTCAAAATCGGGTCTTTTGGAAGCTTGCTGATAAATAATGGCGGCGGCTTTTTCTAGGTGTAGCATGCATAAATCCTCTATTTATTGCCTTGTCTCATCTGTTTGATGAACAGGCAAGTTATAGATAGGCTAGATCTTTGAGGTTGAGTAACGTGATGCTTCGAAATGCCCCTCGGGAGTAAGTAGAGAATAACAGTAAGTCATAAAATATGACGGTAAGTCTTTGGCTGGGGCATTATTTTGTGCGTAGGGAAGAATCAGACGTAAATAATCAGAGGTCTCTTCGTCTCGATAAAAGATTTTCCATATCTGCGGAGCCGAAGCCAGAAAGGTTGTCTTAAACTCTTCAAAATGCTCCTGATAGATTTCGCTTGGGGTGCCATCAAGGATGCTTTTACCGCGAAGATCTTCGTTGGAAGAGGATGAAATCTCGGTACCATCAAGGCGGTATATGAAATCGAGGGGATCTTTCTGAATTTCCACAACACAAAACCGACCAAGGTGTTTGCGATACCTTAACGGATCCATCTCGTTTTTATAGGGGTTACCTTGAGCGGGCTTATGATCTTGCCATATCTTCAGTATGCGAAGGATTTCGTCAGGGGCATCTGAGAAATCTAAGAGTGAAGAGGAATAATCATAGTTAGCCATGGCTATTTTTGAAATGATTTAGCACGCTTGTCAACGTGGATAGAATGATATTCTTACGCGAAAGATTTCTTTTTGTATTTTTGGCGTAATTCTTGGGTTGTAGAGGTGGTTATGCCAATAGATAAGAGAGTACGCTGTTAAGTCGGGTTCTGCCTTCAACTGTGGCTCGTATTCTCTTGTTATCAAGAGATAGCAAGCTTTCTTGTACAAGTTGATTCACTTTATCGGGTTGAATCAGATCTGTCAGGTTTTGATCTGTTTCATCCCGGACATCTTCTAGTTTAATACCTTCGCTCAAACGCAACCCCATCATGAGCATTTCTTCAAAACGTTCGGTAGTCGAAATTGAATCGTGTGTTCGAGTTGCATGACCAGCTTGCTCTACAGTGTTGAGCCAAATTTCCGGTGCTCTGTGCTGCCTTGTCGCGATTTTGTTTCCTAAAGAGGTGTTGTCTGCCAATGTCAGCCGTCCATGAGCTCCGGGGCCGATGCCGATATAATCGCCGTATTTCCAATAGGTTATGTTATGGCGGCTTTCTTCCCCGGGATTGGCATAGTTTGATATTTCATAGTTGGGCAATCCATGTCGTGCCATAACATTGTTGGTGACATCGTATAGTTCTGCTGCAATGTCTGGGTTGAGTTCTTTAAGTTCTCCACGACGACGTGCACCATGAAACGGTGTATTCTCTTCAATTGTTAACTGATAGAGAGAAAGGTGCTTGGTGCCTTCGTTTAGGGCCCGCTCTAGCTCGTCTTCCCAGCTTTGTTTCTCTTGCTTAGGACGCGCGTAGATCAGATCAAAAGAAAAGCGTTCGAAGTTCTGCCGGGCAACATCAATTGCCTTAAGAGCTTCCGCTGCAGAATGTTCTCGCCCCAAGAACTGGAGATCCTGATCATTTAAAGACTGAATCCCAAGAGATACGCGATTGATACCTGCTTGGGCGAAAGCAGCGAACTTATCTGATTCAACAGAAGTTGGGTTGGCTTCCAATGTAATTTCAAGGTCATTCGTACAGGGCCAGTGTTTTCGAATTCGTTGAATCAGTGCTTCGGCAGTTTCCGGCGCCATGAGAGATGGAGTGCCACCGCCAAAAAACACTGAGCTAACAATTCTGCCTTCACCGCCAGATCTCTTCAATAAGTCGGCGTAGTGATCAAGTTCCTGTAAAAGGGCTGCGCGCCACCGTTCCTGAGAAACTTCTTTGCGGACGTGGCTGTTGAAATCGCAATAGGGGCACTTTTTCAAGCAAAAGGGCCAGTGTATATAGATACCAAATCCGCGCTGTGCCGCAGCGGGAAGGGAAGAGCCGGAACTTGGAGTGTTTATCAAAACGCAGTCCCTTTAGAGGTCAGCCGGAAATGAGTTTAAACTAGTTCTGACTAGTTTAGCACAGTGAATTCAGTCTCGTTTAAAGGCCAGCAAAGTTGATGTGCGGACTTTGGTTCAGGCCCTAGGGGTGAATTTTTTGGCAACAAGCAATGCAAAGGCACGGGCACGATGGCTCATTGAGTGTTTGCGTGCTGGATCCATCTCACCGAATGTTATTGTCTCACCATCAGCCTGAAAAATTGGATCATAACCAAACCCCTGTAGGCCGCGCGCTGGATGTACAATAGTACCATCTACACGACCTTCGAAGACTTCTGTCGTACCATCTGGCCAGGCGAGGCAAAGGGCGCAAACAAAGTAGGCTGCACGGCTGTCTTGGCCTGTTTTTGCGGCTTTTTGCAGTTCTTCTTCGACCTTTTCCATTGCCAAAGAAAAATCCTTTTCAGGTCCGGCCCAACGGGCAGAATAAATACCGGGATCACCATCCAAGGCAGTAACGGCCAGTCCACTGTCATCTGAAAGTGCAGGTAGACCGGATCCCTTTGCAGCTGCAAGCGCTTTTATTTCCGCATTTGCTGCAAAGGTTTCCCCATCTTCGACAGGTTCAGGTAAGCCAAGATCTCCGGCTGAAATAACGTCAACGCCATAGGGAGCCAAAAGCTCGGCTATTTCGCGTAATTTTCCCGGATTATGACTGGCGAGAACAAGTTTACTATCTCGCAGAGTCTTTTCAGGGAATGTTTTTTCAGCCTGAGTCATGAGTTTGTTCCTGCTTGTCTTTTTGGTCGTATCTTTTTCTAACAGTCTTTTTACGCGTCAGAGATAGCCTGTTTCTGTAGTTCTACAAGCTCAGATACACCCTTTTCCGCAAGGTCGAGAAGAGCGTTGAACTCATCGCGAGAAAAAGGCTTTTCTTCGGCTGTACCCTGAATTTCAACAACGCCGAGGCAGCCTGTCAGGACAAAGTTTGAATCAGCCTGAGCATTGGAATCTTCGGGGTAATCGAGATCCAAAACGGGTGTGCCTTCGAAAATACCGCAAGAAATAGCTGCAACGTGGTCTGTCAGCGGAATTTCTTCGATCATGCCGAGTTTCTTCATGTGCTGGAATGCAAGATGAAGGGCAACAAAACCACCTGTAATGGAAGCTGTACGTGTGCCACCGTCGGCCTGTAGAACGTCACAGTCAATTTTGATCTGACGTTCGCCAAAGCCTGACATATCAGCAACCGCACGCAGAGAGCGGCCGATCAGACGCTGGATTTCCTGTGTCCGGCCAGACTGCTTGCCGCGAGCTGCTTCCCGATTTGAACGGCTGTGGGTTGCACGGGGGAGCATACCGTATTCGGCAGTGATCCATCCTTTTCCAGAATTGCGAAGCCATGGTGGTGTGCTGTCTTCGACTGATGCCGTGCAAAGCACGTGCGTATCGCCGAATTTGATCAGACAAGATCCTTCGGCATGTTTGCTGAAGTTGGTTTCAATAGTAACCTGACGCATTTGGTCAGGAGTACGGCCTGATGGACGCATGATTAGCCCTCAATAATATTGGCGATAAATAAATATATTGAGCGGGAAGCTACCTTATGGCTTCCGGTACGTCCAGTGGCATTGATTAGCCGTATTTATGATCTGGTTATCTGCCTGATTTATCTGGAATATCACAGGGGCTCTGGAATAGAATTCAATAGATCCTTTTGGGCGTCTTTGTTTTTTAACCTTACCAGATAGATTGATAAGAGTGTGGCAACGATCAATACGGGGAAAAAGATGGCATGAACCCAATATGATGTTTGTTCAATAATCTCTGGGCTGGCCCCCTCACTGAACCCAATCATGGCTGCTGGGATGCCGGCAATCGCAGGACCCAATGCGCCTCCGCACATTTGTAGCGTAGGAATAGCCCCAGATCTTTTATCTTGTTCCTCGCTTGGCCCTGATTCAATGATTACAGACGAGAGGTCGGCCCAAAAAATGCCGAATCCTGCCCCGGCTAGAAAAATTGCAATGCTCAAGGACCATAGTGGTCCGCCGTAAAGAAACTGTGCAATGCCATAAAACCCTAAGAATGCGGTAAAGACACCTGTTGGTATAAGATATAGCCGCCAACTGTTATTCTGTGGAAGTTTGGCACAGATCATTGCTGCGAGTGACCAGGATATTGATTCCAAAGCAACCATGAATCCTGCTGACAGGGGGGAGAACCCGTGGATTTTTTGCAAAATATAAGGGCCATAAACCATAAAAGAAATGGAAGAAACCATGGCCAGAAAGATGACTGTAATTCCGGTGCCGGCAACGCTGAAAAGACTGAGGCCATGCTTAGGAAGTAAAGAGTTATTAGATCTTTTGTCCCTATAGAGAAGGTATCCAAGTAAAGATAAGCCAGTGATCAAGAAAGCCACGGCATAGTCGGGTTCTCTGTTTCCCATTGCGATGATCAAAACGGCTGATCCCAAAAGCCCAAGCCTGAAAAAAGGCAGTGGTGTTTTGATTTTTGTTTCTGTTGTGGATTCAGTCTTTTGCTTTTTAGGAAAACTAGACCTTATAAGGATGACAAACAGAATTGCACAGACAGTCATGATATAGAAACCCGCCCTCCATCCTACTGTTTGGGCAAAAATACCACCAGCGAGTGGCCCACCAACCGAGGCAATACCCCAGACAGCAGATTCCATTGCAAAAACAGTTGGCCAGAGATGGCGTGGGAAAAGGTCAGCAATTACGGTGTAGCAACTCGCAAGAACCAATCCTCCGCCAATCCCTTGAACTACGCGAGAGAACAGAAACAATTCCATTGATGGGGAAAGGCTGACCAAAAGAGAGCCGGCCGTGAAGATCGAGCCACCGATAGTCATAATGGCACGCCCACCAATTCTGGTTTTTGTTGTCCCTGCGGAAAGTGATGCAATCATTGCGGCGGTGGTATAAAGCAGGGCTGACCAGTTAATAAATTCAACGCCATTAAGATCATCAACGGCGGAAGGCAATAATGTTGAAGTGATTAAGCTATTTAAGGCATAGAGAGCGACGCCCATACAAACAATCACCAGGTGTAGAATGTTCTGCGGAGTCATTTTTGACTTGGTATTTAGTGGCGCAGAGTTGGGCATGATACAGACCTTAAATAAAAAAGTTTTTTCTTTTCTTATTTAAGGTGTAAGCTGAATAATTAAAAAAGCAAACACTTTTTTTAATTAACTTTATAGATTATACTCTATTGTTATGAGAAAAAATGAAAAGACAGAAGATGCAATTCTCGCATTGCTGAAAGCACGAGGAGAAATGCAAGCAGTTGATCTGGCAAGTGAATTGTCTATGACAGCAGTTGGTATGCGCCAGCATCTCAAACGAATGTCTGCAGAAGGAATGATTCAAAAGGCATCGGTAGAGGCTTCGTCATCAGGGGCGGGAAGGCCAGCTGTGAGTTGGGAATTAACGGCAGAGTCTCATAACACATTCGGCGATTCTCATGCATTATTGACAAAAGATCTAATTGAAAGCGCCCGCATCATTTTTGGTGATGAAGGGGTTGAGAAGCTGGTCAGTCATCGCGAACAACAGACGCTAAAGAACTATACAGATGCCCTTTCACAAGTAACAACACTTGAAGATCGGGTGCACCACCTGGTCGAATTGAGAGAGCGCGAAGGATATATGGCATCAGCCGAGGCAGATGATCAGGGCGGATTTCTTTTTATTGAAAATCACTGTCCGATTTGTACTGCGGCTACGATTTGTCAGGGATTTTGTCGTGCAGAGTTGTCTATTTTCAGGACGGTTCTCGGGCCAGACGTTGATGTGGAGCGAGCCGAATATCTGTTAGAAGGTGGTCGACGTTGTAGTTATCGTATTCGCCCATATAATTCCAAAACCCAGAATAAACCGGACATGTCTGTGGAACTGGGGCAGGAAGATATCGGTGGCCACGAGATGGCTTTAGAAAAGACAAGCGAAGAACGTTCTTCACCTCAGGCATGGTATCTGATTGTAGAAGAATAGAGTTCCCGGATTTATATGCAGCTGCTATTCAGTGGGGGAAACCCATTGAAGCCAATGGACGAGTAGGTCGTTGTATATGCGCCTGTTGCATGGATGCGAATCTTGTCGCCAGGTTTTAAATCAAGCGGCAGATCGTAATTAAATTTTTCATAAAGGACATCGACGCTATCGCAACTCGGGCCTGCGAGAATGACAGGTCCAAGATTGGTATCGGTTTCTTTTCCCACAATCGTAATCGGATACTTGATGGCTTCATCAAGACATTCAGCCAAACCAGAGAAAATGCCGATGTCGAGATAAACCCAGCGCTTTTCATCTTCTGTATTCTTGCGGGATACTAAAACAACTTCAGCCTCTATAATCCCTGCGTCACCAACAACAGACCGCCCGGGTTCGATAATGATTTTTGGTACGTTGTCACCAAAGTGCTTTTTCAACGAAGATGAAAGGTATTCGCCGTATTGAGAAATGGATGGTACATCCGCATTGTACGCAGTGGGGAAACCGCCGCCGAGGTTAAGTGTAGAGAGTTCAATACCCTCATTTTTCAGATCTTTATAGAGCTTTTCAATTTGACCGAGAGCATTATCCCATTGGCTTATTTTTGTTTGTTGTGACCCGACATGAAATGAAAGGCCCGTTGGATATAAGCCAAGGGTCACTGATTGTGATAACAACTCTTTGGCCATAACGGGCGAGCAACCAAACTTGTGGCTTAGGGGCCAGTCGGCGCCAGAACAGTCGACCAGGACACGACAATAGACATTAGAACCGGGGGCTGAACGGGCAATTTTAAGAAGCTCTTCATGACTATCGAATGCGTAACTCTGAATACCGTGTTTGTAGGCTTCGGCGATGGCATTTTCTTTTTTGATGGTATTGCCAAACGATATTTGGCTCGCCGGAATACCGAGTGACAGGCACAATTTGATTTCTGCGATGCTCGCAGCGTCAAAACAGGAGCCTAGGTTCTTTAGTCTCGACAAAATTTCCGATGCAGGGTTGGCTTTTACCGCGAAATAAATCAATGCGTTGGGCAGGGCAGATGCCAGATTGTTGAAATTGACCTCTACCTGATCAAGGTCTATGACCAAATGTGGTTCATCAAAGGAATTTTGGGCGAAAAATGCCTCTAATTTTGCATTTAAAGAACCGATACTCATTTAATTTGTCACTATTCCTAATAGAACAAGCGGGCCGATGCTGACCTTCAAAAACCGAGTCTTAATTTTAAGCGCGTCTTTAAGAGGTATCGGGTTATGATGCAAGTGTTAGTTTTAGTTCAAGCCAGCATTGACCAAGGCTTTGCGGCTTACTAAATTAAGACAGTGCTAGTCGGTGAATAAGGATCACTTATTTAAGGGCATTGGAATTTAAAAGGAAATTCTGTGAAGTTTAATGACACATCCCTGATATCCGGTGCAATTGCAGGTATGAATGATCGCTCTCGCGAGATTTTCCGTCTGGTGGTTGATGCTTATGTGGAAACCGGGGAACCCATTGGGTCCCGAACGTTATCTCGCAAGCTTGGTATGGGTCTGTCGGCGGCAACAATTCGTAATGTTATGGCTGATCTAGAGGATATGGGGCTTTTATTCGCCAGGCATACCTCTGCCGGAAGGCTACCAACGGATGTTGGGTTGCGGCTTTATGTGAACGGTTTGTTAGAACACGGAAACCTTAGTAAAGATGAGCGCAGCCAGATAAAAGCACAGTGCGCAGCTGGTGGAAAATCCATGCCTCAATTATTGGAAGAGGCTACGGGTATGTTATCCGGCCTTTCCCAGTGTGCAGGATTGGTTGTCGCGCCTAAATTATCTGAACCTCTAAAACATATTGAATTTGTATCTCTTGCTCCTGGGCGGGCTCTGGTTGTGTTGGTTTCTGATTCTGGATCAGTTGAAAACAGGGTGGTTAATATTCCTTTGGGGTTACCGCCCTCTGCGCTTGTTGACGCATCAAACTTTTTGGCTGCGCGTATGGTCGGGCGGACGTTGGAAGAAGCGCTACAAGAAATACAAACCGAGCTCAAAGAACATCAGGCCATGTTGGACCAGCTGTCACAGAAAGTTGTCGAACTGGGATTGGCGACATGGGCCGAAGATATCAATGGCAGTTCTAATGGTGCGCTGATTGTGAGAGGACAGGCACAGTTACTTGAAGATATAAATGCCCTTGAAGATTTGGAAAGGGTACGCCATCTATTCTCTGCATTGGAAAAACGAGAGTCTCTGGTCCGTTTGTTAGAAATGACAAAAACGGCAGAGGGGGTTCAGATCTTTATAGGGTCTGAAAATGAATTGTTTGCCCAAGCGGGGTGTTCTGTAGTAATGGCACCTTATAAAAATACTCGACAACAGGTTGTCGGGGCGATCGGGGTCATTGGTCCAACACGAATTGACTATGCCCGTATCATTCCGATGGTGGATTATACCGCCAAAATACTTGGTCGAATGATTGGATGAGAGTGGTTGGATAAGCAGGGCTGAAATCTTGTTAAATCCAGAAGTAAGTAACTTAAAAGAGAAGATTGGTTAGCGGAAAATGTCCGAAACGGAAAAACAAAATCCGGAAGAGAATGTTGTTGCTGAAGATCAGATTCCTGATGATCTGGTAAACGAAGAAGCAGCAGAAGAAGCAACCGTTGATACTGCGTCTGCAGCTGAAGAAGCAAAATCAGATGCCGTAAGAGTTGCTGAACTGGATGCTCAGAATGCGCAATTGACCGACAAGTTGTTGCGTACAATGGCAGATATGGAAAACCTTCGTAATCGTACCCGTCGCGATAAAGAAGATGCAATCAAGTATGCACCTCAAAAGCTGGTGACAGACTTAATTGGTGTTATGGATAACCTTCAACGTGCGCTGTCATCTGTTTCAGAAGAAACTGCCGAAGGAAATGAAGACCTTAAAACGCTACGCGATGGTGTTGAAATGACCAATCGCGAAATGCTGAAGGTTTTTGAAAAACATAACATTACCGAAGTCGAGGCAATGGGTGCCCGTATGGACCCGCACAGCCACGAAGCATTGTTTGAAATTCCTGATCCTTCCCAACCAGAAGGGACCATTTTACAGGTTATTCAACCAGGGTTTCGCCTTCATGATCGTCTGCTAAGGCCAGCACGCGTTGGTGTTGCCAAGGGTGGCCCTGCTGCTGGTGCAGATAAAGTGGACACAACAGCCTAAGTCTTTTAGCTGTTTAGAGTGAGAAAGTCGGTACTTTTGTGCCGGCTTTTTTTTATGGAGATGCTTTTTCAAAAACAACCTCATTGAATGATGATCTGTTGCAATGTCCTAGGAGAGGGAGATCGCTAGACTTTGTTTACCCTACGGAGCGTGAGGTTAATACGTCCGCCATTTTTCAGTAACTGGCTTGATCCATATAAAATACGATCAATACCATGATAGGCATTTCGTGCTTCGCCACCAAGTATGGCGACGTCACCAGAATTTAATTTGGTTGATGTTGTCGGCCCTTGCCGTTTGAGCCCCCCAAGGCGAAATAGTGCGCTGTCTCCTAATGATACAGAAAGAACGGGTGCATTAAAATCCTGCTCGTCTTGATCCCGGTGAAGACCCATTTTCGCTTTTTCGTTTTGATAATAATTTAACAGGCAGCATTCCGGAAGTTCCGGGTAGCCAGTTAAATCAGTCCAGACTGTGAGTAATTTATCCGGTATCTGAAGCCAGGGACGTTTGGTAATGGGATGAAAGCTTTGATAACGATATCCCCCGGTTTTGTCCGATACCCAGCCCAGAGACCCAAACGATGTCATGGCGACAGAAAAGGGCTTACCAGTTTTGGGCATTGTGGGGTGAAACAGGGGATTTGTCCTGATCATCTCTCGAATTTCGGATAAGAGATTTTTCTGTTCTTCCCGGCTGAAATATTCGGGGTGATATTGAAAACCGGCAATCATTTTATTACGGACATTTTATCACTGTTTTGAATTATTTATTAACGCTGGTTCTCTGAGCTGTCTTGAGAATTAATGATTCGTGTTTGCCGCTTTTCAAGTAAGCGCATTGTTAAAAAGAGGAGTCCGCCAATGAGAGTAACGGCGAGACCGAACCACTGAACAATTTCATTTTTGAGAAGATAGTGCGCTGTGAGCATGACGGCGATTCCAAACAAAACATCTCCTACAGCAATCCACTTAATCATTTTTCGGATATTAGGGTTAACGTTGGCTTTTTTTGAGTTCATTATGGCTAAATTCCCGGAATATTCGCGCGGTGGTTCACCTGAAAAACATCATAATAAAGATGATCGATAAATTATTATATCACTAATCTATTGATTTATAATGTAATTTAACTTTTCTGAAAAACCTTATTTTTTTAGGCATATTGCTCCTTGCAGTGAAAGCTCTGGCTGCATATATATCCCGTGAGCCCAAAAAATGGGTTCAGCCCTCAAAAGGGACCAGCCGGCAGTGCTTGGCATCAAGGCTGCCAAATCGGTTTGCTATATTAAGTGTGAGGAATAAACATGAGCAAAGTTATTGGTATTGATCTAGGAACCACAAACTCCTGTATCGCTATTATGGACGGTAAAGACGTCCGTGTTGTTGAAAATGCTGAAGGTGCGCGTACGACACCTTCTATGGTTGGCTTTACGGCTGAAGAGCGCCTCGTTGGGCTGCCCGCCAAACGCCAGTCAGTTACAAACCCTGAAAATACTCTTTTTGCGATCAAGCGTTTGATCGGCCGTCGTTTTGACGACCCGCTGACAAAAAAAGATATGGACCTTGTGCCATACAATATTGTTAAAGCTGACAATGGTGACGCGTGGGTTGAAGCCAACGGTGAAAAATACAGCCCGTCACAGATTTCTGCTTTCATCCTGCAAAAAATGAAAGAAACTGCCGAGAGCTATCTTGGTGAGCCTGTGACAAAAGCAGTTATCACTGTTCCTGCTTACTTTAATGATTCTCAGCGTCAGGCAACAAAAGATGCCGGTAAGATCGCTGGCCTTGAAGTTCTACGTATTATCAACGAGCCGACTGCTGCTGCTCTTGCATACGGCATGGACAAAAAAGGTTCTGGTACCGTTGTTGTTTATGACCTTGGTGGTGGTACCTTCGATGTTTCCGTTCTTGAAATTGGTGACGGTGTGTTCGAAGTAAAATCAACAAACGGGGATACATTCCTTGGTGGTGAAGATTTCGACGGCCGCATCATTGATTACTTGGCAGACGAATTTAACAAAGAACAGGGTATCGACCTTCGTAAGGATACTCTTGCTCTTCAGCGTTTGAAAGAAGCTGCTGAGAAAGCAAAGATCGAGCTTTCTTCTTCTACTCAAACTGAAGTGAACCTACCGTTTATTACGGCTGATGCGTCTGGTCCTAAACACCTTAACGTCAAGCTGACACGTGCGAAATTGGAAGCATTGGTCGACGATTTGATCCAACGCACAATGGGTCCTGTTAAGTCTGCGTTGAAAGACGCTGGTGTAAAAGCTGGTGACATCGACGAGATCATCATGGTTGGTGGTATGATCCGTATGCCGAAAGTCCATGACACTGTTAAGGACTTCTTTGGTAAAGAACCACACCGTGGCGTAAACCCTGATGAAGTTGTGGCAACTGGTGCTGCTATTCAGGCGGGTGTTCTTCAGGGTGAAGTGAAAGACGTTCTTCTTCTTGACGTGACACCATTGTCTCTTGGTATTGAGACACTGGGTGGTGTTATGACCAAACTGATTGATCGTAACACAACAATCCCAACGAAAAAGAGCCAGACTTTCTCTACAGCCGAAGATAATCAGAGTGCTGTGACAATTCGTGTGTTCCAGGGTGAGCGCGAAATGGCTGCGGATAATAAAATTCTTGGTCAGTTCAACCTCGAAGGTATTCCTGGTGCGCCACGTGGTGTTCCACAGATCGAAGTTACTTTTGATATTGATGCTAACGGTATTGTTAACGTTGGCGCGAAAGATAAAGCAACTGGTAAAGAACAGTCTGTTCGTATCGAAGCTTCTGGTGGTCTGAGCGACGCTGACATCGATCAGATGGTTCGTGATGCCGAAGAAAATGCCGATTCAGATAAAGCCCGTCGTGAATCTGTCGAAGTTAAAAATCAGGCTGAAGGCTTGATCCATCAGACAGAGAAAACACTTGGTGAAGTTGGCGATAAAGTTTCTGATGAAGAAAAAGCAACTATCGAAGCTGCAGTTGCGGAATTGAAAACTGCGCTTGAAGGTGATGATGTTGAAGATATCAAAGCCAAGATGGAAGCTTTAGGTCAGGCGTCAATGAAGCTGGGTGAAGCACTTTATGCTGACGCTGGTGCTGAAGGCGCTGCGGAAGCGGCTTCTGAAGCAGAAGCTGACGACGGTGTTGTTGATGCAGACTTCGAAGAAGTTGACGACGAGAAGAACAGCAAAAGCGCTTAAGGCGGTTTTGGATTTCAGGGGGCTGGCGGTTGCCAGCCCCTTTTCACCTTCTGATGAGGGAAAACTATACTGATGTCCAAAAAGGATTTCTATGAGGTCTTAGGGGTTTCACGTTCGGCAGATGCCAAAGAGTTGAAATCGGCCTACCGCAAACTGGCAATGAAATATCACCCGGATCGCAATCCGGATGATGCCGAAGCGGAAAAAAAATTCAAAGAAATTAACGAAGCCTATGGCGTTCTCAAAGACGATCAGCAACGCGCGGCTTATGATAATTATGGCCATGCTGCTTTTGAAAATGGCGGGCCAGGCGCTGGCGGCGGCTTTGGTGGCGGTGGTTTCGGCGGCGGCGGTTTTGCTGATATCTTCGAAGAAATGTTTGGCGGCTTTGGCGGCGGTGGGCGATCCGCGGGCGGGTCCCAACGCGGTGGCGACCTTCGCTACAATATGGAAATTTCACTGGAAGATGCGTACACAGGTAAAGAAGCTGAAATTAGGATTCCAAGCGCAGTTTCTTGTGATGTTTGTGATGGCAGCGGTGCTGAGAAGGGATCATCCCCGGTAACCTGTGGTACCTGTAAAGGTGCGGGCCGTGTGCGTATGCAACAGGGTTTCTTTACCGTTGAGCGGACATGTCATACTTGTCAGGGTGTCGGTAAAGTTATCGAGAAACCTTGCGGAAACTGTCACGGTTCTGGCCAAGTGGAAAAAGAAAAAACCCTTCAGGTAAACATTCCTGCGGGTGTCGAGGAAGGCAATCGTATTCGGTTGGCTGGCGAAGGCGAAATGGGGGCTCGTGGCGGAACGCCGGGGGATCTTTACATTTTCCTTTCGATTGAACCACACAGAATTTTCCAGCGTGAGGGCGCAGACATTTATTGTCGCGTTCCCATTTCGATGACACAGGCTGCTTTGGGTGGTTCTGTCGAAGTACCAACTATTGATGGTGGCCGTGCGAAGGTTTCTATTCCGGATGGCACGCAGAGCAGACAGCAGTTCCGTTTACGTAGCAAGGGGATGTCTGTCCTCAGATCAAGCTCTCGTGGCGATATGTACGTTGAGGTAACCGTAGAAACACCGGTTAACCTGACGAAACGTCAGAAAGAGTTGTTGCGTGAATTTGAAGAAGAAAGCGGGGATAATTCGCCTCTTAGCTCTGGCTTCTTTAAGCGCGTCAAAGAGTTCTGGGAAGACCTTACGGAATAAAGACCAGATTTTTAATAAGAAAAAGCCTGTCGGTGATATACCTGACAGGCTTTTTTTATGGCTTTCGTTTATTTAGAAGTTTTAGTTACGGCACCGTGGATTTGTTTTGGAAGCGGTGAGAGTTCTGTCTTGGACAGATCTGACTTAGCTGCTATCTCTGTTTTGAAATAGATTATATAGCCATACATGCTGGTCTTTGACGGGAAGATGAAGATGACTAACAAAATTGGGATTGTTGGCAGTGCAGGCCGAATGGGGCGCATGCTGACAGACGTTATTGGCCGAACGGATAACTGTGAGGTTTTTGGTGGAACCGAACTTCCGGGGAGCCCTAACCTTGGTAAAGACCTAGGTGAGTTGGCGGGAATTGGCACGATTGGCGTAAGTGCAAGCGACGATCCCCTAGCTTTGTTTGAATCTTGCGATGTTGTAATCGATTTTTCTGTGCCAGAAGCAACACTTAATCATGCCAAGTTGGCTGCAAAAACCGGATGTTCGCTGGTTGTCGGGACCACGGGGATGACCCGCGAACAGGTTTCTGAATTAGAAGCGGTTACCGCTACGACGTCAATTGTTTTTGCCCGTAATATGAGTTTGGGCGTCAATCTACTGATGTCTATTGTGGAGCAGGTTGCGGCTTCTTTGGATGAAGATTACGACATTGAAGTTGTGGAAATGCACCACCGCCACAAAGTTGATTCGCCTTCAGGCACGGCACTGGCACTTGGTGAAGCTGCTGCGTCCGGACGGGGTGTTGATTTGGATAAAGTTGCAGACAAGGTACGCGATGGCATTATTGGGGCCAGAAAACGCGGCGATATCGGTTTCGCAACGCTGCGCGGTGGCGATGTCGTGGGTGATCACAGTGTGATCTTTGCCGCAGATGGCGAGCGGATTGAGCTGGGACACAGGGCGAGCAATCGCGAAGTCTTTGCCCGTGGTGCGGTTAAAGCTGCCAACTGGTTGCAGGGCAAGGAAAACGGCTTTTACGACATGCGAGATGTGCTCGGATTAAAATAGATTGTTTCAATCTTGGCGATGTTGAAAAGGGAGCTGTTCGCTCCCTTTTTTATGCCTGGACAAAAGAATCGTCTTAGCTTCGTTTACGCTCTCGGTAGAGAGTGTAGAGACCGCTGGAGACCACTACCAAGGCCCCCACGATGGTCCATTGATCTGGAAATTCATCATAGAAAAGCCAGCCAAAGAGCGTGGCCCAGACCAGAAGTGTGTAGTTAAAGGGCTGGATTGCAGACGGGGTTGCGTATTGAAACGCGAAGATCAGAAAGAAATGTCCGAGGCTGATAAAAATACCCCCGGCAATGAGCGCCAACCAGCCGTATAGATCCGGCGTTACCCAGAAAAACGGAACCATGAAGGTTACACAGATCAGGGGGACAACACCTGTATAAAACTGTGAGGTTTCGCCATCGTCATAACGGCTGCTGATACGTAGCAAAATTTGATAGACGGCAAAGGCTGCTGCTGCCAGAAGGGGCAATAGAAAGAGTTCGTTAAAGCCTTCAAAGCCAGGCCGTAGAATAATCATCACGCCTGCAAAACCAACAAGCACGGCTGACCAGCGGCGAATACCAACCAGTTCCTTTAACCATAGCGCTGACAAGGCTGTGACGACGATGGGGGCCACCGCTACGATTGCATGGACGTCGGCAATGGGTAGCAGTTTGAAACTCAGAGTAAAGAGGAACGCTTCGCCCAATAAAAAGACGGATCTGAATATCTGCAGGGGCAGGTTGTTCGCCTGTGCAACTTTTTTTAATCCCGCTGGGCCAGCTTTATAAAGCGCCATGCTAATCACAAATACAGACAGGATAATGTATCGTACCCAAAGAAGTTGTGGCAGGGGATAGGTTTGCGCAACATGTTTGACCACGGCATCACCTGAAGAAAAGGCAGCCATAGCGATAATGGCCAGGATAATACCTTGCCTTGTGGTGTCCAATATAGACGCCTGATTTTCCTGCGTGCTCACAACGTGTCTTTCTCTCATCTAATACGCTGCATTTATAATACGTTGTATTTTGGGGTGTTTCCGGGCGATTTTACACAGCACTTTTTGACCAATATTGGGTAAGTACTGGGTAAAGCTGTTTGAAATATGAAGTTTTGTAACCTCCATTGACTTTGATCTTTATTCCACGCGTGGGCAAGAGGCAAGATAGTCAGGCGTTTTTTCAGTTACTTAAGCCACATCTTTGGAAATTCATTATAGATTGAAGACAAGCCTTGTGAACAACGCATGGGAGACTTGTGGCTTTGTGCTTGCCCAGAATATGGAACTGGCTATACTCCGCGCAAATTATAACCTGACTGTAACCGACCCCTGAGCTAACTCTGTGGGCCTATAATACGGAAATTTTATGAGCGAAAACGCCAAACTTGATGTTGTCGGCATTGGTAATGCCATCGTTGATATTGTTGCTACTGCTGATGATGCTCTTCTCGAAGAACAAGGTATCATCAAAGGGGCGATGAACCTGATTGATCAGGATCGCGCCAATGCACTTTATGATGTGATGGGGCCTGCGATTGAACGCTCTGGCGGATCCGCTGGGAACACTATGGCCGGTATTGCGTCGCTAGGTGGTAAGGGCGGTTATTTTGGTAAAGTACGTGATGATCAGTTCGGTCAGGTTTTCCGTCATGACATTCGCGCAGAAGGCGTTGAGTTCAATACCGAAGCAGCAACTGATGGCCCTTCTACGGCGCGTTGTTTAATTTTTGTGACGCCGGATGCTGAACGTTCGATGAATACTTATCTTGGTGCCTGTGTTAATCTCACAGTTGCTGATATCGACGAAGAAATGATTAAGTCTGCCAAAGTTACCTATATGGAAGGGTACCTTTGGGATCCGGAAGAAGCGAAGAAAGCTTTTATCCATGCGTCTAAAACAGCCCATGCTGCCGGACGTAAGGTGTCGCTGACACTGTCAGATTCTTTCTGTGTTGGTCGCCACCGCGAATCTTTCCTGAATCTGGTGAATAACTACGTTGATATTCTTTTTGCAAACGAAGAAGAAGCCATGGCGCTTTTCGAAGTTGATAACTTTGATGCTGTTCTGCAAGAGGTCCGAGGCTGTTGTTCTGTCGCGGCAATTACCCGTGGTGATAAGGGTTCTGTCGTTTGTGCGGGTGATGAAGTTCATGTTGTTGATGCCATTCCTGTTGAACAGGTGGTTGACACAACAGGGGCAGGCGACCTATATGCAGCAGGATTTCTTTACGGATACACGAACGGCTACAATCTTTATGACAGTGGCCGGATCGGTTCAATCGCCGCCGCCGAGGTGATTTCCCACTTTGGCGCCCGCCCAGAAACTTCTCTGGCGGAACTGGTAGAGGAAAAACTTAAGTAGGTCATCGCTCTGTCACACGACTGCGCTACAGACCTTAGTGGTTACGTAGAACAGAAAGACAAGAGCACATTGATAACGCCATGGATGACCCGGGTGTATTTGATGACCGAAGATAATGCGGGGCGCAGAAGCCCCTCTTTGATACATGAGAGTATAAGGCAATGACTACAGCGCTTCGCAACGTGGCGATTATCGCCCACGTTGACCACGGCAAAACCACTTTGGTGGATGAGCTACTAAAACAATCCGGTACATTTAGTGACCACCAAAAGGTCAATGAACGTGCAATGGACAGCAACGATCTGGAAAAAGAACGTGGTATCACGATTCTTGCCAAATGTACGTCTGTGGCTTGGAAAGAAACCCGGATCAACATCGTTGATACACCTGGTCACGCCGATTTCGGTGGCGAAGTTGAGCGTATCCTTTCTATGGTTGATGGTGTTGTTTTGCTGGTTGATGCAGCAGAAGGCCCTATGCCGCAGACAAAGTTTGTGACATCCAAAGCTCTTGCCTGTGGTCTGAAGCCAATTGTTGTTATCAACAAAGCTGATAAATCTGATGCGCGCCCTGATTGGGTTGTGGATCAGGTTTTTGATATGCTTGTGAACCTTGATGCAACCGAAGATCAGCTTGATTTCCCGGTTCTTTACGCTTCTGCAAAACAAGGTTGGGCGATTACAAACCTTGAAGATCCGCAAGAGAATATGGAACCACTCTTCAAGTTGATGATTGATATTTTGCCAGCACCAACTGAAGAAGTTGATGCACCGTTTTCCATGCTGGCAACCACACTTGAAGCAGACAACTTCCTGGGCCGTATCCTGACCGGTCGTATCCACTCTGGTATTGCCAAGGTGAATATGCCAGTGAAGGTCATCACTGCCGACGGTAAAACGATCAACAATTGCCGCTTGTCAAAACTATTGGCGTTTGATGGTCTAAAACGTGTTCCTGTTGAGGAAGCGCGTGCGGGTGACATCGTGGCGATTGCGGGTATTCCTGATGCAACTGTTGCTGATACGATCTGCGACACATCTGTAGAAGAAGGCATTGCTGCACAGCCGATTGATCCGCCGACCTTGGCGATGACTTTCACTGTGAATGATTCTCCGCTTGCGGGCCGTGAAGGTGACAAAGTTACCAGCCGTATGATCCGTGATCGTCTAAACCGTGAAGCTGAAGGTAACGTCGCCATCCGCATCAAAGAAAGTGATTCAAAGGATTCTTTCGAAGTTGCTGGTCGTGGTGAGCTTCAGTTGGGTGTTTTGATTGAGAACATGCGTCGCGAAGGCTTTGAGCTTTCTATCTCTCGTCCGCGCGTGCTGATGCACAGAGATGAAACGGATACCTTGGTTGAGCCAATGGAAGAAGTTGTCGTTGATGTGGACGAAGAATACTCCGGCGTTGTTGTTGAGAAAATGGCTGAGCGTAAAGCTGAGCTAACTGACATGCGTCCATCCGGTGCGGGTAAAACCCGCGTGACCTTCCTGGCGCCTTCACGTGGCTTGATCGGTTATCATGGTGAGTTCCTAACCGATACACGTGGTACCGGCATCATGAACCGTCTATTCCACAGCTTTGGTCCATACCGCGGTGCGATTCAGGGTCGTCGTCAGGGCGTCTTGATTTCCAATGGTATCGGTTCTGCTGTTGCTTACGCCCTTTGGAACCTTGAAGAGCGTGGAGAGATCTTTGTGAACCCAGGTGATGCACTTTACGAAGGCATGATCATCGGTGAACACAGTCGCCCCAATGACCTCGAAGTGAATCCGTTGAAAGCTAAACAGTTAACCAACGTGCGTGCTTCTGGTAAAGATGATGCGATCAAGCTGACACCACCGCGTATTCGTTCTCTTGAACAGTCACTTGCGTACATTCAAGACGATGAGTTGGTGGAAGTAACACCAAAATCAATCCGCCTGCGTAAGCAATATCTGATCGGCCACGAGCGTAAACGTCACGCACGTAGCAAAGAAGCGATCGGCTAAACGATCTTCGCTATCTTTGATAGATATAAAAGGGCTGCTTTTTAGCAGCCCTTTTTTGTGGCTTCAAATAAGCGGTAACTGGCTATTTGGATTACATTTTGATTTTGTAAGTCTGTATCTTGTTTTAATTTCTGAGATACGTCCTTGGTTAACATCAAAGATAGCTGCTATCTTATGCTGAAATAGCCCCTCTTTTAGTAACTTAAGAACTATAACGATATCATCTCTATCTAATCTTTTCGTCATCTCTATAAACTTTCATAGAAATGCTATGCCGAATTTGATTGGCGCTTAATTAACTCTATGCTACTCATAAAAAGTGCCAAATAGGTACGTTTCAAGTTTAAATCCTAATGTTTAATCGACATAGCGGGTTTAGATAAAGGCCGGGCTGCAATCCCGGCCTTGCTTGTATGCAAATAAACTCATCATTTACATGGCTAATTGTAACCACAATATTTGGTTGTCGTCACCAGTATTTTGCGTATTGACACACTATTTAGTGTGCAACCAATTCCGGTAAATCTGTGGATAAAATTGTGTAAAAAGTTGTGTATAACTA
Source organism: Kiloniella sp. (assembly GCF_048259265.1). NCBI lineage: Bacteria > Pseudomonadati > Pseudomonadota > Alphaproteobacteria > Rhodospirillales > Kiloniellaceae > Kiloniella > Kiloniella sp. The sequence goes on along the minus strand of NZ_JBLXHT010000005.1, from coordinate 165,034 downwards.
TTTTTTTATTCGTTTTTTACTTTAACTAATTGTAAACTATATGAATTTCATCTGTAAGTGCGTTATATAAAATACTCTTTAAAAATAAGAGTATAGTATGAAAATGGTACTAATTTCAGAACCAATTTTTCTAATGTTTTATAAAAAGAAGAATCCGAAGAATCCGTGAATTCCTAAGAACTTGGAATGATCAGTGATTTAAAAACATATATTTAAATAAGTTTTCTTTTTAGCGCTCGTATCCTGTTTATTATGGAAATTATTTAGCTGAGTTGTCATCCGGCTCTGATCCAATTGGGTAGACAAAGCGCTGGTAGAGGAAGCCGATGCCGATCAGGCAGAGGCCAAGGCCGATAAAGGAGGCTACGCGGTAAAGGCCGCTGAGTGCGGACATATCCCACAGGAAGACTTTGGTCGTTACCAGAAGAACCAGCCCAAGCGAGAGGTGGCGTATCTTGGAGATATCCCGAATGATCCCGACGGCAAGCAGTATTCCGGCAAAGATAAGCCATGCGGCGGAATAGCTGTAGCCCTCGGCATTGAGAATGTCGCCTGATGCCATAGCAAGGGGATGGAACGCCCGGCGGACTTCAAGTGTCAGGTCCAGGAAGACAAGCCAGACAGAGATGCCGCCAATCCATGGCATAAACTTCTTATGTCCCTGATTACGGGCTTCGCGGTAAATAATAACACTGATCAAGCCGGGAATTAGATAGGCGAGCGATAGCTGGTTGAATAGTGGCCAGTTCCCTACGGCTTCGTTGGTAAAGACAGGGTTGAAGATAAGAGACTGGAAGACCAGTATCTGTGCCCCAGCCATGGATAACAGGATCTTAGAGCCCCAGTTGCTGGCAATGCGCGGTACGATGCGATTGCGGTAATAAAGGAATGCGCCTGTTATCAACCAGGACAGGGACTGTAGGCTTTGTTCAAGCAGGCCGTAGTACTGGGCATACAGATTATTGTCGTTTACCAGATATCTGATTTCCAGATTGACGAGTACGACGCCAATGGCGAGTGCCCCTGATTCAAGAATAGTTACGAGCTGGTCGTCTTTTTCTTGTTTAAAATAATAGGCCGCCCCAGCAAAAGCGATTGCTGGAATACCAAAACTATAGAGAAGCCAGAGCGCATCGACTTCTTCCCGTGGAACTACAGGATCGAAATGATTCAGGGCGACGAACCTAAGAATAACGACCACGGCGACGAAAAGAATACACGGGCGTATAAAGGGGATGCGTACTTGAGACGCAACCCATCCGGCGGAGGGCAGGAGTAAGGCGAGGGCAATCGTCAGGCCGCTTTTTTCAAAGGCAATGGCAAAGGCAATACCCAAAGCAGCGAGAACCGAGAGGGCATAGACGCCCAATACAGGTTCCATACCAGCTTCTGATCTTTTTGGCAGGACCTTTTTGGCGGCCATAAAGCCGATGCCAGCAAGAACCAGCGCGAGTAGGCTCCACGCGAGGTCAGCACCGATTGCGGATACTCTGAGATAAACAAACAAGAAGGCCAACAAGGGGATTGTCGCTGACAGCGTCGCCAGATACACGGGTGTTTTGGTTTTACTCAGACCTCTGAAGCCGACAGCTGCGGCAATAATGGCAATAAATCCTGAGAGCAGCAGATAGAAATTAAGCTCTGGCGGGATGATGGAATTAATAAGTGTTCCCGCGTCTTGTCCGGAAACGTAGAGAGTTTCTGGAAGCTCGATCGACCCGGGGAAGGGATAACGGGCGACGATATAAAGCGCGACCAATGATATGGCCGTTAGAAGGGCTTCGCAGTGTCTGAGTTTGAAGGCGCTATACCCAAGCCCGCCAGCGATGATAAAGAAGAAGACAAGCGAGGCGGTAGAGAAGTTATCCATGGACAAGAGAATAATCTGTAATGCCAGTACAGCTGCCATGGCCGAAAGCCCAAGGATCTTTTCTGGCGGCAGTTTGCCGTCAAAATCGAAGGGGTGTTTTAAGCTGGTTTTGATATCTTCGATAGAACTGAGGAAGCTTTCATATCGTGGCGCGATAAAGAGGCCGATCATCAGGATTTGATGCAGAGCGAGCGGATAGATATCGCCTTTTTCCCATGCTGCACCCATCCACAGAAGTTGCCAGAGGACTGAACCGGCGAGAGACATCCAGCCAAGCCACCACCAGTTCTGATAGCGGACAACGGCCAACGCAGAGGCTGTAATAAAGCTTAGATAGCTGAAAAGAGCCCAGGCGGACGAATTACCTGTACTGACGAGCATTGGAATGACAAAGGCACCAGCCATGCCCATAGCGGCAATCAATGGACCCTGAAGCAAGGAAAGTCCCAACCCGGCGATTGCCACGATGGTCAGCAGGACAAAGGCAAAGAGCGGTGAAATCAGATCGTACAGGCCATAGGCGGCGTAGATACTGCCATAGGTGATGGCAAGGCCCGCAGCAGTTAAGGCGGGTGGAACGTGATTGGGTTTGAGTGCAGCGATTGCTTGTTCAATGGGGCGTCTACGTAACCATTCCCCACCAAACATCAGGGATAAACCAAAGAGAACGCCACAGGTAATTCTAAAGCCAGGGGAAAGCAGATTGTTCTCAATCGAATATTTTATCAGGAAAACGCCGCCGATAATTACGGTCAAACTGCCAAGCCAAACCAGCCACTGACGGGTGAAAGCCTCTTCGAAAGATTTCCACGGGCTTTTGTCGTTGGAATAGCTTTCCATGGCTTCGGCAATGGATCTGGCTGCGACAGGTTGCTTTTCTTGCTGCTCAGCTTGCTGGTTGCCCTGTTTTATGTCTGATGGTTCTTGAGCATCGGCCCCGAGTTGAGAAGCTGCGGTTTCTTCTGAGGACGAACGCTGTTCGTTTGTTTGTCCAGGTTTTTGCAAAGACTCGCTTTGGATGTCTTTAGCTGTATCAAGTGCGCTTTCCTGTGGCGTTGCCACTGGTTTTGCTTCTTGTGACGGTGTCACGGGGTTTTCTATGGTTGTGTCTGGTGCTGTGGCTGGCACAGCTTTTTTCTCAAGGTTTTGTAACTTGAGTTTTAGAGCAACGATCTCACTGCGTAGTCCGCCGATTTTATACAGGGCCACAAAGGCCAGTATCGGACCACCAAAAAGAATGAGAATTCCCAGAAGAACCAGTAGTACTTCGTCCACAATACCCCCTAAACCAGCACAGATAACACGTAAAGCTGGTTGATTTACAACAAAACTCACGGGATCATAGCGTTATCCCTAAGGTAGAGACAACAGGAAGCTGTGACTTATCATAAACTTGGGGGAAATAGACGTCTGATTTTTTGATCTGGCAGGTTTTCCAGACTTAAAAGATTGAGATAGGGGTCGCCGGTAATACCAAGAAGTTTGGCAAAAGCAGGTTCAGTTTTTACACCCTGCTGCTTGAGTTCGATCACTCGTTGCGTAAAGCGAGTGCCGAAAAGGGCTAGTAACCGTTTTTCCAAAAGAAAATGGCGGACACCAAATTGTTCGTTTAAGGGTCTGTTTTGAATAAAAAATTCAATGGGCCATTCCATAAAGTTGAAAGATACAAGCTCTGTTTTGTATGAGGGAAAAGAAAGCGTTATTTGAGATAGATCAGTATGGTTGGCTAGCGCTGTTGATAATCTCTGCGCCACTGCATCCGGAGCAGAACTGAAACAGGCAATATCAATATCGCTGTCTGCAGTATCGATACCCAGAGGCGGTGTGCCAATACTCTCGTAATCAACACCCACGAGAAGTTCCGATATACCTAAACTTTTTAGAACCTCTTCATAGCAGGGTCTTTTCGTTGTACTTTCACCCGTCAATCTCAAATCCTCTGAAGGGCATATCTGAACTTCTACTCAGCCAGTTTGTATCGGGGTAGTCACAAGCACCGTCGATAAGATGTAGCGTGTAGGCCTGTCTGGATTTATCCGACGTATTTGTCCCGCTTAGATGTGGAAGCTGTCCGTGGAGAACAATCAATGACCCCTGTTTGACTTCTAGCGGGACGCGGTCTTCTTCGGGCCACGCTGCATCGTTTAGCTTTTCGGTAATGAGCTTTCCATCGGCATTGCGATAATGGCGCTTTTTCAAGGGGGATTTATGATGTCTAGGCAGGCCCCACATGCAGCCGTTCTCGAGGGTGGCATCTTCCATGGCAAACCACATGCCGATACAGGAATGGGGTTCAGTATAGAGAAAGGTTGAATCCTGGTGGCAAATCACCTCGCCGCCGATACGGGGTTGCTTGAAAATATACATAGATTGGCTTAACAAGGGCTGTGCCATGCCTAGATCCTTGGCAACCTGTGCAAGATCAGGGTTGCGGGAAAATGCTGAAAATACGGGATCAAGATCGTGTTGGGCATGTCCGATCTTGTTGATAGAAAGGGCCTTATCTTGTTTCAACTTACCTTCGGCATCAAAGGCACCTTCTTCGAAGAAGCAGCGAATTTTATCCCCTGATTTTTCGAAATAGTCATTGCCCTCGTGGCTTTTATTAGTTGTCGAAAAGACAGCCCGAAATTCATCGGGATCAAATGCATCTACAATGCTCCCCGCCTGTGTCATCAGCTTTTGACAGGCGGCTTTGGATACAAAGTCTTCCAGAACCAACACACCATTATCATCAAAAAATTGCTTCATTTCAGTGTTAAGAATACCGCCAGCAGGGGCGGCAAACTTTTGTATGGATGAAGTGGTGTTGTTTGTCATGTAAGAGACATCCTATTGAAGAGGGTGTTTATGAGTTCGTCATCTCGTTGGATTAATGATTGGATAAAAAGTCTAGAGATAACAAAGCACTTTGAGTAGAGAAAATTGTGGGCAATTTAAAAATAACCCACAGACAATCTTTGATCCGTGACTTATGATCCAAAAGCTGACAGTTAACTATATAAGTAATGAAGGCCTTTGGGCCAATTGATACAGGGAAAGCAGGTATATGACAGACGGTACTAGCAAGAGAAAAAGTAGCTATAACTGGCTAGAATCTCTGATGGTTTATCGTCAGCCACGGGTCATAGGTATGTTGTTTCTTGGCTTTTCTGCTGGCCTGCCTTTGCTGTTAATCTTTTCTACGCTAAATACATGGCTTAGAGACGTGGGTGTTTCCCGTACCGAGATCGGATTTTTTGCTTGGGTCGGTCTGGCTTTTTCAATCAAAGTTCTCTGGGCACCTTTGGTCGATCACATTGATATTCCCTTTTTATGGCGTTTGGGAAAGCGCCGCTCTTGGATGCTCTTGGGGCAATTTGGTATTATTGTTGGTTTGATTGGTATGGCTTTTACCGATCCAACTGCAAACCTTGCACAAATGGCCGCTTTTTCCGTTGTTGTTGCTTTTTCCTCGGCGACACAGGATATCGGGCTTGATGCCTATCGCATCGAAGCAATGGATACAGAGTACCAAGGGGCTATGTCTGCTAATTATGTCATGGGTTACCGCATTGCTATGCTCGTGGCTGGTGCAGGGTCATTATATTTGGCTGATTTTTATTCTTGGATATTAAGTTATCAGGTCATGGCCCTATTGATGGGGGTCGGTATTATTACCGTATTTGTTATCAAGGAACCGGATAGGGAAGAAGCGCCTGAGGGGATCAAGCCTTTTGACAAATCAAATAGCTATATAGATCAAGCGCAAACAATGGTGTTGAATCCCTTTGTGGATTTCTTCAAGCGAAATGGCTGGATTGGCGGATTTATTCTGGCATTTATTGGTGCCTATAAGATCAGTGATATTATCATGGGGAATATGGCAAACCCTCTTTACATCGATCTTGGGTTTTCGAAGTCTGAAATTGCCAGCATATCCAAAGTGTTTGGTCTGATTATGACAATCTTTGGCGGCTATGTCGGTGGTATGTTACTTATGCGGTTCGGGCTTTTACCTGTTCTGCTTCTTGGGGCGATATTGGTTTGTCTAACAAATGTTCTTTTTGCGATCCTTGCACAGGTTGGCTATTCCCTTGATTTCCTTACATTGACAATTACAGCGGATAACTTTTCTAATGGTGTTGCCAGTGCTGTGTTTATTGCCTATTTGTCCAGCCTTGTTAATAAGAGTTATACGGCGACACAATATGCATTATTTAGCTCGTTTATGACTCTTCCTGGTAAATTTATTTCAGGATTTTCCGGGGTAATCATTGATCATACAGATTATACAACCTTTTTCCTTTATGCGGCAGGTATGGGAATTCCGGCTATTTTGATGGTAATCGGATTGATGATATATGATTCCAGACAGAAATCAGATGAAAACTTGGAACAATCAACTTAAGAAACTGTTTAGTAAAATTCCGCATTAAATTGCGGGTGGATGAGATCGCTAGCCTTTAACTTGCTTCCTGAAAAGCATCGGGTAGCAGCATACGATCGATAACTTCAGGGTCTTTGATCCCGCGGATTTGCGTAAAGAGGTCTTGAGCTTCTGGGTATTGCAGTTTCAGAAAGTTTAACCATTGCTTGAGGCGCCCGGGGCCGTGTTTATCTGGTACTTCCAACCACATTTCCCTGTAAAACCCACGTAAAACGGGTAAGAATTCTTGCCAAGGCAGGACTGGAGCATTCTGAGGGGTATCATCCCTATCAGATCGGTTATCATATTGGATCAGGCGGGCAAGATCCGGTTTGGCAATAAGACCACGTCCAATCATGACATCGGTGCAGCCACTGATCTCGCGACAGCGTTTATAGTCATTCACTGTGCAAACATCGCCGTTTGCGACCACGTTGATATCAACGGCTTCCCGGATACGGGCAATCCATTCCCAATGGGCCGGGGGGCGATAGCCTTCTACCTTTGTTCGGGCATGCACACAGACTTCTGAGGCGCCGCCTTCTTCGATGGCATGCGCATTTTCCAGGGCTTGTGACTTATCTTCGTATCCCAACCGCATCTTCGCGGTGACCGGAATGGTATCCGGAACAGCAGTTCGGACCGCTTTCACGACATCATAAACAATGTTGGGTTCTTTGAGCAGGACAGAACCGCCTTTGTTTGAGTTAACGCGTTTGGAGGGACAGCCAAAATTGAGGTCGATTGCCGGGGCACCAAGTTTCACCGCGAGTTGGGCGTTCTCGCCCATAACATCAGGGTTCGAGCCAAGTAGCTGAATTGAAATTGGGGTCCCAGCAGCGGTCTTACCTGTGGTTTTAAGTTCTGGGGCAATTTTGTAGAAGGATTTTGGGGGCAGAACGAGGTCATTGACCCGGATAAACTCTGTCACACCCTGATCGATACCCCCGATAGTGGTAAGTATCTGGCGCATTTGTGCATCGACCAGACCTTCCATGGGGGCAAGGATCAGCTTCATGCACAGATCTTTCTGTATCTATTGGTTCTCAATATCTTTCGCCTGATCTGGATTACCCAAAATATTGGGGCGTGTTGATGCCCATATATTTTGCTGCTGTGTACAGGGCAGCGGGGTAGGAGTCAAAACCCATCCGTTTGCCCAATAACCTACCTTAATCGAAATATCAGGAAGCAGGCTTGCCGTTGTATAGAGCGTTTAGTCGCTTGAGTAGGTGATACAACGTTGTGCTGTCAGCTTCTTCTGTTGGTGGAATGTTCAAATCTTGCTGTGCCTGCAAAAGTGCTTTGGATACATCGGATGTATTTGTTTCGAGGTATTTAAGGTCAACTAACAGACGCTGCACGCTGTTTTGAGGTTGTGAAGTAATATAGGGTGATTTTTGCGGGGCAGCGGGGTGCGGGCTAAGATTCCAGCTTTGATAGGTTTGATCTGCGATGACATTGCTTGGTGCGAGAACAAGTCCTTGATCCGTAATAGAAAAACGATTGAGTGGACCTTCGTTCCGTGAGGGGCACGAGGTCGATCTGGCGGTGTTTTGATTACAGAAGGGAAACAAGGCCTGTATGTGTTCCCATCCCCTACGGTAGCCAGCTTCGATGATTAAGTCGTTGGGGTGTGTCTGGCTTGTAACGCCAGCCCAACCGGTATAATTGCCAAGTGGGTTGTTTAACTCGATCAAAGCCCAGTTATTCAACAAAGATTTCAAACTTTTGTTTGCAGGGGTAAAGCCTTGAGAAATTTGATAGCTCTTAACTACCGATGAAATTGTTGAATCATCTCGCTGATATCCTGCAACAAAAACCATTTCCTTCGGTTGGAACCAACGGTTTTCAATAAGATCGTAGAGACAGGATGCGGGGGCGAGAAGTTTACGCGAACTAACCATTGTGCCATTGCAAAAATGACGCCCCGCAACATTAAGCCGTCCAAGCGTGCTCCAAGGATATTCACGGGCTTCGAGCAAGGCAAAGTTTTTGCCCACCAAAAAGCCGGGGTTATCCTGTTGTATTTTTTCGGATGTATTTGTTGATGATGATGTTGTTGCCTGTGATGGTGTTTGCTTTTGTTGGGCACTGCATCCGGCAAGGATAACAATCATAGTGATCAAGAGAGCGTGGAATCTACCAGATATCATTGCTGTTATCCCTTTAGACATCAGACGTTATTGTTGACTATCGCAGTTTGGATGGGAAAAGGGCACTAATTTTCTGAACCTCCTACGATCAACTGTTCTTTAGAACATCCATCCGATTAAGATATATCGTAACCCTTTCCCCAAAAACACAAGGGGTAAAAAAAGGATAAATCGAACCCTCAGAACCCCTGCTGCAAAAGTGAGGGGATCACCTATTACCGGAACCCAAGCTAGTAGTAGAGAGATAGTACCGTATTTTTGAAACCATTTTGAGGCTTTGTTTAATTGGTGTGTTGTAAAGGGAAACCACTTGCGATTTGACCAATGTAAAAGGTAAAGACCTAGCCACCAGTTCACAACAGCGCCGAGGGTATTTCCTGTTGTTGCAATGAGCACCAAAAGCCATTTTGGATGTTCCCCGGAATGCAAAGCTGTTGCTAGCATTACTTCGGAAGAGAAGGGGAGTATTGTTGCGGCTAAAAAGGCACCTGTAAAAAGACTAAAAAGCGTGAACATATCAAAATGCCTTAAACCTTAGCGTCGGTCGTAAAAAAGGCTGCCAAAAGGCAGCCTTAATCTCATGACCAAATAAAAATGGCCTTAGTCTTTTTTCGGACTTGGTATCGCGATGACGTTGAAACCTGCATCAACGAAGTGTACTTCACCAGTCACACCTGCTGAAAGATCTGATGCAAGGTAAAGACCTGCGTTTCCTACCTCTTCCAAAAGCACATTGCGCTCAAGCGGAGAGTTATCACGTGTAAAGCCATAGGTATACTTGGCATCTGCAATCGCAGAGCCTGCAAGTGTGCGCATTGGACCTGCAGAAATTGCATTAACGCGTGTTCCTGTTGGGCCAAGATCTGTTGCCAGATACCGCACAGACGATTCCAGAGCAGCTTTCGCAACACCCATAACGTTATAGTTAGGGGTGACGCGTTCGGACCCAAGATATGTCAAGGTAATCAGGCTACTGTTCTCGCTCAAGAACGGTGCCGCTTTTTGTGCGACAGCAGTAAAAGAATAGCAGGATATAGACATGGTATTACGGAAATTTTCCCGTGTTGTATCTACATAACGTCCTTTGAGTTCTTCTTTGTCAGAATAGGCAATTGCGTGGACAACAAAGTCCAGGCTTCCCCATTGTTCCTTGAGGGTTGCGAAAACATTTTCCAATGCATCACCGTCCTCAACATCACAAGGAAGAACCAGATCTGATCCCAATGATTCTGCCAGAGGTTCAACTCGCTTTTTAAAGGCGTCACCTTGGTAGGTGAAAGCGAGTTCTGCCCCTTGGTTATGTAACGCTTGAGCAATCCCCCAGGCGATGGAATGGTTGTTCGCGACGCCCATAATTAAGCCGCGCTTTCCATCCATCAATGCCGTTGTCATCGTCACGTTTCTACCTTTCGTCTAATACTGCTATTCGAAGCTTTGTTCTTTGCGAGGTCCTGTTTTTATTATCAGGCTTACTCGTTCAGGCGTTTGAAGATTACCGATGCGTTTGTGCCACCAAAGCCAAAGCTGTTGGACATAACGCAGTCGATTTCCTCGTTGTCTCTTCTTTCAAGGAGAATTGGCATACCTTGAGCTTCGGGATCGAGGTTGTCGATATTTGCAGATGCACACAGGAAATTGTTGTTCATCATAAGCAGTGAGTAAATAATTTCTTGAACGCCGGTCGCCCCCTGAGAGTGGCCGGTTAGGGACTTTGTTGACGAAATCCAAGGCGTTTCCTGTCCCTCGAAGGTTTCCTTGATTGCATTAAGCTCGGTACCATCCCCAACTGGCGTGGAAGTGCCGTGAGCGTTGATGTAGTTAACTTTGGTATTGCCAGCTTCGGCAAGAGCAAGTTTCATACAACGAACAGCACCTTCACCAGAAGGCGCAACCATATCAGCGCCATCAGATGTTGCGCCATAGCCAGCAAGCTCACCATAGATTTTTGCGCCACGTGCTTTGGCATGTTCATATTCTTCAAGAACGACGACACCAGCACCACCGGATATGACAAAGCCATCACGGTCAGAATCGTATGCGCGAGATGCTTTGGTTGGGTCGTCATTATATTTGCTGGAAAGGGCGCCCATAGCATCAAAAAGAACCGTGAGCGTCCAATGAAGTTCTTCTCCTCCACCCGCAAAAACGATGTCTTGTTTGCCCATCTGGATAAGCTCTGCGCCATTCCCCACACAGTGTGCTGATGTAGAGCACGCAGAGGTAATGGAATAGCTGTGGCCTTTGATTTTAAAGGCAGTTCCCATATTTGCGGAGTTTGTTGAACCCATGCATCGTGGCACCATATAGGGACCGACGCGTTTTGGGCTTTTCTGACGCGTGATATCCGCCGCGGCTACCTGATTGGATGTAGAAGAACCACCAGAGCCCATAACGAGACCTGTTCTGATGTTAGATACCAGATCATCTCCAAGACCAGCGTCTTCGATGGCCTCTTTCATCGCAACATAGTTATAGGCAGAACCATCGCCCATGAAGCGACGCAGCTTTCTGTCTACTAAAGAATCAAGATCGATATTGATGGATCCGTGAATATGGCTGCGAAAGCCCAGCTCGGCATAGGTTTCGCAATATTCAATACCTGATCGACCTTCTTTCAAAGAATCGATTACTTCTTCTTTGTTGTTGCCAATGCTGGAAACAATTCCAAGTCCGGTGACGACTACGCGACGCATCTGTCGTATCCCTTCTTTACAAGCCAACCTAAATTGATAACGGCGGCAATAATTAATGTACTGGCTTAAGAGTCAGATTGAAACAAACCAACTTTCATATCTTTGATCTCGAACGCAACATCATCATCAGCCATGATGATGCCGTCAGAGACACCCATAACCAGTCGGCGATTTATGACTCGCTTCATATCAACTTTATAGGTCACTTTTTTGACAGATGGGGTGATCATGCTTTTTAGCTTAACTTCACCAACACCAAGTGCACGACCTCTACCAAGAGCGCCAGTCCATCCTAGGAAAAATCCAGTCATTTGCCATACGGCATCAAGGCCAAGGCAGCCAGGCATAACCGGGTCACCTTCGAAATGACAGCCAAAAAACCAAAGATCAGGCTTAATGTCGAATTCTGCAATTATCTGGCCTTTGCCGTGTTCACCACCATCGTCGTTAATGGTTGTTATGCGGTCAAACATCAGCATTGGAGGTAAAGGTAACTGGGCATTTCCAGGACCAAAGAGTTCACCACGTCCACAAGATAGAATTTCTTCATAGGAGTAGCTGTTCTGGCGTTCGCTCAAAGGTTTATCCACCGTCTTTTATGTTGTTATCCGAACATCAGCTCTAATCGGCCGAATCCGGCGTGACTATAGCACAGGCACACCATGTCCTGGCAATGTTCTTCAAGTTGTAACAGCTCGTTTTATTAAGGAATTTTATATTCCTTGTCACGAGAAGCGATCTATTTCCCTGACATGTGCTGTTTCTATAGGAAAAGATCAATCAAAAACTGAAACAATTTGAAACATTTGATAATTATTGTCTGAATTCTCGCCCTTTTAATCAATAGAGTAAAAAAGTTTTTTTGCCGAGTTTTAGAAAGTAATTCTGGTTATCGACGATGAAAAGGTGGTGAAAAATAGCTATTGGCAAAGGAAAATCAGCGAGTTTTGTGGATTTTTTCCTTTAATAGCGCTGAAACTGCCTTATATTGAAGGTATGGAAAAGATACGCCCTTATACAGAATTGATTGATACCCTCAAAGGTGCAGGCCTGCGGCCTACACGACAACGACTAGCGCTGGCCAAGTTATTGTACTCTCGCGGGGATCGTCATATATCTGCTGAGCAACTTCATGTCGAAGCAATGGACGCCAAGGTGTCCGTCTCTTTAGCGACAGTATATAATACGCTTCATCAGTTTCATGATGCAGGGCTTCTTAGGGAAGTTTTGGTTGAAGCCGGGCGGTCTTACTTTGATACTAACATTAGTGACCATCATCATATCTTCTATGAAGAGACTGGTGAATTGATTGATATCGATAAAGAGACAGTCCAGTTCAAAAATCTGCCCAAGCTTCCGGAAGGTAAAGCTATTTCGAGGGTAGAGGTCGTTGTTCATGTGGTCGATCTTGATGAAAAAGGCAAATCCATTTAACGGATCATGCTTTAAATCACCTGATGTTAGATTCCATTCTCAACAGCTAATCACTCATGTACAAACTATGGTGTGCGGACTGTTTCAGCGCGTGCAGAAAACCTGTTGACCGTCAAGAGACTGATGACGCCGAGAATATAACATTATCTAGAGCGTAACTTCATTGGTTTTTGAGTTAATCAAAAACCTCCCCTTGGTATGAGCCATAAAGAGAGTTCCGTTGCAGCCAACCTGAAATATCATTGATTTCTACTTGGCACCAGTCGTCAATATTACAGGATTCTAGCTCACCAATCACACCTGCTTCTGCCTGTACAACGGGTCGGCTAGTTGTTTCTGGGTCATCGTAAATAGTTCGAACAGCGCCCGTAACCATCATACTTCTTTGACCCTTAAGCATGGATTGGTGTACCCAGCCTATTGTTCCCTGCCAATCACGGATTTGCCGCCAAGTATCAAATTCATCAATGATTTCGACTGGTAGGCGCCGCCGTTGATAAATCCATTGAATTGGATACCGGGAACCAGGACCTGCGCGCATGTTGACTTTACCGGATCGAAAGCTCACAAATCGGGGAAGGGGTAGTCCACTTGGCCCAATTTTTCTCTGCGCCTGATCTCCTGAGGCTGTGCCAAGAGTTTTTGCCCGGATGCTGTGAGTAAGGAACTGGGTACAAAGTACCATTCCCACAATTCCTATGGCGCCGATTATTCTTGGCCTCAGAGAAAGCCGGGAAAGCCGGAGCGTCGATTTTTTGTCCCCCGCAAAAGGCAGACGCATCAAACTTTTTTTCATGCTAAAATTTCAATTATATCTAAATAGCTCGCGAAGTGTTTGAGAGATTACCTTCCTAATTCTGTGCTGGCTAGAATTTATCGAAACAACTGTTTCTCTCTCTTGGCAAAGACCTTGTTCGCAGCATAGACTAGGGAAGATAAAACAAGACCGTTAACCCTCAAATAATAACGGCTTGTCGTAAAGGACCAGCGACGGGGATCCCATAAGCACATGACACAGAAAAAACCCCTAGTAATTGTTACACGGCGGCTTCCGGATGCGATTGAAACCCGGATGATGGAACTGTTTGATTGTCGTTTGAATCTTGACGACAAACCGTTCTCCCAAAAAGAGTTGATTGCGGCTGTTAAAGAGGCCGATGTTCTGGTGCCAACAGTTACAGATCGTGTTGATGCAGGGGTTCTTGCTCAAGCGGGACCGAATCTGCGACTGATCGCTTCTTTTGGAACAGGCGTGGATCATATTGATCTTAAAACCTGTCGTCAGCGGGGTATTACTGTCACAAATACACCGGGTGTTTTGACCGAAGATACCGCCGATATGACAATGGCCCTTATTCTGGCTGTTTCTCGCCGTATCACCGAGGGTGTCAAATTAATCAAATCTGGTGAATGGAATGGATGGAGCCCGACAGGGATGTTGGGGCATCGGATGTGGGGTAAACGTCTGGGCATCATCGGGATGGGGCGTATTGGTCAGGCTGTTGCCCGCCGTGCAAAGGGTTTTGGTCTCTCAATCCATTATCATAACAGACGCAAAGTGCATCCGGATATTGAGAACGAGTTGGAAGCAACCTACTGGGAAAGTTTGGATCAGATGCTTTCCCGCATGGATATTATTTCTGTGAACTGCCCGCATACACCTGCGACTTTTCACCTGTTATCCAGCCGACGTCTTAAGCTTTTGAATGACCGTGCGATCATTGTGAACACCAGTCGCGGAGAGGTCATTGATGAAAATGCTTTGGCTCGTTTGATCAAATCAAGAGACATCGCGGGTGCAGGGTTGGATGTTTTTGAACAAGAACCTGCTGTTAATCCGAAACTACAGGCCAGCGATAATGTCGTTCTGTTACCGCATATGGGGTCGGCAACCATTGAAGGTCGTCAGGATATGGGGGAAAAAGTCATTATCAACATCAAAACTTTTGTTGATGGGCATACACCGCCTGACCGTGTTGTTGAGGCCATGTTCTAAGTAAAAGAGGAGCTTTCGGGGTCCTTTTCTGTATAGGCTGGCAGGCAAAAAGATCTAAACTTTAAAGGCTTGTGATTTTTGCATGACTGAATTGAGTTGAATGTAGTTGCTCGATTCGTTTTCTTGATTTAAGATTCAGTTAACTAATTTTTAGGCTCAGAGTTTGTTCCCGAATTTGTTTGGGAAAGTACATTAGTAATCTTGCTTATTTGCAGGGGACTCCGAGTTCATAGTAGAGTCAAAGTCTGGGTTAATCGTTCGATCTCCAAATCAGACGTACCTGGAACAAAAGGCAGAGTTGAGAAATCAACTCTGCCTTTTACTTTTTAAATCTAACTTTAGAAGTAAATTTATTCAGGGCGTATCGGTTAACGGTGTGATTTATTGGGTGATTTACTGGGTTCTTTTAAGAGCTATCCACTGATCAACAGCGAGGCCGTATTTCGTTAAGACAGGTCCAACCTTGCTGTGCTGATTCAATTCATTTTGCCAGGTAATAAATTTGTCTGGGAATGTGAAATCTACACTGCTTTCAATGAACATTTTCTGCGCAAGTAACAGGCTTGGCGCATATCCGCAATCAGCTAGGCTTATGTCTTCTCCTGCTATGAAGGGGTGAAAACTGCCAAGCTGGATCAAAAGATCTAATTGTTGGGAAAGTGAAGATTTTGTTGTTTCGATAAACTCGATGTCTCTTTGTGTTGGCGCCATATGTTTAAAAAGAGACCTTATCAGCGGCTCAATCTTCAAGTCATGTAACCGAGCCAACATTCGCACTTTAGCGCGGTCTTCTATGGTGTGAGGTAGCAAGGTTTGTTGCGGGTATTCCTCTTCCAGATATTCACAAATACTGTCTGATTCACTTAGAACAAAATCCCCATCAACTAGGGCAGGAACGGTACCTGCAGGAACAATAGATTTGTACTCAGCCGAGCCATAACCAGACGGGGGCAGACGAACCTCGGCTGAAAGGCCTTTTAATGTCAGAACAATTTCAACTTTAGTGCAAAAGTTGCTGACTGGAACAGCGTAAAAAATCATGGCGAATTTACTTCTTAGGACCGACGACAAGAATAACGAACCGCGAACAGCCCGTTATTTCATAGAGATATGGAGACTGGTTTATTCAGCTAATTTCCATTTTACGGCAAGCTTGTTGAAAAAGCCTTGAGTCTTTTTAAGCTGGATCCAATGGTTGAGGTAGTTGATCCATACTTGATCGTCTTGGGAAATTAGCATTGCGAGTGGTGTAGGTGAACGTGCTTTTTTCACAGGTACAATGGCCATTTGCTCATATTTTTGAACGAGAGTAGCCGCCTCAACGTTGGAGGTAATGTGTACCATAGCGCGACCAGATAGAACTTCCTGAAAATCGCGTGCGGGGGCTTCAACAGACTTTAGTTGGGCCAGCGGGAAATACTCTTTGGCTTGTTGCTCTTGCACGGTGCCAAGAGTAGTTGCTACGGACACATCAGTCTTGTTTATGTCATCCCAGGAATTGAATTTATCGAGATGCTTTTTCAGCGTTAGCGGCACGGTTCCGACGTTGTAATAGCTGTCGGTATAGCCAGCAACGGCCATGCGTTTTGGATTTAGAGAGGCAGATGTTGTCATGTCGTACTTATTGGCAACGACACCGTTGATCAGTGTTTTCCAGTCCGTGGGAACAAAGGTCAGTTTGACGCCCATGTCTTTGGCCAACTCGGTGACAACGTCGATATCAAAACCTTCGTAGTTACCTGTTGTCGTGTTTTTGATAGTCATGGGGTTCCAGTCCCCAGTGGTGCCAACTCTTAACTCTCCAGAACTGAGAATTTTGTTCAGGCGTGATTCATCGGCGGCATGCGCAGATGTAAAAAGTCCAACAGTTAAAAGGGTAACTGTGGCGAGTAGTGTCTGAATTTTAAGCATGAGAATTCCGGTTTTACGGCTATTTCAAAGATGGGTTCAGGCGTAAGTGTAGAACAGCTGAATATTTTGCACCAGTTCAAAGACAGGGGTGTAGTATGGGCTTGCTTCAAAGTTTTGTGAACAGAGCCTGTTTGAGTCAGTCGCTTATTTTTGATTAGGAAAGGTGGACAATCCGATCCGCAATGGCATCTGCATCTTCTTTTATATGTGTGACCATCAGTGTTAAAAGGTGGTGATTCTTGTGGAGATCCTTCACCAGTTTTAGCATTCCTTTACGCAAATCCTGATCAAGAGCACTGAAAGGTTCATCTAGCAATAAAATCGGTCTTCGCCTGACCAAACATCTTGCGAGCGCTACGCGTTGCCGTTGGCCGCCTGATAATTCGGCAGGAAGACGTTTCTCCAACCCTTTGAGATCAACATCATTGAGTGCTTTTGTTATTAGGTCTTTGTTTTGATTTGTCAGGCGTAAGCCGGGATGAATACCCAAACCAATATTTTCTTCGGCCGTCAAATGGGCAAAAAGATTGTGTTCTTGAAAGAGGCTTGTGATTGGACGTTCTGACGGTGAAAGATGGGTAAGCTCTTTACCTTCAAATTTAATGGCGCCAGCAGCGGGGTTTTCAAAACCCGCAATTAAGCTCAGAAGAGTTGATTTCCCGGCACCTGAAGGTCCAAGGATTGCGACGAGTTCATTGGGCTCTATCCTCAAATCAAAATCCAAAACCTCTTCACTGCCGTGATGCTGATAGGACAGTTTCTCAATACTCAATCCCTGGAATGATTCGTGACCATTTGTTTTCTGACCCCGTGCTTTTGGGGCAGATGCTTTTTGGTCTGGTGCTTTTTGGTCTGGTGCTTTTTGATCATCAGGCACAGTGCATAGCCTTCCTGCTGGTTCTTAATGTCGAAAGGGAGAAACCCTTTCCAGATATGATGCGTTCTATAAAAATAAAGAGCATCAAGCTTTGCAGACAAAGAAACAGAGCTGTAATTGCGGCATCATCCAATCGGTAACTACCCATTTTCTGAAACATTAAAAGTGGCAAGGTTGTAAAATCCTGGGTCCCAAAAAGGGCTATGACACTTAAATCACCCGTTGATAGTGCAACGGATAATCCCAAGGCGAGTCCCAGTGCTTTTCTGTTCTGTGGCCAGTCAATAATACGAATGCGATTTAACCCGTTGATATCCAGATTATCACATAGATGATCGCTTTTCTGTGCTGAGGTTTCAAAGGCAGGAACAAGAATTCTGAGAATAAACGGTAATGTCATCAAGGCATTAACAATGATCACCAGAAAAGGTGCCAATATTGTTAGGCTGGTAGCTGCTCTGAAGGTAATAAATAATCCGGTTGCCAGGACAAAAGGCGGGAGGAGCAGAATAATACTTCCGGATAAATCAGTCATTGTCGCAAAGGAAGATGCTAAGCTATGCCTGCCCAGACGATAGGGCGATTGCAGGCTTCGCAGCATCAGCGCGATACCTACGGCAAGTATGAGTGCGATACATCCAGCCGTTAGTGATATGAGCAGACTGTTGAACGAAGCTATCCATAATTTTTCATCTGTTATGACTGCTATCAAGCGAGGAGAAAAGGCTTTCCAGATTGTTGCAAGCAAGGGAGGGATAGCCAAAAACACCATCACTAGAAGTGCTAAACTATCCGTTATTTTGGCGCTGGTATGACGGGCATCAAGCCGTTGGATAGACCGCTCTTCTGTCTTTTGAAGGGTGATGTGGCGGGCAAACTTGCTGCCAATGATGAGTAGGATAAAACAGAGACTCAACTGGGCGAGAGACAGAGTGACAGCTTTGGGAATATCAAAATCAAAGCGGATTGCCTGATAGATGGCAACTTCCAGAGTGTTTGTAGAAGGACCACCCCCAAGAGCAAGGACAACGGCAAAAGATGTAAAACAAAGCAGAAAGACCAGACCACAAGATGCAGGAATAATACGCCGGAGAAGAGGCCATTCAATAAGTCGGAAAATATCTTTGCCGGTCATGCCAAGTTGTGCTGTGTTTCGCCAGTATTCCGGCGGCAAAGCTTCAAGACTTTGTAGGAAAATTCGCGAGAGAAGCGGGGCATTAAAGAAAACGTGGGCGATTAGAATTCCAGTGAGACCGTAAAGATAATTTCCGGCTTTGACATCAAATAGGGAAAGAAACTGATTAAGCCATCCATTACGACCATGTATGGCGACAATACCGAATACACCAACAATAGTGGGGATGATGAGTGAGAGCGATGCAAGTTGCACGAAAATTTGTCGTCCGGGCAAGGTTGGGCGTCTGGCAAGAGCGCGGGCAACGGGAATAGCAACAAGCGTTGCCAGTAGTGTACTGAGAGCGGCCTGAAAAAAGGTAAAACCGATCACCCGGTATAGATAGCTGTTCTGGAATATACGGGTGAGGTCTATGTTCTTGATCTCAGAGAAAAGACCGTTAAAGGCAAAACCCAATATCAAAGCGATAAAGCCGAGGCTTAATAAGCCGGGCCACAAATACATCAGCCATTTTTGCACAGATTGTAATGGCCTTTGCATTATGAGTCGCCTTGATATCGGGGCATTAACACGATCAGTTATATTCGATCTACTGGTTGATGGAATTTAGCCAGTTATCAATCCAGATTTGCCGATTGTTTTTCACTTCTTCAGGGGAAAAAAGAAGTGATTTATCTGGGCGTGGTAACTGAGAAAATGTAGCGGGAAGGTCTTTGCCCAAGTCGATAACCGGATACATCCAGTTGCCGGTGGGAATTTCGTTCTGGAAACCTGAAGTGGTAATGAAATTCAGAAACTCCTGTGCCAGTTCTGGTTCTTTTGCTGTCTTCAACTGAGCAGCAACTTCGACCTGAATGTAGTGACCTTCAGAGAAAATAGCGGCTTTATACTGCTTTTTTTCTTCGGCAATAATGTGGTATGCAGGGGATGTTGTATAGCTCAGCACCATATCTGCTTCGCCATCAAGGAAGAGGCCATAGGCTTCACTCCATCCCTTGGTTACAGTCACAATTTTTGGGGAAAGCGTTTCCCACGCGTCTGCTGATTTATCGCCGTATACATTTTGAAGCCACATCATCAGACCAAGACCCGGTGTTGAACTGCGCGGATCCTGAATGATGATTTTCAGATCAGGATTTCCGTTAATGAGACTATCAAGGCTCGCAGGTGGGTCTGCCAGCTTTTCGCTGTCATAAACAAAGGCAAAATAACCGTAATCAAAAGGAATGAACTGTTCGTCTTTCCAATCAATGGGGAGGTTGACGTTGGATAGATCTACGTTGCTTTTTGTAAACAGGCCAGTGGCAGCGGCCTCCGCGGTCAAGTTGGTATCCAGACCCAAGACAACATCTGCGGTACTGTCTTCTCCCTCTAGCTTCAAACGGCTGAGAATGCCGACAGAGGAATCTAACGCTACAAATTTCAGATCGCAGCCACAGTTGGCTTCGAAAGCTTCTTCTACCTTAGGGCCTGCGCCCCAGTCAGCAGCAAAAGAATCATATGTGTAAACGGTCAGAACTTTTTTGTCCTGTTCTTGTGCTTGTGCGTTAAGGCTCAAACCAAGGGTGAGTGTTGTTGCTGCGACGGCAGCCATAGTTGTACGCAGGATCATGCGACGCTCCATAAATGAGTGGGGCGGGCAAGGACCTGAAAAATCTGGAAATAGCCATGTGTTTTTGATTAAAAAAACTCAGCCTAATTCAGGCAGAAACTTTAAAATCACAAACAGCATCCAGTCTTCAATTCCCTCCGCCGGTATTAACCGGTTCAGGTTCCACGGGTCTATTCCACTATTGGAAAATCTCAGCCCGTAAAGGGCACCCCGTTGAGACCGTTTCTGACCTTAGACATTTCCTCAGAAACCAGCAAGACATATCCAGCCAATGGGTTAAATTTTCGGAAAGCAAAAAGAGCCCGAATTACCGGACTCTTTTTTACGCGATCTCTCAATGTTACTTAGGAACCTTAGTGGCCTCGTTGTCTTGAGGTGCAGGCGAAAGTTTCAGTAGCAGATAACCAGCCAAGGCTGACAGTATAGATCCGCTGAGGACGCCAATTCTAACTTGGCTTCCGACTTCTGGATCATCAAAGGCGAGGCCACCGATAAACAAACTCATGGTAAAGCCAATTCCTGTCAGGAGAGATAGAGCATAGATCTGAGTCCAATTGGTTCCTTCTGGCAGGCGACAGATCTTTGATTTGACGGCTACCCAGATAAAGCCAAAGACACCGATCTGTTTACCGATAAACAGGCCACCCGCAATGCCAAGGGTAAGGGGGGCAAGAACCGTTCCCATCGTAACACCAACAAGCGATACTCCTGCGTTGGCGAAGGCGAAAACAGGCAAAATCATGTACGCAACCCACGGGTGGAGGTTGTGTTCCAGGTTTTTAAGTGGGCTGGCACTGTCTTTTGTTTTTCCATTTAAAGGAATGGCAAAACCAAGTGCTACACCGGCTAGCGTGGCATGAACACCAGACTTCAAAACACAGACCCAAAGTACGATCCCAACAAGAATATAAGGGGTTTTTGCGGTGACGCCGGATCTGTTGAGGATGAGGAGGCCGATCAGTGCTACTGCTGCCAGAGCTAGGGAGATCAAGGATAGTTCTGCCGTATAGAAAAGGGCGATAATAATGATCGCACCCAAGTCATCAAAAATGGCAATGGCTGTCAAAAGAACTTTAAGTGCCAAGGGAACTCTGTTGCCTAAAAGGGCCATAATACCAAGGGCAAAAGCAATGTCTGTGGCTGTTGGGATTGCCCAGCCGTTCATATTTGATCCGACACCCCAGTTAACGCCAGAGAAAACCAGTGCTGGAATAAGCATCCCGCCAACAGCCGCGATTGCTGGTAAAACGATTTGATCGGCGGATGATAACTGGCCTTCCAGAATCTCTCTTTTGAGTTCAAGACCAATTAATAAGAAGAAAATTGCCATCATCCCGTCGTTAATCCAGAGCAAGATAGCTTTGGAAATCGCTAAGTCGCCAAGGGCAATGGTGAAGGGAACCTCTAATGCACTAGTATAGATAGATGCTAGCGGAGAATTTGATGCGACCAACGCCAGTAGGGCCGCGATCATAAGGATGATACCCCCAGATGATTCCAGCTGTAGGAAGTCTTTGATCATTGTTTTTGGCATTGCAGGAATCTCCGAATTGCCGAATTTCACATGTACCCGAGAAAAAATGGGGGCTGTTGCCTGATAAGTGTAATCGTTTTATTGTCAATGTGTAATAGATAAAACCTATCAGCAAGCTATTAAGATGATAAAACCTACTATCAAACAATTGGAATATTTTAGCGCGGTTGCCGAAACGTTGCATTTTCGCAAGGCAGCGGAACAATTGAATGTTTCACAGCCAACACTGAGTGACCAAGTAAAAGAGCTGGAATATCGTTTAGGGGTGGTTCTTCTTGATCGGACACGCCACGGGGTCGAATTGACTCCTGTTGGGCGAGAAATATTGAATCGGACGACGTTTTTATTACGTGATCTTAATGATCTTTGTGATCATGCTAAAACTGCGAAATCAATGTTGGGCGGTACATTGCGATTAGGTGTTGCGCCGACTGTGGGGCCTTATTTATTACCGTATGTTTTGCCTGATCTTCACCGGGATTACCCTGACTTGAAGCTCTATATTCGGGAAGACAGGTCATCATCGTTGGAACAAGCCCTTCGCACAGGTCATCATGATCTAATTTTGACAGCGCTTCCGTTAGAAGATGATGGTTTGAGGACAGAGGTGCTTTTTAGTGAGCCACTTATGGTAGGTTTGCCAAAAAACCACCGTTTGGCAATGGCCGACAGCGTTGCCCCGCAAGACCTTAGAGGAGAAGCAGTTCTTTCTCTCGGTGCTGGTCATCGATTGTATGAACAGGTGCAGGAACTTTGCCGGGAATTTGGTGCTGATCTTCAGAATGACTACGAAGGTACCAGTCTCGATACTCTGCGACAGATGGTTGGTATGGAAATGGGGATATCATTTTTCCCCAATCTTTATGCGCGATCCGAAATTACCAAGGATCCAGAAGTGTGCGCCAGGCCGATTGAAACACGTGTTGTCAAAAGACAGGTGGGTTTAGCCTGGCGCAGTAATTCTCCGCGTATTAATGAATTTCTTCAGTTCAAAGAAGATCTTTTGCGATCACTTAATCGGCAAATCTCTCACGAAGTAATGTTAAGCGGGTAGAGCTTTCTTGATCACAGGTATCCAGATATCAACTTGCCCTGTCGCGGTATTTCCATCAAAACGATTATTATAGAGCTCAAAGTCCGGGGTGTTTGCGTACTCATAGTTTGAATTGGGTAGCCAGTTACCCCAAATAGTCTGATACACTTTTGAAAACTGATCCTCGATAGGGGTTTTATCGTCAATCGCGAAGGTAAAAACCGCGTAATCAGCTTCTTGAATAACAAAGCCCTGCATTCCAGACGGGACAGAGTTCAAATCGTCAACTTCGAGTGCAGCCATATAGGTAAAACTCTCAGGTGATCCTTTGAGGCAAAGACCGTATGCGTGGCCATTTTTACTATGATTGATTTCTGAATAACGATAACGGACTTGTTTCCAAAGATCCGGGACGCTTTTGCCCGTGTCAGATCCAAAATCGTCGCTGATACCAATGATATAAAAGGTTTCTTTTTTTATAATATCAGGCTCCAAAAGGGTGCCCCTTGTAATTGATGCCGTGGAATGAAGGAGTGAAAGTTGATATTTGGCTGATATGGAACATCCATTTGATCGATATTGACCCGGTGGTAAGCCAAAGCATTTCTTGAAAGCACGTGTAAAAGCTTCCTGACTATCAAAACCATAATCTAATGCGAGATGGATCAAAGATGTATCCTGATTTGATTCAAGGATTTTTGCAGCCTCTGTTAATCGACGATGACGGAGGTATCCCATCGTTGTCTTCCCCGTGGCAGAGCGAAATAACCTAGCAAAATAATAGGGTGAAAGGCCCGCAACATGGGCTATTTCTCCAAAGGTAATTTGTTGATCAAGATTTTGTTCTATAAAGGAAATAGCTTTTTTAATCGGCATAGTTTCTCCTGCAAACGAGAGAATAGAATCAGACTTCTTGTTAATCTTGATCAGGATTGCCTTTTTATAAATAAACTCGTTTTGTTGTTTCTTGGCTCATCTGTTTGTCTTTCTTGTCCTTTGCAAAAGGGGGGCGTGAAGATAATTGATGCTTTAATACGCATGAGAAGGGTGTAATAAGGACCCAATAACATCTGTCCCTCTTTTAGTCTTTCAGGATGTCGCGATGACTAGCCCGCTTATTGTTCTTGATCAAATGCCTACCGCCTATGATTTCTATGGCACCTATTGGAATCAAAAACCGTTCTTGGTTCGTAAGGCAATTCCGGATGCAACACTGGATCTATTGATCAAGCCGGATGAACTTGCGGGTCTTTCCATGGAAGAAACGGCAAGATCGCGTATGGTCAAAACGGCTGGTGAAGAAAGAAACTGGACTTGTGCATTCGGTCCTTTTGATGAATCAAGCTTTGATACTGCAGGCGACAAAGAGTGGAGCCTCTTGGTCCAAAATGTCGAACAATTCCATCCTGATACCTCTACGCTCCTTTCTTGCTTTGATTTTGCACCCCGTTGGCTGATGGACGATGTCATGGTTAGCTTCTCTGCTGTAGGTGGGTCTGTTGGCCCCCATATCGATAGCTACCATGTATTCCTAGTTCAAGGTGATGGCAAAAGGCGGTGGAAAATAGGGCGAGAAGCCATTGATGATGAGATCTATATCGAGGGTATTGATCTCAAGGTTCTGGCTGGTGGTTTTGAAGGCGACGAAGTTGAAGTGACAAGTGGTGATGTCCTTTATGTTCCTCCTCGTTTTGGGCATGAAGGCACGACGCTTGAAGCTGCTCTTACCTATTCTGTCGGCTTTCTCGGTCCTAAGATATCCGAACTTTTTAGTGGGTATGCGCAATATATTTCCGAATTTGACGATCTTGACCAACGTTATGTCGGTCAAGATCTCTCGGAAATATCGTCCGGTTTTACCCTAAGCGAAAAGGCCGTTGCAGATATCAAGGCTTGTTTTGAACGGCAGATAACATCGACGAACTTTACTCAGTGGCTTGTTGAATTCTTCACTGAATCATCGCATGAAGATTTTGGCGTCTATAATGAGCGCGAAGAAATGCTGTACGATGATGAATTTAAAAATGAATTAGAAGAAGGCGCCAGCCTGATTAAACCGGAATATGTAAAGTTTGCAATTACCGCTTCAGCAACTGGGGGTTTCTGTCTTGGTTTTGATAGCCAGAGCTTCACGTTAGATGAACGTATGTTCCCGCTTGTGCAGCTTTTCATGAAAGAGGAAGTCGTAAATTCAAAGAGCTATCCGGATCTCTTTGCTGAACCAGCTTATCTGGAGTTCCTTTTGGAGTTATATAACCATCAGGCGCTGGAGTTCCTTGATTAAGAACATATCTGGTTGAAGAGTTGTTGTTCAGATATTGGTGTCATCTTCTGTACTTTCTTGTGGTGCCCATTTAAATGCCTGAACGCGGCCAACGTTTTTGAGCTTCAGGCCTCGTTGCCCATCCTCATCTGACAGGCTGGCACAGTTTTTTTGTAAGGCAAAGGGAAGCAGGTTTTCAAAGCGGTTTGTCATGAAAACGGTGCCGGGATCGGCACGGGCTTCGAGCCGGGCAGCCAAATTGACGATTTCGCTTAGCAGGCTGAACCCGGGATAAGCCGAGGGAAGTGAGAGAAGGGTAACGGGGCCATAAGACAGGCCAATGCGCGCACCCTGGGTTTCGATCACACGATCAATAGAATCTTGCCAAATCTTGGCAGTTTCTTTGGCGAGTTTGTGTATTTTAGCTGCAACGCTAAGAACATTGGCGGCATCCACTTCTTCGTGTACGCCCCACACAGCAAGCAAGCCGTCACCCTGTACGCGATCAACCAATGCACCGCTTTCGATCAGGATGTCCCGGGCGCCATCACAAAAGGCACTCAGCATTCTGTGGGCGAGGGAAATGTTGCTGGTTTCACGAACAAAGGCACTGTAGGAACAGAAATCCATCGCCATCACACAGCAGTTTTCAATAGGTTGATCCAACTTTTCATCAAAGTTTTCCCATCCCTTGAGTGAGCCAAAATGGAACTCGTACAGTTCCTTATCAACGGCCATTCTTTTCCCCTAATTGACGTAAGCTGTAATCGCGTTCTTTGCACGATACTTTTGCGCGCCATAATAGAGAGAAAGAGTTCCCAAGAAACAAGGGAAAAACGTGTGGTCACAAAATTCTGATAAGAAAAGAAAGGGCAGAATTTTGCATCCTACCCTTTACCAGAAAAATGTGCTTCAGACTTAGCCGCCATAAAGTGCCGAGCAATTTTTTTTGATTAACTCCATTGCCGCGCGAAACGGGCCAGGACCGTGGCTGATACGGGCGACGCCGAGGTTCGCCAGTTCACGGATAGAGGAACAGCCAGACATCATCATGATGTTGATGGGTAAGGGGCATGTGTCGCAGAGCTCCCGAATTAAGCTGGCATCTGTCAAGGCGGGGACAAAGAAACCGTCTGCGCCGGCATCGGCATAGGCTTGTCCCCGGGTGATCACTTCTTTCAGAAGTTCCTTTTGATCATCAGCCTCACTGGCTTGCAGAAAAATATCTGTTCGCGCGTTAATGAAGATAGGTATATTCAGTGTATTGGATGCTTTTCTGGCTGCTGCAACCCGAGCAACTTGATCTTCAATACTATAGAGTCCTTTGCCATCAATAATCTGATCTTCAAAATTAGCCCCGACGGCACCATTTTGTCCGGCAAGGATTACAGATTGTGCAACCTGTTCTGGTGATGTGCCATAGCCAGCTTCAAGATCCATAGAGACAGGAATATCAACGCTATTGCATATGCGGTTGATGTTTTCCATGGCAAGATCGCGAGGGAGCTTTTCACCATCTGGGAAACCAAAGGCTTCTGCAACAGACCAGCTCCCTGTTGCAATTGCTGGGGCACCTGAACTGGCGGCGATTTTGGCTGTTCCGGGATCCCAGATATTATAAAGCACCAGTGGGTTGCCTTTTTCGTGCAGGTTGCGAAAGGCTACGGCTTTTTCCTGAAGAGATGACATGATGATGGCTCCTGTAAAAAATAGTATTATGAGTATAAAGTTAGTTGTATTCCTGCCCAAGCTATAGCGTTCTGTTCTGATAAAAGCTGGTCGAAATCGGACCTGGTCATTTTTTCTACACTGCAAAGTGTTTTGATGCTGGTTATAGTAGGTTTATGATAATAGAGAGTGATCATTTTGATGAATATAATGCGGCACGTTTAAGACGCGATCCGACCTATGACGGTGTCTTTTTTGTGGGTGTTTTTACCACAGGGATCTATTGTCGCCCGGTTTGTCCGGCGCGGTTACCAATGACCAAAAATGTACAATTTTTTGAGACAGCCCCCGCTGCAGAAGCGGTGGGATTGCGCCCCTGTTTACGGTGTCGTCCTGAAACGGCACCTTTTAGTCCCGCATGGGAGGGATCAAAGTCGACTGTTAATCGTGCGCTGAAGCTCATTAAAGATGGGGCGCTGGATGAAGGATCGGTAGAAGAGCTTTCTGATCGTCTTGGTGTGGGGTCGCGTCAGCTGGCTCGTCTGTTTCAGAAACATTTCGGAGCCAGCCCGTCGCAGGCTGCTCAAACCTATCGTGTGCAACGGGCCAAACGTCTTTTAAACGATAGCAATATGTCGATGACTGAAATCGCTTTTGCCGCAGGTTTTGGCAGTTTGCGGCGGTTTAATGCGGTGTTTTTTGCACTTTATGGACGATCACCAACATCCATGAGAAGAAAATAGATGTTCTTACGATAAACGATCTAGGGTCTCTCGCAGCAAGCTTGCCTCAAGAAGCTGTCTTTAAAAGGGAAGATTTTTGGCTCTTCTATTTTGCTTTTGCTTCTTTTTCAGCAGCCAATCTCAATGCTCTTAGTCGATCTGTTTTGTCCTGAATTTTCTTTTCTCTGGCTTCTTTTTCTTTGATGAGTTTGGTGTCGATATTCTTACCTGGGCTACGATCTCTAAACTCACTGTTATCGCCGCGTCCAATTGCTGCGATCATTTTGTCATCGGCATTGTTTGGTCGTGTTGATCCTGATCCCATTGCACTATCTTTCTGCTAAATGTTTTGTATCAAATCAAGAACACTTTCTGGCTTATTTGTAAACTAAACTTTAGGTGACGGAATTGAGCCAGATAGCTTAAGCGCAGACATGCACGTTACCAAATATTGCCCAAGTTATTGCTCTGAGATGATTTTGTTCTTCCAAGGACTAACGTTTCTTCGGGCGCTTGGCCACACGTAGCAGCTTTTGAAACTTGGGGCATTCAATGTGGGATGGTGCGGAACAGTTGGCGACATGGCGCAGGGCTTTGCTGAGAACCGTGAGGTCATGGATTTGTTTATCCAAATCATCCGCACGTGTCCGTAAGTCTTCTCTGGATAGGTCAGGTTGACCATCCTCGCCAAACATCCCAGCGATTTCATCCAATGAGAAGCCGGCGGATTTCCCCAGAGTGATTAAAGACAATTGCATCAATGTCTGGGGGGCGAATTGTCGCCGTAAACCCTGTCTACCAATGGATTTAATTAGACCAATTTCTTCATAATACCTCAGGGTCGAAGGGCGTAACCCCGTCTGTTCGACCACTTCGGAAATATCTAAAGCACGCATATTTTTCTCTGTTATTGGATCGGCAGATTCAATGTTGAACTTTATCACTTGACCTCAAGTTAACTTGAACTTGTATGGTGCGCTCAACAGACGATTTGTACAAGAGGAAAGAGCCGATGACAGAGTCTCATACAGTAAAAGGAAGCCCGGTTTGGCAAGATGGTAGAGCAATTGCTTTGATGATGGCTGCCACCCTTATGGTTATGGCAAACGCGACCATCAGCCCCGCCTTGGCTGGATTGGAACGTGCATTTATGGGGCAACCCAACGCAGACCTTTTGATTAGGTTGTTGGTCCCGGCACCGTCGCTGACGGTTGTTATCTTTGCACCGCTTGCCGGGTACTTTGTGGATCGTTATGGCAGACGCGTGATGCTATTATCTGGGGTTGTGTTGTTTATAATTACCGGCAGCGCAGGTTTTTATTTACCCGATCTCGAAATGATTTTTTCCAGCCGATTAGCCCTCGGCATTGCTGTGGCCATGATTATGACGTCGCAGACTGCTTTGATCGGGGATTATTTCACAGGCGAGAAACGCAGTGCGCTGACGGGGTTACAGATTTCTGCCCGAAATTTTGGTGGCTTTGTCTTTTTGACACTCGCAGGTTGGTTTGCCGTTAGTTCGCCGCGCCTGCCCTTTGTTATCTATGGCCTGGCAGTTCTTTACCTGCCCTTTATGTGGTTGGTTATCAAAGAGACATCGCTTCGCTCTGCAAAAAAAACGACCGAAAACCTCTCAACAAATAGAGCACCCGGAACAACTGCAAAAATAGAGACCAGTGAAACTGATGGCCATAAATCGTGGAAAGGATTGATCGCGGCCTTAGCAGTACTACAACTAATGACAAACATGATCTTTTTCCTGATGCCAACACAGCTCCCCTTCTTCCTTGATAGTTTGGGCTATGACAGTGCCGTGATGACGGGGGCAGGCCTTGGTGCTTTGTCATTAGCTGGGGGATGCTCAGCGTTATTCTATGGTCGGATTAAACGTGTCATGGGATATGCGGGGGCTTATGCGCTGGGTTATGGTTTCATGGCCCTTGGTTTTACCATTCTGCCCTTTGGCGAGAATGGTATTGCGATCATTGCAGGATCGGTCGCCGTTGGTATCGGTTTTGCGCTTGCCGTTCCGAATTTTGTCGGTATCGCTCTTCAGATCGCCCCTTCAAGCCGTCGAGGTATGGCTGGTGGTGTTCTGACAACGTCTGTTTTCCTCGGTCAATTCTGCTCACCATTCCTGAGCATCCCGTCGATTACTTCCTTTGGTTATAATGCAACCTATCAAGGGACAGCTCTGTTGCTGGGAACAGTCGCGCTTATGGCTGCCGTGAAACGGGGCATGGAGGTTTTGGGTTTTCGAGTGAAGCAGGTTTGATTGCTAAGCGTTTTAGGGGGGGAGATTGAATGAATGCTTAACTAAAATCTAATTGCAGGGAGAGGTATATCAACTTAGGGTGATGTTCGTAATTTATTCAATTAATAAGTGTTGGTCATGGCAAAGGGCGTTTTTGTCCATCGGGCAGATTCAAAATACGACGACTTTCCGGAAGAACAATACCAGTTTCCCAAGCGCTATTTGAAACGTGCAAAGCGCTTTGAAAATGATTGGGTTCTTTATTACGAACCTCGCGGTGGCGGCGGAAGGCTTGGGTATAGTGCCATAGCCAAGGTTGAGGCGATTGAGCCTGATATCTTGAACGAAGGTATGTATATTGCCCGTATTGCGCCAGGAACTTTTCTGTCTTTCGAGGAGTTCGTGTCATTTCGAAAAGACAATGGCTTTATGGAATCAGATCTTAGAAAAGAAGATGGTTCTTTAAATGGTGGTCTGATTCAGTGGGCCATACGCCCTATCTCTGATGTTGATTTTAATCAGATTGTTTTACAAGGCTTTCCCGAAGAAACAGACCTGTTGCCACGGGCTGATGAAGTGGCTCCCAAAAAGGATTTACCTGCATGGGGTGGTTTGTCAGAAGATTCTCCTGGGCCTATTTACGAAAGCGAACGTCTTCGAGTTGAACAAACCATCTCACGTATCCCACGGGATCGTGTCTTTCGAAAGCACGTTCTCGAAGCTTATGACAGACGCTGTGCCATTACGGGATTACAGCTTATCAATGGTGGTGGTAGGGCTGAAGTAGAAGCCGCTCACATTAAGCCCGTAGCCAAACACGGCCCTGATACCGTCAGAAATGGTATAGCATTGTCTGGGACTGTACATTGGATGTTTGATCGTGGCCTGATTTCATTAAGTGATGATCTAGATATTTTGATCTCACGGCAAGTAAACGATCCTACACAAATTGAACGTCTGGTTAATTCCAGTGGGAGAGCATTTGCTCCCGAAAATCCCTCATTACGCCCGCATCCAAAGTTCCTAGGATGGCATAGGGATAATTGCTTTAAAGCTTAAGAGAAAGTTATCCTGAAAATTGGCGCACCCGACAGGATTCGAACCTGTGACCTTCGCCTTCGGAGGGCGACACTCTATCCAGCTGAGCTACGGGTGCTTGAGTATAGGGCCAATAGGGCGGACATTACTGCAAGCTATGGACGAGGTAAAGGGGCAAAATGGCTGTTACCTTTGTTACGGGTGATAAATTTGGTGGGCTTGTGAAATTATCTCTGGGTGCTTTGTTTCTGTTTGTCTTTCGCTTTTTAACCTTGGTCTATCGCAAGACGTATAAGGGGCGCATAAAGTTAGAATGTTGATGGCCTCTGTTAACCGGAGGCCTTGGAATTCCCGATACCTTTCCTATATTGCTTTGATAATGAGCTGAACGCGGTGCGTTAGCGCTTTTTTCTTGTGTTTGACCTGTCCTTTGTGGCTTGTTGGGCGTCAGTTTTTTGAATGTGATAAAGTGGCTGCACCTGAAAGGTGGTATTTTATCGCTGGTTTGATGTTCTGATGTCGCTGGGATGGCGGTAAATTGGAACCAAAAGGGAGTTAGGAATGGCGCGTCAAAAACCAAGCTGGATGGGACCTGCAATTGAATATGGTCCAATTCTGATCTTTATGGGGATCTATTATGGTTTTGATCGTATTGTCGCTGCCTTCCCGCATGAGCTTCTCCAGAATACAACGCAGTTGATTGCCGCGACTGTTGGCCTGATGATCACGACTGTGATCGGGATTGCCTTTTCTCTGTATTATGATGGCAAAATTCCAAAGGTTCCCCTGATTACCGCTGTGGTGGTGATGGTTTTTGGTGGCCTGACCGTCTATCTGAACGACGAAACTTTCATCAAGATGAAGCCAACCATTATTCAGACCATCTTTGCGTTGGTTCTTTTTGGCGGTCTTTTTATTTTCAAGCGTCCCTTGATCAAGCCTTTGATGCAAAAGGCGTGGAACATGACTGATGAAGGCTGGCGTATTCTAACCATCCGTTTCGGTTTCTATTTTCTTGGTATGGCGGTGTTGAACGAGATTGTCTGGCGCACTCAATCCAATGATTTTTGGGTGAACTTCAAGGTTCTGGGATCAATGGGGTTGATGGTGCTCTTTATTTTTAGCCAGTATCCGGTCATCCGCAGATATCATTTGCCTGATGAAGACGAGGCGTAAACGTCTCGCTTTTTAGCCTAATCTGTTTTTGCTTCCTGTCTCAGGTCTTCTTGATCCAGTTTTTGTTGGGCGTTAAGGTCGGCGCCCGACGGCAAAGGCATTGCCCGGTCTTTTACCCAGTTTGCAATATCGGCAAGAACAGTTTCAGCCTGTAAATCCCGCAATAACATGTGCCATCCTTTTGGATAGAGAGCAGCCTTTTGGGGGCCAGCAATACCATTAGGTAATCGTTTCCAAACATCGCGCGTCGGGTGCCAGGGCACGACTTCATCCTTTTCGCCATAGAGCAAAAGCGCAGGAAGGGTCAGGCTGTCGGGTGAACCATAGGCGGCATCCATCAAATCGGTCAGGCCATAAACGCTATCAATCCGGGTGCTTTTGATCACCAAGGGATCTTTGCCAAGGCCGATCAGCATCGGAATGTTATCCGATGCCTGTATTTTCAGGCCGCTGCCCGTAAAGCTTGCCCATGGTGTGGTATGGGCGACAAGCCACAGTGACGCGCGCTGATACCACGGCATGGTTTTTCTAGCCCATACCGCCGGGGCCGAGAGGATAACGCCATCTATGTCCAAGTTGGCTATATCCAGATTGGATGGATTGTCTTGATCTGGGCCGTTTTCCTCTTCCAAAGCAGCCATGGCGACTGCACCGCCCATGCTGATCCCTAGAACATAAAGAGGCGTATCGGGATGACGCTGATGCAAGAGCTTGGCGGCGGTACGCAGATCTGATGTCATGCGCTTATGGCCGCCCCACAAACCGGGATGAGGGGCCGCCCCAAAACCGCGTTGATCATAGGCATAGGTGGCGATACCGGAGTCTTTCCAAAATGTGCCGGGACCATCAAAGGCATTGGAATAGTCATTGAAGCCGTGCAGGCCAAGTATGATCGCAGAGGGCTTTCCTTGGGGCAGCCAGCTTCGCATAGGGAGTTCTAGGCCGTCGTCGGTAATCAGGTGATCGTTGGTCAGTTCTGCTGCCTGTGAAAGCTCACCAGCAGGACCGAGGCGCGGGGTACAGGCGGCAAGGGAGGTTATAAGTAGCAAGCCCAAGAGTATCGGGTGCAAAAGTCTGTTATATGAAACTCTATCCGTACCGAACATTCTCAACTTTATAGCCACTAACTTTTGCTTCCTTTATCGTTGTTTCAGCGTTCGTGTCGGTCAATCAGACTCCTCATTTCACGCCTTGAGTAAAAGCTAACTTTAATGGTCATAAATTGCCAGCCTGATAAAGGGTAATATGCACAGGCGAGGCGCTTACCTCCCTAACGATAAAGGCAAGAAATCAGTTTTGATAATTGAGAAGTCTAAGGGAAAAGGGGAAGGGGGAAGAGAACCTTCCCCCTTTTAAACTTATATTACTTGTGAAATTACATTAGGCAGTGGCGTTGTGTGCCCCACGTGTCAGTTGCAGGAAGATATCTTCCAGATCGCCTTGATCGGTTGTTAGATCCAGAATGGAAAGACCGGCAGTATTGGCGGCTTTGAGGATCTCTGCGAGTTGCCCGTCATCGGATTTGTAGGTAAAGGTGAGCTCACGAGCAGATTTTTGCTCAACGTGGAAAGCTGTAAAGGTGCTGGGTAAGCTATCTAGATCTTCGCCGAGGGTAAGGGTTAGCGTTTTGCTTTCGATACGGGCAAGTAGGGCCTGAGTCGTATCACAGGCAATGACTTGTCCGTGGTTGATGATAGCGATTTCATCGCAAAGTTCTTCGGCTTCTTCCAAATAGTGGGTGGTTAGTAGAATGGTGGTGCCGCGTTTATTAAGTTCGCGCACATAGGCCCAAAGCTGTTGGCGAAGTTCGATATCGACACCTGCTGTTGGCTCATCAAGAACCAGTACAGGTGGGCTGTGTACCATGGCTTTGCCAACCATCAAGCGGCGTTTCATCCCACCGGACAGGCTACGGGTATAGGTTTTTGCCTTGTCGCTCAGGCCCATCACTTCCAGAATTTCTTCACTGCGGCGCTCACTTTTGGGAACGCCATAAAGACCTGCCTGAAGTTCCAGTAGTTCCAAGGGCGTGAAGAAGGGATCAAAGTTCAGTTCTTGTGGCACGACACCAATGGACATACGTGCAGGGCGCATTTCGTCCACAATATCATGCCCCCAGATCTTGGCCGAGCCACTGGTTTTATTGACAAGGCCAGCGAGTATATTAATCAAGGTCGATTTTCCGGCGCCGTTTGGTCCTAAAAGGCCAAAGATACTGCCGCGCGGAATTTTGAGATCAACAGAACTCAGGGCGCGTTTTTCTGCGGCGTTTCCGGCGGCCTGATAGACCTTGGTCAGACCTTCGAGTTCAACGGCGTAAGTGGGCATGCCGGATGTGTCCTTATGTTCTGAACCTGTATCTGCGGAGTCTGGAAATTCAGACTTTGCAGCTGAGTTTGTTGTCTGGGCGTAACTATGATCGTCAGGCATAATATGTACTATCTATCCGCCTTAAAAGGCTGTTTACCTTAAAAGGTCTAGAATGGTTTAAATTGTTGTCCGGCGGGGAAAAGGTAGCCGTTGGAAAAAGAGGCTGGAAACTTTCCTTTATGGACGGTAAAAGAATTTCAGCATCATTACATAGTGACTATTGTCTCAATAATAAAGTCCTCTTGGAAAAGTGGACTGAAGATCGCAAGGAAAACTTGCTATTCGGTTCGAAAAACAAGGGGTGAAGTCAGGAATAGAGTTATGGCCGTTACTGAAACGCAAGAGGTAGAAACCAACGTTGTTGCCTGTGATGGCGGCAGTGGTCCCGAGGGACATCCGCTCGTTTATCTCAACATGAACGGGAAGAATGAAATTACCTGCCCCTATTGCAGCAAGCGTTTTATCCTGAAAGAGGGTGCTGGCGGCGGAAGCGGCCACTAAAGCTTTCTGGTTATGATATGTTCAAAAGCTCCATGCCTTGGGTGTGGGGCTTTTTTGTTCTTTGAAAGTCGGTTTATACTTCTGACAAGTAGCGGGTTAGTAAGGTGTTGAAAGAGATTAAATTACTGATATCCGGCTTTACAGCTTTTATTGAGCAGGTTTGTAAAATCGTTTATGGCTCGGGAAGTTTTATATCTAGAGTTGGCGTCCTTTTTACTGTGTATCTTGGTTGTGTTTTTTTTCCGCATGCTCAGATACAGGCGCAAGACGCCGACAAACTAACCGCACAGGAGTTCATCGTCGGAAATATTCTGCTGACACTTTATCACGAGGCAGGGCACGCCTTTGTGTCTATGTACAATTTACGGTTAACTGAAAACGAAGAAGATGCGGTAGATCATTTTTCAATCATTGCTCTGACCGAAGAACTTAATCAAGGAAATTTGAGAGAAGAACGGGAAACTCAACTTGATAACTATCTTTTCTCTACAGCGCTTTATTGGTTGACCATGAGCGAGGATGAAAATTTTGGCAGCAGTGAGGGGCGAGAGCACTCTCTTGATTCAGAACGTTTTTTGCAACACCTGTGTATGGTTTATGGATCAGATCCGGCTGTCTATGTGGATTTACCTAAAGATTTTGACGTGTCCGATTTAGTTACGTCCGAATGTGTCGGTGAATACAAAGAGAAAACCGACGAGTGGAACAGTATGTTGTCATCTCACTGGCTGGGGGATCGCATTCGCACAGACAGGGTTGTGATTATAGAAGATAAGCCAGACCCGCGGTACAAAGGTTATCGCGAATGGCTACACGTACATGGTATTCTTGACGAATTTGAAAGCTTCGTTGAAGGAAATTTTTATCTGCCCCGTAAAATTACCTTACGTTTGATGTCTTGTGGTCAAGCCAATGCCTTTTGGGACCCGAATAATTTTGAAATTATTCTCTGTGATGAACAGATCGCACAATACAGCCATATCTATGATCGTCTTTCGGAGGAGAATGGGTAGGCCCAGAGGATAAGAATTTGGACCTAGCCTGATTATTATTGTAGCTTCCTTTGTATATAAAACACATGAGAGAAGACATTTACGGTCTAAACTCAAGATGATCTTTGTCAGGAAAAACCTTGCTTCGCTCATTCTTCGGTAGTCGCAGACGTATAGAAAAGCTGATTCCGGATTTAAAGGCCTATGCCACCGCTCTATGTGGTGATCGGGATCAGGCCGATGATCTGGTACAAGAAGCGATTGCGCGTGCCTTACAATCGGGTCCCAGTTTGAAGTCGGCAGATGAGCTGCGGCCTTGGTTGTTTCGTGTACTTCGGAATTTTTTCTTTGATGAACAAAGAAAAAAGACGGTGCGTAGGGAATATTTCACGCAGGAAAAACGTT
Source organism: Kiloniella sp. (assembly GCF_048259265.1). Lineage (NCBI taxonomy): Bacteria > Pseudomonadati > Pseudomonadota > Alphaproteobacteria > Rhodospirillales > Kiloniellaceae > Kiloniella > Kiloniella sp. Next base: position 128,986 of record NZ_JBLXHT010000005.1, on the reverse strand, counting down.
GGGTAAGTGAGGTCAATGATCAGGTACTTGACCCGGAAGATACTCTCGCTATCAGAAATGCTTACGAAGAACTCTCTGCGGATCATAGAGAAGTTTTGGCTTTGGTAGATATTTTGGGATTACGTTACAAGGAAGTGGCCGAGTTACTGAATATTTCGCAGGGCACGGTTATGAGTAGGATCAGTCGAGGAAGACAAGCGTTGTTGGCTCGGCTGGAAGATAATACGGAAGAAAAAATTGTTAAGTTTCCACACAAGTACCGTTAATCGTGAGTACTGTTAGTTATGTCCAATAAAGATCGTCCTATCGGGGAAAGCCCGGATTGGAAAATATTGAATGCGTTTGTCGATGGTGAACTGTCTCCGTCGCAAGAGGTGTGGGTAAAAACATGTGCTGGATCAGATTCGAAAATTGCCGCTGAAATTGCGCGGTTAACTGCCTTGAAGAATGCTTTGGCTGATAGCGTTTTGAAGGATCTAGATGAATCTCGATCTGGCGAAAAGAAAGAAATTGGGTACAGGAAAATAGCAGGAGGATTTTCGGTCCTTGCTGCTGCGATTGCGTTATTTGTGATGGTATCCCCGGTGGGATACTTTTCGTCCCCTGATTTTGATCGATGGGCGCTGGATTTACACACAGAGCTTTCCGATCAAAGCTTTGTTGTCTCAGAGCTTGAATATAAACCGTTCGTCGCGGCCGCGGTCTCTGGCTCGTTACAAGCACCGGACCTTACTGGTAGCAAGCTTTACCTCGTGGATTTGTCTATCGGTACCTTTGATCGTGATGACGCAATTGTTATGCACTATCGCGGACTACGTGGATGCCGGGTTTCTCTGTTGGTAACGCCGCTTCAGGGGGACCCAAAGAAAGATAGTGGCGAGAATCAGGTCCCGTTTGCAGACTTTTCTCAGACGAAGAATCTGATTTCTGATTTCTGGACAGGAGAACGTTTTCGATTTGCTCTCTTGGCAACAGGTATGGAGCCGAAGCGGTTTGACTCTATTGCAACTTATCTGAAGCTTCAGGGTGAGAGAAACTTACCTTCTTCTGACGAAGCGCAATACGCTATGCAGCAGGTCTATGATCAGTCTAGGCCCTGTGTGTAGCTGTTTCTGAATTAATATCAAACGTACTAATCAGAAGTATGAGTTGTTAAAAAGAGGCCGGCAAATTTTTGCCCGGCCTCTTTTTAGCGTTTTCCCTATTTGAAATGTGGTTTTTCACTTTAGTTTGTCGGGAAATTAGGACGATCAATGTTATAATTTTTGGTGAGGTAATCGAGGATTAAAGTTAAATCGGGTTCGTCAATCTCGCTCATGCCTTGATCTTCCACCATCCATTCCAGTGTTTCTATCCACTGATCCCGAGACAGACCTTGTTGTTGGACAATTCTGGTTGAGTGACAGGCAGAACAGTAAATCAAAACCTCTTCCTGCCCGGGGCCAGCCACAAGCCCTTCAAACTCGTCTTCTTCGGCTTCTTGCCCGAAGCTCGGGCCGCTGAAGGCAAAAAGAGCAGATATTAACAGGCAAGCTGTTGCAGCACTGCGGCGCAGTGACGTTTTGGTCATCGTGTAATTATCCATAGGGTATAAATATCCACAGATTGTATGTTCATGACGATAGCACGCACCACCTTGGCGGTTATTTTTACCGCCAAGGTGCGAAGAAAAAGAAAGCGGCAGGATTAGGAAACCCGAACTGCGATACGGTGCATTGTATTGTTCAGATACCCTTTGGGGTTCCAATCAATGGCATGTGGTTGGCTTTCTCCTTCAGAATCTGTAGCTTTGGCCCAGATTTCGTAATAGCCCTTTTCCGGCAAAGTGACAGCTGCAGACCAACTTTGCCAAGCACCTGTGTTTACTGCTTTATCCAGTTTTGCGTCCAGCCAAGTTGCTCCAAAATCAACCGAGATTTTTAGGGAGCTAACATCCCGATCACCGGACCATGCGTGACCACGAACAGTGATATTCTTATCGGCTGTCTCCAAACCTGATTGTGGAGAGGTGATAAGGGATTTAACTGGCATACGCTCGATAATCCCAAAGTCTTTTTTATCCACTTTTTCGCCAGGAGAAACCGGATGATTAGGAACGCGATAGGCCGTGCCAGTCATTTTTGGGCCATCGTGAACCTGATCGCGTAGCCAAATACGTGTTAGCCATTTCTGCGAACAAGACCCCGGCCAACCCGGAACAACAAGACGTAACGGAGCACCGTTCATGGGATGAATTGGTTCACCGTTTTGTTCGAAAGCAATAAGAATATTTGGGTCCATTGCTTTGGCGATGGGTACGCCGCGAGAAATAGGCAGCTTTTCGGGATCACCGGAAAGGTGGCCATCGGCGCCTTCATGGGCTGTATAGACGACACTGCTTTGAACTCCGGCAGCTTCCAAGACATCTTTTAAGCGTACGCCAGTCCACTGAGAGCACGCGACCGCACCAAGAGTCCATTGGTTGCCTTTTGCCGGAGGATTAAAGTAGGCGCGGCCATTTCCGCCGCATTCAATAACGATCGCTTTGGTGACGACTTCAAATTTGTTTTTCAAATCCGCAATCGTAAGTTTCATGGGTTTGTCCACTAGGCCATCGATGGTCAGAGTCCATGTTTCTGGGTCAACGTCTTCTGGTGGTATGCCATTATTACGAATAAAATGACGATTTACTGGGGTTATTGAGTCATCAAGAAGGTGTGGTGGTGTTTCAGCATTAAGAGGGCGATCATTAAGAAGTGTTAGGCCATCTTTTCCTTCGATAAGGCCGCCCGTTTCAGCGAGTGCAACTGGAACCAAACCGGATGGCATGTTTTTACTAAAAGGAATAGATGCCCCAAGCATGGCTCCCATAGTTGCCAAGCCAGCACCTTTGAGAAAACCGCGACGATTTTGATCCGGAACACGTCCGAAAATTTTGAAATCAGCCGCAGCAGGATCAGATGAATAGAGATCAAAAAGCTTTGGAATTCCAGAGTTTTTTGTTGGTTCTTTTGATAATTTTTCAGTCATGTATTCCCCGTGAACGTAGTGAATTATTTCTTTTTGTTTTCTGCGTAACTATGGGGATAACGTCTCGGCTTTTGGTTTTATTCCATACGTAATGAAAAAATCTGACTGATTTAATCGGGTAAAACTTTTCGGGCCTGTTGTTTAGGTCTTTCGCAAAGGAAAATTTTTATGATTTCAGAGTACATTTCTGTCATTCCTGCTCGACTTAACCGAGCTGCTTGGGCATTCTGTGCAGCATGACTGATAACGTACCTTTCAAGCACCTCTACCTCGTCGATGGTTCCGGATATATTTTCCGAGCTTTCTTTGGCATTCCACCGATGACACGCCCTGACGGAACACCCGTTAATGCTGTTTTCGGATTTACCAATATGTTGCTCAAACTGCGCGACGATATGGAGGCTGACGGTATTGCTGTCATCTTTGATGCGGGACGGTCGAGTTTCCGGATGGATATCTATGAAGAGTATAAATCTCATAGGCCAGAAGCTCCTGAAGATCTAATTCCTCAATTCGCGCTTATCAGAGAAGCAACGGACGCGTTGAACTTGCCACAGGTGGAAATGCCAGGCTTTGAAGCGGATGATTTGATCGCAACCTATGCACGTCAGGCCAAGGAAAAAGGCATTGATGTAACCATCGTGTCATCCGATAAGGACCTGATGCAACTGGTTGAACCCGGTATCTCGATGATGGATCCGATGAAGAATAAAATCATTGGGCCGGATGAAGTTTTTGAAAAATTTGGTGTTCAACCGGACAAAGTTGTCGATGTACAGGCTTTAGCGGGCGATTCCGTTGATAATGTCCCGGGAGTGCCAGGCATCGGAATCAAGACTGCTGCGCAGCTGATCACAGAGTATGGCGATCTGGAAAGCCTGCTAGCGCGCGCGGGCGAAATTAAACAGCCAAAACGCCGGGAAAAGCTGCAAGATAATGCAGAGATGGCGCGTATCAGCAAACAACTGGTGACCCTCAAACAGGATGTGCCTGTCGAAATCCCATTGGAAGGATTTGCGACACGGGAACCAGTGGCAGAAGTGCTTCGGCCTTTCTTAGAGGTGAATGCTTTCAGGTCTCTTTTGGCGAGAATGTCAAAGCGGCTGGGGGAGGCCCCGATGGAGGTGGCGAATGAAGCTGCATCTGAAGGTGGTGATCCCGAATATGAATTGGTGCAAGATGAAGCCGCACTTATACGTTGGATTGCCGATGCCAAGCTAAAGGGAGTCGTTGCGGTTGACACGGAAACGACGTCACTGAATGCGATGAGCGCCAACCTTGTTGGGGTAAGTTTATCTACGGGCGGAAACAAAGCCTGTTATATTCCTTTGGATCATATTGCGGTTTCCGAGAGTGGGGATGGTGGACTTGATTTGTTGGGTGGGTCCGCAGATCGTCCAAAACAAATTCCGAAAGAGCGCGCCATTGAGCTTTTGAAGCCGTTATTGGAAGATCCATCGGTTCTCAAAATTGGGCAGAATATCAAATATGACATGGTAATCCTTGCCCAAAACGGGATCTCTGTCTCACCCGTAGATGATACGATGCTGCTATCTTATGTGCTTGAGGGCGGAATGCACGGGCACGGCATGGACGAGCTTGCTGAGTTACATCTGGATCACACGACAATTAAGTTTAAAGAAGTTGCCGGAACTGGAAAGTCTCAGGTTACTTTCGATAAGGTGCCGTTGGATAAAGCGTTGGATTATGCTGCGGAAGATGCCTTAATTACTTACCGTCTTCATGCCGCTTTGAAGCCGCGTCTTGTCCCTGAAAAAATGACAACTGTTTATGAGACGATTGAGCGACCGCTGGTAAAGGTGCTGTCGGACATGGAGCAACGCGGAATTAAGGCGGATCGCCCTTTCCTACATCGTCTTTCCAATAATTTTGCCCAACGTCTTGTCGACTTGCAGTCCGAGATCCATGAAGTGGCGGGTGAGCCTTTCACCATTGGGTCACCCAAACAACTGGGGGAAATTCTGTTCGATAAGCTTGGATTACCGGGTGGTAAAAAAGGCAAGAGCGGGTCCTATAGTACCGGTGCTGATATTCTAGAGGGTCTTGCTGCCGAAGGTCACACTTTGCCCACTAAGGTTCTGGAGTGGCGTCAGCTTTCCAAGCTGAAAAGCACCTATACAGACGCTTTGCAGGACCAAATCAACAGCAAGACAGGGCGTGTCCACACATCCTATGCGCAGGCTGTAGCATCAACCGGGCGGTTGTCCTCATCTGATCCAAACCTGCAAAACATCCCTGTTCGTACAGAAGAAGGTCGAAAGATCAGAGATGCCTTTATCGCTGAAGATGGCTATAAACTTCTCTCTGTGGACTATTCGCAGGTCGAACTGCGTCTGGTCGCTGAAATTGCTGAAGAAGATGCTTTGCGTCAGGCCTTTATTGAGGGTCAGGATATTCACGCCATTACAGCACATCAGGTTTTTGATACGCCGATTGAGGGTATGGACCCGATGATCCGTCGACAGGCAAAGGCGATTAACTTTGGCATTATTTATGGACAGTCCGCTTTTGGCCTGGCCGCGAGTTTAGGAATTTCTCGAAAAGATGCCAAAGATTATATCGACGCTTATTTCGGGCGGTTCCCGGGGATCAAACGCTATATGGAAGAAACCAAAGAGTTTGCGCACAAACATGGTTTTGTGAAAACGCTTTTTGGGCGTCACATTTATTTGCCGTCGATCAATGAGAAAAATCCGATGCGAAAGAACTTTGGCGAGCGCGCTGCGATTAATGCACCAATTCAGGGGACTGCAGCTGATATCATCAAACGGGCGATGATCAGGATGCCAGCTGCGCTTAATCATGCTGATCTAAGCGCTAAAATGCTGCTTCAGGTGCACGATGAATTGATCTTTGAGGTTCCCGAAGCAGAAGTTGAGGCAACATCAGAAGTCGTTCGTTCTGTTATGGAAAATGCTTGTGATCCCGTGCTGAAGCTCTCAATTCCGCTTACTGCGGATGCGGGTGTCGGACGCAGTTGGGGCGAAGCTCACTAGAAGCCACATGTTGAGCGAGAAATAAGAGAGCCGGGTTTTTGCCCGGCTTTTTTTATCTTCAATTTGATTGTTCAAACAGGATATCGGCGAGGTCTTTATAGTCTTCAGCAATCCATGTTGGTTTGTATTCTGCATGTTCACCATCTTTGCGATTGGCTACACCTGTCAGTATCAGGATTGATTTCATACCTGCCTTGTGCCCGGCAAGAATATCTGTGAATAAATTATCTCCGATAATGGCACATTGATCAGCGGGTTTTCCGATGCGTTTCAAGGCCGCATCCATGATTGGCTTTTCAGGCTTCCCAAAGATTTCAGGCTCTTTGTTTGTGGCGGCTTGAACTGCGGCAACCAATGGTCCTGCTTCGGGCAATATGCCGTCTTCGACTGTGATCAAACGATCTGTATTTGTTGCGATGAAGCGGGCACCCTTATCAATAAAGCGTAAGGCGTTGCTTAATTTTTCATAGTTGACACCGCGGTCATAACTAACAACAACGGCATCTGCTTCATGACCTGCCGTATTCTCTACGATAGCCATGCCGGCTTCTATTAGGGTTGACTTCAGAGGTTCTTCCCCGACGCAATAGACTTTTGTTCCGGGTTCCAGCCCCATGGCAACGGCTTGCGCTGAGGTCAGGACATCATCTTCTGTGCAGGGAATTCCCATAGATACAAGTTGATCTGCAACCGCAGAGGGGTGGCGATTTCCGCGATTGGTCACAAACAGAAATGGAATATTGCGTTCTTTTAACGTGGCAATGAAATCACTTGCGCCTGGAATGGCATTTGTTCCCCGATAAACAGTGCCATCAAGATCAAATAAAAGGGCTGAGATATTATGCATTAACAAAGTCCTGTTGAAATAAGTTGTGCTTAGTAACAGATTTTATGGCCAATAAAAAAGCCCAACCTGTCGGTTGGGCTTTGGTATGGTTATGTGGTCAACTTTGGAGATCGAATCACATATCGGTTTTAGTAAACTTGGGATCAGTTCCCAGATGTTTCAAGAGGGGTACAAATTCATCCCGACGCAAATACATGATGATAAGGCCAGAGAACCAGACGCCGACTGCTTGTGTGAAAAGCTTTCCGCCATCGTTATAAGGGTCGATACCCAATGGAGTGAATACGTGGAAGAAAATGGCACCACTCATCAGAGCCAGTGAAAGCAAACCGCCAAGTGATTGTAATCGTGGGATGAAAAGCAGAATACAGGCAAGCAATTCTGCACCACCTGTTAAATAGCGGCCATGGGGCTCAAACCACGCAAGCCCACTCCAATCTTCGAGAACCTGAAAGAGATGACTACCCTTGGCAAATTTAAAGGGTAGATACCTTAAAAATACATAAGCGATAAAAATCGCAAGCAAATAAGGTAGTATTTTTTTGATCATGGTCATTTATTCTGTTCCCCTAGTCTGTCTGGACAATAGATCTTTGTTCCGTGAAGAGCATATGACTTTTATTTTGATCAAGTACTAGTAACATTTCTGGCAACGATACGTTATTAGGATGCTCTTGCTTGTTTGGTTTGACTAACAAGTGCATTTCTGGCTTCCGATGCATTCGTAACGAGTTGGTCAAATGAACACCTTGCATGGATGTGCCCATTGTGTAGGTCCCATCCTTCAGGATCTATACCACACATTCGCCACTTGCTTGGTTCTAGCTGCAAAGTTTTCTCTGCGATCACACTAATTGCGTCTGAATGATCACTGTTCATATGATCTATAATTGAAGTTTCTGCCTCAATAAGTTCCTGAGATTTCGTGCAATCCAACCTAAAGTCTTTTGCTGATACCCAGATTGCTTTTGCAAACCCGCCAATGAGGTGGGCTTCCTGAATATCGTACCGATAGAGGCTGAAGTCTTTAAAGCCTGCATAGAGTTTCGAGGCCGGATGACGGGTTAAAAATCGTTGCAACATGCGGTCGTTGTTAACTTTTTGCATTGTTCCGATCAGGGTAACGCGCCCACCGGCCAGAGGGTCTCTGTATCCTGCTGTGCCATCAAATAACATGCCGGTTTTTGGATTCTGTGCCATGTTTTGGCTGTGGTCAGCCAGATCGGACAGCATCATGTAAGGTGTCGCATTGTGATCCAGCGCAACAAGGGAGAGCGAGGCATAGGGATGTGAATCTTCTACTGTTGTCGCTTTACCACCGGGGGCATCTGGTGGCTTTGTGTTCGAGGAAAGCTCAGTTGCGATATAGGCTTTGGTTGCCCAACGCATAAGGTTTCGTGCTTTTTCTATTTCGCTTGAATTAGGATTGGGTTTTATTTTTTTCATTTATAGAGGTGCCTGAACCAAATTTTGTGTAGCTGATATGATCACAGCATTGAATTTAAGTGCAAAAAAGTAAATTGCGCAGATTGTCTCTGTTCAAATGGCAATTCTGAGAACAAGAAAATATTTGCTAAAACATAATGTAATATTTTGGAATATTTATGGAAATCAAAAATTGTGGTACTAAATGACAATCTATTATTGATATTAACCAGAACTAAAACTATTTTTAGGGGAAATGCGGGTGTTGATTTTTTAGCGATTTGATTTTTAAAAAACTGATTTCTTGTCAAAGAAGTCCCGGCATATTTGTTAACGATTGCCAGTATTAAGGGATACTGGTTTGGAAAAGCTACAATAAGCGGTGCACCTCTGGGGTGTACCGCTTATTTTTTTTAAGGAGTTAATTTTGATACAACAAGGGATTGTCCGTTGGTTTAACAGCCAAAAAGGATATGATTTCATCACACCGCAATTGGGGGGGGGGAGAAGATGTATTTGTACATTTTGCCGCGGTGCAAAAATCTGGATTGGCAGGCCTGGTTGAGGGGCCGCAAGTAGAATACGAATTGGTAGAGAGCAGAAAAGGACGTATGGCAGCTGATAATATCAGGTTGTTACAGCCTGTGGGCTAGCGCCTGAATAGGACTGGTCGGGTAATATCGAAAAGCAAGGCATGGCTCAGTGTCTTGCTTTCAAGTGTAAACGCTGAAATAACTGAACGAATTTTTATTCTCCGGGAACGCCTTGTGACGTTGAATATTGGAAATGTAGTTCTTGATCAGGAAATACTCTTGGGTGAATGGCATGTGCCGCCATGGCTGCTTCGGAGAAACCACAAAGGATAAGCTTTAGTTTGTTCTCGTAAGTTGCGATATCGCCGATAGCGTAGATACCTGATTGTTTGGTTTCACAAGTCGCTGGATTGACTAGAATATGGCTGCGTTCCAATTCGAACCCCCAGTCTGCAATAGGGCCAAGGTTTGTTGCCAGCCCATAAAAGGGTAATAGAATATCGGCTTCTAGTGCACGTTCATTGCCCTGTAGATCCTTGACGATGACAGATGAGAGTTTACCGTCAGCTCCTTCTAGCCCGTGAAGCTGGTAGGGAACAATCATCTCTACTTTTTCGGTTTCTGCCAGTGCACGCATTCTGGCAACAGACTCCGGAGCAGCCCGGAACTTGTCGCGTCTGTGGACAACGTAAACTTTTTTGGCCACTTGTGGCAGGGACATGGCCCAGTCCACAGCACTATCGCCCCCGCCAGCAATAACGACCGTTTTGTCCCTGAAATCTTCGCGGCGTTTTACCAGATAAAACACAGACTTGCCTTCAAAGTCTTCAAGACCATCAAGAGGAGGACGGTTGGGGCCAAAAGCACCTGCACCAGCTGCGATAATCACAGCCTTACAGTCAATAACTGTGTCTTTGGAGGTTGTAACACGCCATGTTTCATCGTCCTGTCGTGCCAAGCCACAAACCTGCTGATCTAAATGATACACTGGATCAAATGGTGCGGCCTGTTGTTCTAGGTGCTCGATAAGTTCCGCTGCTGCGACGGTCGGAAAACCGGGAATGTCATAGATTGGTTTCTCAGGGTAGAGAGCTGTGCATTGTCCGCCTGTTGCTTCCAAAGCGTCTATTACGTGAGTCTTCATACCAAGCATACCGCATTGGAACACAGAAAAAAGACCGGTTGGTCCTGCACCGATAATAACAACGTCAGTTTTCTGGATGTTTTGACTCACACAGATAATCCTCATGATCGCCATAAGAGGCATTTAGAATAACTCTATAAAGGGCGCATTGTATTTAAGCTTTAGGGTGATTCAATAGTAGAAAAACGGCAAAGCAATGTTTTTTCTTTAAAAAGGGAACTTAAAGTGATCACTGTTTTTACAGGGATCGTGATTATTTTGCCCAAAGTTTAAAAATTATCTTCCCATAAGTGCCCATTCAGGAACAAAATGCTGCCATAGTCACGGGCCACATTGCTTAATGTGACAGGATACTTACTATTTGATTCGCTTAAGCGAAATAAGGGTGCTGCCCCGGATAAAGGCCCGGCCCCTGAACTTGAAATGAGGAATGGCATGGAAGGCAACATTGTACTGGTAGATGACGACAGAAATATTTTAACGTCGGTATCTATTGCTCTTGAATCCGAAGGTTTTAAAGTTCGTACCTATACAGATGGTGCGGAAGCTTTACGTGGGATGACTTCCAGTCCTGCTGATCTGGCCGTTCTTGATATTAAAATGCCACGAATGGATGGTATGGAGCTTTTGCGTCGTATTCGTGAAGGCAACTCTATCCCTGTAATTTTTCTGACGTCGAAAGATGATGAAATTGACGAAGTCTTGGGGCTTCGTATGGGGGCGGATGATTATATCACCAAACCTTTCTCTCAGCGCTTGCTGGTTGAGAGAATCAGGGCTTTATTACGCCGGGAAAAAGCAAAGCAGGATGTGAGCGAAGGTAAAGAGGGTGAAAAACCGATCCAGCGCGGAGAAATGATGTTGGATGCATCGCGCCATCTCTGTACCTGGAAAGGAAAGCACGTCAACCTGACTGTGACGGAATTTTTAATTCTGAAGGCATTGGCGCAACGCCCGGGACATGTAAAAAATCGTGACCAGTTAATGGATGCGGCTTATGGTGACGCAGTCTATGTTGATGATCGAACAATTGATAGTCATATCAAAAGATTACGGAAAAAGTTTAAAGAGTGTGATGACGATTTCGGCCAAATTGAAACGTTGTATGGTGTTGGCTATCGCTATCGTGAATAAGCGGAACGTTCCGCACAACGTTCTATTCAACGTCCTACTGGGGGATAGCTGTAAAAAAGAGCTTGGGGCTCTTGTGATACGGAGAACCTTTTAATGGATAAAATGGAACGCGTAGGTTTGTTTGTCGGAATGGGACTGATTGTTCTTGGGTTGGTGACGCTGTTTGGTGGAACTAATGAACATTCGGAACTGAAGTCAAAGACGGGTAATTCCGAGCTTTTGAGTGAAAATAACGGATCGGCAACCTCTGGCCCGGTTTTGCCTGATTACGATATTATCCTTGTAAACTCTGCGGGTGTTTCTGATGACTCACCTGCGCAGTCTTTGAGCCGGCAGCAAGAAAAGGTAATTCGATTGGCCCTGAAAACCGGTGGAACAGGTGCCCCTTGTGATTTGCAAGGGAAGCGCCCGGACCGTGTCTTATGGGGGCAACGGGGAAACCAGAAGCATCTGGATAGCCTATCAGTTTTTTCTGATGAGAAACTGATTTATCTCGGCAGTTATCTGGAAGCTTGGAAAATACAAGCCACCGGGGGTACGGTGACTTGCTATAGCTTGAATGATCAAGCCGCCAGAATCCTGACTGAGCTGTAATAGTTTGAGTGTGTACTTGATGTTATTTGGGGGAAACTGTGGCTGACGAAAGCCATAAGCAAAAAGCTGAAATAGCGCAAACCGTTAAAAAGCACCGCAAGGGCCGCAAGCGGGGATGGCGTTCGTCGTTAACCCATAAGATTCTTCTGATTAACAGCTTTGTTTTGATGATTCCGGTTGTTGGATTGATGCATCTGGAACAATACAGGTTGAGCCTTATTGCATCTGAACTAGACGCTTTATCGATACAGGGGCGAGCCTTTTCCCTCAGTCTGGGATCGACCGCCGTTGTTGCTAGTCAGGTCGGGAGTGAAAAACTTGTTCCTGAACTGACACGCAGTTTGATGCGAGCAATGCTGAATGACATTGGTGTTCGCGCCCGAATCTTTGCGACCAGTGGTGAAATGCTGGCTGATAGTCTTTATCTTGCTGGGGTTGGTGGCCCTGTTGAGGTCGGCGAACTACCGCCGCCCGGAGGCATGGGGATGATGGATCGCATCATCCTGTTTTACGAAGAAATTGTTAACTGGCTCCCGGGGCATGATGACTGGCCACTCTATCGGGAAGCGCAACATCAAAGTGCAGAAGACTATACTGAAGTCCTTATTGCCTTGAACGGCGAACCCGCAGGAATGGTACGGACGGATACAACGGGCCGTCTTGTTCTATCTATGGCTGTTCCTGTGCAAAGATATCGTCAGGTCCTCGGTGCCCTGATGCTTTCAAAGGATGCGCAGGTCGTGACACAAGCGGTTCAGGATCGTCGTCGGGATATACTCGCGGTTTGTGGTCTGGCATTGGGTGTAACGGTACTTTTATCTCTATATCTCGCGGGAATTATCGGGCGTCCGCTACGTCGGTTGGCAAATGCTGCTGATTTTGTGCGTTATGGGAAGGGACGTGAATATGAAATTCCTGACTTTACCCATAGGGGTGATGAGATTGGTGATTTGTCTGGCGCTCTACGGGCGATGACCGAAGCTCTGTGGGCCAGAATGGACGCGATCGAAGGCTTTGCGGCAGATGTTTCTCATGAGATCAAAAACCCGCTGACGTCTCTTCGTTCTGCTGTTGAAACGGTTTCTCGTATAAGTGATCCTGAACAGCAAAAGAAATTATTGGCGATCATTATGGACGATGTCCAGCGATTGGACCGTCTTATCAGTGATATATCTGATGCTTCCCGTTTGGATGCAGAGCTTTCTCGCGCCAAGATGGAAGAAGTTGACGTGGGTAAGCTTTTGGAAGCTTTGGTCGAGATCCAGCGTGTTGATGAAAATTGCCCTGTTTTTGAAACTGACATCAAAAACGATCAGAAGCTTTGTGTTCAAGGGTTGGAAGGCCGATTGGGGCAGGTTTTACGTAATCTGATGACAAACGCAAAAACCTTCAGCCCGCAAGATGGTAAAATACGGTTGGCTGCAAGGTCGGAACAGGGAAGAGTTCTGATCACTATTGATGATGATGGCCCCGGTATTATTCCAGGTAAATTTGAAGCTATTTTTGATCGCTTTTATACAGAACGTCCCGAGGGTGAGAAATTTGGTACACATTCTGGTCTAGGCTTAAGTATTTCCAAGCAAATTATAGAAGCTCACAATGGGACGATCGCTGCAGAAAATCGACTGGGTGAAAGCGGGAACATCCTTGGCGCTCGCTTTACGATCTCTTTACCCGAAGAGCAAAAGTAGATGTCTGATAGCCAACTTGTACACGGTACGACTATTGCCTTTCAGAATGACGGATGGTTGACAGCTGTTGTACTTCGGGGCGAACCGGGCGCTGGAAAATCTGATCTAGCCTTAAGGATGATTGATGCCGGGCGTGCCGAGCTTGTATCAGATGATCAGACTCTTCTTTCAAAATTGGGAAATAATATTCTTGCTTCTCCTCCCCCTTCCATCGCAGGAAAACTGGAGGTCAGGGGCTTGGGAATTGTGTCTTTCTCTTACTGTTCTGATGTGCCGTTAGGGTTAGTTGTTGATCTCGTTTCTCGTGAAGAGGTCGAACGATTGCCCGACGTGAGCAAAGAAAAAATCTTGGGTGTTGAAGTCCCTTGTATCCGGCTACACAGCTTTGATCATTCAACTGTCGCAAAGCTGTTACTTGCCATATCCCGATCAGAAAGCGATATAGTAAGGTAAAATATTGTTCTTTCTGTCATTTATTGGGTACTAGGGCGAGCATCTATGTCAGTTTCTCAAGAGAGTAAAATCGAAAAACCTCTCAGGGTCGTTTTGGTGACCGGGCTTTCTGGGGCGGGTCGTTCCACCGCAATGAAGGTTCTTGAAGATCACGGATTTGAGGCAATTGACAACCTACCGCTGAATTTACTGGACCGCGTCATTGGTGATCAGCCGCGCCGCCGACCTCTGGCTGTTGGTATAGATATCCGATCTCGAAATTTTTCCGCGCCCCCTCTGCTAGAGCACATTCGTGAATTGAAAAAACGGCCCGAGTTGGATGTTTCTCTGGTTTTTCTGAACTGCTCAGTTGATGTTCTTGAACGACGCTTTAAAGAAACGCGCCGTCGTCATCCCCTTTCCGAAGATCGTCCTTTAAAAGATGGTATTCTTGCCGAACGGTTGCTGGTTTCGCCGCTTCAGGCGCGGGCTGATTTTGCGATTGATAGCTCGGACACTACATCGGCAGATTTCAGGCAAAACTTAACAAGTTTACTGGGGCTGGAAGAAAGCGGGGTGATGACTGTACAGGTCATGTCTTTCTCCTATCGTTTCGGGGTACCGAGAGAGGCGGATCTTATGTTTGATGTGCGCTTCTTGAGAAACCCTCATTATGACCCGCATCTGCGCCCGTTATCGGGAAAAGATAAAGCTGTATCAGACTATGTCCGTGAAGATCCTGATTTTTCCAGTTTTGCATCCCGCTTGAAGGATTTAGTAATCCCGCTTCTCGCACGCTATCAGCAAGAGGGTAAAAACTATTTGACCATAGCAATAGGCTGTACTGGGGGGCGTCACAGATCTGTTGCTTTAACTGAATGGTTAGGTAAAGAACTAGATGATGTATGGCCGCAAATCATTATTGCGCATCGAGATATGGACAAAGAGCCTGACCGGTATAAATAACCCCTATTCGTAATCTCGAACATCAAAGTAACCAATGGGCGAGAAAATAGTTAGAAATGCTGCCGAACGGTCAATCGCTAAGATGTTCTTACCGTTGTTAAATCCCTAAATACTCTCTTTCGAGATAATAATTGCCTTTAGTATGTGGCTTCGCCTTGTGTGTGGTCATGCTTTACTGTTAATTTTCCCGTCTATAAAGGGAAAGCGCCTGCGGAAAGGGAAGGCATGATAGGGATGGTTCTGGTCACACATGGTGACTTGGCTCTCGAATTCGTGGCAGCATTGGAACATGTTGTTGGGCCACAGACACAGATAGAAACTGTGTGTATAGGTCCTGAAGACGACATGGAGCAAAGACGTCAGGAAATTATCTCTTCTGTTGAAAAGGTAGAGGATAGTAGTGGTGTTGTGATTCTAACTGACATGTTTGGTGGTACCCCCTCTAACCTTGCCATATCTATTATGGATAAGGCCAATGTTGAGGTCGTTGCTGGTGTTAACTTGCCTCTTTTGATCAAGCTGGCTGGTCTGCGTGAAACAAAACCTATGAAGGAAGCAGTTTTAGAAGCCCAAGAAGCAGGTCGTAAATACATACACGTCGCTTCAGAGCTTCTTTAAGCGCGCTTAAAACCGATCGTTTTGGGTTTTAAGGGGGGGGGGGATCAGAATTTGCTTACCAAAACATTGATGATTTTGAACAAGCGGGGTCTACATGCCAGAGCTTCGGCAAAGTTTGTGAAAGTTGCCGAGATTTTTGATGCAGAAGTGACCGTTTGTAAGGATGGGACAAGCGTATCTGGCTGTTCCATTATGGGGTTGATGATGTTGGCGGCCGCCCCGGGATGTGAAATCGAATTATCTGCCAAGGGACCATCTGCCGAAGAAGCTATGAAAGCACTGGAAGAATTGGTCGCGAATAAGTTTGACGAAGACTGATTTACTCAAATTTTAAGGGTTAATTCTCTTGATAAAATTTTTGGGTAAATATGCACCAGGGAGCGAAAGTCTTCATCGCTTTGCTTAAATTATAAGATGGGAATACGCTGTGACCAACACGTCCGGTGAACGTATATTCGAAGGTCTTGCTGTCTCTCCGGGGGTGGTAATTGGTTCTGCCTACATCAGTGAATCCAGCGATATTCAAATTTTGGAGTATCGGGTTCCGACGGCAAAGATTGCAGGTGAACGTAAACGTTTGTCGGACGCTGTTGAAAAGGCGCAAAATCAGGTTCTCAAGCTACATGGACAATCAAAAGATTTTCATGGCGCTGCAAGCGAAGAGCTTGGTTACCTCCTAGATGCTCATATGCAGATGCTCAAAAGCTCTAGTTTGATTGGGGGAATTGAGGCGCGCATTCAAACGGGTCAAAAAAATGCTGAAGCGGCCGTAATGGCCGAGGTTGGGCAGATTGCGCGTAAGTTTTCTGCCATGGAAGATCCATACTTGCGAACAAAGTCACAGGAAGTTCGCGAGGTTGGGCATCGCATTGTTCGTAATCTGACCAAGACGAAAACGGACTCCTATACTGGGTTGGCCCCAAATTCTGTTATTCTATCTGAAGAGATTACCCCTGCAGACACAGCAATGATGGATCCCAGCCACATTGGTGGTTTTGCGACGGTTCTTGGTGGACCAGAGGGACACACCGCGATCATGGCGCGCTCGCTTGGTTTGCCTGCGGTTCTTGGTGTTCCCGGCCTTTTAAAAGGTGTGGAAAACGGTGAGCCTATAATCATTGATGGTACAAACGGACGGGTCATTATTAACCCAAGCCCTGCACGTATCAAAGATTATAAGCTTCGCCTCAAAGATATTGAACGTGAAGTCAAGGTTCTGGCCGGCTTACGTGATGTCGCAGCTGTAACGGTTGACGAACAACGAGTTGGTTTGCAGGCGAATGTTGAACTGCCGCGTGAAACAGGGCAAGCCGTGGCGAATGGGGCCGAAGGTGTTGGCCTTTTGAGAACTGAGTTTCTGTTTATGAACAGAGAAGAGTTACCTAGTGAGGAAGAGCAGTACGAAGCACTGGCCGAGATTATAGACGGCATGGCTGGGCGCCCTGTGACGATCCGAACGCTTGATGCCGGGGGGGAGAAGCTGGTTTCTGCTTTGGGAACACATCCTACAGAATCCCAAAACCCGGCACTTGGGTTACGTGCAATTCGTCTGTCGTTGAAACACCATGATCTATTAAAGGCGCAACTGAGGGCGATTTTAAGAGCCAGCGCTCATGGGCCTTTGCGGATACTGCTGCCGATGGTGACAACACCCAGCGAGGTTCGTGAAGTTCGTAAAGTCTTGAAAGAAGTCGCAAAGGGCTTAAAGAAACAAGATATTCGTATTGCTGATCCACTACCACCGCTTGGAATTATGATCGAGGTCCCGGGGGCAGCATTGGCAGCGGACGGGCTAGCCAAGGTTGCTGATTTTTTTGCTATCGGTACCAACGATTTGACGATGTATACCTTGGCAATTGACCGTGCAGAGGAGCAGGTCGCTTATCTTTATAACCCCTTGCACCCTGCGGTGTTACGTTTGATTTCTTTTGCGGTTGATGCTGCGCGACGGGCCCACATTCCGGTTTCTGTCTGTGGCGAGGTTGCGGGTGATGTTGATTATTTACCTCTTTTGCTTGGGTTGGGAGTTCGAGATCTTTCTATGAGTTCTAACGCTTTGCCACGGGTTAAAAACAGAATCCTGAAACTGAATATGGAAGATGTCACCCGGCGTGCCGAGGCCATTATGACCCAGCACGATCCTGGGCGTATTTCGATTATGCTCCAAGACTATAATGAGCGTTACAACTCTTAACCGTTTTGCATCTGTCTCGTCATGGCTATTCTGATGGTGGTGTTAAAGGAATGCGAAGAAAAACGCCAAATTCTTCAGTGAAGTTACAACTTACTCTGGCGTGGACAGCGCCTTGTTTATCATAGAACCGGGACTTTTGTGAAAGCGGAGTGATGGCTTCGTGCCAGATGCCCGGATGAATACACAGACCAAATGATCCGTCACAATAGAATGCAACCCAATCTTCGGGTTTCATATCATCCCCAGTTTTTGCCAGAGCAGCAATAAAAGGTTTGTTATCCAAAGGATAAAAAAGCTGTGCGCCATCGGGGTGATAATTGGCGTGCCAGATCAAGAGCTGAGAGCGGTCTGGTGTGCTGTTTGTACGCGATGCTTGTCCCGGTTGCTCTGACCAGCCCAGAATATAGCGATCATTTACCGCCATGTTTTGCCCCAAGAGAACATCACCTTCCCACCAAAATTCAAAAATACCGTCAAGGTGTCCGGCTTCGTCACCGGTGCCGGAGTCAATTTTGCGCCAACCTTGCGCCGGCCATTGGACGATTTCAACGGGATGAGACATATAATCTGTTACAACAGTTCCAAATCCCTGGAGCGATTCAGGGGTTGCTTTGACCAAGGGGATGTCAAAAAGAGGAAGTTCACCGGGGACAGTGGGGTTCATGTAGTCAAAGGATTTTTTTTCAGTATTGCCCTTTGAAGTGGTGTTTTGAGAGGACTGCTTAGACATTAAAGTTTCCCAGCATATGTTTAGGTTTAGTCATCAGTTTGTTAATTGAGGCTTATCAAGACAAATTAAATTCAGTACATAATAAATTAAATAAAATTTAATTCAGAGGATGGATCGGTACCATCATGAGACATAGCCAGCTTAGAGCTTTTGATGCTGTTGCAAGAGAAGGCAGTTTTTCAAGGGCGGCCAATCTTTTGAACTTGAGCCCACCAGCAGTTACGATACAGGTGAAGAGCCTAGAGGAATCTTACGGTCTGACACTTTTTATTCGCAGTGGTGGAAAGGCAATCTTAACCTCGGATGGTCAGGTGCTGTACGATAAAATACGTCGGTTTTTTATCGAAGAAGAAGAAATTCAAAATTACCTATCAGCGTCTTCTGCGCTGGAGAAAGGCCATTTGAAAATTGCTGCAGATGGCCCTCATGCGGCGTTGAGTATTATTGCAGCATTTCGTGAAAAATACCCGGGTATTAAATTGACAGTCACACTTGGTAATGCAGAAACTGTAAGACTGGATATCTTAGCGCAAAGAGCAGATGTGGGGATAACGGCGAATTGCTCTGAAAGTGATCGACTGGTAATTGATGAGCTTTCTGTGCAGTCAATGATTGCTTTGATCCATAAGGATCATCCTTTTGCTGTTCGAAAGGTGCTTTCTTTGTCTGACTTGACGGGGGCGCCATTGATTTTACGTGAACGTGGATCAAATACACGCCGGGTCTTTGAAACGGCCGTGAAGGAATTATCTCTGCGCTATGAGAATGAATTGGAACTTGGTAGTCGAGAAGCGGTTCGAGAAGCGGTTGCTGTTGGTTTGGGCATCGGATTTTTATTCGAACATGAAGTGCTTGGGGATGATCGAACGGTTGCTGTGCCCCTCAAAGAACTTGCAAATAGTAATCGTGACATGGTGATTTGCCTTAAAAGTCAGCTTAAGCGGCGTGTTGTGGAGGCTTTTGTTTCACTCGCGAGAACTTTTGTTGGGGTAAAAAGTCATTCGCGCAACATTTCCAGATAAAATATTGATATCAAATGAAGTTGAGCGCAGTCATATTTTGCAAACTCTAAAGGGTGCTGAGTTTTTCGAAAATGGGTTGCAATACTTATTCAAGGCTGTTAATTTCCCTTCAAAATAAACACATAAAGATTTCTTTATGTTACTGCAATAAACGAAAGCCAAGTACATGACAGATTTTACTGATTATAAAGTTGCGGATATGTCCCTAGCTGATTGGGGCCGTAAAGAAATCACAATTGCTGAAACTGAAATGCCAGGTCTAATGGCGCTCCGTGAAGAATTTGGCAAAAGCAAACCACTAGCGGGTTCTCGAATCGCTGGTTGTTTGCATATGACAATTCAGACAGCTGTTTTGATCGAAACACTCACAGCCCTTGGTGCAGAGGTTCGTTGGTCTTCTTGTAACATTTTCTCTACCCAGGATCAGGCTGCGGCGGCTATTGCTGCAACGGGTGTTCCTGTTTTTGCCTGGAAAGGTGAGACCGAGGAAGAGTTCAACTGGTGTATCGAGCAGACAATTGAAGGTCCTGACGGCTGGAAGCCAAACCTCATCCTTGATGATGGCGGCGACCTGACTGTTATGGTTCACGATCATTTCCCAGAACTTCTGGACGATATTCGTGGTCTTTCTGAAGAAACGACAACAGGTGTTCACCGTCTGTATGAAATGGCCAAAAAAGGCACATTGAAAGTACCTGCAATCAACGTGAACGATTCAGTTACTAAATCCAAGTTCGATAACCTTTATGGCTGTCGCGAATCCCTCGTTGACGGCATCAAACGTGCAACAGACGTAATGGTTGCTGGTAAAGTTGCTGTTGTTGGTGGTTTCGGTGATGTTGGTAAAGGGTCCGCAGCTTCTCTTCGTACACAGGGTGCACGTGTTCTCGTAACCGAGATTGATCCAATTTGTGCGCTTCAGGCCGCAATGGAAGGTTACGAAGTGACAACAATGGAAGATGCAGCTCCTATCGGTGATATCTTTGTCACGACAACGGGTAACAAAGACATCATTACAATCGACCACATGCGTGAAATGAAAGATCGTGCAATCGTTTGTAACATTGGTCACTTTGATTCTGAAATCCAGATCGCTGCTCTTCGTAACTATCCTTGGCACAATGTGAAGGATCAGGTTGACGAAGTTGAATTCCCTGATGGTAAACGTCTGATTATTCTTGCCGAAGGTCGTCTTGTTAACCTTGGTTGTGCAACAGGCCACCCAAGCTTTGTGATGTCAGCATCTTTCACAAACCAGGTTCTTGCGCAGATCGAGCTATGGGAAAATTCAGCGAACTACGAGAACAAAGTTTATGTTCTTCCTAAAGCGCTGGATGAAAAAGTTGCAATACTTCACCTTGCGAAACTAGGTGTTAAGCTGACCAAACTGACACAAGAACAAGCTGATTATATTGACGTACCAGTAGAAGGTCCTTTCAAACAGGATCACTACCGTTACTAATTGCGTTATTAAGGTTAGATTGGCGAGCTTTTTCGCCATGACAGCTAGGAAACGTTGTCTTCAGGGGATGCAGATTAATTTCTGTGTCCCCTGATTGCGTTCAACACCTTGTTTTGACAGGGTAAACTTATTACACTTGATAAGGGTTTTCTGGCCGCTTCAAAAAATCCAACACAAAATATGGATTTTCTGCACTTATTGAGGGGAACGCAGTGTCGTCATTTTCGGCTTACCTGCCGGGTTTCTTTCTTACTCTAATTATCCTGCTTGGGTCGGGGTTAATTGTTTTTGCATATCGTCATCGCTGGCAGTTGCTTAAACAAAAACTTCACGATCTACAGATAAAATCGTCACTGGATCGTGCTGCTGTTCTGGCGGCGCCACTTGGGTGCGTCACCTATTCCCACCATGACAAAAAGACACGGGCCAGTGTTGGCGTTGTGCGTGAATTTGGTCTTGATAAAGGAGAGATTGATTTCAATGCAATCTCAATTGCTTTCCAGCGGGGAACAGGCGAAGCCAACACACTGACAGAGGCCTTTGATAACCTAAAAAATCAAGGCAAATCCTTTACTCTGACTCTGCGGTCGAAGGGTCGAACCTATCGTATAAATGGGCAGCGTATTGAGTCAGTGATAAGCAGCCCGCCGATTACAGACGTCGTCTGGTTTTCAGATATTAGTGATCTTGAAAGGCAGGCAAAAACAGCGGCGGAAGAATCACGCCATGTTTCTTCTTTGTTGGAAAATTTACCGATCCCCGTCTGGATGCGCGATGATAAGCTTGCGATTACCTATTGTAACACAGCCTACGCAAATGCTGTTGAAGCAGAACAAAAAGATATTGTTCAGAAAAATATAGAACTGGTTGATCGGTCAAAGGTTTCCCAAACTCACAGCCTTGCCCGTCAGGCGTTCGATAATGGTGAAATAGCTTGTGATAAGCATCATGCAATTATAGCGGGCGAAAGGCGACTTTTAGAATTTAGTGAAAGAAAGCTGGATGATAAAACGTTGTTGGGGTTTGCCGTTGATCAAACGGGTCTGGAGGAAGCTGAAAACAAGCTGGGGCGGCATATCAGTGCTCATGCTCAGGTTCTTGAAAATCTGGGCATAGCCATTTCAATATTTGGCCCTGATGAACGTCTGACCTTCTTTAATTCAGCCTATGCAACGTTGTTTAAATTGAATGAAGATTTCTTGAAATCGGAACCTCATTTAAGTGAAATTTTAGATACGATGCGTGAAAATCGCAGGTTGCCAGAATATGCGAATTTTCCTGAATTTAAACAACAGAGGCTCCGCGATTATCGCACGATGATCGAACCCGTTGAAGAGTTGTTGCACCTTACCGATGGAACAACGCTACGGTCTGTTGCAACCGCGCACCCTTTTGGTGGAGTGCTTGAAACGGTCGAAGACGTTACAGACCGTCTTGCTTTGGAACGGTCGTATAATACGCTTACGGCGGTACAACGTGAGACGTTAAACAAGTTATACGAAGCTGTTGTGGTGTATGGTGCTGACGGTCGTCTGAAGTTGTACAATCCAAATTTTGCCCAGCTCTGGAAGCTTCCCGAAGATTTCCTAAATAGCGAACCACATGTCAGGGACGTGGTTCAACAAAGTAGAAATCTGTTTGAAGTGCGGGATGAAGATTGGGACCGTCAGCTGGAAATGATGGTTGCGCGGGTCTGTGAACCCGAAGTAAGATCTGGACGTAAATTCCGCGCAGATGGTGTTGTTCTTGACTGGGCGCAAGTTATGCTGCCAGACGGGGCGACTCTGTTGACATTTCTTGATGTAACAGACTCCTTTACTGTAGAGCGCGCCCTTCTTGAGAAGAATGAAGCTTTGGAGACGGCGGATAAACTGAAAACAGAGTTTATCGCGAATGTTTCTTATGAACTGAGAACGCCGCTAAATGCGATTGTCGGCTTTGCTGAAATTCTGGAAAATCAATTCTTTGGTGAACTTAACAGCCGACAGAGAGAATATAGTCAGGCTATTGTTGAATCATCGCAACGACTTATGGCGTTAATCAATGATATTTTGGATTTGGCAACTATTGAAGCAGGTTATCTGCATCTCGACCTTGCTGAGGTTAAGGTCGAGCACATGCTGCAACACCTTCATACCATCGGGCACGAAAGAGCGCGTTATCGGAATATAGATGTGAATATAGTCTGTGATGACAATATTGGCTTTGTATTGGTAGATGAACGCCGCTTGACGCAAGCGCTATATAATCTGTTGTTGAATGCACTTAAATTTTCACCTGAAGGGGAAAGAGTTGATATCACCGCAAGCCGTGATCATGAACTGCGTATTTCAGTAAAAGACAATGGTGTTGGCATAAGCCAGGAAGATCAAGAAAGGGTCTTCCATAAATTTGAACGCGGTGAAGGACATGCAAAACAGGCGGGTGCAGGCCTTGGTCTGTCTCTTGTTAAAAGCCTTGTGGAGCTTCACGGTGGTTGGGTTGAAATTGAATCCGAAATAAATGAGGGAACCAGAGTAACCTGCCATATCCCATTGCTTGAAGATCCGGAAAAGCCGGGTGGAATTCGCAAAGTTGTTTCCGATACAATTAACGCAAATACCGAAAAACGGGAAGATGTTAAAGCAAGTGATAGCGATGAACCTCGGGAAGAGGAACAGATATTGTGACGGCAGAGAACCTGATTGGGGAAATCGCCTTTGCTGATGAAAATGAAACACGGCAATTTGCACACCGTCTGGCACCATTTCTAGAAGAGGGTGATGTTTTGGCACTTGAAGGGGACCTGGGTGCCGGTAAGACAGCATTTTCCCGCGCCTTGATTAATGCTTTTCCTGCAATGGATGGGATGGAGCAAATAGAGGAAGTTCCCAGTCCAACTTTTACCTTAGTTCAGATATATGAGCGGGCTGAGCGGCAGATTTGGCATTTTGATCTTTATCGGCTGGAAGACCCGGAAGAAGCCTATGAACTTGGTATAGAGGATGCTTTTGCCGAAGGCATTTCACTTATCGAATGGCCCGATAGACTAGGGTTTTTGATGCCGCGCGGATATTTACAGATAAAGCTCTCTTACGGGCAGGGGGAAACTGCAAGGTCATTGAAGCTTTTGGGTGATCTCAAATGGCGAGAACGATTAGCTCCTTTATTTTCTTAAGCTTGGCATCCTTTTAGATCTAGGATTTTCTTTAAGTGTGACTTGATCGACGATTGATCTGGTTGATAGGCAGGACATAGTAATCCCGATGATAATAAAAAATGCGATGATATTGGCGGCTGGTTTTGGCAAGCGGATGAGGCCGATAACAGAGACGATACCCAAACCCTTGGTGCCTGTTCTTGGGGTGCCAATGCTGGAAAGTATCATCGCGAAGTTGAGAATAGCAGGCATCGAGAAAATAGTCGTGAATGGCTTTTATTTGAAAGAGCAAATTCAAAGTTTTGTCGATGCCTATGGTGACCCGATGATTACTTTTTCTGAAGAGTATGAGATTCTTGAGACGGGGGGGGGTGTTACGCAGGCGCTTCCACTTTTGGGGAATGATCCCTTTGTTGTCGTGAACGGCGATGTTTGTTGGCTTGATGGTACTGATGCAGCAATCAAACGTCTTATGAATTTTTGGAATCCTGATGTGATGGATGCGTTGCTTCTGGTTCATCCAAAATCCAAGGCCTATGGATACGAAGGCGCGGGTGATTTCTTTTTGAAGAATGAAAAAAGATTATGTCGTCGAGGTGAAGCAATAACTGCGCCTTATGTATATGCAGGCATTCAAATTTTGCATCCAAAGCTTTTCGTTGATGCGCCTCAAGGGTCGTTTTCTCTCAACGAAATTTTTGACAGAGCTTTGGTATCTAATCGGTTATGCGGCTTAGAACATGACGGGGAATGGTTTCATGTTGGCACCCCCGAAGGTCTTCGTGAAGTAGAGGGGCTTTTACAAAACATGTTGTCAGCGGCATCCAGATAATGACTTTTGAACTTCCCTTTGAGGTAGAGCCCCCTGAGACGAGAGAAGCTGTGAAAGATGTATATTCTATCGCTTCGAATGCATCGTTTGTTGACGCATTAGCCAAGGGAATTTTAAAACGCTGGGGTGGTAACCCTTTGAAATTTTCCAAGGTAATGATTCTTTTACCGACAAGACGCGCTTGTCGAAGTTTGCAACAGGCTTTTTTACGGGCGTCTGATGGCAAAGCCATGATGCTACCAAGAATGTTGCCGTTGGGCGATTTAGACCCCGATGAGCTGTTGATGTCAGCCGCTGACGTGGCTATTGGTCAGGATCTTGATCTTCCACCTGTCCTGTCATCCTTAAGGCGTCAGTTGTTATTGAGTCAGCTGGTACTGAAATGGTCGGCGTCACAGGTCAAGGCAAATGGCGGGGATATTATCCCGGAAGATCAGGCGGTTCGTCTTGCCGGAGAACTCGGCCGTTTTCTGGATCAGGTACAAACTGAAGGCCTGAGCTTTACAGAATTATCCGATCTTGTACCGGAAGACTATGCTGTACATTGGCAGATCACATTAGAATTTTTGGAAATTCTAACAAAGATATGGCCGACAGTTGAAGAAGCAACTGGCGGTATTGGCCCTGCAGAAAGACGGCGGCGTCTTTTGGAAGGTCAGGCAGAATTTTGGCGACAACGCCCCCCCGATCACCCCCTCATTGTTGCTGGCTCAACAGGGTCCATTCCGGCGGCCGCTGATTTAATTGGCGTTATTTCCAAATGCCCGCAAGGTGTGGTGATTTTGCCGGGTGTTGACTTAACGGCAGACGATGATACCTGGCGTGAGTTTCTGAAAGATAGCTCGCACCCCCAAAATGGATTGGCGCGCCTCCTAAAACGTTTGGACATCCCAAGGTCTGATTTGCAGCCCTGGCCTTATGGTGCCGTTGTCGCTGATTCAGGTGAAATTGATTTGGGAAGGTCTGAGCTTAAAAGCAGAGCACCTGAAACGCGGGTTGATTTTGTGCATATGGCAATGCGTCCGGCACAGGCAACAACGCAATGGCAAAGATATATAAAACAGTCGGATATTTCGATATTCCAGAAATCTCTTGAAAAGGTGTCCCGACTGGATTGTCCCGGGCCGGGTGAAGAGGCTTTGGCCATTTCCCTTATTTTAAGATCGGTTCTGGAAACACCCGAAAAAACAGCTGCTTTGATTACACCGGACAGAGATCTCGCTCGCCGGGTTGCGGCAGAGATGGAACGCTGGTCGATTACAATCGACGATTCCGCAGGGTCTCCTTTACCCGAAGCTGCCCCGGCAGTTTTTTTGCGGCTAACAGCCGAAATGATGGTGTCTGGGCTGTCGCCGATTTCTTTCCTATCGGCAATGAAACATCCGCTTTGTGCCGCTGGAATGCAGATTGGTGTTTTTAAACGTATTATTCGCCAGTTAGAGATCACGGTGCTGCGTGGGGTTCGACCTGCATCGGGACTTGAAGGGCTAATGGCAGCCCTTGGAGACGATGTTGAAGACAGTCATGAAATTCAAGGTCTGCTACAACGTCTTATCACGGCGGGGCAGGTTTTTGATGATAATATTCGGGGGGGCACACAATCTTTTCGCGCCTTACTTGATTCTCATATTGAGTTTGCCGAATTTCTGGCTTCTACAGATGAGCAAAGCGGGGCAGAGAGGCTTTGGGCCGGGGATGATGGTAGCGCAACAGCAGAGTTTGTTGCTGATTTACGAGAAGCCGCAGGTGATGCCCCTGATGTATCTCCACGCCGATATCCTGAATTAATTGCAGCTCTTATGGTGGGGCGCGCTGTGCGTGCGCCTTTTGGGGCGCATCCAAGGTTGAGTATTCTTGGGACAATTGAAGCTCGTTTGCAGCATGCTGATGTGGTTATTCTTGGCGGTTTGAACGAGGGTAGTTGGCCGGCAGAGGCAAAACCCGGTCCATGGATGAGCCGTCCGATGAGACGGGATTTTGGGCTGCCGCAACCTGAGCAGCAGGTCGGATTATCTGCGCAGGATTTTGTTCAGGCTTTTTGTGCACCAGAAGTATTCTTAACCCGATCAGAAAAGGTAGAGGGAGCACCAACGGTTCCCTCGCGCTGGTTGCTTCGTATTGAAGCTTTGTTGGAAGGAAAAGGCCTGCGGGGATTTTTACAGAAGGATGCCAGGAAGTGGCTAGGTTGGGCTGAGGCAATGGATTTGCCGGAAACGCGCATTCAGATAAAAGCACCGGCACCGACACCGCCAGTTTCTGCGCGCCCCCGAAACCTGTCAGTGACCCGCATTGAAACGTGGATGCGGGATCCTTACGCACTCTACGCGCAAAAGATACTAAAACTTCGCAAGCTTGATCCGCTGGATGCAGATCCATCCGGGGCAGACAAGGGCAGTTTGATCCATGAAGCACTTGAAAAATTTCTCAAGCAATATCCGGATGCCTTACCTGATGATGCTGAGCAGCAGCTTCTGGTTATTGGGGAAGACGTTTTTGCTGCGGTTAAAGACCGCCCGGGTATCTGGTCTTTCTGGTGGCCGCGGTTTCAACGCATTGCCAAGTGGTTTGTGGAACAGGAAAACCTGCGCCGTAAATTGGTTTCTAAATCCCATGTTGAGGTCACAGGTAAGCTTGTTCTGAATGGACCTGCCGGGGACTTTATCTTGACGGCCAAGGCAGATCGTATCGATGAATTGGCAACAGGTGGTTTGGCGATACTCGATTATAAAACAGGCACTGTTCCGAGTGCCAAGAATGTTCTACAGGGAATTTCTCCGCAGCTGCCGTTAGAGGCGGCTATTGCGATCGAAGGCGGATTTGGCATCCTGCCGGATGACGTTAAAGAATTGCTTTATTGGCGGTTAACGGGTGGTGATCCGGCGGGTGAGAATAAAAATGCGCTGGGTCAGCGCAGTGCAAAAGAAGGTGTTGGACAGATCGCAAAAATTGCCATCGAAGGTTTGCAAGATCTGATTGCTGAATTTGATTATCAGGAAACGCCGTACGCAGCGCGGCCCAGACCGAACCAAGCTCTTGTCTATAATGATTTTGAGCATCTGGCGCGTATTAAGGAGTGGTCTACAGGTGGGGGGGGTGATCTATGACGCTAAGCATTGATGATATCCTCCGGCAAGCAACCAATGAGCAAAGACAGGCGGCAGATCCAACCACATCTGTTTGGGTGGGTGCCTCTGCGGGGGCAGGTAAGACAAAGGTTCTGACCGATCGTATCCTCAATCTATTGTTGAGTGGATCAGAGCCGGGAAAAATTCTGGCGCTGACCTTTACCAAAGCGGCAGCCGCTGAGATGGCAAACCGTCTGTCTGACAAGCTGGCAGGCTGGTCCACTATTCCTGAAGATGATCTTGTCAAAGAGCTTGAAAAGCTGTTTGGTCGAAGTGCGACGCAGGATGAATTGCAGACAGCACGGCGACTGTTTGCGCGCGTTCTGGATACGCCCGGCGGTATGAAGATTCAGACAATTCATGCTTTTTGCCAATCATTGTTGGGACGATTTCCTCTGGAAGCAGGAGTTGCACCGAATTTTCAAATTCTTGATGATCGTTCTGCAGAAGAACTTTTGTTCAGGTCCCGTGAAGATGTTCTCTCTGGCCGTGGAGGACTGAGTGAGCAGGCTGTTACTGATGCATTGGAATGCATCACGGCCTATACTCAGGAACAATCATTTGGATCGCTTGTACAGGAAATTATCCGAGAGCGTGGGCGAATTTCAGACCTTCTGGATCTGTACGGCGATCAGCTAGGTCTTAAGAAGACGATCTACAAAACTCTTGGTGTTGATCCAGACAGTAATGCAACAGATCTCTTAAGCTCAGCGTGTGACGATGGGGCTTTCAACACGATACAGCTTTCACATGCGGCGGATGCTCTTTTGCAAGGCGCAAAATCTGATCAAGAACGTGGGCATCTCCTTAAAAAATGGATTGAGAGTCCATCAGACGCAAGGCAAGAAAAATACAGCGATTACCGGACGATCTTTTTCACACAAGCTGGAAGCATCAAAAGTCGATTAGCAACAAAAGGGGCCTTATCCGTTCTGCCACAACTGCCGGATATCTTGATGGATGAAGCCGAACGTCTGATTCGGTTGAACGAGAAGCTCAATGCAATTGGTGTTGCGAAAGCGACATCGTCGCTGCTTGACTTGGGCATTGCTATTTTATCACGGTACGAGCGCTATAAGGAAACCCGTGCCTTTCTGGATTACGATGATCTTATTCTGAAAACACGGGACCTTTTAAAAGGGGAACGGGCTGTTGCCTGGGTGCTCTTTAAGCTCGATGGTGGCATAGATCATGTCTTGATTGATGAGGCACAGGATACCAATCCGGAACAGTGGGAAGTTGTCGCTGCACTTTGTAATGAGTTTTTTGATGGCGAGGGGGCAAGAGAAGACATCAGAACTATCTTTGCTGTGGGGGATGTGAAACAATCCATCTATTCTTTTCAACGAGCTGATCCAGCCAAGTTCGAGCAAATGCGCGAACATTTCGAGAAACGCGTCAAGATCGCCCGTCAAAAGTGGCAACGTATTAGTCTGGATGTATCTTTTCGTTCGACACCGTCGGTACTTTCAACTGTTGATCAGGTTTTTTCTTATCCCTCGGCAGCAGATGGCGTTTCTTTTCATGAAGATCTTCTAAAACATCAACCAGTTCGGTTGGGGCAAGCTGGGCGTGTCGAGCTTTGGCCGTTGATGGTAAGTGAGGGGGGGGCTGAAGATACGCCTTGGACTCTACCGTTAGCACAAGAAGCTGAAATGGAATCCCGGGCACGATTGGCAACTGTGTTGGCGCGACGTATCCATTACTGGACCCTTGCCGAAGCTGGAATTGATGATCCGGTCTGTCAGTTACCATCACAGGGCAGGCGTATCGACCCCGGTGATATTCTTATCTTGGTTCGCCGTCGTAATGCTTTTGTTGAAGAACTGGTGCGCGAACTCAAAACTTTGGCTGTGCCTGTTTCTGGGGTGGACCGGATGGTGCTGACCGATCAAATGGCGGTGATGGATCTTGTCGCGTTGGGGCGCTTTTTGTTATTACCCGAAGATGATTTGACGCTGGCTACAGTTTTGAAGGGACCGTTGCTTGGGTTGGATGACGATCAGCTTTTTGATTTGGCGTATAATCGCAAAGGAAGCTTGTGGTCCCGATTGCGGGATAGAGCGAAATCGGATGATATCTTTGCCCGTGCTTCTGGGTTTTTGAATGGCTTGCTGGCCCGTGCCGACTATACGCCGCCTTTTGAACTATTCTCTCATATTCTTGGTTCTTTGGGCGGACGGAAAATGCTCTTGTCCAGACTGGGGCCTGATGCGCGTGATCCTATCGAAGAATTCCTTTCTCTTGCACTTGCCTATGAACGGGAAGAAACGCCCTCGCTAGAGGGCTTCTTGCATTGGCTGGAAGTTGGTGATCAGGAAATCAAACGTGACCTTGAACAGGGGGGGGGTGCGGTACGTATCATGACCGTGCACGGGTCAAAAGGTCTTCAGGCGCCTGTGGTTATTTTACCGGATACAACACAGATACCACAGGCTGATCGGGGTGTTGTGTGGTTGAAAGAGCAGGGTAATCTTCCTGTATGGTCACCACGAACGGCGATGAATACAGAAATCATTTCTTCTGCGCGAGATCAGCTTCGCAAGGATGGCTTGCGGGAATACCGGCGACTTTTATACGTGGCTTTAACCCGTGCCGAGGATCGTTTGATTATTTGTGGCTGGACGGGCGCGCGTGAACCGTCTGAGGATAGCTGGTATGCCTTGGCGCAAGCGGCTCTGAATGAACATGGCGAAGAGGTCGAGTTTTCTTTTCCCGAAGATCCAGCTGGCATGTGGGACGCAATGGGCCGTGTTCAGGAGAATACGCAGGAAGTTCAGATTCAAGCGGGTAAAGAAGAAGCGGTTGTTGATCATTTTGATGGAAGCTTACCGTTATGGGCGTTTGTCGATCCGGATCAGGAACCAGTTCCACCAAGACCTCTCGCCCCATCCAGAGCAAAAGATGATGAACCGCCTGTAAGATCGCCTCTGGGACAAGACGATGGCTCACGGTTCAAGCGAGGGCGGATCATCCATCGTCTTTTACAAACACTGCCGGATTTACCTAAAGAAAAATGGGAATTGTCGGGGCGGCGATATCTGGAATCGCCATTACATGAATTAGATTCTGATCAGGTCACTACGTTATTGACGGAAACATTGTCTGTCCTCAATCATCCGGATTATCAGGACATTTTTGGCGAAGGAAGCCGGGCAGAAGTCCCTGTTGTGGGGTTGGTTCATCGCGATGGGGATGTTGAAGTTATTTCCGGGCAGGTGGACCGATTAATCATAACGGACAATAAAGTAAAAATTATCGACTATAAAACCAATCGCCCACCGCCTAAAAAAATCGAAAATGTTCACCGCTCTTATCTGCGTCAAATGGCGGCGTATCGTACAGTTTTGAGGCAAATTTACCCGGATTATCAAATAGAAGCACACCTTCTTTGGACCGACGAAGCCCGGTTGATGCACTTGCCGGATAACATTCTTGTTGAATATGAACCTTGACGCAGGGGGACCTGCATCCCTACATTCATGCTGACGATGTGATGGGAAAGACGTATTACGTTCTTTTCATCGCACACAAACAAATGGCAAGAGGTATACTATGTCAACGATCGCAATCAGCGATGATTCTTTTGAAGCCGACGTTCTTAAAGCGGATGTCCCTGTTCTCGTGGATTTCTGGGCTGAATGGTGTGGTCCTTGTAAAATGATCGCGCCTGCTCTGGATGAAATCGCGGCAGAAATGGGCGGCTCTCTTACTATTGCCAAGCTAAATATTGACGAAAATTCAATGACTCCACAGCAATATGGTGTTCGCGGTATTCCAACATTACTTCTTTTCAAAGATGGTGAAATCGTTGCGCAAAAAGTGGGGGCAATTGCCAAAGGTCAATTAAAAGAGTGGATTACATCTTCTCTTGCATAAGACGAAACCGCGTATTTGACGTTTTGTCTCAAGATAAAAGCCCTGCATTTTGCGGGGCTTTTGTGTGGGGAATTACTGAAATACAAACAGGCACACAAGTGGTGCGTTATCTTGATTATCTCGTTCCAGTAAGGCGCAAGCGGGATGAAAATTAGTGGTGCACTTTATCGGTGTGGAGAATACCCCCAGCACCCCAGTTTTCTTTATGGACATCGTCGATAACGACATACACCGCTTCGGTATTGCAGCCTGTGATTCGGGCCGTTTCTTCGGTCAGCGTTTTGACCAGAGCACGTTTTTGCTCAAGCGAACGACCTTGGAACATTTCCACACGTATGATTGGCATGGTTTCGTCCTCTTTCTAGATAGAATCAGAATAGAGGGTTTTAACCAAAAAAGCTAGGCTTAGTCTTGGGCTAAGGGTCGCGTTAACTCGGCTTCTGACTAATGGCTTTCCGCGAGGATATGTCCCGCTAGATAGAGAGAGCCACAGATCAGAATGCGTCCGGGTTCTTCTTGGGCAAGAATCTCTTCAACGGCCTGTTGTGCAGAGGCGCAGGGCTTGGCATCAAAACCGGCTTCAACAGCATGGGCGGCAGCATCTTCAGCACTCAGAGAAGCGGCTTCAAAAGGGATTTCCATTGCACGTAGGCTGGACCCAAGCGGAGCTAGGGGGCGCAGATAATCTGTGGCAGCTTTAGTGTTGAGCATGCCGTAAATTATATGAACTGGTTTGTCTTGCCATGTCTTGAGAATTTTTGCCAAAGCAAGTCCGGCAGATTCGTTGTGACCACCATCGAGCCAAAGCTCAGAGTCACTAGGAAGAAGATCGGGCAATAGCCCCTTGGTCAACTTCTGCATACGACCAGGCCAATATGCTTGGGTCAGGCCCTGTTGGATTTTATCTTTTTTGAGATCAAATGAGCTTGTCAGAATATCGGTGGCCGCAACGGCCAAAGCGGCATTCTCAACTTGATGTTCTCCCAGAAGGTTGGGGTTTGGATAGTGTGCCTCCCCATGACGTCCTTTAAAGACGAAACCTTTTGCATCAGGGATCAGAACCCAATCTTCACCTTCGATATAGAGCTCAGCACTTATTTCTTTGGCGCGAGCTTTTATGACGTCGAGGGCGGCTTTTGGTTGTTTGCCAACCACACAGGGAATCCCGGATTTGAGAATGCCAGCTTTTTCAGCGGCGATCTCTTCGATGGTTTCCCCCAGGAACTGGGTGTGATCTACGGAAATAGGAGTGATGGCTGTGAGAGTGGGTTGCGCGATCATGTTAGTGGCATCGAGACGACCACCCAGCCCTGTTTCAAGCAAGAGAGCATCCGCTTTGTGACGACTGTAAGCAAGGAATGCTGCAACGGTTGTGACTTCAAAAAAAGTTATGGAATCCGGGCCGTTTACCTTTTCACATTCTTCAAGTAGCGAGACCAACTCATCTTCGGAAATCAATTCCCCTGCCAGCCTGATCCGTTCGTGGAACTTTACCAGATGGGGAGAAGTGTAGAGATGAACACCCTTGTCGTGTGCTTCCAGAATTGCCCTGAGATAGGCAAGGAATGACCCTTTGCCATTGGTGCCGGCGACATGAATGACCGGAGGTAACTTTTCCTCTGGGTGATCAAGTAAACCCAATAAACGCTCTACACGGCTGAGAGACAGGTCGATAATTTTGGGATGCAAGAGGCTAAGACGCTCTAAGACGATATCACTCCGGCGCATGGTCATATCTCTACCTGATAGAAGTTTGTGGCTTGGTGTTTCTTACCAAAGGGACGGACCCGGCTTATTCAGCCGGGTCGTTCTGTTCTTTGATTTCTTCCTTTGGCTCTTCAGTGCCTTTGAGCGGCAAAATTTCTGCCGAAGGACCTTTTTGAGTCAAAAGATTGAAGACCCGAATAAGTGTCTCGCGTAGATCGTGGCGATGAACCACCATATCGACCATGCCATGTTCTAAAAGATACTCGGCAGTCTGGAAACCTTCCGGTAGTTTTTCACGGATGGTTTCTTCGATCACACGTTTTCCGGCAAAACCGATATTGGCCTGAGGCTCGGCAATGGCGATATCCCCAAGCATGGCAAACGAGGCAGAAACACCACCCGTGGTCGGGTCTGTTAACAGAACCACATAAGGAAGTCCGGCATCCTTGACCATATCAACCGCGATGATTGAACGCGGCATCTGCATCAGCGAGAGAATGCCTTCTTGCATTCGAGCGCCACCAGATGCGGGGATCACTAGCAAAGGTGCTTCTTGAAGAACCGCTAGTTTCGCGGCTGTCAGAAGTCCTTCACCAACAGCTGTTCCCATAGAACCGCCCATGTACGAAAAGTTAAAGACGGCGACAACTGTTTGCATACCGCCCATTGTTCCGCGGGCAACAAGAATGGCCTCTTTGTCTTCATTCTTGGCATTGGCATCTTTGATACGGTCCGTGTATCTTTTCAGATCTTTGAATTTTAGCGGGTCAGTAAGAGTCTTTGGTAACTCTACGAGAGTGTAGTCGCCATCATCAAAAAGAGTCTCAAGGCGTTTTCTCGCAGAGATCCGCATGTGATGCCCGCTATAGGGACAGACCCAGAGGTTCTTTTCCAATTCCTTTTTGAAAATCATCTGGCCTGTGGCAGGTGATTTTACCCATAGATCATCTGGCGTGTCTTTCTGTACCAGCGCACGGATCTTTGGGCGGACGTAGTTGGAAATCCAGTTCATGCTTTCTGCCTTACTTGTTTCAATTTAAGTACGGGATCCACGTACACCATCTGCCAGCGTACGTACGTATTCCAATACGGCTTGGCTGAGGCCAAGTTTCGCCTGGTTATCATCATCCAAGTTTTCTCTTAATTTATCGATAATTGAAGATCCGACCACCGCGGCATCCGCAACTGTTGCCACCTTAGCGGCTTGTTCGGGGGTCCGAATACCAAAGCCAACGGCAACAGGTAAATCTGTTTCGGCTTTCAGGCGCGCTACTGCGTCATGGATTGCACTGTCAGACGCGGCGGCAGTACCTGTAATGCCAAGGATGGATACGTAATATACAAAACCACTCGTATTGTTAAGTACTTTCGGTAATCTGCCACCAACTGTGGTTGGGGTTGTCAGTCGGATGAAGTGTAAGCCCTGTTCCAATGTAGGAATGCAGAATTCATCATCATGTTCCGGAGGCAGATCAACAATGATGAAGCCGTCAACACCAGCTTCTTTTGCATCGACCAAGAATTTATCTACGCCATAGATGTAGATCGGGTTGTAATATCCCATCAGGATAATTGGCGTATCCTGGTTGTCTTGTCTAAAGGCACGCACGAGGTCGAGTGTTTTGCTCAGTGTCATGCCATTGCGCAATGCACGTAAGCTAGAGGCCTGAATTGCAGGGCCATCAGCCATTGGGTCGGAAAATGGCATGCCGAGTTCGATGACATCTGCACCAGCTTTGGGTAATCCTTTGACAAGCTCTAGGCTGGTTTCAAAATCGGGATCACCTGCGGTTACAAAAGTAACAAGGCCACCTCTGCCTTCTTCTTTCAGGTCAGCGAAACGCTTTTCAAGTCTTGTTTGGCTCATGATATCTTCCCCCTAAATCTCTACGCCGAGTGCTTCGGCAACAGTAAAGATATCTTTATCGCCGCGACCACAAAGGTTCATGAGGATGATTTTATCTTTGCCCATGTCCGGAGCAATCTTGGTCACATGCGCCAATGCGTGTGCTGGTTCAAGTGCGGGGATGATCCCCTCGACCTTTGACAGCATCTGAAAGGCTTCCAATGCTTCGGTATCTGAGGCGGATGCGTAATTTACACGACCAATGTCATGTAGCCATGAATGCTCTGGCCCAATGCCCGGATAGTCTAGGCCAGCAGAGATAGAGTGCGCATCTTGGATCTGCCCATCATCATCCTGCAACAGGAACGTCCGGTTTCCATGAAGAACACCGGGTTTGCCGCCTGTTAGTGATGCGGCGTGTTTATCGGTTTTTACACCGAAACCAGCGGCTTCTACACCTGTAATCGCGACATTTTTGTCATCCAGGAAAGGATGGAACAGGCCAATTGCGTTCGAGCCACCACCTATACAGGCGACGAGTTGGTCAGGTAAACGACCTTCGGCTTCTAGCATTTGTTCTTTTGCTTCGCGGCCAATAATGGATTGGAAATCACGAACCATGACCGGATAGGGATGTGGGCCAGCGGCGGTGCCGATGATATAAAATGTTTCTTCGACATTGGTTACCCAATCGCGGAGCGCATCGTTCATGGCATCTTTCAGAGTACCCGTACCGCTTTCAACGCCGATAACCTCGGCCCCTAACAATTTCATGCGAAAGACGTTTGGTGCCTGTCGTGCGATATCAGTCGCGCCCATGTAAACAACGCAGGGCAGATTAAAAAGGGCACAGAACGTTGCTGTGGCAACACCATGCTGTCCGGCGCCAGTTTCCGCGATAATACGTTTTTTACCCATACGTCTGGCCAGAAGAATCTGTCCGAGTACGTTGTTTGCTTTGTGCGATCCTGTGTGGTTCAGCTCATCGCGTTTGAAGTAAATTTTTGCGCCACCGAGTTCGCGTGTCAGGCGTTCTGCAAAATAAAGCGGGCTTGGGCGGCCAACGTAATGTTTGGCGTAATAGTCATAATCTTTTTGAAACGAAGGATCAGCCTTGGCTGCATCGTAGGCTTTTTCGACTTCGAGAATAAGAGGCATCAATGTTTCAGCGACATAGCGACCGCCAAAAATACCAAAATGTCCACGCTCGTCAGGGCCGTTCATATAAGAATTAGGTGTTGTCATATCTACTCTGCAACCTTATCGGATCTCTATGATCTATCTTGGGCGGACTTTGCCTGAAAAGCCACCATCCTGCAAGGGATCCGATACTTAGATCTTTAATATCTTGAAAAGAAAAGGTGCTCCATAACTGGACCATAATCCGGCAAGGGTACCAACGACGAAGGTGACAATCAAAATAAGCTCTATTTCTTTGCCGGGTGCAACGTCGAGCAATAGCGCCAAGGGAGGTAGCCCAAGCAAAGGTCGCAAGGCAAGCTTGAGCTTGTTTTCAGGTTTTGGTGGGTATTTCCCATCCAAAAATGCAAGACCCAGAAGCCAGCCGAACAAAAGGCCAGGCACAATAATGATGTTGTCGGCTTTGACAGGGCGCAGAGGATGTCCTGCGTTTTCGACCCAAATTGCAGGAACAATTTGCTGTCCGGCATTGGACGCTGACCATAGACCGACACCCATTAAAACGGCGCAAAAAGCGAAAGAACCCGATACGCGGATGATCAAGGTGCTTTTTTGCCACCATTGAGAGACAGGTTTTTCCAACAAAAAAATAGCAATGAGGAGGAAAACACCAATGATCCAGCCTGTAAGCACCTGTTCCGTGCTGTGAACATTACCGGTGATCCTTGTCCAACCTGTGAGTATCACGATAACAGCCGCCAGGAAATAAGCCCAACGTCGCCTCGAAGATTTAGCGAGGATACCGTAAAACAGTGGTGGCGTTTGTGCGTGCCCAGAAGGCATCCCGTAAGATGTGCTTTTCTCTATCGCAACAAGATCAGGATTCAACCAATAGGGACGTGGTTGCGCAAAAGTCATTTTAAGGGTCTGTTGCACAGAGCTTGATAGGCAGAGGGCAAACCACAAGCGCGTCCCTAATCTAGGGCAGATAATCCAATAGATGCAGACTGTCGCAGCAATAAGAAACTGTATCTCACCAAAGTGAGTCAGAAATACAAGAACAGAATCAGGCATCATGTCTTCTGGTATCACGTATTGTGGGCTTTGGATGTAAAGGCGTGAATTTTATCAATTGATTTCAGACCGGGCTTGTCTTCAACACCGGAAGAGACATCAACAGCGGGTGCGCCGGAAATACGAATAGCATCCTGCACATTGTCACAATTCAAGCCGCCCGCTAGCATCCATGGGCGTTTCCAGATTTTCCCGGCAAGTAAGCGCCAGTCAAAGGAAATTGCATTACCGCCGGGGAGTGCATTTTTTAGATCTTTTGGTGGTTTGGCATCAAATAGTAGGCGATCAGAGACCTCTTCAAAAACAGGTACTGTTTCAAAATCCTTTTGTTCTGAAACCTTGATGACTTTCATTACTTCAAGGCCAAAGTTACGTTTGATCTCGGCAACGCGTTCTGGCGTTTCTCCACCATGGAGTTGCAAGATATCCAAAGACGCTTGTTTTGTTATCTGGTGAATATCATCGTCACTGGGGTTAACCAGTAGGCCAACTTTTTGTGTGCCGGGCTTTACCTGTTTTGTAAGAGCAGCAGCCTGTTCGACAGAAACATGACGCGGGCTTCTTGGGAAAAAAACAAAACCAAGATATTCGGCACCAGCTTCCTGTGCTGCGTTCAGAGCTTCGTTACTGTTTATTCCACAAATTTTAACTTCTGTTCCCACTGTACGGCCTGTCTCATTCAGTTTTGTTCCTGCCCAAATATTTATAACATCCGGGCAGGAAAGCAAAAGCTTTAGGAGAAACGATCAACAAGTTTGTTATCGTCGATCCATCCTGCATTTTTTTTGAAGCAATAGTAATGCAGGTTAATAAATGGAATGTATGAGATCATGCTTATGATCAATATGATAAAATAAGCTGGGATAACAAGAAGTAGAGTGGATATCGACATTAGGCCTGCTAATGATTGTGAAAGGTCAGAAGCTCCTCCGATAAGAAGGGATGAAGCTCCACCAAAAATAGTGAAAAATACCCCGATTACAAAAATCAGAGCAATCTGCATTATCACAAAAAGAATCGATAGGATAATAAACGACACAAGTAGTGAAAGCCATTGTCCTTTGGTATCTGTCCAGCTTTTAAAAAAGCTATAGGGTTGGTCCAGTGCAGCCGCTGGAAAGACATAGGATAGTCTTAGGGCAACGACGAAAATTAGAAAAATTGCTATAATTAATGCTATGGCTGATAGCATTTCTGATGCAGAAAACGCGAATGTAATTAAACCTACGGCAATAGCGATTGCAATATTCATTACAATGTAGAGTAGAAAGCTTTTGCCAAAAATAACAAAATGCCTTTTTTTAAGGTTAAACACGAATGTTTCAGAAATAGATGCATTTCCTGTATTTAGAAAACGGATCCATGCGGTAAAATATTGTATGGGAATTAATGTTACGAGAACTGCGATTCCAATTGTTACTATTGAATACATTACAGGTAAATCCGGTGACGGGTTAGCCTGAATATCTAATATTAATTGAACTACAAAGAAAAAAAGCACGACAGCGATTATCAGAATTGAAATCACTGGCATAATCGCTAGTTTGAATGCTGTCGCCAGATTTGAAAACAGTAATGAAAAGGCCGTGCTGATTCCCTCTCCAATGGCGATAGAGTTATCTGTTTGATCTACTTCTGTCTGAGTTGTCACTTTATATCCCCCTTAAATTACTCTTTAGCTAGATGTCTAGTAGAAGAAGGGGGATAATATTCAACGTATAAGGAGTGTGGCAATGGCAAAGTGTATTTATTTGAGGTAAATACACTCGAAGTAAAATGCCAATTTATTTTGCTTGTGGCTCCCTTAGCCATCTATCGTTTCTTCGGGTTGTTCAGGCACCCAGCCTGTACAGCCTTTGAAGACGATAGAAAGCATTGAGATCACAGCGGCAGTTGGCAGATAAGTCACAAAAAGAATGATGAGTTGTAAAAAGAAAAAAGCAGGCCCGTTACTTTGGACAAAACTCAAGATATTAAAATTAGCGGCTTCTTCCGGGGTTGTTGGCATACCAGTAAAGAAGCTTCCGAAAGCGAACATAGCAATTAAAAGCATGAGTATGCCAAAGGGGATCGTCAGTATCAGGAATGCTGCAACAATGCGCCAACCTTGATTGTTCGTGTGCTTCCAGCTGTCGTTAAGGGTGTATTTTTCGCCGACAGCAGTGGCGGGTAGAATGAATGACAATCTTGCAACCACATAAATCATAGCGATCATTAGTCCCAAAAATAATAATGGGACAAGGGATGGAATTGCAGCGCCAATGGTCAATACGGGCAAGCTGCCAATCATACTCATGCCATAAAAGATGGCGAGCAGGATTATTATTTTCAGAAGAAATTGCCAATGAACTCTGTTCCAGCTTGTGATTGAAGTGGATTCAGGCGCTTGTAAGTTCATTAGTGTACGACGATGCCAGGCAACAGCAAATAGTGTGTGTGGAACATAGGCGAGTATACTTAGTATCCAACTTGATAGGGCATTCCCCAAAGATGGAATAGACAGGGCTGAAATAAGTGCGGATAGCAAGAACGGAAACAAAGCCATTTGTACCAGCGCGGGTAAATTCCCCATAACCGTTTTGATGGCAAGGCCGCTAACGGTTTTAACCGGAATGTCATGAACGGCTTGTTCTGGAGGAATCTGGGATACCATGCTGTCTTTCCCGGCTTTGTTTCCGGCCTTCTAATTCAGTTTAGTTCTTCAACGATTCTGCGGGCGGCTGCAACGGGGTCTTCTGCGTCAGTGATCGGACGACCAATGACGAGGTAATCCGCACCAGCTTCAATGGCGTCGCTCGGTGTCATGATCCGTTTTTGATCGCCTGCACTTGCCCATGTAGGACGTATGCCGGGAACGACAAGCTTAAAATCAGGGCCACAGACTTCTCGCAGCAATTTAATCTCTTGTGATGAGCAGACGACGCCGTCAAGACCACTTTTTTTTGCGAGCAGGGCAAGGCGTTTGACCTGTTCCGCTGCCGGGCCTTGTTGGCCGACATCTGACAAATCGGTATCATCCATACTTGTGAGAACCGTAACCGCCAATACGATCGGGCGCGGAATGCCAAGATCTTCGGATGTTTCGCGTGCTGCTTCTGCTGCAGCTTGCATCATCGCTTTGCCACCTGAGGCGTGAACATTCACCATAAAGGGCCGCATGTGCAGGGAAGACCGGATCGCACCGGCAACAGTATTGGGAATGTCGTGAAATTTCAGGTCGACAAAAAGAGGTTCGCCACCAACGGCTCCTCTGACGGCATTTGGCCCTTGAGCGGTGAATAACTCTTTGCCGATTTTGATGCCGCCGACTTCACCAGAGAGTGCTTTTGCCAGCTCTGTTGCTTTATTGATATCAGGGGTGTCAATGGCAACAAAGATACGTTCTTTCGGGGTCATGTTCCGATCTCCAGTAAAGGTTGTTAATCGGAACCCATACCTAACAGAGGTAATAGCATTGGTCACCTCTTATTTCTTGTAAGAGAGTTATAAATAGAAGAAGAAGCTAATTCGATATGGTTTTGCGTAATTAGCGCTTATAAAACTAAGGCCAAAACCTTTGGTTCAGAGCGTTGATAGTAATATATATTCAAAATAATTATGTTTTATTTCAGTGCTTTGCCAAAGCGTCACAGGTTACGTTGTGGGCAAGGCGGTTGTTGATAATTTGTCTTTGAACGTTTTATTCTTCACTCAACCGACGTTCCTACGAACGCCGCGGTTCCGCCCAAGAAGGCCATGAACGTAAAGCCTGTCATTTGTAGGGATTGCCCCTTATACCTCGCACGGATCGCAGCGATACTGGCCTGTATGGCATAATACAGGGCAAAGGCCCGTGATGCATAGCTGATGATTTCAAAAACATTAGCTGTCCACGTTAAAAACACTCCGACCCCGACCAGTAGAGCATAAGCTAGCTTTTCAGGTACAAGGCCGTTGGTAGCTTCGGCAAATAGTCCACCAGACCCGCTCGTATCCGCAATCGCCGCACTGAACTGTGCGCTTAGAGCAGCAAAAACCAAAAGCAGCGGCAAGATTGGCGCGACAACCTGCATCAACTCAATAATTGCCGTTTCATCCAAAGATAAGAAGGGGAATTCAAACGCGTAGGTCAAAAGAACAATATAAATACAGTAGATTACGGTAGATATCCACTGTGCTAACTTCATAGAACGTATACGTAAGTGCGCATCATAAGTTGCGCCGAGGTAGCGCGATGTCTCAAACCCCTGAACTGTCACAATCAATCCGGCCATTAATGTAAATGCCGCCCATCCCGAGACTTGTGGTGTGCTGAACTGCAAGGCGTGCTGACCGGTAACCTCTCCGAAATGGACAGCAAGGCCGAATATGAGCCCTGCAATAATGGCTAGTTTCAGGCCGACAGACACTTGTTCCATCCGTTCAAGTGCCGAGTAGCCACGGGTCATACCGGTGAACAAGATTAAAGCGAACACTGCAGTGGTCAGAAGGTTAGCGTGAAATTGGTCGTTGAGCTCAGTCAGGCTTACGCCAAAAGCGCCAAACAAGTTGAGGTAATAAGCAACAGATATGATGAAAGCGAAAGCCAGAACACTGGAAGCTATAGTTTCAAGCCTCACCAATAATTTGGTAGGGGGCGTTTGCGTTGCAATGTCCGCAATGTTAAATCTGATAACACTTCCGAATAGGTAAGCAACTGCGCACAAGCCGACCATAACAAGCGGAGCATATCCGCCGTAGCTGACGTCGAGGATAGGACCGAGAATCAGAAAGCCGCTCCCGATGATAGATGCTAGCGGTGTAATCGTCGCGCGCCAAACCTGTAAATTAGCTAAGCGAGGCCAGATGAGGAGAGCACCAGTTACAATGACAATAGAGAGAATAAGAGCGTTAAGCATCGGAAAGAAAAATCATATTTGTTCTGGTAAAGCAATACAGTATTAATGACTTCACGCTCAGAGCAGAATTTTGCCTATTTTTTGCAACAGCTAAGGTACTTAATATTAATGTGTGAGGCTCTACGCTAATTGAATCGGCTGCTGTATTGAGGATATCTTGAAACTTCGGGTCGACAAAAAGAGGTTCCCACCAACGGCACCTCTGATGGCATTTGGCCCTTGAGCGGAGAATAACTCTTTGCCGAATTTGTTACCGCCGACTTCACCAGAGAGTGCTTTTGCCATCTCTGTTGCTTTATTGATATCCGGGGTGTCAATGGCAACAAAGATACGTTCTTTCGGGGTCATGTTCCGATCTCCAGTAAAGGTTGTTAATCGGAACCCATACCTAACAGAGGTGATCCTGTCGGTCACCCCTGTATTTATCGTAATGAGTACTGATAGATCTTGGCTGATGCCATATTCAAAGGCCGTTAATACGCTTATCTACAAGCTGTGCTGCGGCTAGATCTTCCAGTGCGTGACCAACAGATTTGAAGTAAGTGATTTCTTCTGCAGAACGCCGACCGTTATGTTTGCCTTGGGTAAGGTCAAAGAGGTCTGCTTTGATATCTTCTCTGCTCAGAATACCGCTTTGTAGGGGGATCACAATGTCGCCGCCTTCTTTTGTTGCGCCAGCAAAGGTATCGACAAATATGCTACTTCGTTTGATGACCTCATCATCTGCTTCACGCATATCCGGACGATAGGCGCCGACCAAATCAATATGTTGGCCTGGTTTTAGCCAGCTGCCTGAAATCAGGGGTGTTTTACTTAGGGTTGCACTTGAAATGATGTCAGCCGAAGATACGGCTTTTTCCAAGTTCTCTTCAGCATGAGCCGTGAACCCTAGACTGTTGATTTCTTTTGCGAGGTCTTCGGCCTTTTTCAGATCACGTCCCCAGATTGTGACATCTTTTATGGGCCGTACAGCCGCATGTGCCTGAATAAGATTTGGGGCAAGTACTCCAGTCCCAACCATGGTGAGTTTTGTGCTGTCTGGTCGGGCTAGATAGGACGTTGCCAATGCAGAAGCTGCGGCCGTGCGACGCGCGGTGAGGGTTTTGGCTTCTATGAGCGCTTTGGGAGTGCCAGTATCACCATCAAACAGGATGTAAATGCCTTGAATAGCAGGTAAGTTCTTCTCACCATTTTCAGGGCTTACAGTAACAAGTTTCACGCCGACAGATTTTCCGGATTCCCAAGCAGGCATGAGCAGAAGGGTGGATTCTCTTTTGCCATTGGGCTGTTCCATATCATGATGGTGACGCATGGGAACCGTTATGTTGCTTTGGAAAGCGTCTCTTAGGGCTTCGACAAGAGAAGGGTAGTCTAGGCTTTGTGTAACTTGTTCAGCTGTGATGTTCTGCACGGAATGACCTCGGATTAAAGCGATAGTTCGAATATTTTATACAATGTGAATGCGGAGAGAACCAGCCTTAACGCGTAGAGAGTTTGGAAAATATTATATGTCGTTCTTTTGACGAATACTTTGGCTTTCGTGATACTGAAAAGAGTTGTTCATTCTTTTCAGTATCACGGTCTTTGGTGTCTCTGT
The DNA here is from genome assembly GCF_048259265.1 of Kiloniella sp. Lineage (NCBI taxonomy): Bacteria > Pseudomonadati > Pseudomonadota > Alphaproteobacteria > Rhodospirillales > Kiloniellaceae > Kiloniella > Kiloniella sp. Next base: position 84,952 of record NZ_JBLXHT010000005.1, on the reverse strand, counting down.
CGTTAAGGCAGGCAATCTGACGTAGGCCAGACGTCAGCGTAACTGGAAGACAAAGGTGCCATGATAGATGCATGAACCATGTCAAAGGGCACAGAGATGCTATTATGTTCAATATTTGCCGCGGCGCAGGCATCACATGCCACGGTTACTTTAAATCCCAGGTCAACAGCAGCGCGGACAGTTGCATCTATGCACATTTGGCTCATAGCTCCGCATATTGTTAGGTGCTCAATTTTCCGGTTCCTTATATAATCTTCTAAACCTGTATTTAAGAAGCTGTTTGGTTTCGTTTTTTCAATAATGGCTTCGCCTGTGATGGGGCGTACGCTTTCATGAAGTTCAGCGCCAAGCGTCCTAGGGCGAAAAAAAGGGGCCGTATCTGATGTCATGACATGTTTGACATGGATGATGGGGGTGTTGCTATCGCGTGCTGCCATAAGTAATTTGTTTGCGTTTACGATTGCTTTGTCCATAGCTGGCAGGGGCATTTTACTTCCGCTGAAGCTGGGGAAATAGTCGTTTTGGATGTCAATAAGGAGCAGAGCCGATTTATTCATTTTAATCTCATTTCAGTAAAGGGCTTTATATGCCCTTATCTTTACAGGGGGTAGGCGTGTCTTTACGATTGGCGGATATGACAAATAATGTGCGAATCATGCCAAATATTGTAATTATTGCGTACAAAGGTGTTCAACAATCTGCCCTGTTTGGTTTGGGCGAGATGTTCGAACTGGCTAATCAGTTGATGGGTGATGATGTCGAGCTAAAGATTACTCACCAGGTACAAACATCCTCCTCTTTAGATAACACTCAATGTATTGATGTTGTCATACTTCCACCGAATCTGACGGGTGCGAGAGGATCTGATGATCAAGATTTGCACAGCTGGATCCAAAGACAACACTCTTTTGGCGCAATCATTTGTTCTGCATGTGCGGGAAGTTATTGGTTGGGATATGCGGGGATTTTAGATGATCGACCTGCGACAACGCATTGGGCTCTTGAGGCTGACTTTAAGTCTATTTTCCCAAGGGTGTTGCTTCGTCCTGAACACATTCTGGTTGATGATAATGATATTGTAACTGCTGGAGGCGTTATGGCTTGGGTGGACCTCGGGATTCACTTGATCGGGCGCTGGTGTGGTCCAACGGTAGTCTCGCATATCTGTCGCCAGATGTTAATTGATCCGACAGGTCGAGAGCAGCGAAACTATCGTTCTTTTTGCCCGAATATGGCACACAAGGATCAGGCTGTTCGTGCTTTGCAGCTCTGGATGGAAAGTAATATAAGCGAAGATCTCTCGGTAACGGCGTTGGCTGGTCGGGCCGGACTTTCTATTCGCTCACTACAGCGCAGGTTTTCGAACAGTGCCGGATACTCTGTTAATCAATATGTTCAAGAGCTTCGAATAGAAAAGGCTAAGGGGTTACTTGAGCTAACGAAACTAACGATAAGTGAAGTTTGTTGGTATGTGGGTTATCAAGATGTGTCGGCCTTCAACCGCCTGTTCAAATCTATTTCAGGGCTAAGTGCTGGGCGTTATCGGCAGCGTTTCAAGATCAATCATACTCAACAAGGGCAAAGCTAACAGATGTTCTGTGAATCGTTGAATTGCTTCTATTGATAAGGGGGTGAAGAGGGTGTGTTCGGTTTCACTCTAAGTAAACTGTTATACAGGAAGTGAGTTAGCCTGTTCTTTTTCTTGTAACTTTTTAAGTTCTGCGCGCTCAAAAGAGAGATCTCGTTGCAAGTCTAACACTTTCCATTCAGCTGCTTTTGCACGTCTTCGGGTCGCGGCGCTGGATAGCCATGCGATAACGGCACCCGCAAGAATACCGAGACCAACGGAGATAAGAATGATGAGATAAAGCGGGTAATCAAACTGGAGCCCGAAAGGCCATATTTCCAATGTAACATCCTGACGGTTGTTAACTGCCAAGAGGAGAATAGCCAGTGTTATAGGGGCTGTGAGTACCCAACTAAATCGTTTCACTTATTTCGAACCATGTTTGGGGTATTTGTTAGCTATCTACGCCATTGTTTAGGCGTTCGCGTAGCTGTTTACCCGTTTTGAAAAATGGAATGTGCTTGGAATCTACTTCGACGGATTCGCCTGTGCGTGGATTGCGGCCAACACGGGCATCGCGATGCTTGACGGAAAAAGCTCCGAAACCGCGAAGTTCGACCCGATTGCCGTCTGCGAGTGCGGTAGAAATTTCGTCAAAGATGGTTGTGACAATTCTTTCTACGTCCCGGTGATAGAGGTGTGGGTTTTGCTCTGCGATATGCTGAATGAGCTCTGACTTGGTCATGCCTTACGTCTCCCTGTAGCTGTTACCGAAGTAGATCGAATACCCGTCTCTTACACCTCGGATTATCCGGCGTCTAATTCTGACTCTAAGCTTTTATTGCCGTAATTTTAGTCCTGTTCTGGTAAAGGGTGCCAGAGCCTGAAAAATCCGTCAAGTCTAAGTCATTAAGAATAAAGCATTTCCCCTATATAAAAGTGATTTTAATGCAAAAAAGGCCCGGTGAGTGAACACCGGGCCTTTTTTCGAGCTGAAAATTTCAGCTTATTTTTTGTCTTCCGCAGCTTTGGAAAGAGCTTCACCGAGAATATCGCCGAGGCTAGCGCCAGAGTCTGTTGAACCGTAATCAGCCATTGCCTGTTTCTCTTCAGCAGCTTCGTGCTGTTTGATGGACAGAGCAATTTTGCGTGATTTAGAATCGATGTTTGTGATACGTGCGTCGATTTTTTCGCCAACTGCGAAACGATCTGTGCGCTGTTCACTACGCTCACGAGAAAGTTCAGTTTTGCGGATTGTGCCAGTAGCACCATCAGCGATTTGAACTTCAAGAGCACCATCTGTAACGGCTGTAATAGTACAGGTAACAACAACACCTTTTTTCAGACCTTCTACTGAACCTGCGAAAGGATCAGAGCTGAGCTGTTTGATGCCAAGGCTGATACGTTCTTTGTCAACGTCAACGTCGAGAACTTTAACCTTAACCATGTCACCTTTGTTGTATTCTTTTACAGCTTCGTCACCGGAAAGTTCCCAGTTCAGATCTGAAAGGTGAACCATGCCGTCGATTTCGCCTGGAAGACCAACAAACAGACCGAATTCGGTGATGTTTTTGATTTCGCCTTCAAGCTCGGATTCAGCAGGGTGGTTTGCCTGGAATGACTCCCATGGGTTGGAAGAACATTGTTTCAGACCAAGGCTGATACGACGTTTTGATTCGTCAACATCAAGTACCATAACAGCAACTTCCTGGCTCGTAGAAACGATTTTTCCAGGGTGGATGTTTTTCTTGGTCCAAGACATTTCAGAAACGTGAACAAGACCTTCGATACCAGCTTCTAGTTCAACAAAGGCACCGTAGTCAGTGATGTTGGTCACGCGACCTTCAAGTTTCGCACCCATTGGGTATTTAGCAGCAACGCCATCCCAAGGATCTGTCTCAAGCTGTTTCATGCCAAGGCTGATACGCTGAGTTTCAGCGTTGAAACGGATAACCTGAACATCAACCTGTTGGCCGATAGTCAGTTTTTCACTTGGGTGGTTGATACGTTTCCATGAAATGTCAGTAACGTGCAACAGACCGTCAACGCCACCAAGATCAACGAAGGCACCGTAATCAGTGATGTTTTTAACAACACCCTGAAGAACCTGACCTTCATTAAGGTTCTGGATAAGCTCTGAACGTTGTTCTGCACGTGTTTCTTCCAGAACAGCGCGACGGGAAACAACGATGTTACCACGTGCGCGATCCATTTTTAGGATCTGGAATGGCTGTGCATTGCCCATCAATGGGGAAACGTCACGAACTGGGCGGATGTCAACCTGGCTGCCTGGCAAGAATGCCACGGCGCCGGAAAGGTCAACTGTGAAGCCACCTTTAACACGACCAAAGATAACGCCGTTAACGCGCTCATTGTCGCCAAAGGATTTTTCAAGCTGTGTCCAGGCTTCTTCACGCTTCGCTTTATCACGGGAGATCATAACGTCCCCGTTTTTGCTTTCCATGCGCTCGAGGTAAACTTCTACCTCATCCCCGACTTTAACTTCGGGAGCCTGACCAGCGTCAGCAAATTCTTTAAGTGCAACTCGGCCCTCAGATTTGAGGCCTACATCAACAAGGGCAACGTCGCCTTCGATGGCAACGATCATGCCTTTAAGTACATTACCTTCCAGACGATCGGATTGACCGAGGGATTCGTCTAGTAGGTCGGCAAAGCTTTCAACAGCTGCTTCAGCCATGGGTTAATATTCCTTTCAAAAGGTTCGCACTATACAGGCCGGCCGGTTTTTCCGGCGGTCTACCCAGGACCATCCCGGGCTAGTAAAATTATACTGAGAGAAACACGAGGTACCTGATAAAGATACCTTTGCTCTAAAGTGAAAGGCGCTCGTTTACGAGTGACTTTGCTGCTTCAAAAGCCTTATTGGCATCCATATCGCTGGTATCCAAAGTGACCGCATCTTCTGCTGCCCGTAAGGGAGCTGTGTCACGATTACGGTCCCGTTCATCACGTTCACGTAAATCTTCCAGTACGCGGGCGTATATAGACGCATCGCCGCGATCAAGCAACTCTTTATGTCTGCGCTTGGCACGGACTTCCGGCGTTGCAGAGATAAAGAGTTTGATTTCTGCGTCCGGGCAAACGACAGTTCCGATATCTCGTCCGTCCAGAACAACGCCTAAGTGATTGTTTGGCGGTGTTTTTGCAAAATTACGTTGAAACTCCAACAGAGATTTCCGTACTTCCTGATTGGCCGCAACGATTGAAGCTGCTTGGCCAACTTTTTCATCACGAAGATCATGTCGATTGATATCGTCCGCGGTAAAGCCATCCGCAACCTTTGCAGCAACGACGGAGTCGTTAGGGTCGCTTCCGCGTTCAAGAATGAGGGATGCTACCGCTCTGTAGAGAGAGCCAGTATCCAGATAAGCAAAATTCATTGCGGCGGCGAGACGACGCGCCAGTGTTCCCTTGCCAGATGCAACAGGACCATCAATAGCGATAACAGGCAAAGTCTTTTCCTTTTAATCCAACCGTGAGTTGGGTTTTTGTCTTGCGGTTTATTAAAACTAACCGATTTTTGCGCCTAGACCGTTCATGAGTTTGGCAAAGTCTGGGAAGCTGGTATCAATTGCATCAGCATCAAGAACTTTTACAGATTCTTTTGCCGCCATCCCCATAACGAGAAAGCTCATGGCAATACGATGATCAAAGTGTGTTGTTATGGTGCCGCCACCTTGAACGCCTGCGGGTGATCCTTCGACAATCAGATAGTCGTCGCCTTCTTCGCAGACAATACCACAGGCCTTAAGGCCATTGGCAACGGCAGATAGGCGATCACTTTCTTTGACCCGGAGTTCACCAAGCCCTTCCATGATGGTTTTCCCTTCGGCAAAAGAAGCGGCAATCGCGAGAATCGGATATTCATCAATCATAGACGGCGCACGTTCTGCGGGTACGGTGATGCCTTTGAGTTTACTGGCGCGAACAATGAGATCTGCGACAGGTTCACCTGCCTCAGTGCGTTCGTTTTCCAGCGTAATGTCAGCACCCATTTCTTTCAAGGTGATGTAAATTCCATTGCGATGCGGATTCATGCCGATACCGGGTAGGTGCAGCTCAGACCCTTCGTTGATCAGGGCGGCAACGGTTGGAAATGCTGCTGAAGACGGGTCCGAAGGGACGTGTACATCGGCTGCTTTAAGTTCTGGTTGCCCTACAATAGTCGTTTCTCTGCCTTCGTCCGTTTGGGTCACGCGTACTTCCGCGCCAAAGTGACGGAGCATAAGTTCCGTATGGTCCCGGGTGTGTTCTGTTTCGATGACGGTTGTTTCGCCGGGAGTATTTAGTCCGGCCAACAAGATACAAGATTTTACCTGAGCTGATGCCATAGGCAATTTGTAACGGATTGGCATCGGTGTTTCAGCACCCTTTACCATCAGGGGAAGTCGTTGTCCGGAACGGCAACTAACCTGTGTGCCCATTTCAGCAAGGGGATTGGCAACCCGCCCCATTGGACGTTTTCTGAGCGACGCATCCCCGGTCATGAAAGTTGTGATTGGATGGCTACCAAGAATACCCATCAGCAATCGTGCAGATGTACCTGAATTTCCCATGTCCAACACATCTTCGGGTTCGCAAAGGCCACCGATTCCACGTCCTTCAATATGCCATACGCCTTGATCGTCGCGCTCTACATTGGCACCTAAAGCACGCATGGCTTTGGCGGTCGCCAGCACATCTTCGCCTTCAAGCATGCCAAAAACGTTGGTTTTTCCAATGGCAAGTGCCCCAAACATTAAAGATCTGTGCGAAATAGATTTGTCGCCGGGAACTTTAACGGTGCCTTTGAGGGAAGAGCCTGGGGTTGAAGACAGAGAGTTTTCGCTGGTCATGAGTGTATTCCGTATTTCGCATTCCAGATTCGCCATTGTTTGGCATTTGGCGAATCTGCTGTGTGATAAAAATTTGTTCCAATTATCCCGTCACAAATCTTTTTCGCGTGTTCAGATCCTAAAGGATTGTTTCGGGTCTCTTTTATAGAGGAAAGTAGCTTTTTACCAGAGCTTGATACGTATAAAGATGATGCTTTGGTGTAATAAAGGTTCGAAGAGTGAATTTTTTTTCACAGTATTTAAATTGTCATTCACCCTTTGTTGACAGTCTGTGGTGATCATGGCATTTGCAGTTTTTTCGAAAACCATTGTGTGGTTGTTACAAAATTTTAGTTGGAGGATCTGGCTGTGAGTAAGCCGGAATGGGGTAGCAAACGTAGCTGTCTAAGCTGTAAGGCAAAATTTTACGATTTTCTGAAATCGCCAATCGTGTGTCCCAAATGTGGGACTGAATTGGATTTGAGCGCCAAATCAAGCCAGCCGAAGCAAACCGCTAAGGCAGAGGCTGAAGACGCGAATGAAGCGCAGGATGTTGATCTGGATACATCTGATAATGTTGTGGACTTCCCGGATGAGGAAGAATTGCTTCACATTGATGACGGTGATGATCTTGACCCGGATGATGATGAAGATCTTCAGGGTGTAAGCGCCGGCGCTGGCGGTATCAGCGACGACTAAGTCGATAAGATTCTGACAGGAACAGAGCTTTTCTTTTCGCTAGGAAAATTTTTTCTTGCCAAGGAGGAAAAGACGGCATATTTTCCGCCGCATCAGCTGTTTTGCGGCGGATAAATTGGGGCCATAGCTCAGCTGGGAGAGCGCTTCGCTGGCAGCGAAGAGGTCAGGAGTTCGATCCTCCTTGGCTCCACCATCAAAACCCATTGCCTAAAGCAATGGGTTTTGTTTTTTCTGATCAATTTTTTAATTAATTTCTTTGCCTAGATAACATCTAACAGTTTTTCGGCTGGTTGGTCGCTGTCCATACGCCATTTTCCGCCCCGCGCTGGGGTAATCCCATCCAGATTAATAATCGTTGAGAGCATGCGGTCGATAAATACTTCGGTCCGTCTGGTCAAAGATTGCCGCGAAGGGTAGAGCAGATAAATAGGTTTGGATGGAACAGTGTATGCTGGCAATACTCGCTCTAACTTACCTTCTGCCAGCTGCTCTTTTATCAGCAGGTAAGGAAGCTTTGTGTAACCGATTCCTCTAGTCAGGGCGTTGAGGATGACATCGGGATTATCAAAGGTATAGTTTGATTGTACTTCTGCGAGATATTCTTGTTTGTCTTTTTTGACGATTTGCTTGGTTACTTTTTTTTCATCACGGTACTGAATCATGGGTATTTCGGCGAGATCTTGAGGGGTTTGAGGGCGTCCGTAACGATCCAGAAAGTCAGGTGTTGCGACGAGCATTAGTTGTAAGTCTCCGATCTTGCGGGCTAGAGCATCGGATTTTCCGAGCGATCCTACACGGACCGCCAGATCAATTCGATCCTTCACTAAATCCGCAAGTTGATCACTGAGTTTCAGGGATATATTGAGTTCGGGATACTGACTTTGAAGTTCAAAAACGATCGGGGCGACAAGGCTTTGTCCGATTGCCAAAGGTGCTGTAATCCGAAGCGGTCCGGTGAGGCTTTCGTCCAGATTTTTCAGCTCTTCATGGAGCTTGTTTACTTGGCTGAGGATATTATCCGCACTGTTGTAAACGACCAGCCCGGCTTCAGTAGGTTTTACGCCCCGTGATGTTCTGAACAGCAGTTCTTTCTGAAGAATACTTTCCAGTAAAGTAATCTGTTGGCTAACTGCTGGTTGGCTAATGTTGAGTACCTTGGCTGCCCCTGATAATGAGCCCTTGTCGATAGAGGTTATAAAGGTTTGAAAGAGCTGCAGTCGATCCATGGTTATCCTTCAGTATAAGCAGTGCTTATATAAGGTATAGGCATAAAGCCTCTCCCGATCCAGAAAATTATACTGATATTAAGCGGTATTGATTTGGATAACAGTGATATCGGGAAATTTGGATATGACACTTTCAAGACGCGATCTACTCAGAAGCTCACTCTTAACCGGGGGGGCGGGACTTGTTGCTTCAATGGCATCACTGTCTGTGCCGATGCCGGGTTTTGCCGCGGCCCCGAAAGCAGGTGTGCAAACGACAGGAGCGTATCGTTTTTCTGTTGGTAAATTTGAAATAACGGCTCTGCTTGATGGTTATATTGACGCTGGAGCGGATCTGATCCCCAATTACGATCCCGAGGTGGCAAAACAGCTATACAAAGATCAGTTCCGGACTCCGCCAGTTGATAAAATTCGGGTTCCAATTAATTCTTTTGTGGTGAATACGGGGGAGAAAATCATCCTGATTGATTCAGGTACCGCAGACAATATGGGGCCAACGCTTGGACAGTTTACAGATAATCTGAAAGCTGCGGGTATCGCACCTGAATCGGTCGATGCTATTCTCTTAACCCATATGCATGTGGATCATATCTCTGGCATTACGTCAAAAGAAGGAAAAGCGCACTTTCCTAATGCTGAATTGATTGTGCATAAAAAAGATTGGGATTTTTGGCATGACGACAGCTACATGTCTCAAGCATCTGACTTCCTGAAAACCAATTCTGCAAATGCAAAAGCAATGTCTGCACCTTATTCGAAACGCCTGACGCTTATTGATAAAGATGGCGAAGTTTTACCGGGCATTGAGGCTGTGGCGTTGCCCGGACATACGCCCGGACATACCGGGTTTGTTTTACGTTCAGAGAATCAGGAGGTGTTGATTTGGGGGGATGTTGTTCACTTCACCGCGTTGCAATTCCAGCATCCTGAATGGAGCATCGCGTTTGATATTGATATGCAACAAGCTGAACAAACCCGCCGTAGAATGCTTGATTGGGTGAGCGCTGACAGAGTAGCCGTTCTTGGGAGCCACCTTGAGTTTCCAGGCCTTGGGCATGTTGCTCGAGAGAGAGATAACTATCGTTATCATCAGTCGAGTTGGCAGTATCAACTATAATTAAAAAATGTCGGGCTGTATACTGGCGTGTATGCAGCTCGAATTCCTATTAAACGTTCAGTTGTGTTAGGCTGCAATACTTTGTGATTACAGATCTTATCCTAGAGATGCTAGTTGCTTTGCTTCAACCAATTTCGAGATTGTTTTTAAAATATCTTTCAGGTAGGGACGCAGGACCGCAGCTTTTTTCTTGTCATAATCAAAGGGCAGGTTTTCTTCTCTTAGGTGTGTTCGTTGGGCGAGTTCCATTTGGATCGCGTGGATATTGTTATGAGGCTGCCCATAGTGGCGGGTTGTCCAGCCGCCTTTGAAGCGTGCGTTAAGAACCGTACTGTATTCAGAGGCATTTTTGCAGATGTTCCCGACGCTATCTTCAATTAGCTTGTTACAAGTCTCTCCGTTGTTTGTGCCGATGTTGAAATCAGGTAACAGTCCGTCAAAGAGAAACGGAATGGTGGACCTGATAGAGTGGCAATCATAGAGAATGGCTGTGCCATGAATGTTGCGAACGCGTTCAAGCTCTGCTTGTAGGGCCGCATGATAGGGGGCGTGGAAGTCTAGACGGCGTTTTTCAATTTCAGCTTCATCCGGCGCGCAACCGTCTTGGTAAATGGGTTGGTTGTCAAAATCGGTCAAAGGACATAGGCCTGTTGTGTTCTGTCCGGGATATAGGCTGACACCGGAAGGATCGCGGTTGGCATCAATGGCATAGCGATGAAAGTTTGCTTTGACGATTGTTACATCTGGCAGAAGATCGGCGTAAAGCTGGTCAATATGCCAATCCGTATCGGCAAGATTTTTTCCGTTAGCATTTAACCTAGTTAAAATTTCTTCAGGAAGCCAGGTCCCCGTATGGGGCATGCCCAGCACAACCGGACTATTCCCGCTTGTGACGCTTACCGGAGGCATCGATCTCTCGAAAGTAGAGGTGAAAGGCATGAAACTCTCTTTTCGTCGCTTGATAAGGTCTATCTTTATTTGTATTATGTCTGCACATAATATTTTGTCAAGCGATGGCGAGGAGCAGGGAAGTGAGACATCTGTGGGCAGAACAAGCACTTACGCAAAGCGGATGGCAGCGGGATGTGCATGTTGTAATTGGTGATGACGGACGGATTTCTTCGGTTGAAACCGGTGTCGCTGAATCTTCTGTTCGTATGCAGGCGGATAAACTTGGTGCACTTTTACCATCGCCAACTAATCTTCACAGCCATGCTTTTCAGCGCGCGATGGCTGGGATGACGGAAACCAAGGGTCCAGATCCTAAAGACAGTTTCTGGACTTGGCGAAAGCTTATGTATCGCTTTTTGGGTCACTTAAGCCCTGATGATATCGAGGCGATTACAGCCTATATGCAGATGGAAATGCTGGAAGCGGGCTATGCAGCGGTCTGTGAATTTCATTACTTACATCATCAGCCTGGTGGCGTGGCGTATGACAATATTGGGGAGCTTTCCCATCGAATCATTGCGGCATCAAAAGAAACGGGAATGGGGTTGACGCTTTTGCCTGTTCTCTACGAACACGGTGGATGTGATGGTCGCACATTGGGGGCGGGACAAATCAGGTTTGGGAACACGCCGGATAGATTCCAAAAACTCTTTGAAGCCGCAGCGATAGAACTCAAAACATTACCGGATGACACAAGATTAGGTGTTGCGCCTCATTCTCTTCGGGCTGTTAGCCAGCAAGGGATGCACTTTGCAACAGGACTTGCGCCGGCAGCACCCTTGCATATGCATATTGCTGAACAAACAGCCGAGATCGAAGAGATCCAATCTGCATGGGGTAAACGCCCCGTAGAGTGGTTGCTGGAAAATCATGCTGTGGACGAACGTTGGTGCTTGATACACTGCACCCATATGGAACCACACGAAACCGAAGGTCTGGCACGGACAAATGCTATTGCTGGTTTATGTCCGATAACCGAATCAAGTCTGGGGGACGGTATTTTTGACGGCGTTCGCTATGTTAATGCTGGTGGCCGTTTTGGTGTTGGCTCTGATTCAAACATTCGCATTTCTCTATCGGAAGAGTTACGGACGCTGGAATATTCGCAACGCCTTCGCGATCGGGGGCGGGCGGTTTTTGCGACCAAAGAAAAATCTACAGGCCGTGTTTTGATGGATGCAGTTGTTGCGGGTGGATCGCAAGCTGGGCAACGCGAATCTGGTGCCATCGCAGTTGGGCAACGTGCGGATCTTTTCGCTCTGGATATGAATGCTGTTGATTTGTTGGGCAAAGAGGGTGATGCCATTTTGGATAGCTATATATTTGCAGGCGATGACCAAATGATCACTGATGTCTGGTCAGCAGGCCGTCATCTGGTAAAAGAGGGATACCATATAAAACGGGATCAAATTGTTACCCGCTACAAAAAAACAATGATGTCATTAAAGGACCGGATTTGACCGTAACAGAGATCAATAGCTGGCAAAGTGTAAAAGCCGAGGTTATGCGCCGGATAATTGAACGGATCTGGCTGCCGGGCGACATGATCCCCAATGAAATTGACTTAGCTGAAGAATTTGGGTGTGCACGTGCGACGGTTAACCGGGCGATGCGTGCCTTGGCCGATGAGGGATTGTTGGAACGTCGTCGCAAGGCGGGGACACGTGTGGCATTGAATCCAATTCGGAAAGCAACATTGGAAATCCCAATCACAAGGTTGGAAGTCGAACAAAGGGGATGGGCGTGGCGTCACACTGTTCTTGAACGGTCAGAGACACCGCCTTCGGTTGCTGTGGCAAGTCGTCTTGGATTGTCTGACAAGGTTGAGATGTTGCATGTTCGCAGCCTGCATTATGCTGATAATCAACCCTTCCTTTACGAAGATCGTTGGGTGAACTTATCCGAAGTTTCGGCTATTCGTGATGTGAACTTGCAAGAGATTGATGCAAACGAATGGCTGGTCCAAAATACGCCTTTAACAAAGGGTGATATTTCCTTTTCTGCCGCGAATGCGACCAGCCAAGAAGCTGAGCTGTTGCAAGCTGTCGAAGGGGAAGCCATTTTTGTGATTGATCGTACAACATGGAACGGCAATATTCCGGTAACAATCGTCCGCTTGGCCTATGCGCCCGGCTATCGCATGCATACAGAGATTTAAGAGTTTTATACCCGAGTAATTTCCTGTGACATTCTGTCACTTTGTTGTTTGTTAATCGCATTCCTATTTTAGCTGCATCTTATACCCGACTAAAATACTATGAGAATGTGCATGACTGATACAACCGCTCAAAGTTTGACTTCCTCAATACCTGACAAGCTGACATCTGATGAACCCAAGTTTTTCCAGCTCGTTTATGCTGTGCCGCTTATTGGTTCTTTTTTCAAAGAGCTCTTGGATCCTAATTCGGATGCGACGTTGTATTTCCTGCTTAATGTCGTGCTCGTGTGGATTTTTTGCGGGGCATTCTGGGGGATTCAAGGTGTGTTTGCCGTGGCTTTATGCCTTGTTCCAATAATGTTTATCGTGATTTTCCGGATTACACTTGGAAAAGTACCCGTTTCTGAAGCTGAAGATAGAAAAATTAATTAGGGGTAATGAGCTCTTCGCTCAGGAGTTCTTCTATAAAAAAACTTAATAACTGAGGGCGACCGGATACGTTTGCTTTGTTATAGATGGCATTGCACTGGGCTTTGACAGTTCCTTCCCGTGTTTGGCGCAGATTTGCGATATCTGTGAATGACATCCCCTTGATAAGAAACAAGGCAACATCTTGTTCGGCAGGCGTTAATTTCCATTCCCCGAAGTATTGATCGAGCATGGATATAAAAGCACCAGAAGCAATTTTTATTTGCTGTTCTATTCGCCGTTGCCGTTGGAGCATGTGGCGTATTTGTATCGCTGTATAGGCAATACTGACTGACAGGGCGATTACAACCAGAAATTCAATAATGTCGTGGTCAAATTCAGCAAAAATGTCATGAGCAAATAAGAGATCACCGATAACATCAGACAGGAAGAAAAGGGTGCAGATAATTTGAATGATTAACAAACCCCATAATGTTCCTGCTCTTTCATGAAAGGGCTGTGATGTTTTATGGGGATCGTTATTCATAAATTTACTCATGTTTGTATCGTGGTGCCATTTGGCTCTTTAGTACTTGGGAGAGATTTTTTACCCGTAAGCATTGCTTTGATAATATTGATTTTAGATCGTTTTGTCTCCCAAGCAACGCCCAACAGATGAAAGGCTACAGAGATCATGGCGTAATTTGCTAAGAACTCGTGAATTTCTTCGAGCCACTTCATGCCCCAGAACATATCTGTTTCAGCTAAAATACCAGTTAAACAGATTAGGCTGAGTGATCCCAACAGATTAAATACCATAAGTGCGCCAAGCGGGTTGTGACCAAGATGAATATCTTTTTCCTGAAACAGGATACGACGCAGGTGTTCTTTTACACTTTCCTTGCTTGGGGTAAAATTTGTAAAGCGTGCGTGGTAACTGCCAATAAATCCCCAGATAAAACGGAGAGCTAGTAGTCCAAGAAGAATATACCCCAGGTAACGGTGGGGCGTGCCGCCATCTTCAGTAACTAAGAAGTTGGCTAGAAAGAGGATTGCGATACTGGCATGAAAAAGGCGGATAAATAAATCCCAGACTTTAACATTTTGCATAAGGCCTCCGGTAATATTCAATTCTAACAGGATAAAAAATGATGGAGGGGCTTAATCACCCCTCCGAAGTAAGAGATAGAGCTAGAAAAATTTAATCGTCTTCTTTTACTTTAACGATGTTGCCAGTGTTGGGATCGACGTAAATTTCATAGCGAATGCCGTCTTTCAAAGCATAGGCTTCGAGATATTCATCTTCGACCTCGATTTCCCGTACTTCATATCCCTGAGTTTGCAATAGGTCCGTTATTTCAGTCTTGGACTTTCCGACATAGGTGCCGTCGAGGCTATGGGCAAAAGCGACACCAGCGAGAGTGAAAATTCCGATAGAAGAAAAGAGAATGGTTTGTTTCAGCTGCTTCATGTTTAGTTCCTAGGTTTGTGTTCGTGATGAACAAGAACCTGAGGGGGAACACCTGAAAAATCTATTGAACTTTGGCTTATCTTGCTGGATTTATATCAAAAGTTTATGCCCAGTTTATAAGGGTTTATTCGTAACAGGTAGTGGATGATAAATTTCTGTGTAACTTTGTTAACTCAGAAGAAATAGAAAAGTACGATAAAATAGCAGAGCCCCTTGCCTGTGTTGTATAACAGGCAAGGGGCTCATTGAGTTTGAATACTCTTCTGGTGTTGTTCCTGCTTATAGTACCTGATCAAACGCCTTGAGTAGCTTTTGGATGTCATCAGGGCTTGTGTAGTGAACGAAAGAAACGCGAACGGCGCCTGCTTCAGGATCAAGATTCATTCCCTCGAAAAGTCGATAGGAATAGAAATGTCCACCTGCGGCCATAATGCCGTGTTGGGATAAATCTTCGGCAACGGATCGTCCATTACGATTGGTTATGATGGAAATGGTTGGTGCTCTTTCTTCGGGGTTATCTGGGCCCAAAAGGCGTAAACCATTTCGCCCTCGGATATATTCGAGCAAAGGTGCCATCAAGTCTTGCTCATGGGCCTGAAAAAGATCATGGACATTTTTGCCCCGGGTAAGGGGATCTGCTTCATGATCAAAGTGGTGGGCATGTACAGCATCAAAATACTCTGAAACGCCGTTGGAAGCTGCAACTTGAGCATGATCTGGACCAGCAGGTACATATCGTTTGTGGGCTAGATTTTTGTTAAAGAAATGCCCCTGATGAGCCAGAATATCCCTTGTTTCTTGGCGGATAACCATCAACCCCTGATGTGGGCCAAAGGTTTTGTAGAGCGAAAAGAGATACACATCTGCGCCGAGGGCAGAAACATCGGGGAAACCGTGCCCGGCATAGGAAACACCATCAACGACAACTTTTGCCCCAACGACGTGGGCACGCGCTGTTATTTCAGCAACAGGGTTCACATGGGCAATGATATTTGAGCAATGAGGAAAAGTGACAAGACGTGTTTTGTCGTTCAATAAATTATCCAAATCAGCAAGATTCAGATACCCGGTTTCTGGATCAACCCGCCATTCGCGAACGATAATTCCACTGTCTGCTAATCTTCGCCAAACGCCAGAGTTTGCCTCATGGTCCTGATTGGTGACAATGATTTCATCGCCTTCTTGCATGGTGGCCCGAAAAGCCTGCGCCAGTACATAGGTGTTCTGGCTGGTCGATGGCCCTAGGTCAATCTCAGCTTCTGTAACATTCAGATAGGCGGCGAGTTTAATAAGGGCCTGATCCATTTCATGTCCAGCAGCCTCTGATGCGGGAAAGGGGTGGTAGGGCTGTAATTTGGTTTTGCAATAGTATGAGTTCAGGCGCTCAATCACCTGACGACAGGCATAAGATCCCCCCGCATTTTCAAAAAAAGACCAGTTATCAAGAGAGGGTTCTTTAAAGGCAGGAAAATTGGAACGAATAAAATCTAGATCTAATGTTGTCATGAGCAGTATTTGTCTCTTTATGTTTGAGGATTAAGAGGCAGGGTCCTTTTAATCTGTCTAAGTCAGTGGGATTTGAGCCAAGGAAGAGTGTGTTTGCTATTAAGGGTAGAAACACGGAAAATTAGTTATTCTTTTGAGTATGTAACTCTGTTTCTGGGCTTGGGGTCAAGCACCACTTTGAAGAGCAACGAAATTTTAAGAGTTTATTCTTTATCTTTGACACTTAAAGCTGGCAAGCAAGCCTTCTAATGCATTTGGGGTCATCAGTATGGGGAAACATAAGGTAACTCAGGCAGGGCCGCCTGTGGATTATACCAGTCCGCTTTACCTACCAAAACAAGCCGTTGCTTTTTTTGATGATGATCACAATTTGATCGGTAGCGATAATGACTTTCAAAAACTTTTGGGTGTGCCTAAAGATAGTGTCAAAGGGGGCACTTCGTTAAACGATATTCTTCTTCGTTGTATTTGCAGTGATGTGCGCGTTAATGCAAAGGGGGCCGAAGCGGAAATTCTCGACGAATGGCTTTATTTTATGGGAATTGGGCAGGCCATTGTTTTTCAAAAACCCAGCTTGGAATTAACACAAATCCGCATGAACAAATTGAGTAGCGGCGGTGCCTCTGTTCTGGTCAGTGATGCTTCGTCCTGTCTGGTTGGTGATGTGATTGCCATTGCTGGTCAGTTAAAGACGGTTGTCGAGAATATCACGCAAGGCATATCCCTTTTTGATCGAAATTGTAAGCTGGTGCTGTGTAACAAACGGTTTCTAGAGCTTATGGATTTCCCCGAAGAGCTTGGAAAACCCGGAACATCTATGGCCGATCTTTTCCGTTATAATGCTGAAAGGGGAGAGTATGGGCCAGGCAATATCGATCAACAGGTTCACGAACGTATGGAACTGGCGTACAAATTCGAGCCTCATCATTTAGAACGAACACGGACGGATGGAACTGTTGTAGAGGTTTGTGGAAATCCGCTTCAAGATGGGTTTGTGACAACGTATAATGATATTACCGTTCAAAAAAGAGTTGCAGAAGCTCTGGAAGAGGCCAACCTCGGCCTTGAGCATCGGGTGAAACAGCGCACAGCAGAGCTGCAGACTGAATTACAAACGCGTATTAAAACAGAAGAGCGGTTGCGGAGTGCTGTTAGCAAAGAGCAACTGGCAAGCCGAAGTAAGAATGAATTTTTGGCGAATATGAGCCATGAGCTTCGAACGCCGCTGAACTGTATTATTGGCTTCTCAGAACTGCTTAAAAATGAATCCTTCGGCCCCCTTGGACAGGAAAGATATAAAGATTATTGTTTTGATATCAATAACGCAGGGGTTCACCTGCTTGAGGTTTTAAACGATCTTCTGGACGTTTCGAAACTTGAGTCTGGAGATATGGATCTTGTGGAGACAGAGGTGGATCTGTCTACAGTAATAGAATCATCGGTGGCGATGCTGTCGAATAAAGCGGATAGCCATAATATTTCATTGATTACAGAATTGCCGAGCGACTTACCCTATCTCTATGCGGATGCACGTCGGATTAAACAGGTGTTGATTAACCTGCTTTCTAATGCGGTCAAATTTTCCCGTGAAGAAGGGGATGTGGTTATCACTGTATCTGGGAATAAACGAGACGGTATTAGCTTATCAATTGCCGACAAGGGGATAGGTATTAGTAAAGAAGATTTACCCAAGGTCATGGACCCCTTTCATCAAGTCAGCGAGGCCTTGACACGGAATCACGAAGGTAGCGGGTTAGGGCTTCACATTGTGAAATCACTTATTGAATTGCATGGTGGACGCGTTGTTATCAATAGTGAGCTTGGGGTGGGGACAAATGTTTGTGTTCATTTCCCCCGAGAACGCAGTGTTGATCGGGCCCCGGTCAACAAAACCAAAGGAAGTAAAAGTACAGAGATCAGTCTGGGAAACCGACCTCTGCACTGATGCAAGGCGATTATCTTACGCTTTAACTTGTAAATTTAACTGTGGATTGACGCTCTCTATTGACAGAGAGCTGTGTAACATCCGGCCGTGAATAGTGCCCTGCGGGATCAAAGTTCTGCCGCTCTCTTCGGACTGTTTTATGGTCAATGGTGGCGACGGACAGACGTTCTTCACCAATAATCGGTTCGATCACCCATTTGCCATCAGGGCCCATCAGGCAGCTACCGCCATTGGCAAGCAAGCCAGTGCTTTCTCCGGCTCTGATAAGATCAGCATGTGGGATATCATCTGTAATGTCTTCCACACGCATCAAACCACAGACAAACATTGTATACGAGCGGGATTCCTTGGCGATAAAACCAGGTAAATCATGGGTATTGTGATCTCCGCCGGGCCAGCAGGCAAAGTGAAGATCTTCCCCTTGTGCATAGAGCGACGCGCGGGCCAATGGCATCCAGTTTTCCCAGCAGTTCAGGCCACCCACTGTGAACTCCCCTAGCGGGTGTGTTCGCAGACCGTGACCATCGCCGGGCGCCCAGGCCAGCCGTTCCTCGTAGGTTGGCATTAGTTTGCGATGAACGGAACCGACTTGACCCTGCTTGTCGATATAAACAAGGGTGCAATAGAGGCTGTGCCCTGCCCGATCAAGGGGGCGTTCCATGATGCCGACATAGACAGCAATCTCACGTGTTTTTGCGGTTTCACAAACAGATGCAAGATCACCGCGTTCAATGCAGACACCCTCGTCCAGATACTTGGCGTGGATTTCCTTTTGAATGTCGTTGTTAAAACGGGCGCCATCGGTACGATCGAGCCAAAAGGGGTAGCCGGGTGCCAAAGCTTCGCCGAAACCAACGAGATCACAGCCTTGATCTGCAGCTTGATTTATGTAGTCGATGATTTTTTCGAGGGTAGCTTCGCGATTGAGCCAGATAGGCGTGATCTGGGCAAGCCCAACGGTCAAAAGATCTTTATTGGCAGACATAAGATAACTCCGGATAATACGAATTTATCCAGAGTTAAACATGCGAATTTTCACGGATCAAAGCTTGATCAGTAGTCGAGCCCTCTTTACCGCAAGAATGTGAAAAATCCCTCAATACGAGGGCTTTTTCTGAATTTATTGCTTTGCTTCATGCTTCTCAAGGTTTGCTTCAAACTCAGTTAGTCGAAGACGTATCGAACGTAGCTCGGTAATAACCGTCCAATTATCTATGAAAACCGAGAATCCATTATGCACTTTACCGAAAGCATTGGAGACTTGAATCATTATTCCGAGAGGTATGAGGCCACTGAAAAGACTAGGTCCAATCATCATGTATGGAACGATGATCATGACTTGGCCATAAAGACTCGCCCATAAATCAAAGTAGCTGTAGTGCATATAAAGTCTATGATAGTTAAAGCGAATGCCAAGGAAAAGCTCCACAATAGTTTCTGTTTGAGCATAATCTGTTTTATTGTCTTCTGCTAAAACAAGTTCTTTTCTGAAAGCGGCTTCAACTCTTTGATTATTATATTCAAGGCCTGGAAGCTTATAGCCAATAAACCACGAAGCAACTAATCCTCCGATTGATACAATTAATGCCACCCAGACAAGTGATCCCTCAACATCTTTTAAGTACGGGATATCAACTTTCTCACTGAGCGACCAAAGTAATGGAATAAATGCAATCAAAGTTAAAAAGGCGTGCATTGTTCGAATGCCCAGTAACTCTAATATTTTTGCAAATCTAAAGCAATCCTCTTGAATTCGCTGAGAAGCACCTTCTATTTCTTCCGAAACTGATTGCCAACGAGGGAGGTATCCAAAAGTCATGGCTTCTCTCCAACGAAGAATGAAAATCCGAGCAAACCAATTTAAAAAAGCCCCAAGCAATATCATTGGAAACACAATTACCGCAAAAGAAGGGACGCCTTCAAATCCCTCGCCAACATATTTCAATGATATTAGTTTGTCGTAGAAAAGGGCTAAGCCTTCTTCAGGGTTTTTAGTGTAATTATCTGATGCTTGTAATAAATTATAGAAATCTCCGTACCATTCATTGAAAAGTACGGATAGCTCTACTTGTGCGTAAATCATTAATAGAATTAAGGCACTGCCACCATAAGCCCAGAGAGCCCATTCTTTTGATTTAAAAAAGCTATGAAACATGTGGTTCTTTCTCTGCGGACTTAGGAAAATTAAGTGCGGCTATCATGGCGACGGCTTGTGGTGGGATCAAGGCTGTATTTAGCTGTTTCCTGCGATAAGACGTGAAATCACAATAACTTGAAAGGCAGGTAACATTATTGCTGGTTATTGTTATGTGCTTTGTCACAACTCAAACTATGAATTGAGCGCATAAAAAAGCAGCAGCGAGAAGCTTGTTCTCACTGCTGTTTCCATTATTCTCTGCTTAATCGTTCTGTAGTAAGTGCACCAAACTGGATGTATCCCAGCGGTTACCACCACGACCTTGGACTTGAGCGTAGAATTGATCGACAAGATGAGTCACGGGTAAACGCGCGCCGTTTCGTTTTGATTCTTCGAAACAAATGCCAAGGTCTTTACGCATCCAATCGACGGCAAAGCCAAATTTGAACTCGCCTTGGCACATGGTAGATCCTCGGTTCTCCATCTGCCAGGAACCCGCAGCTCCCTTAGAGATTACGTCGATGACTTTTCCCATATCCAGATTGGCTTTTTGACCGAAGTTCATGGCTTCACTGAGACCCTGCACGAGGCCTGCAATAGCAATTTGGTTGACCATCTTCGTCAATTGTCCTGAGCCAACAGGTCCCATAAGGGTGACTGCACGTGAGAAACAATCGGCAACGGGTTTGATACGGTCAAAGGCAGCTTGTTCGCCACCACACATAACTGTTAGAACACCGTTTTCAGCGCCAGCCTGACCACCAGATACAGGAGCGTCGATAAAGTGGATGGATTTTTCGCGTGCGATAGCATCAAGTTCGCGAGCAACATCTGCTGATGCCGTTGTGTGATCGACCAGAATTGTATCTGCGCTCATACCGGCAAAGATACCGTCATCGCCAAGAACAACAGAGCGCAGGTCATCATCGTTCCCAACACAACAGAAAACAATTTCAGCACCTTCAGATGCAACTCGCGGCGTTGTCGCGCTTTTGCCCCCGTGTTCTTGTACCCATGCCTCGGCTTTTGTATTTGTTCTATTGTAAACGTTAACTTCATGTCCCTTTGCGGCTAGATGTCCAGCCATGGGATACCCCATAACACCTAAACCGATAAACGCGACTTTTGCCATAAATCCTGCTCCTAAATTTTTTACTTCCCGTAAGTGTCTATCTGGGGGGTAGATTTTTGTTGGGGTGTCTCTATGAATTGAGGTGAGCTTAGAAACTTGACAGGGATTGGGCAAGGGGCATGAGTTATTGTCCTCTTACAGATAGAGACAATTTTCGAGGTCGGATATAAGGTGGGCTTTTATCCTTTCCCCTGTTTGAGTGAGCTGTCTGGGCCAACTACATTTCGAGTTTTTTCGTTGGGACGTTTTGGCTGATTACCTTCATCAGCTGATCGAAATCTACTGGTTTGGCCACATAGTCATTCATTCCGGCGGCGATATATGTGTCTCGATCACCTTTCATGGCATTTGCGGTTACAGCGATGATAGGAATTTCTGACTTGGCTCCGTTCAATTTACGGATAGCCTTTGTCGCTTCAATACCGTCCATTTCGGGCATTTGTATATCCATAAGGATTATGTCGGGATCTTTGTGTTTTAGGTATTCAAGTGCTTCCAGGCCGTTAAAAGCAATGTCTGTATGATGATTACGTTTGGCTAAGAACTTGGACAGCAACATTTGGTTTATTTTATTATCCTCTACGATGAGCACGTGTAACTGTTTATCTGAGGATAATGATGTTGTTTCTGTTGTTTTTTTATCATTTATTTCTGCAACAGGTTTGTTTGATTTAGGCTCAACCGGAGGAATGAGATTTTTTTTCTGATCTGAACTCGGTATTTCCATGGGAACAGTAAACCAGAAGGTACTGCCGTTTCCGAGGGAGCTTTCAAGACCGATTTCACCGTTCATTTGTTGGCTTAAGTGCTTTGCAATTGACAGGCCGAGACCTGCACCGCCATGTTTTCTGGATGAAGAACCGTCAGCTTGGGTAAAACGTTCGAATATACGTTTTTGATCGGGGTCACTGATGCCGATGCCTGTATCTTCTACGGAAAATTTGATCCACTGAACGTTTCCAGAACGCGGTTTAAGAGGGGCTACCGAGATCTTGATATGCCCTGCATCCGTGAACTTGATTGCGTTACCAACAAGATTGAAAAGAACTTGCCTTAATCTGGTCGGGTCATTGCGCACCCAGTCAGGAAGGCTGGGATCTATTTCTGAAAGTAATGTTAAGTTTTTGGATAAAGCATTTGGTTTTTGAGTTGAAGTTACTGATTCAATAACCTCTGTTAGACTCAAATCACTGATTTCCAGTTTGCTTACCCCAGCATCCAGTTTAGAAATATCGAGAATATCGTTGATAAGTAATAATAGATGGTCGGCTGAGCTTTTGATGGAATTTGTGTAATCCTGCTGTTCTTCATCGAGCCGACTTTCCAGCATTAAATTGGTCATCCCCACAATGCCATTCATAGGGGTACGAATCTCATGACTCATCGTGGCAAGGAATTCTGATTTACTGCGGCTTGCCTGTTCGGCCTCTACTTTTGCTGCGCGTAAGCTTTCTTCTGTTCTTTGCCTTTCAATGACTTCTTCTTCCAATCGGTCATTGGTTTCTTGCAGCCAATGTGTTCTATCGCGGACTTTATCTTCCAAATCGCTTTGATGCTGGCGGATTTCTGATTCCATAGCATCGAAACTTTCCAATGCTAGCAATAGCTCGTTAGATTGGGTTTCAGGAATAGCTTCTGTTGATAGTGTCTCGCTTCTCTTCATCGCGTTTATTTTTTTTCGTAGAGTGCCCAGAGGGTTAATAACGATACGATGCAGAGAAAAAACCATGAAAATTAAGGCAATGGCAAAAAAAGCGGCAAAAAGTTGTAATACCGTTGAAATCGCGAATTGTCCTTTGCTTAGTATCTCCATTTGATGTGGATGAACCAAACGCATTAATTTCACGTCATTCATGGCAATGATATCGACATAGGAGTAGAGCATGCCGTTTTCTTGATCGTCGAACAGGCCGATTGCCCCGGGTTGTAGAGAGTTTGATATAACGTCGACGGGTAGGTTCTGGTCCTCTGAAATACTTTGATCCAGACTGAAAACCGTATTGAATTCTGCGTTGAGATCCTTAGCAATTTTTTCCATACGGTTTTGATCTAAAAATCGCCCGGTGATGGCAATTCCACGGGCAGGACCATCCTGATTACTTTTGAGGATGGGATGCGCTGCAATCATCATTGGCCCGCGCGTTGTCTGGGCAAAACCCGCCATACCACTATTCGCAACAACGGCTAGGGGCGACATGACAGATCTCGTTTTGGCATCAACAAAGGTAATATCCAGATCTGTAAAGCTGTCAGCCTCTTTGTCAAACCAGCGGCCCCAAACGATATCGTTGTTCATATCGTAAAAAGCCATCATGTGTATATCTGTTAATAGAAAGGTGTCATCCGGGGCACTGCCTGTGATAAAATCAGGATCTTTTGTGATCATATATTCATAGGTATCGTCCCAAACCCCCCAATCACTGGAATAGATCTTCAAATCTTTTAGTTCAGCGTTTAGTGTATTTTGTATTTGTTGTGATCGATGAATGGTATTCTCACGATCAAGATAGGCAAATTCCGGTTCAACAACAGTTTTCAGTATAGCGGCACTGGTCGCGATCAAAACGAGAAATAGTACGGCCAGAAGAGAACCAATTTTACTCTGAATCGACATAATTTTTTCAAACCTTTACACGTGTTGAATTTCATAACGCACGCTGTAGTTCTGGAAATCTTGCGGATCAGGTAGCAAAACTTCTATTTTAATCAGTACAATTATATAATTTTTTGTTTTAATAAATTGTTTCTATTTTGGCGAGTGCCTGAAAAGGGAGTAATACACAGTTATGTCTGTTTTTTATTTCAGCAACAGGTTGGAAAATATGGAATGATTCCCAATTACTTGGAAGGGATATGGGTGAATTTTCCTTCAATTGGGATTTTAATGTCATATGAATTTCCTGTAACTCAGCTAAATTACGCCCAATAGAAAGATCTTTTATAAGTTGTGCCGAGGCCTTGCAAAGAGCACAGGATTGCGCTTTGTAGCCAACTTCGGAAATAAGATTGTCGGCTATTCGCAGGTCGATCGTGATACGATCACCACAAAGGGGGTTGTTATGGACTATGGTGTGGTCGGGACTTTCCAGCCGACAATCACCCATGGCTGCAAGACGCAAAAGCTCTTTGTTATAGAGGTCGTCATCAGACATTAATTCGCTCATTTTGTGAAACTCGTCTCGCGTAGGTTGGATAATGCTTCGGGCGTATCTATATCTGAAAGTACAGATGTATTATCCATAATCACTTCTTGTAGGTCTTCTGGATAATTACCTAAAAGGTGCCTTGCCCCGCTATCACCTTTTAAATTAAGCATCTCTGGGATAAAGCTTTTGTTCCATAATACGGGGTTGCCACGTTTTCCTTCGAATGTTGGCACACAGACCGCGGCTCCATTTTCAGGGTCATAAGCTTTGATCAATTGATTCAGTTGTGTGCCATTGATCGACGGCATGTCCCCTAAACAGATCAGGACTGCATCACTATCCGCTGGTACTGCCATTAATCCTTTTATCAAAGACGTACTCAGCCCATCGGTGAAGTCAGGATTGTGAACGTATTCAACATCATTTTGGCTCAAGGTTTTCTGCACCAGCTTGGCTTCGTGCCCTGTTACAACAATTGTATGATCGACCTGGCTCTCGCCAATATTATCTGCAACCCATTTTACAAGGGGTTTGCCGTGCCATTTCTGGAGGAGTTTATTTTCCGGTCCCATCCTTCGAGACTGCCCTGCCGCCAAGAGAATAGCGGTTACCTTGGGGGCGTTATGAGAGATTTCGGAAGGTATTTTTTCTCTTGGTTGTGGGCGTGTCGGAATTTCAGAGAGCAACCCGCCGCATCCCATTTGCATGATTGTATTCCGATTGACGTTCAATCCAGCAAGAATACGCTGCAAGATCCAGTCAAATCCATTTAGCTTAGGTGATCTGGCACAACCGGGTAAGCCTATGATCTTACACCCCGAATGATTGCCCAGCAAAAGTAAATTTCCCGGATCTACAGGCATCCCAAAATGTTCGATATCACCACCCGAAAGCTCTAGCCCTTTGGGCAGTGCATCTTGTCTATCAACAATTGCTGAAGCGCCAAATATCAGGATGAGGTCGTGATTACTCTTGCGTAGGGTGTTAATGGCTGTGGCAATTGCGGTGGGGGTATGATCAACAATAGTTGTCTCTGAAAGTTCATTGACACAGGACTTGAGGCGCTGGTTCACAACCATCTGTGTTTTTGCCAGAACAGATTTTTTTGTTTGCGGTAATCGGGTCAGGATAAGACCTGTTTTAAATTTTTTAAAGGGATGGACGGTAAGTTGAGCTAATCCTTTGGTTTGTTCCAGAGCTTGCGATGGGGCAGCTAACGGAATGATTTTTGCTGTGGCCACGAGCTGATCCGGATGGACAACACTATAGGATGAAAGCGTCGCAAGTGTGATGGCCTCGTCGATTGAATTAATCTTATCAATATCTTGTGGAGTGGTTTCAAAAACACCGTGTTCTGTACTGTAAATGTTACAGCGCCCTGTAAAGGCCAGGCTTGTTTTGACGCCTCTGCCAGAAACAAACTGCCCAAGCTGAGCGGCGGCAAGGTCTTCGTGAATGTCGTGTTCTTCTAGCCGGATTGTGGTGATGGTTGCGATGTCTGACATCAGCAGATCATTGATGTCAGATGATGTCAGATGGTGCCCTTTGCCCAAACGACCTTTGTGACTGTTGATCGAATGCGCCAGATAGGTGCCTTCCGCATCCCCGGTTTTGATTTCAGCGTAAATCACGACCTATCCCCATGGCGGAGGGCTTTTGTAATAGAGGCTAAAATGGATACGGCAATCTCAGCGGGATTTTTTGCTCCGATATCCAGCCCAATCGGGCCTTCGATCCGTTCAAGGTTATTTAAATTTTTCAGACGATCAAGCCGTTTGGCGTGGGTTCTCTTGCTACCTAGGGCACCGATATAAAAGGCGTTAGACTGTAGTGATGCTACCAACGCGGGGTCGTCCAGTTTGGGGTCATGAGTAAGCAAAACAACGGCAGTTCTGTGATCAGGTTTGAGATCTTCCATGGCCTCGTCTGGCCATTCGTTGGTGATGTTGCAATTCGGAAAGCGGGTCTTGTTACCAAATGCACTGCGCGGATCAATAAGAATAATTTCGTAACCAGCGGATTGCGCCATGGGTACCAAAAATTGTGATATATGAACGGCACCGACGATGATCAAACGCAGAGGTGGATTGAAAATTTGAATGAAGGTCTCGCCGTTTTCAGTTGCGTGAACATAAGATTTGTCGTCACGTACAGCTGATTTCAGGATATCCAACAAGGGATGATCTACATCTGGTCTTTGGGGATATACTAGTTCCTGTTCACCGCTTTTCAGGTCTGTGAGTAAAACGGTGGTTTCCTTTGCCGATTTAGCGCGGTTTAGTTGATCGAGTGTTGTGCGCTTCATGCTGCTTCCAATCGTTCAACATATACCTGAATGGTCCCGCCACAGGCCAAGCCAACGTCCCAAGCCTGTTCATCGTCGACACCAAATTCCAAAATACCGGCTTTGCCGTGGTCCATAATTTCTAAGGCTTCTTGAATCACAGCACCTTCGATACAGCCACCACTGACAGAACCAAGCATGGTCATGTTCTGGTCTATGATCATTATGCTGCCAGCCTGACGCGGTGATGATCCCCATGTTTTGATAACGGTTGCCAGAGCAACCTGGCGACCTTCGTCTAGCCAACGAGCTGCGGTTTTCAATAGGTCTTCAGCAGATGTTTCTCTTACTTGTGGTTCAATCATTCTTGGTGGTCCGTTACTGTGCGGGGCGTCTGGTATTTTGCAGGCTTTCGATCAAACCTTCCAGACTATTTATATTGTGAGCACTTCTAAATTCATCAACATGGGGCAGCATTAATTTAATTCCGCGGGCCTTTGCCTGAAATGCGTCGTATCTGAGCAATGGGTTTAGCCATATGAGCTTTCGACAGGATTTGTGTAAGCGATCCATTTCCAATGCAAGATCGTAGGCGTCATCCCTCTCTAGACCGTCGGTGATCAAAAGAACATTTGCGCGTTGACCCAAAACACGACGTGACCAGTGCTGATTGAAATCGTGTATAGCGCTGCTGATCCGTGTTCCCCCTGACCAGTCATCTATTTGTTGTCCGACCGCGGCGAGGGCTTCATCGACGTCCTTATATTTCATCTGTCTGGTGATGTTGTGTAATTCAGTACCAAAGGTGAAGCTATGGATACGGTCGCGAGCAGAACTAAGGCTGTGAATGAAATGGAGCAACATTCTGCTGTATTCACTCATAGAGCCAGAGATATCACAGAGAATGACCAGTGGTGCTCGCTGTACCTTTTTTGCTTTATATTTCAGCTCAATAATATCTGCCCCACGTCTCATTGATGCCTGCATCGTTTTGCGGGTATCAATACGTTGCTTCTGTACGGATGGAGAAAAGCGTCGAGTGGTGATTAGTTCAGCAGGTAGTTGCAAACGTTTAATGAGCTCCAATGCTTTTTGCTGTTCTTCGGTACTCATTTGTTCAAAATCTTTATGGCGAAGCACTTTCTCGCCAGAGCTGGTGAGTCTGGCGTCAAACTCGACCTCTAGTTCTTCATCCTCCTTTTCTTTTGGGGGCTGGTTCTTTTGTTCTGGCGCGAATGCCTGACTCACCCGCTTGAGAGCTTTGTCTTTTTCGTCTTGTGGCGCGTTTTCAAGAAATGTCGTTGGCAACAACAACGACATTGCCCGTTCCAAAAACTCGGGGTTGCGCCAAAAGATATGAAAGCATTGATCAAAAATCTCTTGTTGATCTCTGCAGGTAATAAAAAGGCATCGGAAGGTGTCATAGATATCGTCACGCCTTGTTAGCCCTGAAAACCGGATGGCCTCTATTGCTTCCAAAACACGCGTTGGCGGAAGGGAAATCCCTGCCTTTCTCAAGGTTCGGGCAAAATGGAGAATATTCTCTGCCAGATAACCTTTGTCATGGGGCGTGTTGCGTTGTGAGCTTTGTTGAACCATAAGGAGTTACCCTATCTAATCCATCTCTGTTTGTACTTTCCTTAAAATTTCAGCGGCTTCACTTCCTTGAACACGGTTTATATCATCTTGATATTTTAAGAGAACGCCTAAGGTATCACTGACGATTTCTGGTGCCAGAGAGACACGATCCAGTTGTGTTAATGCATTGGTCCAGTCAATGGTTTCTGCAATACCGGGCTGTTTGAAAATTTGAGGGTTTTTGCGTAACTCCTGAACGAAAAGAACAACTTCATTACTGAGCTGTTCGGCTGCATCCGGTGCTTTGAGTTTGAGGATCTCAAGCTCTCGTAGGGCATCAGGATAATCAACCCAATGATAAAGGCACCGACGTTTTAAGGCGTCGTGAATTTCCCGGGTTCTATTCGATGTGATGATGACAATTGGTGGCTCTTCTGCCTTGATTGTTCCAAGCTCTGGAATAGTAATCTGATAGTCAGAGAGAACTTCCAATAAATAAGCTTCAAAAGCTTCGTCTGCACGATCCAGCTCATCTATAAGCAAAACGGGACTTTTGCCATTGTGGCTTTCCAAAGCTTCCAGCAATGGACGCTTTATTAAAAACTCTGGACCAAAGATATCTTTGGACAGCCCGGATCGGTCGGTATCCCCTGCGGCTTCAGCAATGCGGATTTCAACCATTTGCCGGGTATAGTTCCATTCATAAACGGCAGTGTTTATATCAAGGCCTTCATAACATTGAAGACGTAACAAAGGCCGCTCCAGAGTTGCAGCGAGTACTTTTGCGATTTCAGTCTTTCCAACCCCGGCTTCGCCTTCGAGAAACAGCGGGCGTTGCATGTTCAAGGCAAGGTGAATCACCGTGGCAAGAGAACGGTCGGCTACGTATTTTCCGTTGGTTAGGTTTTGAAGGACGTCATCAATTGAAGCAGAGATTTGAGACGAATTAGGCATGACGTGCTCCGCAGGAAGATTATTAAAACGTAAAAAGGCCGCAGTTGATTAATGCAAAGCAACTGCGGCCAGATAGATTAGCCGTTTATTTGAGCAACGGCGCGTTTGGCAAGAACCTTAATCAGGTTGGCACGATATTCTGCAGATGCATGTATATCGCTATTCAGGCCATCTGCAGATACAGAAATTTTATCCAATGATTGTGGGGTGAAGCTTGCTGAAAGGGCAGCCTCCATTTCTGTTTGACGGAAGACGCAAGGACCAGCACCTGTAACTGCTACTCTGATGCCAGAGCTGGTTTTTGCGACCATCACGCCGACGATGGCATACCGTGACGCCGGGTTATCGAACTTTATGTAAGCAGCTGCTTCTGGTCTCGGAAAGGTCACATTGGTAATGATCTCGCCTTCTTCCAAAGCTGTTTCAAAAAGGTCGGTAAAGAAATCATCTGCGGCAATTGTCCGCCGATTGGTACTGACCACTGCGTTCAGTCCGACAACCGCAGCAGGATAGTCTGCTGCTGGGTCATTGTTGGCAATTGAGCCCCCAATGGTTCCTCTGTTGCGAACCTGGGCATCACCAATCCCGCTGGCAAGAGATGCTAGTACAGGGATTGTTGCTTTGGTTGCCACTTCGGCATGGGTTGTCATAGCCCCGATAGCCAGTTGATCACCATCGGGGCAAACCCCGCGAAGTGATTCAATGGCACTGAGGTCAACCAAAGCTTCCGGTTGGGCCAGACGTTGTTTGAGTGTCGGGATTAAGGTTTGTCCCCCGGCAAGCAAAACGGTGTCATCGTTCAGGAGGTTAGTAGCTTCGTCTATGGTACCCGGACGTTTGTAATCAAAATTATACATGATGCATTCCTCCCTTATAGTCCCTGTGCCGCACGCCATACCTTTTCAGGTGTGGCTGGCATGTCGATTTCCTTGCCCAGTGCGTTGGTGATGGCATTCATCAATGCCGCTGGTGCAGAGATCGCACCTGCTTCACCACAGCCCTTTACGCCAAGGGGATTTGTCGTACATGGGGTGTTGATGGTTTCGACCCGGAAGGTCGGTAAGTCATCAGCACGAGGCATGCAGTAGTCCATGTAAGAACCGGTCAAAAGCTGACCGCTTTCCTTGTCATAGACACAGTTTTCCAGAAGAGCCTGCCCGATACCTTGCGCAAGCCCACCGTGAACTTGTCCTTCGACAATCATGGGGTTAATCACATTACCAAAATCATCCACAGCAACCCAATCCAAGATTTCTGTTGTACCTGTCTCTGGATCAATCTCGACCTCGGCGATGTGAGTGCCAGCAGGGAAGGTAAAGTTTAGCGGATCATAGAACGCCGTTTCGTCCATGCCCGGTTCAACATCCGCCGGATAGTTATGGGGTACATAGGCAGAAAATGCGATCTCTGCCATTGTCATTTTTTTATCCGTACCCGCAACAGAGAAAACACCACCGGAATGTTCAATGTCCTCGACAGAAGCTTCCAGTGTATGGGCTGCAATTTTTTTACTTTTTTCGACAACTTTATCGATGGCTTTCATAATTGCAGACCCCCCGACAGCAAGGGACCGGGACCCATAGGTACCCATTCCAAAAGGTACCTTACCGGTATCGCCGTGGGATATTTCCACCTGATCAATCGGCACGCCGAGTTGGTCGGAGACGATCTGGGCAAAGGTTGTCTCGTGACCTTGGCCGTGTGAGTGGCTGCCTGTAAAGACAGTCACGCTGCCGGTTGGGTTGAAGCGAACCTGTGCAGATTCCCATAGTCCCACACCAGCACCAAGAGAACCAACCGCCGCTGACGGTGCAATGCCGCAAGCTTCGATAAAGGCGGAATAGCCAATACCGCGAAGCTTGCCGCGTTTTGCCGATTCAGCTTTTCGGGCTTCGAAACCACTGTAATCAATGGCGGCCTGCGCCTTATCCATGGCGAGGGCATAGTTGCCGCTATCGTAGGTCATAATAACGGGTGTCTCATAAGGATAAGCATCCGGTGAGATGAAGTTCCGTTTGCGCATTTCACCCGGATCTATACCCATTTCACGGGCCCCGATTTCGATCATCCGTTCGACAACATATGTTGCTTCCGGCCGACCGGCACCACGATAGGCATCGACGGGGGCTGTGTTTGTAAACCCAGCCTGAACCTCACAATAGATGGCTGGCATTGTATACTGACCATTAAGCAAGGTGCCGTAGAGATAGGTTGGCACGGCAGAGGCAAAGGTTGATAGATAACAGCCAACATTTGCTTTGGTCGATACCTTGAAACCAAGGATTTTACCATCAGCATCAAAGGCCATTTCTGCATGGGTTTCATGATCACGGCCATGAGCATCAGACAGGAATGATTCAGATCTTTCCGCTGTCCATTTGATGGGGCGATCAAGTTTCTTTGTTGCCCAGGCACAGACTGTTTCTTCGGAATAGATAAAGATCTTTGATCCAAATCCACCCCCGACATCCGGGGCGATAACCCGCAATTTATGTTCTGGTGCGACCGCATTAAAAGCCGATAGGACAAGTCTGTGTACATGAGGATTCTGACTGGTGGTATAGAGTGTTATTTCGTCTGTACCTGCATCATATTCCCCCAGTGCTGCACGGGGTTCCATTGCATTTGGAATCAGTCGATTATTCCGTAAGTCCATGCGCGTGACGTGGTGCGCTGTTGCGATGGCTTGCTCTGTGGCAGAACGGTCACCAAGCTCCCAATCAAAAGACAGGTTGCCGGGGATGTCGTCGTGGATTTGTGGTGCACCACTTGCTAATGCATCACCAACTTCGATGACATGGGGTAGTTCTTCGTAATCAATCTCTACAAGTTCGGATGCATCCCTCGCTTCTTGCAGTGTTTCTGCAACAACAAGTGCAACCTGATGTCCAACGTATTTAACATGACTTACGGCCAATGCGGGGTGGGCAGGGGCTTTGTGTGGAGTGCCGTCTTTAGAAGTAATTCCCCAACCGCAGATAATAGGGCCAATGCCATCCGCTTCCATATCTGGACCCGTTAAAATGTCAACAACACCGGGGGCTTTCAGGGCTTCGCTTGTGTCGATGCTGTTAATTTTTGCGTGGGCATAGGGTGATCGAATGAAGTATCCATAGGTCTGGCCGGACTTTGTGATATCGTCGAGATATCGCCCCTTGCCGATGATGAAACGCTTGTCTTCTTTGCGACGTACAGAGGCGCCGATTCCAGTTTCAGTAGTCATGATTTTACGCCTCCATTTCTTTTGCAGCGGCCTGAATAGATTTAATGATGTTCTGGTAGCCTGTGCAGCGACAAATGTTGCCTTCTAGTCCTTCGCGAATTGATGCGTCATCCAGATTGTCAGATTTATTAACCAGATCAACAGCACTCATTATCATACCTGTTGTACAAAATCCGCACTGCAGACCGTGATTTTCCTGAAAGGATTTTTGCATAGGATGAAGGTCATTTCCCTTCGCAAGGCCTTCAATTGTTGTCACGTTTGCTCCTTCAGCTTGAACAGCAAGCATGGTACAGGATTTTGCGCTATTACCATTGACGTGAACAACACAGGCACCACATTGGCTGGTATCACAGCCAACATGAGTGCCCGTAAGTTTTAGATTTTCGCGAATAAAAGTCACAAGCAGAGTATTCGACGATACATCCGCCGAAACTTGCTTGCCATTAACTGTCATAGATACCGTTGGCATCGGGTTTCTCCTGTTCGTGGTGTGACAGTCCAGATTATTTTTTTGTTCGTTAAGGGTTCTGGATCTGTTGCCCTAGGGGCGAATGGTGCACTGCATAGGCCTATTGAATCCGTGCAACGCGATCTGGAATTGATGGGTTCTTTGTCGAACTCTTTTGTGTTTAGAACGTGCTTAATCTCATTTCTATGCCCAAGAAGATTAACTTAGGGCATAGATCACAATGGCGGCTAATATGACGCCTGCAATGCCGAAGTAGAGGGCATTGTTGTTGGATGTACTTTTTGACGTTTCGGTGTCTAAATTTATTTGGGATGGTGTTTCATCTGGTAACTCATCGGTGGTTTCGCCGACAGGTGAGCCGATATTTTGGGAAAAGGCCTGAAAAAAATCATCCGCCATTTTTTTTGCGGCTGAATCAACTAAGCGAGACCCTATTTGGGCAAGTTTACCACCAACCTTTGCATTTACTGAATAGTTCAACAGAGTTTGCTCGTTTTGGCTTTCCAGCCAAACTTTAGCTTCTCCCTTTCCGAAACCAGCTGCGCCGCCCTTACCTTCGCCAGTTAAAGTGTAGCTATTAGGCGGATTAAGATCTGAAAGGGTTACTTGTCCATTGAATTTAGCTTTCACAGGGCCAAATTTTGCGGTCAAGCTTGCTTTAAATTCATTGTCAGATGTTTTTTCAACGGTCTCACATCCTGGAATTGAGAGCTTTAATATCTCTGGGTCATTCAAGGCTTCCCACACCTTATCCTGAGGGGCCGGGATCAGTTGTTGCCCTTCCATTTTCATAGCAATTTACCTTGTGCGATTTACCCTGTTCGTATCCGCCTTATTTTTTAGCGGTTCATTTCTTGGTGTTTGTTCTAATAACTATTGGTCCTTTAACTATCAGCTATGCGTGAGCAGCTTTCTAGTCCTCTTTTGTCATTACCCAAGTGAAGTGTTTCAACTTTGCGACAAACCAGATGTGATAACATAAAATGCTACTTTTCGGAGTCTCGTGAAGTAACCTTGCTACTTTTTAGTATGGGCGAGCCCTGGGGGGATATCAAGCTGCGTGAAGTGTTTCATCATGGCGAAAATGGGGAGGGAATATTGAAACCCCTTGGCCATATTTCGTTCAATTCGAACAAAACGGGATCTAGATCGCCCAAATGGGGCGACGGATATGTTCTTTCGTATAAGATGAAATTACAAAAAAAAGCCAATCGGCGGGGGACCGATTGGCGAAGTGTAGATACGAAGACATTTGGGGAGGGTGTGAAACGTCACATCGCTAATGTCTCGGCATCAGAGCATCGGGGTAGGATGCATCTTGCTAAAATCTGTTTATACAAGGATATATCCTTGTATAAGGGTCTGAATAAAACTGATACTGGGGTACGGTACTGACGCTAAAGGTACAGACTGGTTGTTCGGATTTAATTTATCTACGAATCAATTCATGATTGTAGTAGGCCTGATAAAAATTAAATAATAATTAAAATTATTCCGTAAGACGCAATAGTGTACGTCTTACGGTTGTTTTTTTGGAAGCTTACAAATATCTCGTTAAGCGGTTCTGGACAGGGCTAGAACATAACGGGTTTTCCAGCTGCTTACGGGTGAAGTCAACGTTTCCAATAATGTTCTGAAAAGTTTATGGGCTTCTGCAGATCTCATTTTGCGGGCATTCTGAAAGTGAACGCTCATATCAGCAGCGGTTAGATCAAAATCGTTCGTAGATTCGATTGTATTTCTCATCTTTCAGGTCCTTCATCTATCTATTTCTTAATCATAAGATATGCCTTTTTTAGGTAAATGATAATAGGTCTTGTTGGATAAGGATTATATAGTTTATTTTGATAATACTATGGATGTGATTAGCGATATGACAGTATTTGTCGAGGTTGTTGCTGCTGGCGGAATGACCGCGGCGGGACGAAACCTCAATTTATCCGCTGCTGTTGTCAGTAAGCGCATTGCTAACCTGGAAGAGCGCCTTGATGCACGCCTTCTGAATAGAACGACGAGACGCTTAAGCCTGACGGATGAAGGCGCAGGTTATTATGTCCGCTGTCAATCCATCCTTGAAGATATAGCCGATGCCGAGGCCGCACTTTCAGGATTGGCCGGGCATGTGAAGGGGACGCTGAAAATAACAGCACCGTCGTCTTTTGGGCGTAAGCATATATCTCGCTTGTTACCAGAGTTTCTCAAACAGTATCCGGACGTATCTATTCAAGTAAGCCTGACAGATCAAATCGTTGATATGGTTCAATCTGGTTTTGACGTTGCTATTCGGACTGGTGAGTTAAAAGACAGCAGCCTGATTGCGCGAAAGCTTAGCCCGGCAAGACGGGTGGTTTGTGCATCACGTGATTATTTGGCGAAAGAGGGTATGCCGAAACATCCGCAAGATCTTATTCATCATAATTGTTTGGTACTTGGATATCCGGGTGGTGTACATGATCATTGGCACTTCAAAGGCCCCGAAGGACAGATCGATGTTAAAGTTAAGGGTAATCTGGAAACAAATAATGGCGAGATCCTGAGGGATGCGACGAAGGCAGGAATTGGTATTGCCATCAAATCCACTTGGGATATTGGGGATGAACTGAAAGCGGGCGAACTGATTCCCATTCTTAAAGAATTTGAGCTGCCGAGTGCCGCTGTTTATGCGCTCTATCCCAATAGAGAACATTTGCCCGCCAAAACCAGATCTTTTATTGACTTCCTCGAAGGGAAATTTGGTAGCGAACCCTATTGGGATCGGGGTATCAGTTTAAAAGATATTTAGCGGCGTGGTTGTTTGTGATTGGTTTATTGCTGGCTTTGCGGTTTGAGGCGATAAAGCGCCCCGTTATTTTCATCTGTCAGGATATGAAGAAAGCCATTAGGGCCTTGTTCTATCGCCCGGATGCGACCGACCTCTTCTGTTAGCAATCGTTCCTCATGAACGACTTTATTGTCTTTTACTTCCTGTCTGACCAGAAGCTTGAATTTCAAGGCTGTGGTGAAAAGGTTACCTTTCCAGTTGCCGAAGACATCCGCTGAATAGAAAGTTATGCCAGCAGGTGCAATAGATGGTGTCCACTGATGAACAGGTTGTGCCATGTCAGGGTGATGTGTTCCCTCCCCGATTGACCCCAGTATGTATTCTTTACCATAGGTGATAACGGGCCAGCCGTAATTTACCCCAACTTGAAGGCGGTTTATTTCATCTCCCCCACGGGGGCCATGTTCACTTACCCACATTTCACCCGTCTTTGGGTGTCTTGTGAGGCCTTGTGGGTTGCGGTGTCCATAAGAAAAAATTTCAGGGAGGGCATTGTCTGTTTCCGAGAAGGGGGCGTTATTAGCGGGCTCACCCTGATCATTCAGCCGTAATACCTTGCCTGCATGTGAATTAAGTTTTTGTGCATTATCACGATTTCCTCGATCCCCGATTGTCATAAACAGATTGCCGTTGCTATCAAACTTGATGCGTGATCCATAATGCTTTGATGTGGTGGATCCGGTGTCTGCAATAAATATGGTTTTAGGATTGATAAGTTCGCCATTGATAAATTTGGCTTGGGCCAATGCAGTTGTTGATCCTTTTTTGAGCGCGTGGCTATAGGTGAAGTAGATCAACTGATTTTGTTCGAATTCAGGGTGAATTGTTATATCAAGTAATCCGCCTTGTCCTCTCGCTCTGACTTCGGGGAAATCGCTCAAAGAAACATCTTGCAGGACATTATCTTTATAGAGCTTCAATCCTTTTTCACGCTCTGTGATCAGTAAAGTCTCATCTGGTAAAAAGACCATACCCCATGGGTGATCTAGTCCATCAGCAAGTAGTTCAAGCTCAAAGGTTTCTTTTTCACTCTGGAACACGGTGGAAGAAGCCACAGCGGTTTGATGGGGGGTAAAGGCCGCCGCGATAAAGGAAAGCCAGATAGTCAAAAATGTCTTTTGTACCATGTCGCTCTCCATATAAAACCTGATGAGTGTATTGAGCAAGTTTACCGAACCACACGTATGATGGCCCAAGATTTAGGATAAAAACAAGTCGGCATGAATTTATTGTGATCAGCATTCTGCGTAGTAAATTTTCCTGAAAACATTTTCTCGCTTTATTAAATTGTTCTCAAAATCACTAACTCCTAGACCTATGGGACACCGAAAACATGTAATCGCAGGGCAAAAATAGGAGAAATGTTATGAGACTTAAACCAGAACAGAACCTAAATAATATTCAAAAAAGAGCGCTAAGTGTTTTTACCGCGGGTATATCTAATGGTGAATTTGGCTTTCCACCTGAAACGTTGATTGAGGTTAAAAAGGGAAAAGGTGCCAAACTCTGGGACAGCGGCGGGCAAGAATATCTCGATTTTTCGATAGGTTGGGGGTCTTGTCTGGTTGGTCATGCGCGAGAAGAAGTTGTTGAAGTAGTTCAAAAACAAGCAGAGTTAGGATCAAATTTTGCTTATTTGAATAATCATGCGCTTCAGCTAGCCGAAGAAATACAAAGAATTGCGCCGGCCATTGATCGATTAAGATTCTGTGCGTCTGGTACGGAAGCAACGATGTACTGCCAACGATTGGCGCGGGCATTTTCGGGTAAGAAAAAGATATTGAAGTTTGAAGGGGCTTATCATGGTGCGAATGAAGCGGGTGTTACATCCCTTTTCCCGCATCAAAATTTATCTTTCCCAACCCCGGAACTCACCTCTGCTGGCACCCCAATGGCGATAGAAAATCTTTTGGTTGCGCCTTATAATGATCTGGAAACAACAAAAGAAATTATAGATAGTTATGCTGATGACATCGCCGGGGTTCTAATGGAACCTTTACAGCGCTGTACGCCGCCAATCCCGGGATTTCTGGAAGGTGTTCGAGGGCTTTGCGATACACATGGTATCCCGCTTATTTTTGATGAAGTGGTCACAGGGTTTCGATTGGCCTATGGCGGTGCACAAGAAAAATACGGAGTGATCCCTGACCTTGTTGCCTATGGTAAAGCTCTAGGAGGTGGGTATCCCATCGGTGCTTTTGGCGGGCGTGCGGATATTATGGACCATGTAAATGAGCATTATATTGGTCAGGATAATTATGTTTGGATGGCCTCGACTCTGGGGGGGAACCCCATTTCTACAGCAGCAGCCAATGCTGCCCTTTCCGTTTATCGTATGCCGGGAATCTATGAAAATTTGTTTGAAAAGGGGGAGTATTTGCGTGCAAATCTAAGGCGTATTCTGAGTAGTTTGGGGGAGCCTGCGCAGGTAATCGGGGATGGCCCTTTAGCGCAGATCGTTTTTACAGATCAAGAGGTTCTCAATTATCGTTCAACGGCGCTGGGGGATAAGAAAAAAGGCCGTACGATGATGTTGGGGCTTTTTAAAAGGGGGGTTTTTCTGAATCCGATGGGAACCAAGCTCTATATCTCAATCGCTCATGACAAAAGTATTTGTGATGCTTTTTTGACGCGTTTTGAAGATTGCTTACGAGAAGATGTTCTCTAACAAAATCAGGCTTTGTTTAAGCTGTTACAGAAAATGAGAGGCGAAAGGATTAACAGCAGAGTGTTATTTTTGTGATTGTCTTAAAATGATCATATTGTTTGCATACTTTTCTTAATTATTCAGGTAACTCTGATGAATAAGTGTTCTTGGCTTGTTCTGGAATTGAGACTTTTCTGTTTTTTTAGATAAATTTTATCTTAACATTTGATCGATCGTGATCGGCAGAGTATCAATTCCTGAATAGATCCTGAAAGTAGTTTAAAGAATGGTTCATGAAAGAGTTCGATCATATGCCTGAGATTGGTGACATTTTTTCTAAAAGGCACGCATCGTACCAAGATTGGGAAGTTGTCGAGGTTTATAAGTCGACAATTGACGGGCTTGAATACGCCCGACTCCGCAATAAAAATATTGGGGATAAATCTGTAAGTGCTGTTGAATTGACGCGTCGTGGTTCTGATTGGTTGCGAAAAGCACCTGTTTGAAGCAAACGATAGATTTTTCGAATTTAAAGCCCGCTGTATAGCGGGTTTTTTATGTTCTGAAAATTTTCTCTAGATAAACAGATACTGCCTGAGTCTGATTTGTGTCCGTAGGGTGACAATTATATGTTAAGCCCCACTGCGCCCCGAGTTGACCTTGATGTGATCGTAGATCCTCCATAATTTCGAGCAACTGTCATAACTTCAATTTATATATTACAGAGGTGCTCTATGAAGGAAAAAAGTCCAGAAAAATTACCCGTTGTTGGTGATGTTTATTCAAAGCGAACTCGTTTTTTACAAGATTGGATTGTGACAGACATTTACAAATCCCATGTTGACGGGGTTATTTACGCACGACTTAAAAACCCATTGATGGGTGAAAAAAATGTCGGAGCTGCAGAACTGGTTCGAAAAAAATCTGATTGGACCAAGAAAACGGTTAATCAGTCTTCGGTTGATCCTGTACTGGATTTCTCTTTGGAGCAGCAAGGCGAGAAAAACCCTCTGAGAGTTTAAGAGCCCTTTTGCTTTCTGAAAAAATGCCAAGCCTATATATAACGCTTGAAATGGTGGGGCTGACCGATGGCTTTTGTCGTGGTTGCTGTTCTATGTGTGACCTTGGTACCGTTGTGACCCTACGAATATGGCTTTTGCGGCGCTTATCTCTGCAACGTTATTAATTCTTCCGTACCTTTTTGATTGTGAAATGACGCTCATCTCAATTCCAATCATTTTACTTGCGATGGATGTTGCACAAAAAGGCGGAGCTATATGGGAAAAAACTATTTTTGTCTGCGGGTTAGTGACGCCACTGATTCTTGCGGGCATAGGACAGAACTTTGATGTTCAAATAGGTTTTCCTGTCATTCTTGCTTTGTTTGTTTTGGTGATTTCACGTGCTGTTTCAGAACTGAGAGCAAAAAGAGCTTCTTAACCAGGCTTTCCATCCAGTCTTGGCTGGCCCATTAAGGGGATGAAATTAAGTAGGTAAAGGCCAAAAGCAAGAACCCAAAAGAGCGAGGATAGGTACAGTAATTGTTCCGAGAAATCGCCTTCAATAAAGGGCTGGATGACACGAAAAATTGCAGAGAAGGTCAGCGCACATAACGCCGTTGTCAGATACAGGTTCGTTTTAAGAACGCTACCCGTATGGCCTAGGCCGGCACGGACCGTGACCACAAGGATCATCGTGCCAATAGCCCCTGCGGTCAGTGCGTGAAGGGCACTTTCCCAGAAGTAGCCATAAGCAATAAAACCATAAGCTTTTAGCGTTAAGCCAATAGGGATCCATAAATAGGCGATGTGCATTGCCCATAGCAGCGGATCAGAAATGGTCATCCAACCTTTCCAGAAATAGAGGCGAACGAGATGTAATCCTGCAAGTAAGGCACAGAAGTATGCAAACAAATAGGGCCAATTATCAGCAACGAATAGATCGCCAATCATCATTATTGCTGTGCCGATGATGCACAGGATACTGAGCTTACTAGGAGCAGATATATCGACTGTTTTCCCTTGGGCGGCGAGGGCGTTACGGGTAAAGGCGGGAATAATACGCCCCCCGATAATAGTGATTAAAAGTATCAAAAGAGATATGGCTGCTTCTAGAACGGTTCTTGATGAATGCGGTACGACCCCTGTATCTGAGAGATAAAAACACAGATTGAAGATGGCAAGTATCATGAATATTCCGGGTAACATAAGGTTTCGTTTGTTCCCGGTTTTAATGAGTATTCTTGCTGTGTAGATCGCTAAAACAGGAAGAAAAAGGAGGTCAATGGTGGCAAGGAAGTTATACGGGAGAGATGTTCCGGCCCATAGAGATAGCCTGCCAAAGAGCCAGAGGCTAAAGAGAGCTATTAATGGTTTGCCAGCTAAAGGTGCTGTATTTGTCCAGTTTGGCATGGCTGTCAGTATGAAGCCAGCTATTGCAGCAACGCCAAAGCCATAGATCATTTCATGCCCGTGAATGAGTGACGGGGTTATGTGCGTTTCATAATCGATGATCCCTGCAAGTATCAGAACCCAGAGCGACAGGACAATCAGAGCATATAGTGCTCCGGCTGTGAAGAAGGGCCTAAACCCTGCGCGCCAAAAGGGTGAACTTGCTAAAATCATGATATCAATGTTCCTTATGGTTACTCTATATCATGTGTATTATATGCATCTATAATACTATGTGACAGAGCCGCGCAGTTTAATTTTCTTAAACAGGATCTACTTAATAAAAAAATGGCTAGTTAAACCGCTTGCGAGTAAGTCATTTCTCTTGACCCATGGTATTCGTCAAACAGGGCGCAGACGGATCTGACCAATGCCCTTGCATCATGTTCTACAATGATAACCCCATTTTGGTATCGGGCTATTTTATCATCGACAAAAGTCTGCAAGGCACTGATTTCGTAGTCGAACTCGTCAATTGAGCTTTGAAATTTATTGCAGATATCAATCAAATCTACCTCATGATAACACATAAGCTGTTCGATAATTGCGGCCCGTAATTTGTCCTGACCTTTGAAAGGAATAGATTTGGCGACGGCAAAATTTCCACTATCAATCGCGGCACGATAGTTTCTGATCGCGACGATATTTTGGACAAACCCGCTTGGAAGCGCACCGATAGAAGATGCGCCAAACCCGATCATCGCGTCTGCTTTATCTGTCGTATAACCTTGGAAGTTACGTCTTAGGGTTCCGTTCTTAAAAGCAATAGCCATGGGGTCATCAGGTTTTGCAAAGTGATCCAGACCAATCCGGACAAAACCATAACTTTGTAATAACTCCGCCGCGGCTTCCTGTTGCTCAAACCTTTCGTTGAAATCGGGGAGGACTTCTTCGGGGATGAGGCGCTGATGAGGTTTTAATGAAGGAATGTGCGCATAGCCAAAGAGGGCAATGCGTTCCGGGGCCATGGTCATGACTTGACGAATGGTTTCCAAAACTGATTCTACCGTTTGATAAGGAAGGCCATACATCAAATCCATGTTGATGCCGTGGACGCCTTCTTCATGCAGCCAATTAGCGACCTTTGCCGTTTGTTCAATTGGTTGAATACGGTTAATAGCTCTTTGTACCTTGTCTTGAATATCCTGGACTCCAAGGCTGGCACGGTTGACCCCACCCTGCGCCCAGGCTCTGATCGCCTCTTGGCTTATATCCCTAGGATCAATCTCGACTGCTATTTCTGCATCATCGGTAAAGGTGAAGGCTTCATGGAATGTCTGAAAGAGTTCTTTTACATCTTCCGGTACTAAAATGGTTGGGCTGCCACCACCAAAATGCATATGATTAACCGGCCGTCCCCGGCCCGTGACATCTGCGGTCATAAGGATCTCTTTTTGCAAAGATCCCATGTACTCTTTTATTGGTTTATATTTTTGGGTGATCTTGGTGTGGCACCCACAAAACCAGCAGAGGCTATCGCAATAAGGGATGTGAGAATACAGAGAGAGTGGCATCTCTTTTGGAATAGCCCGCAGCCAGTCAGTGTAGGTACTGGCCTCAAAGTCGGGCTTAAAAAGATGTGCCGTAGGGTAGCTCGTATAACGAGGAACCCCTTTGTCGTATTTTTGTATGATCTCTGTTTTCATAAACCATGGAATATCCGAACTGTGATTAGCGATCCTTGATTTATGTCAAGAATGAGGAGAGAGGCGTAATCAGAGATGTTTATTGGCTCAGGGATGCTTTGTCTTTGTTTGAGATATTTTTTTGATGCTGACGTATTTCTTTCGGCCATTTACTTTTAATGAAAGCCAGAACCTTGTTTATCTCTGCATCGCGGAGAGTTTTATTAAATGCAGGCATGTTGCTGTTGAAACCTTCTGGGGCGATGGATGTGCCGCCAAACTTTGTTGTATGAAAAAGTATGCGATCTGGGTGGTGCCAGGTATGCCCGTCTTTATTATGAGGTGGTGCACGTAGAGATCCATCTTCTTTCGGGCTACGCCAGTTGGCTTCTCCTTGGAGTTGGCTGCCGTGACAGGATGCACAATTTTGTTGGTAAAGTTTTTCGCCCTCAACAATATTTCCCTCATCAATATTTAATGTATTGATGTAGCCAGAAGCCGAAACCTTATTGTCTGTTTCCGATTTTTGAAAAAGATCTGGGGAGTAGAAAATAAAATAACTCCCCATTATAATACCTATTGCAACTAAGGGGATTATTTTGTGGTACGTTAAAAGTTGGCGTTGGAAATGTCCCCAAAAACGAAAGGCCATTGTAATAATCCCTGTTCAGCTTAACTGTAGTACGTAGAGAATATAATGACAGGATCATAAATGTTCCTCCCGCTGTAAGCTCAAGGGAAAAAAGACAAACCACACTATTAGTAAATGCTAATGATAAACTTAACTCGTTCTTATTTTGTGTCGCGGCATATATTGCTTTTTATCCCTAACGAGGTAACTTAACATTGCATAAGATAAGTAGATGAGAAGGCTTTGTTGGTTCCTCAGATCTAAAGTGATCTAGTTACTGTAAAACAGGAAAAAGCCCCATCTGGAGAGACGTACACCCGCAAGAGGAGATTAAATTGGCTCTTGGTAAGGACACCCTGAATACTCGCCGCCAGCTTAATGTAAATGGCAAGACATACGACTATTATAGTCTCGAGGAAGCTTCCAAGACACTCGGGGATATATCCCGTCTGCCTTTTTCTCTGAAAGTACTTTTGGAAAACCTGTTGCGGTTTGAAGACGATCGCAGTGTCAAGGTTGATGACATCAAAGCGATGGCTGAATGGCTGAAAGATCGTACGTCGGATAGCGAAATTGCCTATCGCCCTGCACGTGTTCTTATGCAGGATTTTACCGGGGTTCCAGCGGTTGTTGATTTGGCCGCTATGCGTCAGGCTATGGTGGAAATGGGTGGGGACCCCAAGAAGATCAACCCTCTTTCCCCTGTCGATCTTGTTATTGATCACTCCGTAATGGTTGATTCGTTCGGCGGCGCAGATTCATTCCAGAAAAACGTTGATCTGGAGTTTGAGCGTAACGGAGAACGGTATTCTTTCCTACGCTGGGGACAAACTGCTTTTGATAACTTCCGCGTTGTCCCCCCAGGAACAGGTATTTGCCATCAGGTGAACCTAGAAAATCTCGCACAGGTCGTGTGGACCAAAGAAGAGAATGGCTCTACGGTTGCCTACCCTGATACGTTGGTGGGGACTGATTCCCATACAACCATGGTAAATGGCCTTTCCGTACTCGGTTGGGGTGTCGGCGGTATCGAAGCAGAAGCGGCAATGCTTGGACAGCCTGTTTCCATGGTAATCCCTGAGGTTGTTGGTATGAAACTTACCGGCAAGATGAAAGAGGGAACAACCGCGACAGACTTGGTCTTGACCGTTACTGAAATTCTTCGCGCCCATGGTGTGGTTGGTAAGTTCGTTGAGTTCTTTGGTGCAGGTCTTGATAATCTGACCTTGGCGGACCAGGCGACAATCGCAAATATGGCCCCGGAATATGGGGCGACCTGTGGGTTTTTCCCAATTGACGCAGAGACTATCAGATACCTCAGCTTTACCTGTCGTGATGCTGACCGGGTTGCTTTGGTTGAAGCTTATGCTAAGGCGCAGGGGATGTGGCGGGAGACAAACACACCTGATCCGATCTTTACATCTTCACTAGAACTTGATCTTTCAACGGTTGAGCCAAGTCTTGCCGGACCAAAACGTCCACAAGATCGTATTTCTCTCAGCAATCTTGCACCAAAATCTATCGAGCTGATCGATGAAGCTTTGGGAGATAAGGCAGGTGATAAATCCTCTGTTGAAGGTAAAGATTACGAGCTGAGCAATGGTGATGTAATGATCGCAGCCATTACCAGCTGTACCAATACTTCGAACCCATCGGTACTTATCGGTGCTGGTCTTGTCGCGAAAAAAGCGGTTGAATTGGGCCTGACTTCGAAACCTTGGGTTAAAACATCTCTGGCACCCGGGTCACAGGTTGTGACTGATTACCTCGAAAAAGCGGGACTTCAGGATTACCTCAATCAAATTGGTTTTGATCTCGTTGGCTATGGTTGCACCACCTGTATCGGGAATTCTGGCCCGCTTGCCGACGAACATATCGTTGCCATTGATAATAAAGAATTACAGGTTGCTGCGGTTC
Source organism: Kiloniella sp. (assembly GCF_048259265.1). Taxonomy (NCBI): domain Bacteria; kingdom Pseudomonadati; phylum Pseudomonadota; class Alphaproteobacteria; order Rhodospirillales; family Kiloniellaceae; genus Kiloniella; species Kiloniella sp. The sequence goes on along the minus strand of NZ_JBLXHT010000005.1, from coordinate 40,052 downwards.
TGTCCGGAAACCGTAATTTCGAAGGTCGTGTTAGCCCGCAGACACGTCTGAATTATTTAGCGTCGCCGCCGCTTGTCGTCGCCTATGCGCTGGCAGGTAATGTAACCATTGATCTTTTGAACGATCCGATTGGGCAGGGCAAAGATGGTCAGGATGTTTATCTAAAAGACATCTGGCCGACATCACAAGAGATACAGGAAATTTCTAACGTTGCGCTAACACCGGAAATGTTCAAAGAGCGTTATGACAACGTTTTTGAAGGTCCCCAGCAATGGAAAGAAATTGAAACGGCGACTGGGTTAACTTATGACTGGAATGACCAAAGTACATATGTTCAGTATCCGCCATTCTTTGAAGGTATGAGCAGGGAAGCTGGCGATCTCAGCGATATCGCTGGCGCGCGTCCCCTTCTGGTTCTTGCTGACAATATCACAACTGATCATATTTCGCCTGCGGGTGCGATCAAAGCTGATAGCCCGGGGGGTGAATATCTTACTAGCCACCAGGTACGTCCAATCGACTTTAACTCTTACGGGTCTCGTCGCGGTAACCACGAAGTTATGATGCGGGGCACCTTTGCTAACATTCGTATTAAAAACGAGATGGTACCGGGTACAGAAGGCGGCTTTTCTAAATACAAAGGCGAAGTTATGCCAGTGTACGATGCAGCCATGAAGTACATCGATGATGGCACGCCGCTTGTTGTCTTTGGGGGCAAGGAATACGGCATGGGGTCGTCACGTGACTGGGCCGCCAAGGGAACCCGTTTGTTAGGTGTTAAGGCAGTTATTGTTGAAAGTTTTGAGCGTATTCACCGTTCCAACCTTGTTTTCATGGGTGTCCTCCCTCTTGTCTTCAAAGATGGTGTAACCCGTGAAACGCTTGGTATTACTGGAGATGAAACGATTGATATTTCTGGTGTTGAAAATGGTATTACGCCGGGTATGGATGTTGACTGTCGTATCAGCCGTCCGGATGGTTCGGTCGAAGATATTAAGCTGAAGTGCCGTATTGATACCGCAGATGAAGTCGAATATTTCCGCCATGGTGGTATTCTTCACTATGTACTGCGTAACTTGATCAATGATGAGACTTAACCACTTGCATGAGTGACAGAAAGGCAGCCCATGGGGCTGCCTTTTTTTGTTGGTTAAGATGAGGTAAATTAGATATCGGGGGTAAACCTTGTTTTGCTCGTGCAGACGTTCCTTGCTCGCGTAAACTTGAATGTGAAGTGACTGGAGCTCTTGCTAAAAGAGGCATAGTCTTTGAATATGAAATATTTAAAGACTCTATTTAAGCGTCCGTTTGTGCAAGTTGCTTTTGTTGTGCTTGGCCTCTCGTCTGCTTGGGCTTATATGGCGATAAGCGGTACCACTAGCGAGGTTGTTCGGGCTGCGGAAAAACGTTTGGCTCAGGGAGAGTTAGTTGTCCAAGCCGCTAATGTTGCTGGGCTTTCCGAAACAGCACCTGTGGTTATTGAACTCTTTACGTCGCAGGGCTGTAGCTCCTGCCCGCCAGCCGATGCGCTTTTAACTGAGCTTGCTGATCAACCCGGAATTATTGCCCTGTCGTATCATGTTGATTATTGGGACTATATTGGGTGGAAAGATCCCTTTTCCAGCCCGGAAGCAACGCAACGTCAGCGTGATTACGGTTCTACCATGTCGTTACGATATGTCTATACACCGCAATTGGTTATTGATGGACGTAAAGAGCTGGTTGGATCCCGACGGGGCGACGTTTTGCTCGGGATAGAAGAAGCTGCCAGAACGGGTAAGGCTGTATCTCTGTCTGTTGCAGGTAATGCCTTTACTGAACAAACGGTAAATTTTAGCAAAGAGCTTCCGCTTGAGGGATCAGCTACCTTGTGGGTGGCCGTTTTTGATGAACAGCACGAGACGGAAATTCAACGGGGTGAGAATAAAGGACTATTTATGGTCAACAGGCACGTTGTTCGTGGGGTTGAGCGTGTAGCTGAATGGAATGGGACAGATAGCTCTGTCTCGTTTAGCTTTGCCTCACTTGGATTATCTCCGAAAGACGGTTATGCCCTGTTGTTGCAAGATGGCAGCGGCGGCGTAATTCTTGGGGCTGTTTTACATGAGAGCAATCCCAGTTAGTTTATAGCCAGAGAGTTGGTTTTCTTCTCCTGTATGAACAAAAAAAGACGGTTGAGCAAAATCAACCGCCTTTTTGATAACTATCCGATAAGAGAAGATCTTATGAAAGACCCTTGCCCATAACGCGGGACATGCGTTGTGCAAATGTCGCTGCATCAGATGGAATCTGTCCTTCGAGAATTCTCGCCTGATCCAGCAAGAGCCAGGCAATGTCTTCAAGCTCTTTGGCCGCGCCGTCTTCTTTGATCAGTGTAGAAAGCCGTTTGACCAGATCGTGTTTCGGGTTGACTTCAAGAACCCGTTTACTGGCTTCATCGACCTGCTTATGACTGCGTAGAATACGTTCCAGATGGATATCCATGTCGCCTTCATCGGCAACCAGACAAACAGCTGAGTCCGTCAAACGCTCTGAACTGCGGATATCTTTTACTTCCCCTTCGAGGGTTAGTTTCATATAGCCGAGCAGGGCGCCAAGTTCCGCTTTGTCTTCTTCTTTGTCTTTTGACGATTCATCTTCGTCATCAGCACCGTCAATTTTGTTCAAATCGGCACCGCCACGGGTAACAGATTTGAAGCCTTTACCTTCGTACTCGTTAATGGATGTTACCCAGAACTCATCAACAGGGTCGTGCAGAACAAGTACATCCACATCTTTGGCTTTGAAGCCTTCAATCTGTGGGCTACGACGCAGAGCCTGCTCATCTTCACCAGAGATATAGTAGATATGCTCTTGGCCTTCTTTCATGTTCTCGAGGTAGTCTGCGAGACTGATCCAACTATCGGTTTTGATGGATTTGAAACGACAGAGTTTCAAGAGAGCATCTTTTTGAGGCAGATCTTCATAGAGACCTTCTTTGAGGACAGAGCCAAAGTTTTCCCAGAATTTCAGATATTCTTCCTGCTCGTTCTCAGCTTTTTTCTCGAGAATGCCAAGGACACGTTTCACAATGCCGCCGCGAATTTTACGCAGCATTGGGTTATCCTGAAGCATTTCACGACTGATGTTGAGCGGTAGATCTTCTGAATCAATGACGCCTTTCAGGAACCGCATATAGGCGGGGATAAGTTCTTGGCAGTCATCGGTGATAAAGACGCGGCGAACATAAAGTTTTACGCCGTGTTTACGATCTGGATGGAAGAGATCAAAGGGTTTGCTGCCCGGTATGTAAAGAAGTCCAGAATATTCTAGGACACCTTCGACACGGAAGTGTTCGCGTAACCATGGGTCGTCATAGGCATGGGCAACGTGATGATAAAACTCTTTGTACTGTTCGTCTGTTACATCGGATTTGCTCCGTGTCCAGATGGCTGAAGCAGAATTCAGCGTTTCCCATTCGCTATCATTTTCTATGATGCCATCTTCGTTTTCTGCCAGTTCGTTTTCTGGGGACGCTTTTTTGAGTCGGATCGGAATTGGAATATGATCGGAATAGGTTTTTATGATGGTGCGAAGACGTAGTTCTTCACTAAACTCTTTTTGCTCTTCTTTTAGGTGCAGCGTGATAGAGGTTCCACGCACGGGTTTCTCAACTTCGGCAATGGTGAATTTGCCTTTGCCATCTGAATCCCATTGCCAACCCTGATCTTCGCCGGCACGACGACTGGTAACGCTGACTTTGTCGGCAACCATGTAGCTGGAATAGAAACCCACACCAAACTGACCAATCAGATTGCTGCCGTCTTTGCTGCTTTCCATCTGTTCCATAAAAGCGCTGGTTCCGGAGCGTGCGATGGTACCGAGATTATCAATAAGCTCCTGGCGGTTCATGCCAATGCCGTTATCGCTGATGGTAAGCGTGTTGGCATTTGAATCTATTTCCAAGTCGATCCTGAAGTCAGGATCGTCTTTCATCAAGTCGCCATCTGTTACTGCTAAATACCGAAGTTTATCACATGCGTCAGAGGCATTGGAAATGAGCTCGCGCAGGAAGATTTCTTTATTGGAATAAAGCGAATGGGCCACGATGTCCAAGAGCCGGGAAACCTCGGCCTGGAAGGAAAGTTGTTCCTCAGACATGATTGTATAATCCACCTTTTAACTATTCGAAATAATATTGCTAATCTCTTGGCCTTATTTATCAAGAGCAAAAGACATATGGCTTAATAAGATCAGTATTTCAAGTCATCTAACCGATGAAGAGGTGTTGGCTGCCTTCTAAGCTATTGCAGGAATTTTGTGTTCCTGTAAAAATGTATAGATAATTTGTTGTGATTGTACAGCCCGTGTGCTCGGGCAAAGGGTTTTATCATTATGTCTAATCGGTTTTCTAAATCGATGTTGGTGGCTTTTTTTTTGATGCTTGGTGGCTGTGCTGCTGGACCGAATTCTTCACCAAATATGGTGTTTGAACGCAAGGGGGTCGCCGTGCCAACCATGACACAATATCAGTATTGTCATGGGTATGGATGCGCGAGACAATTAAGTCTGACCGTGAGTGATGCAGATAAGCAAGGACTGATCAAAGCCTTTGGTGTACCACAAACCCCACAGCAAGAACGGGCTTCTATGGCAAAGGCGGTTGCTTATATGGAGCAAATGAATGCGCCAAAAGCGGGTACCGAAAATGATATTGGTGGCACCTTTACAGGGTATGGGCAGTCAGGGCAGCTTGATTGTGAAGATGAGGCTGTAAACACCACGACAACGCTGATGTTCCTCAATGAATTGGGGCTGATTAAACATCACAGACTACGGTCTCAGGTTACCCGAGGATTCTTTATTGGTGGATGGCCCCATACGTCTGCAGCTGTTGTTGATGTTTCTACGGGGAAAAGTTTTGCGATTGATTCCTGGTTTGAAAATAGCGGTGTAAAGCCGCATATTGTGCCATATGAAATGTGGTCTTCCGGGTGGGACCCTGGGAAAGACGGGCCTATCCCGACTGGGTTGCAATAACCAGTTCGGAAATGAATTGCTTTAAATTCAGATTGGCCCTGATAGGGCTTAACGAAGTCGATGGCCGAGATCTTCTGGCGGAATTATTGTTGTAATCGTTGCTGTAACGATCAGTATTACCAAAACGATTGCTATTTCTATCGTTATGGAACGCCTGAGCTTATCGACCGCTTGTGGATGACCTGTCCTGAATTGTGGCACCAGCCGCAGTTTGTTTAAGGCTGCAAAGCAAAGCAGCATAGCGACAAGATTCGCTTTTACTAAAAGCATCAAACCATAATCAGTTGTTAGTCCCTCTGTCCCCCCTGCAATAAACCAAGCCATGCCGATACCTGTGGCGAGTAATATAGGGACAAGAAAAATTGCAATAATGCCAAATCGTTCCAAGGCATCTGATGCGGTTTGTTTTTTCAGGTTAATAAGTGTGAGCAGGGGAATGAAGCTGCCGATCCAAAAGCAGGCAATAGACAGATGCGCAATAATGAAAATCTTTAACAGCCATACTGGCGAATAAAACCCGGTGTGACCCGATAAGGCATAGGTAACGGGGATCATTGCCAAAATGGCAAAGGCATAGATGGGATGCTCTATTTTTGTTGTCGAGATGATCCCAGCAAACCCTACACAAAGAAATAATTGTGTTTTCCCTGCTGAAGAAGAAAGTACAAGGGCGAGTATGTCGGGATCCTGAAGTGCGGTTAGATCTCCTGCAGAGAGCCAGACTACTTGTGTCCCCATATTTATAATGCTGAGCGTGATACCCAGTAAGCTTGAACCTGTGATGAAGGAGTAAAGCTTTGATCGAATGTCTCTGGTTTCTTTGGCAAATACACGAAGGAAAAGTAAAGTGCCACCAGAAAAGAGGCTACAGTTATAAATAACAGTCTTGAGAGCTGTTAAAAAATATTCCGTATTTTCGATCATATTTATGCTGCTGGCTAAGGAGAAATGGTAAAGGTAATCTCTCCTTTAATGGGGTGCCCGTCTGTGGATATCCCTCGCCATATAACGCGATAGGTTCCTGCGCCTAACGTTGGGGGGAATACGACTTTTTCCTTGATGGGCTTCAGGCTTTTATTTTGTTCGAGAGTGATCTCGTTTCCTTGACTGTCTAACAACTTGAAAGCTGTGATTTTGATGGCTTGAGGGAAGATAAGCTTTATTTCTGGTGGTGATTCTTTGAGTACGGTCTCGTTTGCAGGGATTGTGCGTGTAACATTTGTATGCGCCATACTTATCTCGGAAAAGGATACAATTAATAACAAGGCAAGTATGAACCTGATCGATTGGCGAATAGAAGTGTAGGCGTGCATAGGTCTGTCAATCTGATGCTGTATTTTAAAGAGGTAGTACATTCTTGTCCTTACACCAGCTGTAAGGTCAAGAGGGTTGGTTGAAGGAAAGACTGTTATTTCAAAGATTATATCCTCCTTGAATTGTAAAAAATATCCCTCATAAGCTGTGTGTTAATGTTTTTTAATACCCTTGGTTTAGTGTTAGTTCTAGCTATGTAAGATATTTGGTTGAAAATACCTTGCCTTTGAAACTCTTATCTTTTGAATTATTCGGAAAAAAGTAATGACGGAGGTCAATCAAGCTGATTCTATCGAGGCCGAGCAACGAAGTCAGTTGGTGCGTAAGGGGGCTTTGCACTGGGTTCATTGGCTGGTCGTTTTGCTCTCGATTATCTTGACCGTTGGTGCTTGGTATATTGCACGCGAGCAGGTTTCTCAAAAAAATCAGGAAAAGTTTCAGCGGCAGGTTGAACAAGCTATCGGCTTGGTCGAAGAGAGAATGCATCTTTACGAAAACGCACTTTGGGGTGGAGTTGCGTTTTTGGATGCAAATGGGGAGAAGACAAATTATGCACAGTGGCAGATCTATGCAAATAGCCTTGACTTGGACAAGGTTTATCCCAGTATTAACGGGATCGGTGTGATATATAATATCAAGCCGTCTCAGATGGAAGAGTACCTTGCGTCTGAGCGAAAAACGCGCCCGAACTATACGTTACATCCAAAACATCAAGAAAAAGAATATTGGCCGATTACCTATATTGAACCATCTGAATCAAACGACAAGGCGATTGGTCTTGATATGGCGTTTGAGAGTAACCGCTACACAGCAATCAAAAAAGCAAGGGATACAGGCGGTGCGCAGATTACAAGTCCCATTGTATTAGTTCAGGATGCAAAAAAAACACCTGGGTTCTTGTTTTATACCCCTTTTTATGAAGGAGGAAAAAAGCCAAGTACTGTTGATGCGCGTCGGGCAGATATCGTTGGTGTAACTTATGCTCCCTTTATCATGAGCAAACTGATGCTGGGAACGCTGGCGAGTGAAAATCGTCAGGTGCGAATTGCCATTAGTGATAATGAAACTCTGTTGTATGCAGATGATGAACAAGCTGCAGATGTTTTGAATCCTCGGGATGATAATCCGCTTTTTGTTAAAAATGTTGAGATAGAGATGTATGGCAGAACCTGGCTATTCAATATTGAATCCGGTTTAAGTTTCAGAGATGATCCATCAAACGATCAACCCTCTTGGATTTTGATTGGAGGGTTGATTATTGATAGCATGTTGCTCGGGTTGTTTGTCTTCCTGACACGAGTTAATCGTAGTGCCCTTGCCTATGCAGATAAAATGACTGAGGCTCTGAGAGATGAATCGCAACGTTTGATAAAAACAAATCATGATTTAGAGCAGTTCGCTTATATCGCGTCACATGACCTCAAAGCACCACTTAATTCTATAAATCAAGTTATTAGCTGGATTGAGGAAGATTGTGGTGATTTGCTCCCTGAAAAATCCAAAGAACATATCGACATGGTCAAAGGCCGCTGCCTGCGTATGATGACTTTGTTGAAAGATTTATTGGACTATTCAAAGATTGCGAGATTTGCCTATTCCAGTGAACCAGTCTCTTTGCGAAAAATGTCTAATGACGTTTTGGTTTTACATGGGAAAGATCAAGAATTTTCCTGCACAGCCCCTGATGTCATGATCAATATACCGCGTATACCATTGGATATTGTATTGCGTAATCTTATTTCGAATACAATTAAACACCATGATAAAGAGAACGGTATTATCACGATCAGCTACGATAAAGGAGAGCAGGGACATTTTATTCGGGTCGAGGACGATGGTCCGGGGATCCCGGATAAGATGCATGGCAAAGCCTTGGAAATGTTTCAAACCCTCCAGCCTCGGGATAAGATAGAAGGAAGTGGTATGGGGCTTGCCATGGTTAAGAAAATTGTTGAACACCACAAGGGGACATTTCAGTTACAAAAGGGCAGAGAGCGAGGGGCTTGCTGCATTATTTTTTGGCCTTTTGAGTAGGGGGTATTTTGATAAACGTAACGCTTGAATATATGGAGCTCTATGCATGAAAGCCGATACGAGTGAGATAACCTTATTGCTGGTTGAAGATGATGATATTGATGCCGCATCTATTGAACGCAGCTTTCTAAAGCAACGGATTGGGAATTCTATTGTCAGGGCTCACGATGGTGTTGAGGCTTTGGAGTTATTGAAGAGCGGGGCAGTTTCCTATCCTTTTATGGTTTTATTGGATCTTCAGATGCCAAGGATGAATGGGCTTGAATTTCTTGATAACCTACGTGCGGATCCCGAGCTTGTTGATACCTTGGTTTTCGTTTTGACGACGTCAAAATCCGATCAAGATATGGTTAAAAGTTATAACAGAAAAGTAGCTGGTTATTTTGTAAAAGAAGAAGCTGGGATCAACTTTATTGATGTTGTGAACATGTTTGAAAGTTATTGGCGGGTGTTGCATGTGCCAACCGAACCGCGTGCAATGTAATCGAGTAGGTTTATTGTCGTTGAATTGGATCACTAATAAATTGTTAGGCTTGTGAATGTTTGATGCCATGATTTGGAAAAAGCATAAGTTAAGCTGAAATATTGCTGTTTTATTAATGTGTTTGGCATCTTAATTACGTTTTCTTCTTTTTGTTTTCTGTGTATAAAATTATCTCATAATTTACGTTTTTTGATTTGGATTTTACGTGTTCTGTTATCACGGCCTCCTAATCGCAGGAGGGATAGATGGGCTTTCTCGCATCGACTAAAATCACAGCAGTTCTTGGTCCGACAAATACGGGTAAAACCTATCTGGCGATGGAACGGATGCTTGCTTATAGCTCAGGCATGATTGGTTTTCCTTTGCGGTTATTGGCCCGTGAGAACTATGACAAAGCCGTCGCCATAAAAGGTGCTGCCAAGTGTGCCTTGGTTACCGGTGAAGAAAAGATCCTGCCTAAAGCTGCCCGCTATTTCTTTTGTACTGTTGAATCCATGCCCGTGGACAAGCTGGTCGAGTTTCTTGCGATTGATGAAATCCAACTCGCTGCAGACGAGGAACGGGGGCATATCTTTACTGACAGGCTCTTAAATGCGCGGGGCACGGCAGAGACCATGTTTATGGGCTCGAATACAATCGCGCCGATCCTGAAGAAGCTTGTCAGGGATATCGAGTTTATTGAACGCCCTCGCTTTTCAAACCTGAGCTTTTCCGGCAACAAAAAAATTATCCGTTTACCTCCTCGATCAGCAGTGGTCGCGTTTTCGGCGACAGATGTCTATCAACTGGCTGAAACAATTCGACAACACCGTGGGGGAACGGCTGTGGTTCTTGGGGCTTTGAGCCCGCGTACGAGAAATGCACAGGTAGAACTGTTCGAAAACGGCGATGTTGATTATCTGGTTGCAACCGATGCAATCGGTATGGGGTTGAATCTGGATGTGAACCATGTCGCTTTTTCCCGAATGGAAAAGTTTGATGGCCGTATTTCCCGTTATCTCTATGCATCAGAAATTGGACAGATCGCCGGACGTGCAGGGCGCCATACCCGGGACGGAACCTTTGGGACCACAAATAATGTTGGGCCTTTAGACGAAGATTTGATCGCCCGAGTTGAAAATCACGATTACGATCCGTTACGTGTTATCTATTGGCGGAACAATGATTTAGACTATCGTTCGCCAGAGCTACTGATAAAGTCTTTGGAGCGGCGTGCGGACGACAAAATATTATCGCGGGTGCGAGATGCTGAAGATCATCAGGCATTAATGGCGTTGGCTCAGGAAAGTACAGTTCAGGACAGTGCAACAAATACTGCGCAGGTGAAGCTGCTTTGGGAAGTTTGTCAGGTTCCTGACTTTAGAAAAATTCTGACGGACCAACATATTCGGTTGCTTTCTCAGATATATCATTATTTGATAGGCAACCATGGGGTGCTTCCGGATGATTGGATTGCAACTCAAATTAAGCGTATTGATCGCATCGACGGCGACATTGATACTTTGGTCGCGCGCATTTCTCATATCAGGACCTGGACGTATATTAGTCATCGATCAGACTGGATTAAAGATAATGAGCATTGGCAAGGCGTCAGTCGTGCGATAGAAGATCGGTTATCGGACGCGCTTCACGAGCGTTTAACACAAAGGTTTGTCGATAGACGAGCAGCAAAATTGGTACGAAGCCTCCAGGCGGGAGAAAATATAGTGTCAGCGGTTAAAGCAAATGGTGACGTTATCGTCGAAGGAGAACTCCTTGGGCGTATCGTTGGGTTCTCTTTTGTTCTGGATGAAAGTCTTCAGGGATCGGATATCAAGCCGGGCCTGACAGCTGCACGCAAAACGCTGTTAAGCGAGATGCCTGCGCGGGTTTCTGTGCTTGAAGAAGATAACGACGGATCTTTCTTGTTGAATGATGCTGGCGAGTTGACCTGGCGGGGTATCCCTGTTGGTAAGTTGATCAAGGGTGAAAGTTCACTCAGCCCTGCTGTTGATGTCTATACGACCGAATTCATTGATAGTCCAATGCGCGAGAAAATCAGACTTCGTCTTGTAGGGTGGTTGGAGCGCCATTTGAGGGCTCAACTCAAGCCTTTGTTTTATTTATCTGATGCCAAGCTCGAGGGTACTGCCCGTGGTATTGCGTTCCAAGTTATCGAAGGCTTGGGACTCGTGCCGCGTTATCTGGTGCGAGATCAGATTAACGGCCTGAGCAAAGCAGACAGGAAAGCTTTGGCTGACCTTGGTTTACGCCTTGGCCGGGAAAGCGTTTTTCTACCGAATTTAAACCGTCCAAGACCAAGCCGGATTCGTGCTTTGTTGTGGGCGGCATGGAATGAAGCTTCTGTGCCGAAGCTCCCTGATTTTGAGAGCAAGTACTTTACGCCATCAGAAGCACAGAAAGATATTTTCTGTGCTTCTGTCGGGTATCGTCATCTTTCTAACCGCAAGGGCCGTGAACTCGTTCTTCGAGCTGATATTCTGGAGCGTGTTTCGCATGAAGCGTATAAGTTGCTTCGTCTGAGCAAGGATGACGGTGAAAAGAAATCGAACAAAAAAGACACTGATCCCAAAGCTAAAGTCGTTGAGATTGAGACGCCAGCCGTAGAGGCACCTGTCGTTGATGATACTGCGATAGTTACATCTGGTAACGATCAGGATGTTGCTGTTTCAGAATCCGAGGTGAAAGCCTTGGATAACGTAGCGGTTGAAGTGCAAGAGGATAAAAAAGCAGATGATGATCTGAAACTTCCTCCGGGATCTTTCATCATTAACGATGAAATGAGAAAAGTTTCTGGTCTTGATGATCAACAAATTGCTTTTGTTCTGAAATCTCTGCGATTCCATCCAAACAGACTAAAGGGCGGCGTGACGGTCTTTGGTCTGCGGGGGCCCAAAAAACAGGACCCCAAGAAAAAAGAAGCCCGGAAGAAGCAAGTTGAAGCTGAAAAGGCCAGAATGGCGGATTCACCTTTTGCCGTTCTTCAGGACATGTCTTTCAAACGCTAAAGGTCTTGCGATGGCTGGTGATGAAAAGGCAAGTCTTCGCATTGATAAGTGGCTTTGGTATGCCCGTTTTTTTAAAACGCGCTCAATCGCCAGTACAGCCTGTAATGGCGGGCGGGTGCGTGTTGGTGGCAAGGCGATCAGTAAAGCCAGTCAGTTGGTTAAGCCTGATGATGTCCTAACCTTTACGCAGGGGGCAAACATTCGTGTCATCAAAATTCTCGCCCTTGGAGGTCGCCGGGGGCCTGCACCTGAAGCGCGAGAACTTTATGAAGACCTCGCCCCTATAGATCATCGGAAATCGCATAAGACAAACCCCGTTGGGGATACTGCGATACGCGATATGGGAACGGGGCGGCCGACAAAAAAGGATCGTCGAGATATCGATAAACTTCGCCAAAATGATTAATATAACCTTTTCTATCTATTGAATGTTTTTATTTAACGTCAGCGGGGTGTTGGTCTTGTGACTGAGTTGATAACTGGATCTTGCCTTTGTGGAACTGTAGTGTTTGAGATTACAGGCGAATTTAGCCATTTCTTCCTTTGTCATTGTTCTCGTTGTCAAAAGGGAACTGGTTCTGCCCATGCTGCCAACTTATTCTCTACAACAGCTGTAATAAACTGGTGTTCAGGACAGGAGAAAATTAAGGTTTATCGAGTGCCGAAGACACAGCATTCAAGAAGTTTTTGTTCTGCGTGTGGTTCGGCGGTTCCCAATGTGCAAATGGGGGGAGGATTGCTCGTGGTACCTGCTGGCAGTCTTGATAGTAAGATATCTATTCGGCCTAATGCCCATATATGTACATCTAGCCGTGCCATGTGGGATAGCAATTTAGCGGCAATACCTGAAGTTGATAACCTTCCATAGAAGGTGGTGGATTGCTTTTTGATCGATATTTCTGTCATTTAGCTTTTGGTTGTGCTGATCTTCGTATCGAAGATATTTTTACACGGCGGCTGAGTTAGAACCGGGTAAGAAGAATCCCTGTGCCTATAGAAAAAGCGGCCAGCCATCTGATCATTCCTGCTTTTTCTTTGAGTAGGAATACGGCGATGAACATGGCGAAAAGCACACTACTTTCCCGCAGGCCAGAGACCAAAGCAATCGGCGCTTTGGTCATTGCCCAGATGGCAATCCAATATGACCCCAGAGAAAGAGCTCCGGCCACAAAGCCACTTTTCCATGCTGGCAATGTTTTTACTATAGCGCCTCTGCCCCTAAGGGCCAAAGCAGACAGCAACATAATCAAGCTGTCTCCGGCGAATAGCCACAGGGTAAAGCTTGAGGCATTAAAGGACATACGAGCCCCTATTCCATCAACGAGTGTATAGGCGGCGGTAAAAGAAGCAGTGGAGAAAGCGAAAACCAGCGCTTTTCTTGAAAGCGGCGGTGTGTTGGGGCCCTTGCTGAAAGCCATCGCCATAATCCCCAAGCCAATTGAGACAATACCCAAGGCACTGGTCAGGGTCAGAACTTCGCCCAGGTATAGGGCGCTAACGACTGAGACGATTAATGGGGCTGTTCCCCGAGCGAGGGGATATATCTGGCTTAAATCCCCCAAGGCATAGGCTTTAATCAAGAAAAATTTGTATCCGACATGTAGCAGGATAGAGGCAAGTAGCCATGGCCAGGCATCACTGGCGATGGTGGGGAAGAAGGGGATTAGAGCGAAAGAGATAGCGCCTTGAAAAAGAGAGAGGAGAAGGATGGCGGAAAAGCGATCCAGCCCGATCTTGATAACGGCGTTCCAACCAGCGTGCATAAGGGCGCCAGCCATTATGGCAAGAAAGACGATTGTGTCCATTGGGGGAGTTACTTTCTACGTGTTGTTTTTAACCCTAAGCAAAGGATTTTTTCTCACTATTAAAAATGTGTGTTGATTAAATCGTCTGATTTACAAAGAATAAATCGATCATTTCTCTGTTCTATGTGAGAAAAACTATTATGAATAGATCGTCGTTACCTCCGTTAAATGCAATCCGGGCCTTTGAAGTTACGGCCCGAAAAGGGCGTATGGTTGATGCCGCCGAAGAATTAAATGTTACTTATGGAGCCATCAGTAAGCAGATCCGGCATCTGGAAGATGTTATGGGGGTGCGACTGTTTGAAGGGCCGCGCAACAGGTTGCAACTCACAGAAGCAGGGGTAAAGCTACAGCCTCAATTGACGGCGATTTTTGATCAGCTTGAGGCTAGTATTGCAAGTGTGGTCGATAGTGAAGAGGGTGCACTGGATGTCGCCTGTATCGGAACCTTCATGATGCGATGGCTCTTGCCAAGGCTATACCGATTTTCGGCACACTATCCTAAAATTGATGTTCGCTTAAGCACTATAACAAACATGCCTAATCTTGCGAACGCCGCGTGTGATTTAGCAATTGTTGTTGGCGAAGATAATTGGCCCCCAAATGTTGAGGTGACACCCTTGTTCGCTGAGTTGGTGGGGCCAGTCATGACCCCTGAATTAGATGCACGATTTAATGTCTCAAAATCCGGAAGTTTGTTATCAAAAAAAGAGGTTCCGCTGTTGCACAGTCTGACACGAAAGTCGGCTTGGACAGACTGGTCAAAAGTTGCGGGAATAGAAGTGCCTGAGGCTGATAAAGGTACTGATCTCGAGCATATCTATTTTATGTTAGAAGCTGCTATGGGGGGATTGGGGGCTGCCATAGCGCCATGGGCACTGGTCAGTGAAGACATTAAAACCAAACGCTTGATCGCGCCGTTTGGGTTTGTGCCAAATGGACAGGTGTATTCAGTGATATCACGGGATTCTATGCGTAAGAAAAATAAGGCGTTTTTATCGTGGATCAAACAGGAAGCAATTTCTTCGCCGCTTTGGAGTGACGTGAGGCCAGAGTGAAGAGAGTTAAACTATATAAAGTCTAAGTAATGCAGGCTCTCGAGAGTATTCTCCTGAACTATTTTAGTTTTTTGAACTGTAGGAAAAGGTTGTTTGCCGGCATGGGATGAATTCTTTCAAGGGCAAAATTATAATCTTCGGCAAGTTTCTTAACATCATCGAGCTGTCGAATTCCCCAGGACGGATCGCGTTCTTTCAACCAGTTATCAAATTCAATGTTTGAGGGTGCGGTCGGTACATCGCTTTGAAAGAAAGGCCCGTAAACAAACAGGAGGCCATTTTTAATCAAAAGATTTGCTGCCCCTTGGAACAGGCCGATTGCGACGTCCCAAGGGGCGATATGAACCATATTTGCACAGGTGATGACGTTTGTTTTGTTTTGAAATTGCGACAGCTGTTCAACTTCAAGCCCCCAGTTGTTTCGGGTGACATCGATATGAAACGGTGGGAAGATATTTTTTGCTTCAGATGCTTGAATATGCGCTTGGATACTGGGAAAAAGATCTGTGTCATATTCACTGGTCTGCCATTTGATTGCGGGCAAACGTGATCCGATCCATGCGGCGTGTTCGCCTGTCCCGCTCGCGATTTCCAGCAATCGTCCTTTTACGGGAAGGTTGTTTTTTAAGACGTCATAGATAACTTGCCTGTTGCGTTCTGTTGCTGGAGCGTAACGTCTGGCATCAGGCGTAGGCGAGAATGTATTTGTTGTTTGGTTTTTTTTTATCTCGGACGGCATGGTTTGAGGTCCCGAAAAGTTGTTTAATGGCTGTGATGACACTAGATTATAGATATACATAATGGCTTCTGTCTTCAAAAGACTGGATGTCTAAAGACCTTAGTATCTTTAGCCCTTTTTTTGTAGAGACTTGTTGCTCGGTTTAATCATAATTGAGGAAAGTTGATTGTTCGGTCGTATAAAAGAGTTATTGGGTGAAATCTCACAAAAGCCCCAAGGGGCTTTGGTTAATCACAGTGATAAAAAAGTAGCCGCAGCTGCCTTGATGGTTGAAGCAGCAGGAATGGACGATGATTTTGATTCAGAAGAGCGGGATAAAATTATCGACCTTCTTCAAAGTCGTTTGGCCTTGAGCACTGAAGATGGTGAAGAGTTACTATCTCTGGCAGAAGAAAAGGCCGGGAGTTCAAGCCAGCTCTTTGCTTTTACCAGGGTGATTAATGACAGTCATAGCCCAGAAGAGCGTATAGAGTTTATTGAAATGATGTGGGAAGTTGTTTATGCGGATGGCGAGCTACATCACTACGAAGCTAATTTGATGCGACGAATTGCCGGGTTGCTCTATGTTTCTGATCGCGATAGCGGTGATGCTCGTAAAAAAGCTCTTGCTCGTTTGGGTTTGAAAGGGTAGGCCCTTTTTCATAAACCCAAAGTGGGAATGCCTAAAAGGTGACACAGGTAAATCCTGTAGTTGGTCAGGAGCCAAGTGGAGATTAGACGATGACATATGTCGTCCTGGAAAATTGCATTAAATGCAAATATATGGACTGCGTTGAAGTTTGCCCTGTAGATTGTTTCTACGAAGGGGAGAACATGCTCGTCATTCATCCGGATGAATGCATTGATTGCGGTGTTTGCGAGCCAGAATGTCCTGCGGAAGCGATTTTGCCTGATACTGATCCTGCTTCTGAGTCTGTAATGGACCTCAATAAGAAGTGGGCAGATATCTGGCCAAATATCACCCGTATGGGTGAAAAGCCAGCTGATGCAGATGAATGGAATGGTGTAGGTAATAAACTACAAGAGCATTTCAGCGAAAAGCCGGGCGATACTGGCTGAGTAGATATTGGCTGAATAAATGCGTGAGCACCTGTGACAGGGGTGCTCAACGAGGTAACGGATCTTTTTTGTTTGATTCGTTTAGCCAATATTAAAAGCGACGTGGTCTCGCTTCTCACAATAACTTCATAATTCAACAGTTTATTCTGGTGCATTGAACTATGCTTTAATCGCGTGGCTGGCATGTGCTAAGCGAATATTGAAATTTTACTGTAATTACTGTATAACATATCCCTAACGGATGGATAGCTGATTACGGTGTCGGATAAAAAATTACCTTCGCCTTTAGTAAGTTTCACTTAACAACGAACTTCTGCCCCTGCCAATTTTTTAAAATTGTGTGGGGATATTGTGTCCATGCGTTTTGGGTATGCTTTCAGATGCTCTTTCTGGCCAGATGCTTTTTTGCATGTCAGGTATAGCTAAATCTGAAAACATACCTATATGAATGTAGGGTCTGTATGAATTCAGGCTGTCAAAACGGAGAGATGAGATCTAATGGGTAAACAAGCAGAATATAGTGCCGGTGATTACGTGGTCTACCCAACCCATGGTGTTGGACGCGTACAGGGTATCGAAACCCAAGAAATTTCTGGCGTTACGCTTGAATTGCTTATTGTGACTTTTGAACAAGACAGAATGACGTTGCGTGTTCCTTTGGTGCGTGCTGAAAGCTCTGGTCTACGTAAATTGTCCAGCCGCAAGCTTATGGAAGATGCCCTTACAACCTTAAAAGGGCGTTCACGTGCAAAACGGACAATGTGGAGCCGCCGTGCTCAGGAATATGAAGCAAAGATCAACTCTGGTGATCCAGTTTCTATCGCCGAAGTTGTCCGTGATCTCCATCGTGGCCCCGAACAACCTGAACAATCCTTTAGTGAGCGCCAGATGTATCAGGCTGCTCTGGAACGATTAGCGCGTGAATTTGCTGCTGTTGAGGAAATCGACGAAGACTCAGCAGCTGTAAAACTAGAAGAAATGCTTGCAGCAGCCTAGTTTTACGGAGAACATGTGAAAACGCGGTTCCGTTAACGCGGAGCCGCGTTTATGTCTTCTTCGTTTTAATCGTCCGTTTGTCGGGCAATCAAGCGAGAGTTCAGCGCTTTTCTTATAAGCGCTCCTTCTCGCTATAGCTGTAACAGGGGTACCGTCCTTTCCCATGGGCGATGTGCAAAAATTCGCGATCTTGACTGCCACGCACCGTATTTGGGCTGTTAGCGCCATTCACGGTGAGGTCGATCCTTTGCGAAATATCCACGCCGCCCTTGAGTCCCGATTAAAACGTGGTGATCGCGTTATCTATCTCGGTAACTTTATGGGGCACGGAGCGCAGGTTGCTGAAACCTTGGATGAGCTTATTTCTTTCCGTCGTTTCTTTCTTGCCAGATATCAGAACTTTTCCCGCGATATTGTTTATCTAAGAGGCTCTCAGGAAGAAATGTGGCAAAAATTGCTACAGTTGCAATTTGCGACCGACCCAAGAGGCGTTCTTCAATGGATGCTGGATCAAGGGGTTGGCGCTTCGCTCCAAGCTTATGGCTTTAGCCCACAAGAAGGTTTCCGCGAGGCTACCGCAGGTGCCATGCAACTAACTCGTTGGACCAACAAGGTGCGTCGTGCTATGCAGGAAAAGCCGGGCCATTATCAAGTTCTTGGACAGTTGAAACGTGCTGCCTATCCTGATAATGGAACCACTCTTTTTGTGAACGCAGGGATTAATCCCAGTCGTCCGTTGGAAACTCAAAAAGATAGTTTTTGGTGGGCAAATAAAGGCTTTCAGCAGGTAAAAGGAAATTTTGGCCCCTTTACACGCCTGTTTAGAGGCTATGATCCAGAGCAAGCCGGACCGAAATATGACGAGTTTGCAGTTACTCTTGATGGCGGCTGTGGGTTTGGCGGTAAATTGATTGCTGCCTGTATAGGTCTGGATGGTGAGGTTCTCGAGGTGCTGGAAAGCTGATGAGACGGGCTGACCGCTTATTTCGCTTGGTTCAAATTCTACGTCGAGGCCGACTGATTACCGGGGATAAACTCGCCGAAGAATTAGAAGTTTCTACCCGAACAGTCTATCGCGACATTAAAGATCTAATTGGTTCAGGTGTCCCTGTAGAGGGAGAGGCCGGGGTTGGGTATCTTCTATACGAAGGCTATGACCTACCGCCGCTTATGTTCGATGCGGAAGAACTTGAAGCCCTTTCGTTTGGGATGACGATGGTACAAGCTTGGGCTGATCCAAAATTGGCACTTGCTGCGACAGATGTCCTTCAGAAAATTGACAGTGTGTTGCCGGATCTTTTGCGTCCGAGATTGGCAAAACCAAATCTGGTTGCGCATGGTGACGCTTTGCCCGAACCCATTACTATTGATGTGGGTGATCTGCGGCATGGCATTCGAAATCAGAACAAAGTTTTGATCAACTATAAAGATGGGAAGGGTGATAAAAGCCAACGCACTCTTTGGCCGTTGGGTTTGCAGCTTTATCGGGCAATCTGGATGCTGGGGGCGTGGTGTGAATTACGACAGGACTTTCGGGTCTTCAGGCTTGATCGTATAACACAAATGATTGTTCTGGACGAATTCTTCCCACACGAAAGAGGGAAGACCCATGATGATTTTCTCAAACACTTGGAAGAAACAACAAGCCCTTAAAGGCCAAGGTTTGTTAGCTCATATGCTTCTGTTTCAGCTTCCCGTCCACGCAAGGCAAAGAAACCTTTCTGTGTTGTTTTCATTTTAGTGTCATTTTTGATGTAATCCCAGGTCGTGGCTGAAATGAGTGTTTTGGCCGTTTCCGCACTGTTTGGTAAGACTTCTTTCGCCAGGCCTTCAAGACGCTGTGCTGTGTTTACAGTATCACCAATCAATGTGTAGTTGACCCGGCCTTTGGCCCCGATATTACCAGCAACGGCAAGGCCACTATGGATGCCTATTCGAATATAGATAGGAGGCTGCCCCATTTCTTTTCTTCGGTTATTATCTGCTCGTAGTGCTTTTTCTATGCGCAAGGCGGCAATACAAGCATGTTTGGCGTGATCATCCATTTGTGTTGGAGCCCCCCAGAATGCCATAACAGAATCACCGATGTATTTATCAATGGTTCCGCCTTCTTGCTCGATAATAGCACCTAACAGATCGAAGTGATGATTGAGAAGGCCTGCAAGCTCGGTGGCGGGCATTGATTCGCTCAAGGCTGTAAAGCTGACAATGTCGGTAAACATGACGGTAATTTCCCGCTCTTCCGAGATAATACCTTCACCATTGGTTTCCATAAGTTGTTTTACAAGTTTTTTGGGAACATAGTTCTCGAACCATTTTAGTCCACCCAGCATCGAATTATAAGCTGTTGCTGCCGTATCAAGTTCTCTGAACATACTTCCGGGGAGACGTTGCGTGTGGATTAGGTCTAGTTGACTAACCTGTTGAGATGTCTCGGCCAGACGCTGGAGCGGCATGGCAATGAACTTGCCTGCGAAAAATATAATAATGACTGTTATCAAAGCAATAACCAGAGCTGCAGCCCCGGTGAAATATAGCCGTTCGTAATAACCCTCAAGCTCTCCTTCCATGAAATAGATGCCGAGTGTCAGGTCTTCAAATCCATAAGCAGAAAAATTTGTGTGGAGAAAAGAAAGTTCCCCGGCAAAAGAATCAACGGCGTGGCCTTTGATATCTCCGTTGCCCAGTATGTTGGTGAAGTCATAGAGGGGTTCATCCCAAATCCGGCGTAAATTGCCATCAATCACTTGATTAAGGGTTGGGAGCGGGTTTTCTGCTGACAGACCTGATCGGCTCATGTCAATCAGGGATGGGTGGGCGAGTACTTTGTTTCGATTGAGAAGTAGATAGGTGTGATTGCCTGTCTCTTTATCAAGTTTATTGATGTAATCCGAAAGCGAGCTGATAGAGATAATTGCCCCCATTGCTCCGATATACCTATCGCCTTGATACACGGGATGAAAGACAGAAATATGGGGTTCTTTTAGTTCTTCTATCCAGATAATGCCGCCCCAATAAACCCCATCTTCTTTGCTCGCATCCTGTAATATGGACGCAAAGCGGTATTCGTTGTCGCTTTTTTGATTTCGGCTAAAAAAAGAGGTGTCGTCGAACCACCCTGCCTGTACGGCTGATCCGTCAATTCGCATGAATGACATGCCGCGTACTTGAGGGGTTGCGGCAAGTGCCCCTTTGATCGTTTGGGTGATAGCCTTTTCATCGTTTGGATCAAGTAACCCCTGATGAACCAATTCCGCCATATAGGTTACCTGACTTGCCGCTGCATTGAGATTGTTGTCCAGATGCGAGCGGATAGAGCCAAAGCTGACTTCGGTTACTTCTTGGGTAAGCGCGTATGTGTTGTCCTTGGCGGTATCAAAGGAAAGCCAGATGACAATTGCGAGCGCAATCATAGTCATGCCACCAAACCCAAATGATAAGGCCATTGCAATTGATGGACGCCAGTGTTTTTTGACAGCACAATCTATCGAGAGAGAGATCTCGTTTGGAATGGGCTTGTTGGTCGTATCTACCAAATTTAAAGTTCCGATTACTCTGTAACGAGTTTGATTTTTTGTCCGCGAGCAAGCTGACTGTTTTTATTTAATCCATTTAGGGCAAGTAACCGTTCCAGTTTGTAATCTGCAAAAGGCATTTTTCTGGCCAAGCTTGTTAGCGTATCACCAGAACGCACGGTGTAGATTTTGAGTCTGTAGGGCTTTAACTTGGCGACTTCGGTATTGGACAGTTTCTTAAATGAATATGTGGTGCGTCTAAAGTCTTCTGAAAAGCGATTTGTTTGGCTGGGATCCGTCCTGAAGGTCAAGCGGTATACTTTATTGCCAGAAAACCGAATTGCGATTAGCCGGTAGTCTTTTTTTCCGCTTTTCGTATTAACTTGTGTGGCGCGGCCAGTTACGGCTTCCATGCTGTTAATAGTAATTTTTTCTACATCTTGGAGGCGAACATTTTTTGCCCAAACATTTGTCAGATAATTTTTCAGGCTACCGCTGACGTCCCCTTTTGCACCATCGAAAATGACCAGTGAGTCTTCAGGGCCAACAGCAGCAACTTGTGTTTTGCTGTTGATTAGCCGAAAGCCGTCAGGCGCGGTAAAGGTAAGCTTGAGTTCGGGATGTGAGAACCTTTGCCCACGAATATACCCTTGTGAAGGATCATCCCCATAGAGCATGCCATCAATTTTTTTGAGATAAACATCCCGCCCGACAATGGGGTTGTTGACGGTTTTTGTTCCCGCCTGTTGAATCGCGCGTTGAATGCGATCAGCCGTTCTGGGGTGGGTTTGCATGATGTTGAACTGATCTGCGCGTCCTGGGTTTCCCGCGATTTCAGCATCCAGACGACTACTGGATTGTAGTTGAGTGAGAAAGTCACCCATGCCGTTGGGGTCAAATCCGCCGCGGGAGAGGTAACGTACTCCCAAAAGATCTGCTTCAAATTCCTGATCCCGAGAGAAGCTTTGAACCGCGACAGCCCCAGCTGTGCCCACAGCTTGAGCGGCTTGTCCGCTGCCTGTTAAAATACCAACACCAGCGGCAAGAATATTTGCCGTCATGGTTGAACCATACCGTTCAGCCGAATGTTTTGCAGTAACATGACCGATTTCGTGTGCGATCACACCGGCGATTTCTGCTTCATCATTTCCCAGAGCCAACAAGCCGCGCGTGGTATAGACGTACCCACCCGGTAAGGCAAAAGCGTTGACCACCGGACTGTCCAAAAGGGTAAAGGTAAACTTTTGGTCCGGCGTCTCAGATGTTTTGGCAAGAAAATTTCCAAGGCTGCTGATATACTTTGTCAGCGCGGGATCTTCGTCATAAGTACCACCAAATTGTTTGACGATTTTTACATGCTCTGTCGCCCCCAACTTTTGTTCCTGCGCAGGCGATAAACCACCATTAAAAAACGTGCGCCCTGTGGCTTCAGAGGTTGAGCAGCCAGATAGCAATGGCCCGGCTGAAAGAAGCGCGAGGGCCAGTAGAGGGGTTCTTAAACGGAAAAGAGTTGTCATCGTCATGAGTTCGCGCTGTTTCTTTAAATGATACCGTTGTGTCCTTTATGATGAATTTATAAAGGAATTATGTCTTTTCTTCGACTTCTAAGCCGCATTCTTTCCAGGCTTTAAAGCCGCCTGCCATATGACTTACTCTGGGAACCCCCATATCTTGCAGGGTTTTGGCTGCAAGGGCCGATCGTGAACCCAAGGCACAATGCAAAATAAAATGATGATCTGGTGACAGGGCTGGCTTGTAATAAGGGCTGTCAGGGGCAATCCAGAATTCAAGCATGCCACGGGGACAGTGATAGCTTCCGGGGATAATGCCTTCGCGCTTGAGCTCCCGTATGTCCCTGATATCAATCAGAATAACATCATCCTGTGCCAACAACCCCTTTATTTCTTTAGGGGAGTATTCTGTTATCTCTGTACTTGCCGCGTCGAGCAATTTTTGCACGCTCACTTCTGTTGTAGTTGTTTCTTGGCCAATATTTTCTGTGGCAGTTGTATTCTCAGTTTTATTATTTGGGGTGTTATGGGGCATTTTTATCTGATCCCGAAGATGTATTTGATCAAAAATTATTCGATTGAGAAGTATTCTAGCTGTTCTGGTGTGTAGACAGATATCATAGGGCCGTTTTCCCAGAACAGCCAGCCCCGTATTCGTACCTTGCGACCGACTGTTTGCAACAGGCCTTTGCCTTTGTTGGCAAAAGCTGCTCGATGGTTCTTTTCCAGTTTTATCGTGAAATCTGTCCGCCAGTCCTGACCAAAGTTCAGATAGATCGTGCCGCGGACTTCTGCTGTTTTCTGGATTGTGCCTTCAATAATTTGAAAGCGATCAGTTTTGTTGTTCAGATTGTCCGTTTGCAAAATCTGAAATGCCTTTAGACGCCATAGTCCTTTTTGGCTTTGCCGGGCCATATTTTCGAGAGGAAGCATTATTGTTAAATCGGTAGGACGTGCTGTTGTCGTGATTATTCTGCCGAGCCCCTGTTCCAATATTTCTTTTTGTACCCAAGTGCCTTCGTTGTTTTTGATCTGTGCTAATAATCGATCATCTCTATCGAAATATTGGGGAGTGTCGGAGATATAAATTATCTGGTTGAGGAGGGTTGTTTCCAGATAATGTGATAGTCGCTCAACAAGGGAGCAAACGACCTTTAGGCGATCACAGTCTTGTTGAGTTGGCAATAGCAAGCCAGCAAGCTTTATGGTCGTACTATCAGCAAGAATTAGCTGGTGATCGGCTGTTATTTCCGTGACCTGGACTGGTTTGGCCAAGGTTGGCTCCAAGTAAGCTGGGGCTTGTTGTGCAGACACGAACTCGCCGAAGGAAAGCCAGCTGTAATGAAACAGAAAGAAGAATAAAAATCGACTGATGAAAGCTTTTAATTTCGGCATAGTCTCGTCATAGTAGGGGAGCAATTGTATTACAATCTTTAATGGTATTTTGAGCGGCATTATGAACCCAAAAGAACTGTACCCAGAAATAGAACCTTATAACATGGGCTTTCTCTCTGTTGGGGATGGCCATGAAATTTACTGGGAGGTTTCGGGCAATCCACAGGGTAAACCAGTGCTGTTTGTTCATGGTGGTCCAGGGGCAGGCACCGGGGCCGCGCACCGTCGCTTCTTTGACCCTGCACATTATCGCATTGTGCTGTTTGACCAACGCGGTTGTGGGAAATCTCTGCCGTTGGGATCACTTGAAAATAATGATACGCCTCATCTTATTGCAGATATGGAACTTTTGCGCCAACAGTTGGCGATCGAAAGTTGGGTCATTTTTGGTGGGTCGTGGGGGTCAACACTGTCACTGGCCTATGCACAGGCCCATCCTGAACGCACGGACGGATTGGTCGTGCGCGGCATTTTCCTGTCCCGTCCCAAAGAACTGGAATGGTATTTAAGTGAAAAGGGCGTCGGGTCGATTTTCCCCGAAGCCTATGAGAATTTTATTTCTCTTTTAAGTGAAGAAGAGCGCGCTGATGTTCTTGGGTCATACTACAAGCGCCTGATAGATCCGGATCCGTCGATCCATTTGCCCGCCGCCAAGTCATGGAGCAGCTACGAAGCTAGCTGCGTAACACTTTTGCCGAACGCGGATATTATCAAGGCATCTCTGGATGATCAGCGGGCACTCCCCGTTGGCCGATTGATCGCGCACTATTTTGTGAATGGATGCTTTTTACCCAAAGGAGGATTGCTGGGCGGGATAGATCGCATCAGAAATATTCCTGCGGTTATTGTCCATGGTCGTTATGACATCGTCTGTCCGGCATCAACGGCTTATGATCTGCACAAAGCTTGGCCCGAAGCCGAGTTCAAATTCATCGATGACGCCGGGCATTCTGCCTTTGAGCCGGGGATAGCCAAGGCACTGGTTGAAGCGATGGATAAATTCCGTACCCTCGATTGATTTATAGGCGTAGGGTTCAAAAAGTTGCTAAAGCTGACAAGGCACCCTCTTGGCAGAAAAGAAACTGTCAACTATACAGTTCCCAGTGGTCCCGTAGCTCAGCAGGATAGAGCATCAGATTCCTAATCTGAGGGTCACG
This sequence comes from Kiloniella sp., assembly GCF_048259265.1. Lineage (NCBI taxonomy): Bacteria > Pseudomonadati > Pseudomonadota > Alphaproteobacteria > Rhodospirillales > Kiloniellaceae > Kiloniella > Kiloniella sp. Next base: position 14,958 of record NZ_JBLXHT010000005.1, on the reverse strand, counting down.
CGTTCGAATCGCGTCGGGATCACCATTTTTGTAGGGCGTCATGTAGGTTCGCACATAAAGTGTCAATTTTTTGATACCTAAGTCATTGATAAATAATAAATGGGATTAGGCATAAGTTGTCAATCGTAGCTAATGCTCGGATTATAGAGGAATAACCAAGGGCCAAAATAAGTATCTATGTAGATCGTTATTTTGACCGATTAATGGACCTTCCTTAAACTATTACCCCTGATACCGATCATGAAGGACACTTTGTTAGTGTTAGCTTGTACATTCTCAAATTTTATTATCCATATTCAGAAATAAGCTCAAGCACTCGCTCAAGATATTTACTTTCTTCAGGCGAAGTCCCTGTGCGTAAATATGCTGGTATGAATTCTAAAAACTCAGCTTTTGACCCTGGTAAATGTTCTAACAATGCATCGAGCATTGCGGGGCGTAAAAGTTGTTTATCGATAGGTGTATTTGGTAGCTCTGTACGTATTATTTTAGTATCAAATTTCTTTAAACGGGTCAGGAGCTTGTCATCGGCTATATCCTGCAGCGTGGCTTCTTGCTCGATTCGTAAAGATTTTGGGATTGAAGGGGATAAATCGTCTTCAATCAGGGCTGAATCATCATCGTCAGAAATCGAGTTCGAGGCCTCTATTACTGACGTTGGGATGGGTTGATCTTGTGAAATAGGTGTTTTTAACCGGTCTAATTCTTTAAATATTGGCTGCAATTGAGCCTGCGGATTTTTAAACCAGTCAGTGGACCAAATTCTTCTAATCGTCCATCCAAGGTTCTCAAGGATCTCTTGTCTTAACCGGTCTCGATCTCGGGTAGATTTTGCCGAATGATAACTTGCACCATCGCATTCTATACCCATTAGAAACCTTCCTGGCATTCCGGGGTCTTTAACTGCTAAATCGAGGAAATACCCCGCTACACCTAATTGAGGTTCGCAATCGTACCCCCTGTCAGCAAGGGCTCTCATTACCGATATTTCAAAATCACTGTCAGGAGCTTTGCCCGTAATGTTGGCGTGATGCAAATGCCCGACTTCGCAATATTCGATAAAAGCTTTTAGCGCTTTCAGACCTCGAGAACTGGTTTCTGAAACTCGAATATGTCCAGAATCCATTGAGGAATGAATATGCATGCGTTTTTTAGACCGTGTGAAGAGTACATTTAGACGCCTCCAACCCATCGGAGAATTAATCGGGCCAAACCTTTGAAACATTGAAGCTGAACCAGCAGTTTCAGGCCCATATGTCATTGATATAACAATGACGTCACGTTCATCACCCTGCACATTTTCAAGATTTTTGATAAATAGTGGTTCGTCTGTTTGTTGGTTTTTATCGTATGCAAGACGAAGCAATTCATCATCTTTAACATACTGATCAATTTGACGTTCGATTTCATCCCTTTGATCAGAGCTCATCGCCACTATGCCGATGGACTCTTTCGGATTATCTAATAGATGTAGCGCAGCCGAGCGGGCAACTTCCCGGGCTTCTTCGGTATTTTTTCTATTTATGAAGCGCCCCTTAGATACTTTTGAAAAGCGAATGCCGAGCTCATCAGATTTTTGAAAAGGTGATGGAAATAATATTAAGTTCGAGTCATAGAAATTCTGATTTGAGAAAGCGATTAGCGATTCATGCCTAGACCTGTAATGCCAACGTAAACGCCGATTCACGAACATTGGGATTACAGATTCAAGAATACTTTCAGATTCCTCAAGGGCGACAGAGTCTTCGCCTTCATCATTATTGAGAGTTTTTTGAAAAAAAGATGTTGGAGGTAATTGTTTTGGATCACCAACGACTACCAAATTCGTTCCCCGTGCTATCGCACCAAGCGCATCTTCTGGGCGAATTTGAGAAGCCTCGTCCATAACTACGAGATCAAAATTAAATTTTCCAGGCTCTAGATATTGCGCAACCGACATTGGGCTCATCATAAAGCATGGTTTTAAAGCTTGGAGAGATTGGCTGGCTCTTCGAATGAGGGACCGTACAGCAATTCTAGGCTTTTTTAGGCCGATGTTATGGCGAATTAGTGAAAGCTCAGTGTAATTTCCGACTTTGCCACTGGAAACACCAGTGGATGGATTTTTTCTTGATGCCTTATGAGCGACTTTTTCCCTTTGTAATTCTTTGAGTTTTTTGTCGTATTCTTGGAACTTTTCACGTACAGCCATTTGCTCCATGCCACTGAACTGCGATAAAGTCGGGTGCTCTTCGAGGACTTCATTGGCCAATTGATGGTACATCACCAATTGCACAATTTCATTCAAGTCCTTTGTTGAAATGCTATCCGTAACTAAATTATTTATAATCCTATCAAGCCCTTGAGAGGAAAGTTTATTTTTCAAACGAATATACTCCAACCACGTTGGAAGCCACAAAGGCTTCTCGAGAGCATATTTATTTCTAGTCAGTAAAAATTGTAGGGAACCGTCAGAATGTTCTGTCCACTCATCCATATTAATGTGGCCAATTTCGGAGAAAGCTATTTCGTCCCTATTTATTGACTTAATCAGCTCATCTATTGTCTTTAATTGTGCTTTAAGTGCTTTGTATTGGTTGTGATCAGCGGAAGAAGTAAAAACAGTTTTTAAAGATGGGACTTCAATAAGGATCTTAGCTACCTCAAGAGTATTTTTTGCAGAAGCTACAAGGTCGTTAGAAAATTCGCCTGGTGATAAGCTAAAGTTAAACAAAGAAGGAACCAATTTCTTTTTTATCGCTGTTGATTGCCACTCCGTAGATTTCGTCTGCAGCGTACCAAGCCTCTTACAAGCATAGCCAAGCTCACCAATTGAATGACTGCCATCGACACAAAAATTTTCGAGGTTGATTAATACTTCACTAACTTTTGTTGATAGGATAGGGATGGCGACATCAAGATGAGTATCTAGATCTTTCAAAGGACTGAAAAGTTTAAACTGATCCCTATAATTATTGGTACTCGTTAGTACGTCATTTGCCATTTCAGATAGTCCCTGATTGGCAGTATCTAAAATACCAATTACGAGATTTCTATCAATTGATAGCAATGCAGTGCCCAGTTTTACTCGATCTCCAAAACCAATGCCATACTCATTCCGAACCAGTCGATACCAATGCCTTAGCATCTCTATACGTTTTATTGGTGTTTCTACCCCCTTATAAAGGTCCTGCAAACTTGGGTCATCATTATTCAAGCGCTCTAGATCATCAATTCCATGAGAGTACTGAATTAATTCTGGAAGGCTTTGTATTAACTGCTTTGTCTTTGGCTTAGTAGTAACCGACAGCTTTATCAGGCTTTTCCTTGCTCGCCTCCATTCGGAGGAGAACCACCGGAAAATGCCCGCATTATCAAGAGTTAATTGGATTTGCTCTAAATCAAGGGTCCTAGGTAATCTATGAAGGCTGAAAATTTCAAGTAAACTTTTATGAATAGGGGTTAGCTGACCTAATTTTTTAGATACTTTATCGAGTAGCGGATCTAGGTCTGGATTGTCATAAAGCTCATTGCGATGCTGCCAAAGATCTGAAGGAAGTTTATCGATAAGGCTGATAAGGGTTGTAAATTCACGGAGACCATATTGACTTACTTTAAAGGAAACCTTCATGTCCTCTGGAATACTAGGAATGATCTGTGAAAATTGTTTAGCAATTTCTTTTGCCTCGTTGCCTGAAATTTCCATGGTTTTCTGGAGAGAAATCAGATCGTTTAAAGGCATTTCCTTTTTGCATCCAAGTGCGTCCATCGCCTTTAAGCACTTAGAGATAATTTCAAATGTTTCTTTATCAGTAATTTTCCCTGCTTTGATAGTTTTACTTAGAGATTTTCCCTCTTCATGAATACTCTGATACTCAGATAGTAGAAGTTCAAATTGGTTACTACTTTCAATAAGAATAGGTAAGGCCTCTAGGGGTTCATCTCCTTCTAGATCAGGAAGTTTTTCAGCACAGGATACGACATCTTCAATCAATTGGAATTGTGGATTTTCAGGTGCATCCAAATTCAAATCATCTAGAAGACCTTTCCAATCGCTTTGTAAGGTTTCGAGAGAATTAGTCCATTTTAATAGTTTCTCATTAAGATCATCGGCTTGAAAACCTATCAAGTCACAATTGGTGACACCATACCAGTAGTGATTAGAAATGATTCCGTTTTCTGTTTGTTGAGATACTTGGTCATAGATACTTCGCAGCATATCAGCGGAATCGCATAATTCCTGCTGCTTAACTGGTGTTAGGCTCTGACCATCAATGCCATCAATTTTTAGTTTATCAGGATTTATACTTAAATGTTCTCTATATCGAGTAGCCTTATTCAAAATTTGATGAAGGCTTAAATTTGTTGCACGCCAATGATTATTTATTAATTCTACATATTTAAGTAACTGAGATTTTAAAGCTTCGTATCGTTCAATATTGACTTTTATATCAGAGGGTGAACGATAATTTTCCTGATTGTTGATCCGTAGATGAAGGTCATTTAGAATTTTTTGTTTATTTGTTTTATGACTATGAAGTTCTAAACAAAAATCACCCAGACCAGCTCGATCCAGCCGGCTCTTGACCACATTAAGTGCAGCCATTTTCTCAGCAACAAATAACACTCTTTTACCATTCGCAATACTAGCGGCGATAAGGTTGGTAATAGTCTGGGATTTTCCTGACCCTGGCGGTCCTTCGATGACTAAATTTTCACCATCAATTGCATCTATTAATGCGCTGTGTTGAGAACTATCAGCATCATCAATAAGAGGATAGGCTTCATGTACCTCATCAATACTATCAATTGAATGCTCAACTTCGTAGCTAGGAGAGTTATTTTCCCGCTCGTCCTCTGTTGAAGTAAAAAATTGTTTTATGATTGGGTGGTCTTCAATTTTTGCCCCTGAAGGCCAATTATCAGGAGAAAGATCTTGGTACATGGCCTGCTTAGTGAAGTTTAGTAATGCGAGTGTCGCTTGACGTCGTATAGACCAACGTGGTTGCTGTCGAAGGATTGTTGAGGATATTTGCTCAAAATAATCTTCAGGAAGAGTATCTTCTTCAATGAACGGAAGGATTAAGCCAAAATCATTTGCTAGCTTCTCAAGTAAGGTTACGTTCGTGAGTAATCCATCATCTTTTGCCGTTATACTATATCTAAATGTCCCTGCTCCCTTATCAAATTTGGTGCGATCTAGTTTTACGGGCAGAGTGAATAGTGGGGCTAAACGTTTCTGATCGGAACCCCTGTTTTCATAGAACTCTAGAAATCCCACTGTAAGATACAGAATATTCGATCCATTTTCTTCAATAGCAATTTCTGATTTACTACGGAGACTCCGTAAGCGGGCCTCTAAGTCAGGTGCGTAAAGTAAAGATTGTATGAACGTGTCGTTATGCTTGTCCTCGCCTTCACTTGCAGCTTCTTTATCTGGAAGATCAAAAGATGTGTCGTAACCTAGATTTTTTGCCCATTTTTCGGCGGTTGGATAACTTGTTGATGTTTTTAGCTGGGTTATAGGGTCTATTGTTATATATCCAGCCTCTATTAATTGATTTTCGGTAGGCTCAGGGACCGGAATAAAAGTTAAGGCTTTTCCTGATTGTAAGACTGAAATAATTTGGTCTGGTAATTCATCAATCAAACGGATACAGCCAACTTTCGGGTGCTTATAGTTTAAGAGTGAGTTTCGAGCGGTTAGGTCGAGCAGTTTTTTTCTCAGAGTTTCCAGTGAAGAGTAAGCAAACTCATTTTTAAGAGATGTTTGTTGAATAGAGGCGCCACTCTCATCAATTGAGGAGGACGCTGTTTTTTTATCAGTGTTGTTATTTACCATTATCTTATCCTCAAGAGAACGATCACTAGGTAGGTGAAGAGCCAATTGTATTTAATTGGGTTAATTTTGTTTTTCTCTTTCGGGGAAAATTTCACCTTGGCTCATATCATTGTTATGTTTCTTTTGTATAATAGAAGGACGAATTGGATAGGATTATGTGGTCATGATAACTTTTTTAATCACCTTGCTCATCAACCTGAGCTTCCTGCCAATCAGCATAGGTTTGGTTTGAACCCTTAACCTTCCATGATGTGCGGCCGTTGTCGGCGCGTCCAAAGATTATTGCTGAAGCGGCGCTTGGGCTGCTGAAAGCGTAGTCTTCTTCAAATTGACTAAGCGGGCCATTAATTTTTAGTGTTCCTGTTTGGTGAAGTAGCTCGTGAAGCCTTGAATAACCTATATTATGCTCACTTTTTCCTTTCCACTCGCTTTGTGCTTTTGAACCCTTAAGGACAATGAAGTCACCGTCAACTTCGGTTGCGAGAGCGTTTAGATCCAATTTTTTGGAGTATATTTCAAACATAGAAGTCTGAGCTTTTATGCCAGCAGGTTTCGTATCGTTTGTCTCCGCTGTTGAAGTTGATCGCTCAATAGCTTCACTTATACGAGGCTTTTCTCTAAGAAACTCATATCCCAACACTGGGAGTGTGATCCTTATTTGCTCGATAAAGAACTCCATGTCGGCAATGTCGGCCTCGGGGAGGTAGCCGTATTCTGGGGCGTTGTTATTGATAACGCTCACTCGACCAGCTTCTTGAGTGATCGAAATGAGTCGGCTTTCAAGATAGCGCGCATGGGCTTTGGTGAGGTTTTGGTCTTTGCTGGTTATTAAACATGCTTTTTCCCAGAAGTCTTTGCCGCCTTGATCCTCGCTCCGGTTGTGTTGGGCTAGGCGTTTACCAACATTATCGCTCTCCCCGATATATACTTTAAGGCGAGACGGATTTTCTGGGTCGCTTCCAGTCAGAAAATAAATGCCGGTGCGTTTGGGCTCTTCACGTTTGACCAGATCAGCCAGGCGGGAACGCGGAGCCGCAATGACGTGGCCGGTCCAATTCATAATTTCTGCGGTGATAATGCCTGTTGGTGTTCCGTCTACGAGGAAAAGACGGATTGAGCGACCCTTCATGGATTAGTCCAGTGATAAAAAATACATAAAAATAACGTTGTTTAGAGAGGTTACTATAGCAATCGTTTGTGGGGTGGCAAATAGTTACTACCATTAAGTGTGAGAAACGTTTGTGGCTGCAAAGTAAATTCTCATTGTTATTGTTCGGGGGAATAACATAGAATTCGAGACGATCCTTACGGGCCTTTTCGGCAAATTTTCGGTACCCAGAAAGAACCTTCCTTTATGTCACAATTAACGTTAGACCAGCTTGAAACCCATCTGTGGGGCGCAGCCGATATACTTCGCGGCTCCATCGATAGCGGGGATTACAAGCATTACATCTTTGGCCTGCTGTTTTATAAGCGCCTGTGCGATGTATGGGAGGAAGAGTATGAAGAACGTTTAGCCGAATACCACGACGCCGAACTTGCTGCAGATCCAGACGAGCATCGCTTTCATATCCCCGAGGGACACTTCTGGAAAGATGTGCGCAAACATGCTTCCAACATTGGTGAGCACCTGAACGTCTCCTTCCACGCCATCGAAGACGCGAACTTTAGACTGAAGGATGTCTTTCAGGACGTGGATTTTAACAACAAGCAACGTTTCCCCGATGCGATGTTGGAAAAGCTGCTGCAGCACTTTGAAAAGCACCGTCTGCGCCGCTGTGATGTCGAACCCGATATGCTCGGCAATGCCTATGAATACTTGATTGCGCAGTTTGCCGATGATGCCGGGAAAAAGGGCGGCGAGTTCTACACCCCAAAGATGGTTGTGCGTTTACTGGTGGAGTGTTTGCAGCCTGAAGAAGGTATGTCTGTCTATGACCCAACCTGTGGCTCTGGCGGTATGCTGTTAGAAGCCTTCCACCATCTGGAACGGCAGAATAAAAATCCGCATTCACTTTCACTCTATGGGCAAGAGAAAAATCTCAACACTTGGGCCATTTGCCAGATGAATCTCTTCTTGCACGACATCGACGATTCCTTTGTTGAACGTGGCGACACTTTGCGAGATCCCAAACATCTTGTCGAAGGAGAGGTGAAAGCAATCAAGACTTTTGATCGTGTGCTGGCCAACCCACCCTTTTCGCTTAAAGCCTGGGGCCATGAAGATTGGAAAGACGGGGATAAATTTGGTCGATCTCTCTACGGTTGTCCGCCTAAATCATACGGCGATCTCGCTTTTGTTCAGCATATGCTGGCAAGCCTCAAAGATGGCGGAATACTGGGTGTCGTCCTGCCACATGGTATCCTCTTTCGCGGAGGTGCTGAAGGTAAAATCCGCAAAGGCCTGCTCGAAGATGATCTGATTGATACTGTTATCGGGTTAGGCCCCAATCTCTTTTATGGCGCGGGCATTCCCGCATGCATCCTGATTTTACGGAAAAACAAACCAGCCGTGCGCAAAGGCAAAGTCCTGATTATCAATGGTTCGGAAGAAATCATTGAGGGCAAAGCTCAGAACCACCTGTCAAAGGACAACATCAAACGCCTTTCGGAGGCTTTCCACGCCCATAGCGATCAGGACAAATTTGCTCGTGTGGTGGAGCTGGAGGAGATCGAGGCCAACGATCACAACCTGAATATCTCTCGTTACGTCTCCACCGAGGAGGAAGAGGAAGTCATCGATGTCGCCGCCGAGCTTTTAAAACTGAAACATTTACAAGCGCAACGGAATGTTGCCGAATCTAAGATGATGGGCTTCCTTAAGGAGCTTGGCTATGATGTATGAAGTACCTGAGGGGTGGACTACCTGTACTCTTGGCGATATTGCCTATAATGTGAAAGCGAAATGGCTGCCACAAAGTCTTGAACGGTACCGATATGTTGGTCTTGAGCATATCGGTCAGGGAACTGGAAAATTAGTTGGCGTAGGAAATTCGCTCAGGGTAACAAGCACAAAGACACAATTTTCTGCAACCGATGTCTTATTCGGAAAATTGCGACCTAATCTTCGGAAAACTGCGTTCCCCAAGTTTGAAGGAGTATGTTCGACTGACATTTTAGCAATTAGGCCTAAGAAAGCGATAGATGGGGAATATCTACATTATCTATTAGCTGCAGATACCACTATTACACATGCAGTAGATACTGCAGCGGGCACAAAAATGCCGAGAACATCGTGGAAATTATTAGCTGATTTAGCTGTCGGCTGTCCCCCATTACTTGAACAAAAGAAAATAGCTGAAGTCTTGACCAGCGTGGACGAGACCATCGCCGCCACCAAGGCCGTTATCGAGCAAAGCAAACAGATCAAAAAAGGCCTGCTGCAAACCCTCCTCACCAAAGGCATAGGTCACACCCAATTCAAACCCTCCCCCCTCGGCGACATCCCTGAAAGTTGGGAGGTGGTTGAGTTAGAAAGCATCGCGTCAGTTGAGAGAGGGAAGTTTTCTATACGGCCTCGTAACGATCCTCGGTATTTCGGGGGAGATATTCCGTTTGTCCAAACAGGTGATATTGTTGCTGCGAATGGTTTTTTGAGAAGACATAAGCAGACCTTAAATACTGAGGGATTGAAGGTTAGTAAACAGTTCCCCATAGATTCAATCCTTATCACTATTGCTGCAAATATTGGGGATACAGCAATCACAACCTATCCCATTTGCTGCCCTGATAGTGTGGTCGCGGTTCAGCCTAAAGTTGGCTTTAACGTTTGTTGGTTACAGCATGTGTTGAGCTCTAAGAAAACACACCTTGAATCTGTAGCGACACAGAATGCACAAAAAAATATAAATTTAACTCACTTAAAGCCATTATTGATTGCTGTGCCCCCTCAAGATGAACGAGAGCAGATTGCGATGTCCCTGAATTCCCTTCGTAATAGTATCGAAGCGAATAAAGAGAAGCTCGTCCAACTCCAAACCCTTAAATCCGGCCTTATGTCCGACCTTTTAACCGGCCGGGTACGGGTCTGATTTTGGCCCTCAGTTTATTTGGTTAGCGCTATGAATGAGAGTTATTTTATCAGTGAAAAACTGCTCGTTATAATTTTAAATGTAATGTGGAATTGAGTCTTGATAGATTTAAATAGAGTTACAAGCCTCCGAGCGAAAGTAGCATGAATGAGTGATAATTCCACCCAACCTCCTCTTGGTGATACCGAAGGAAATTGCATGTCGAGACTTGCTGCGAGTCTCCCCGGTGTGATTCCTGTCGTAGGGCCAATTATCCAAGCGGTTATTTCAGAAGTAATCCCCAATGTTCGTGCCGATAGAGTGGAAACGTATATCCACTACCTTCAAGATCAGATTGACGAACTTAAGTTAGAACGTGTCTTGAAAAAACCCGAAGGGCAGGACTTTTTTGAGGAAGGCTTATGGCAGTCCGCACGAGCTTTCACGGATGAGCGCCGTCAGTATATTGGGGAGTTGGTGGTGTCGGGTCTTAAGCATGAAAATACGGAACAGAACAGGATCCGTCACTATCTCCGTATATTGAACCAGATCGGCGACGAAGAAATAATCATTCTTTCGAGTTATCAATCTGAGTACCAGGTAATAAACAGTGAGATCGCTTCGGCTTTTTGGAAAAAACATTGTAGTGTTCTTGGGCCCTTTAGCCAAACAATGGATTCACCCGACCTTCCAAAAGCTGCGCACAAAGATTCACTTCTGGCACATCTGGCTTCCTTTGGTCTTCTAAAAGTCACAGAAGAAGACTGGCAAAAAAGCAATGTTAAGTATGCGCTGACGAATCAGGGAAAAACTTTGTTAGGATACATAGGTATCTTGCAAGAATAAGCGGCAAGTCCTCAGGTGTTTCTTTAGAACGTAGAAAAGAGCTGTAAGCCAAGTTATGAAGCAACAATAATGTGTTGATCGTCATAAACTTGCCCCTTAACTTATGGTAGAGAAAATAATCAATCAGAATCGTATGATTTGATGTGAACCACTGTTATCAGGGATTAGGTAAATATGGGCGGGGAGTGGGTACTTGCTGAAAAGCCAACAATCGAATGTCTTAGGACATTAGGCTATAAATACCTTGATCCTGAAAAACATAAAGAACAGCGTGATGGTCAAAATCATGTGTTGCTTCGGCCTGTCTTTATAAAGGCCATTCAAAAAATAAATGGTATCTCTGAAGAAGATGCGCAGGCTGCCTATTTGGAGCTAATTTCCAAGACAGATAACGAAGAATGGTCCCAACTTCTTCGCGGTAATTACAGTCGTACGGTACCGGGAAAAGCAACCAAGCAGACCATCAAGATCATTGATTTCTTAAACATCGATAATAATACCTTCACTGTCACCAGTCAGCTTTATGTGAAGTCAGAACAGTCCCGTAAACCTGATGTTGTGGTTTACGTTAATGGCATTCCTTTAGTCATTATAGAGGCCAAATCTCCGCTCAATTATAAAGATAAAACTGGCGAAGCGTTTGAGCAGATAAAACAGTATGAGCGAGATATTCCACGACTGTTTTATTCGAATGTTTTTAACATACTGACCGATGGCACGAATTGCCTCTATGGCTCGACGGGAAGTCCATCCAAGTTTTTTGCGAGTTGGAAAGATCCTTGGCCGAGGCAGAAAAGTAGTTTCGATGATGAATTGAGTAAGGGACTTTGGTGCTTATTAGAGCCCTCGCGACTATTGGATCTGCTGGCACATTTTGTGGTGTTCGAAAAAACTGAAGAAGGCGTTGTCAAAAAAATCTGCAGGTATCAACAATTTAGGGCGGTAAATAAAATCGTAGCACGGGTTGTCGATAATCAACATCGTCAAGGCTTGGTTTGGCATACTCAGGGTAGTGGTAAGTCTCTAACCATGGTCTTCGCAGCCTTAAAGTTGAAGATGCATTATACGATTGAGAGCGCAGAGCTGACCAACCCTAACATTCTTGTGCTGACGGATCGAATTGATCTTGATGATCAAATTAGCAAAACCTTTCAAGCCTGCGGTCTTCCAAATCCGGATCGCATGAATAAGGTTTCAGATCTACAAGATGCGATCCATGCCGGGGCAGATGGTTTGGTTGTATTGTCCACCATTTTCAAATTTCAGGGATCAGAGCAAGCAATTGATAATTCAGAAGATTGGATTGTCATGATTGATGAGTGTCACAGAACTCAGGAAAAGGATCTCGGTGCCTATTTGAGAGCCACATTGCCAAAGGCACGGTTCTTTGGCTTTACGGGAACTCCGATTAAAAAAGATGACAAGAATACCTATCAAAACTTTGGTGTTGAGGGCGAAGGGTACCTGGACAAGTATGGTATCGATGATGCCGTAGCTGATGGGGCCACGGTACCGATCTATTACACGGGCCGTAAAACCGATTGGCATATTGATGAAGCTAAGATTGATATTCTTTTTGATAACTGGTTTGCCGATCTGCCTGAAGACAAGCTTGAGGAGCTAAAAAGCCGAGGGGTAAGTCTTTCTGATTTGGTGAAGCATCCCAAACGGATCGAGCTGATAGCTTATGACATTTGGACCCACTTTAAAGCCTATGCTCGCCCTGATGGATATAAAGCTCAGATCGTCTGTTTCGATCGTGAAGCAATAATTCTCTATAAGCGTGCGCTGGATAAAGTCATTGCCGAAGATCTTGGTGATGCGAGTTTGGCAGCTTCTATGTCGGCTTGTGTTTTTTCGGCGAACCAGGAAGACAACAAACCATCTGAAGATAAAAGGGTTCAAGACATCCGCAAGGGGCTTGTGCTTTATTATCTGGATCGGGCTGCAGAAACTGATGTTAAGGCGCTTTTTGGTAAGAAGGGTGAACAACCAGAATTTCTTATAGTTTGTGACAAACTGCTAACCGGTTTTGATGCGCCAATTGAATCCGTAATGTATCTCGACAAACCTTTGAAAGAGCACACATTGTTACAGGCGATCGCCCGGACAAATCGTGTTGCTGATCCGCAAAAGAAAAGTGGGCTGATCGTGGACTATATCGGGGTGTCGAAGAATTTGGATGATGCCTTATCCAGCTATCGATCTGAAGATGTTCAGAACGCGATGCGAGACCTGGATGATCTGCGTTCAGAATTACGCGCTGCTCATGCGACGGTTATTGGGCTAATGAAAGGTCTTAAGCGCGGTAAAGGCAAGTTTATCAAGCCTGAATTTGATGCCTTTGTGAAAATTCTTCAAGCCGAGGATGATTGGTTTACCTTTCGACGGAAGGCGAGGGAGTTCATTGGTATTTATGAAGCCTTAAGCCCGGATCCAGCTGTTTTAAGTTATACGGCTGATTTGAAATGGATTGCTGCTTTCTTACAATACGCAACACAGGTGTTTGAGAAAAAAGAAGCTTTTGATCATAAATCCTATTCTGGCAAAATTCGGGAGATGCTGGATCAACATCTGGATGCCACGGGGATAAGTACAACAGTTAAGCTTCGACATATTACTGATCCGGAATTTTGGGATGATTTTGATGTCGAGGGAATGACCGAAGATGACCTGAAGACAGCAGCTATTCGTAAGACCACAGAGTTGCGTAAGATGGTATCAGAAAAGGTCTCTGATAATCCTCTACAATATCAGAAATTTTCTGATCGGTTGCTCGCCTTATTGGAAAAGCTTGATGGAAGTCAAATTTCTTGGGGTGATAAGCTCAAGATGGCAGAGGAACTTGCCAAAGACATAGACGCAGAGAGTTCCGCTCATGAAAATACGGGGATGTCAGAAAATACCTATGGTATTTATAAAATTCTGGAAGCTTTAAAATCAGATGATCAGATTGAAGTTTATTCTCTGGAAAATCTTGCGAGTGAAGTAACTGGTTTATATGAAGATGAAGGGACAGCACCGACCTTATGGCAAGATAAGCCAGAACTTCGTAAAGGCCTACGCCAGCAAGTTAGAAAGAAGGCGCATGGGTTTGGACTGACAGATTGGAAACAGGTGCCTGAACGAGTAGAGGAATTTGCGGTAAAACATATGAGTAAGCGTTCAGGTCAAGACCGAGGGAAAAGCTAGTCATGCCGATCCTCACTGTTGGTAATACAGATATTGCTTATAACATTAAGCGATCCAAAAGTGCTGCGCGCCGTCGGGTATACCTTAGCCTGGATGGCGTTGATGTCGTCGTACCAACAACTTGTAGCGATGATCAAATATCTGATTTCGTTCACCGCAAGCGGCGGTGGATTTTTGATGGTACTGAAATCCTCAAAGAGAAACAGGCCGAAAGAAGTAATGTATCGCGCTATGTATCCGGGGCAAAAATTCCCTTTCGAGGCCGTCGTATGAGACTTCGTGTTGAGGTTTACGCTGGGTCTTTTGTGGATGTTCAGTATAAAAATGGTTTTTTGGTCCAGGTCCCGGAAGACCTGCCCATATCATCACGAGACGCTTTGATCGAAGACAATTTACGATTATGGCTGAGGAAGCGTCTTCGCGAAGATGTCTCGGCCTTCGTCAAAAAATATAAACGCAGCCACGACCTCATCCCAAAAGGAATCCAAATAAAGGATCAAAAGCATTTATGGGGCAGTTGCGGTCAGGATCGCGTGATTAATATAAATTGGCATTTAATCTTTGCGCCAAAAACAGTTTTGGAATACGCCGTGGTGCATGAGCTTTGTCATCTGAAAGAAAGAAATCATGACAAAGCTTTTTGGTCTTTGGTCGGAAGTATTATTCCCGATTATGAAATCAGAAAAAAATGGCTCTCTCAGAACGAGCATTTATTAGCGATGGATAGAGTAATATCTCTATGAGTAAGAATTCGGGCATTTTTTTCGGAATTTAATTAATTAATTCCTCGAAATTATTTTATTTGAATAAATTAATTTATTTCTCATCGCTATCACCAGATTATTTTTTATAAAGTGAATTTGGTTATTCTTGAGAAAATTAATTCTATTCCTGCATTTAAATTATCGGTTAAATATCAAATTTCAGATAAATATTGGGGTGAATACTCATTTTATTTAATGGTATTCCTCACAATATTTATCTAAAATTTGATATTTAACAAATAATTTAAATGCAGGAATAGAATTATCGGTTAAATATCAAATTTCAGATAAATATTGGGGTGAATACCATTAAATAAAATGAGTA
>NZ_JBLXHT010000004.1:0-297002 GCF_048259265.1 Kiloniella sp. | reverse complement strand
AAAGGGAGTAAATTTTCTAAACATGCTATTCCTTTTCTCAATTAGATGTTGGATCAATTGAGTCCACACCCTAGTTACCCATAATCGTCACCGCAAAATTGAAAGTTGAGCCGTCTGAAAAAATCTCTTCATATAAATTTCCATAGTTCTCTCTTCACATAAAGTTTATGGCTGGAACACTTGGCATTTACGGTCCATGCGCCCCATATTCCAATAAGAAATGATGATAAAAGGATCTTGTTGCCATGAAGACCTATAAAAAAAATCAAGAGGCAATCGCACAGCTAACCCCCGAACAATACCGGGTGACGCAGGAAAATGGAACGGAACGGCCTTATACTGGCGAGTATCTGGAAAACAAAGAGGTTGGTATCTATGTGGATATTATCTCTGGTGAACCCCTGTTTGCTTCATCAGACAAATATGAGAGTCACTGTGGGTGGCCAAGCTTTACCAAACCAATTGTGCCTGCACACGTTGCTGAGCTCAGGGATAGTACCCATGGAATGGAGCGCGTGGAAGTAAGATCCAAACACGGCGATAGTCATTTGGGTCATGTTTTCACCGACGGGCCAACTGACAAAGGTGGCCTCAGGTATTGTATTAATTCTGCTTCACTGAAATTCATTGCCAAAAGCGACATGGAAGCAGAAGGTTATAGTGAATATCTAGATCAAGTAGAGGACGTATAAATGACTGAAAAAGCCATATTGGCCGGCGGCTGTTTTTGGGGCATGCAGGATTTGATCAGAAAGCTTCCCGGTGTGGAAAAAACCCGGGTCGGCTATACGGGTGGCGATATTCAAAATGCAACCTATCGCGATCATGGTACCCATGCTGAAGGTATTGAAATTTTATATGATCCAGCACAAATCTCCTATCGACAGCTCTTGGAATTTTTTTTCCAGATCCATGATCCTTCCACACCCAATCGGCAAGGGAATGATCGTGGAGAAGCCTACCGTTCAGCCATTTATTATACCAATGAAGACCAACGACAAATCGCCATAGATACCATTGCCGATGTCGATGCCAGCGGCTTATGGCCCGGCAAGGTCGTAACCGAGGTAAAATCTGCGGGTGATTTCTGGGAAGCAGAGGCCGAACATCAAGACTATCTTGAAAATGTACCCAATGGTTATACCTGCCACTTCCCACGCCCAAACTGGAAGCTGCCCAAACGGGAATTAGCTGAGTAACCGCTGAATACTTTGAATCTAAAAGGTTAATCACAACAAAAGGCGCTTTTGAGCGCCTTTTTTTAAGCCCTGAAGATGAAAGTGCCCATATTAAATCTTGGGATGGCTAAATCTGGAAATTTGCTACTCAGAAGAAGAGTCCAGGTTGTCATCAAATTCTTCTCCCATAATTTTCATCATGGCTTCGATTTGTTCATCATCCAGCGTCGACATTTTTTCGGCGAGGCAGTTCGCAAAGTAAGTGGCTTTTGGGGATAATCCAGCTGTATTCACCGATACCTTGGGGTCAGATCTTATCGCCAGTTCTTCCAACTCTTCTGCATCATCCCAGATAATATTGAGATACTGACAGACCCTGTGCACAAAACGACGGCTTGGCTGCCCCCGGTGCCCGTGTTCAATGGACGACAGATACGCAGACGAGACCCCAAGGCCTTTTGCCATATCTTTGAGGGTAATCTTACGCTCTGCCCGAATTTCGCGCAACTTGTGTCCAAAGGGTGTCATGAAAACTTTATATAGCAATTACAGCGATGTATCGAGTAAACAGTCTCTAACTTTCTCGCCGCCTTTTCAAGAGAACATATAAAGCCCCGCTGCCACCATGGTAATGTTTGGCATGGCTAAAGGCCAAAATAGCACTGCGATTTGGTTCTTCATTTAACCAGTAGGGCACCATTGATTTCAAAACACCCTGTGACTTTGGCCCAGATCCCTTACCAGTGATCACAATCACATTACGCAAATCTCGTGCCCGGCAATCCCTGATAAAACGCTCCAAAGAAGTTTGCGCCTGTGCCTGTGTTTGACCATGTAGGTCAAGCACCGCGTCCATAGGAAGTTTACCCTTAATAAAGCGCTCAGCCTGTCGTCGATCCATATTTTCAACCTGTCCGTGGCTCAATGGTCCCGGACTTTGTTTTTTCTTACTTGGGCGAGGAGCCACAGGGGCACTGCGATAAGACTTAAACGGCGGATCTTCTTTCAGGTTTGGAATATCAGCTTCTATATGATCCGGGTCAAATTTCGGCTGAGGTAAAGCCCGACCAAAAACAAAGTAATCCCTGTTCTCCAATGGTTTAACTGTCGTAGAGACAGAACGCCAGAGGTCCGAATCCTTCATTTTTGAAGATATATTTTTATCTTTTTTGGCCACGCAGTATCACCGGAATAATAGGGAGACTAAAGAGACTAAATCGTCTCTTTTTACCGTCTCTTCTTGCGCCAATTATACTATTAGGTACGCGCAACTGATGCGGAGGTAATCAAGTTACCTGAAAATTGCAAGTATCTTCTCTGTTATTTTGCTGAAAAGAGTACGCCTTACCTTAGCCGCTAACTTGTTCCGTTAGCGAAATATTTTTTGGCAAAACCGTCTTTGGAAGTAACAGGTAATACTGTCCCTTTTGTTTCATTTTACCGGCCTGAGCCAAAGCAGGTTCCCCCGGCCCCCAAAAGAAATCCCCCCTTACAGGACCGCGAATAGCACTGCCCGTATCTTGGGCAACCATAAGCCTCTGCAATGGCTTCTGCGTCCCAGGCCATGTTGTATCCAGCCACAGGGGAACACCAAGGGGCATATGACCGGGATCAACCGCAAGGGAACGTTCAGGGGTCAAGGGAACCCCCATTGCACCAATAGGTCCGTCACCCTCTATTTTTCGAAAGAAAATAAATCTGTTATTCCGCTGCATAAGCTCATTTGCTTTCTCAGGGTTTTCCCTGAGCCACGTTCTAATGGACTGCATGGACATCTGATCACGCGGGATGATCTTCTCATCAATCAAAGCACGCCCGATGGCATAGAATTTATGCCCGTTGTTACCTGCATAGCCAACGCGAGCAACCTGACCATCCGGCAATTTTACCAAACCGGACCCCTGTACATGAAGGAAAAACACATCCACTGGATCATCAGACCAGATCACTTCCAGATTTTTGTCGTTGAGGGCACCGTCATCAATCTCGGTACGGTTATGGTAAGGGACCAGTCGATTACCTTTGACCTTTCCCACTATTGTCGTCCCTTTAAGTTCTTTATCAAAGTCGCTTAAGCGCACAGAAACAAGATCAGAGGGTACATCATAAAGGGGATATTTATAGATCTCGTCTTTGGTAAAAGATCCGTTTAATTCGGCTTCATAATAACCAGTAAAGAGGCCTTCCGGCTCTGCATTATTCTTCACATGATAAGGTGTCAGATTTTCTTGGAGCCAGACACCAAAATCGCTGTGATTATCCGAATTTGACATAAAACGCTTCAGATCATCACACAAAGCTTTCCAGTCTGCAGCTTTGCCAGCAATACCTTCTGGCCCTACTTTTTTGGTATCAGGCCATTTTTGATATCGGCCACAGCTTCGTTCCAACGCCGGATAGGCTTTGGCCAAGTCATCATCATGCCAGCCGGGCAGAGCTTCGTATCCGACAGGACTTAGCGTCAGGTTTTCTTCAATTTTTGTGCTTGGGGCAGGAGGTTTCGCGGCCTGGTCACAACTGGTTAAGGAAAACACCGCAAGGGGTAAAGAAACCAGCAATAATTTTCTGAGAACCCGTTGTCCTTTAATCGAAACAAATCGCGAAGAAACCTGCAAAGCTACCCCCATGGCTATCAAATAAACTGATAGCCTATAATCAAAGATTTAAACCTGTGTAGAAGCTTAATTGGGACTACGTGTTTCCACCAGTAACCAATTTGGGTCTTTACTTCTTGTATCACGGGTAAAGGTCCAGATATCGGTAACCTTGGAAACGTGATTTGGATCTCCAGAAACCGTATTACCATCTGTATCGCGGGTCACATTAACCTGTTCCGATACAAACTTGACGGTAACCACAGCATGACGCCCTGTCATTTCAGCTTCGATAATATCCACATCATTGATACCAACCATAACGGTTTCATGCGTTTGTTTCAGGGCTTCACGCTCATCAATAGCTGATTTGAAGTCGTGATAGACGTCATCATCTAAAAGATTACGAAGGGTTTTTGTATCGCCGTCAGCAAAAGACCCGATGATCATTTCGAACGCAGCCCCCGCGCCCTGCACAAATTCTGCAGGGTCAAAAGATCGATCCGACATCTGAATATCAGAAAGTCCTTCTGCCAGTGCAGAGTCAGACGGCAGAACATCTACTGCAACTTTTCCACTATGCAGAGAACCCGTACGGATTTCTTTATTTGGCGTTTCGTTAGAATCCAAAAACTGAGAATCGTCACTATGTCGATCTTCGCGATTAGGTAAATTAACGACATTATCGTTTTCAGCACGATCCTGAAAAGGGTCGTGATCGGGCTTCTCATCAAAGCCTGTGCGCTTACCAAGCGTACTGCGAAGTCTGAGGACGAGGAAAACTGCTACTGCAGCAAGAAGAATGATATCGAAAAAAGGCAAGTTGTTACCCATGTATGATTTGATTCAATAAATATCGATCAGCTACTAGTGAGAAACGACATTAATCACTATATTCATAATCACTTAATATAGATTAAATAGGCAAGTGCTTAAGAAAGAGCAAGTATGGGAATTGTTTTCCTTATTCTTTTTATCGGTATTCCACTGTTGGAAATCTCAGTTTTGATTCAAGTTGGTGATCAAATCGGCCTCTGGAGCACGATTGGTTTAATCATTCTCACTGCTGTCATAGGTACTGCAATGCTACGCCACCAAGGTATAGCAACGATAATGAATGCCCAAAAACAACTTAATCAGGGTGCTGTGCCCGCAAAAGAACTCTTCGATGGGCTATGTCTTTTAGCCGCAGGGGCACTTTTACTTACCCCCGGATTTGTTACTGATAGCATTGGCTTTGCCCTTCTTATCCCTCCTGTACGAGAGTTACTTCGAAATACATTGGGCAAAAGAATCTCTCATGGATTACAAAGTTCAAGAT
This sequence comes from Kiloniella sp., assembly GCF_048259265.1. Taxonomy (NCBI): domain Bacteria; kingdom Pseudomonadati; phylum Pseudomonadota; class Alphaproteobacteria; order Rhodospirillales; family Kiloniellaceae; genus Kiloniella; species Kiloniella sp. The sequence goes on along the minus strand of NZ_JBLXHT010000004.1, from coordinate 291,909 downwards.
TCCAAAGCCAAGGTTTCCAAAATCAAAACTTCCGGGACCAAGGTTTTTCTAACCACTCACATTCAGATAATTCCAACGGCAAATCCCCCTTTGGCAAAGCTGGGTCCTGGAACAAAAATGACGACACCGTAATTGATGGTGATTATCAAGACGTCACCGAAAGCGATAAAGATCGTCTGAACTAATCGAACAATCCCTTATCCTTATCGCGATTATCGCCACTTTATAGAACACCCCATAGAAGCAATCTGTTCTCTAGGCCCTTGGCCATGTTCGACAACGCCAAGCATGGCTTCCAGAAGCTCTGGTCTTGCATTTGGAACTATCTGGGCAGTTGAGGCATTCAAACGCCCCCTATATTGCAAACCATCCTTGGCATCAAAACCAAAAAAATCAGGTGTACACACAGCATCATAGGCCCGCGCAACAGTCTGGCTTTCATCCAGTAAATAAGGGAAACTAAAATCGTTATCTCTACTGAATTTTTTCATATTATCCGGTGAATCAGCCGGATAATTCCGATAATCATTAGACATAATCATCGCGACCCCAATACCCGTGTCTTGAAGCTTTTTGGCATCACTCACCAAATCACCAATTATCGCTTTTACATAGGGACAGTGATTACAGATAAACGCGATTAACGTGCCATTTGGGCCCCTTACATCATCAAGTCCGGTTAGCTTACCATCCAGATCAGGTAATTTAAAATCAGGCGCAGACCAGCCAAAGTCACAGATAGGTGTTTTAATAAGCATGAATAATTATACCCTTTGATATGCTCTTTGCTTCATTAAACCCAGAAATACCAGCAGCGCTATTTGATTAAATAGTGCTATTTGGTTTTCAAGATTTTAATCTCTGTATATTCTCGTCCCTTGTAGCTGGTTATCGCACTCGTCTTTTACCAGATCTATAAAGCGTCAGATCTAATAAACGGGGTAAAAATGTACCTTCTCAGACACGGACAATCCGAGTTTAATGTAACCTATGCAAAAACGCGCGTTGACCCAAACATTCCGGACCCGGAACTAACTGACGAAGGCAGAGTCCAAATACACGCCGCAGCTCAGCATTTAAAAGACAAAGATATAACTAAAATTGTGGCAAGCCCCTATACACGAACGCTTCAAACTGCTGAAATTATCAGCGATATCTTGAACTTACCTATTCAGGTCGAAGAGTTGATCCGCGAACACGCTTTTTTTTCCTGCGATATTGGCTCCCCATCATCAAAGCTATCGCAGGACTGGCCACATCTGGACTTTGAACATATACCAGAATGCTGGTGGCCGGATTTAAATGAAACGGAACATCAGGTGAAATTGAGAGGTCAGGAGTTTCAGAAAAAAATGCTCGCATTTAGTGACTGGTCAAAAACACTGGTTGTTAGTCATTGGGCATTTATTCGTGGCTTAACCGGTCAAGAAGTAGATAACGGTGCCATCCTTAATATAGACCTTCAATCCCTCTCGATTGATAGCGCTATCTCAACGACAAAGTAACCACCACCCTTAGGAAACATCCCGGGTTATGTCCTGTGTAAGTTGACGCATCCACTGATGAGCCGGGTCTCTATCATTGCGTTGGTGCCAGATCAGTTTGATATCCACATCACGTACCGAAAACGGTGGCTCAAAAACCTGTAGTTCATAGCGTTCGAGAAAAGGTTGTACCAGCTCCATCGTCGTCGTCGCAATTAAATCACTGTTGGATACAATAATCGGACTTGCCATATTTGATGCAACCGTTGCCGCAATATTACGCTTAACAGCAAGCGGAAAAAGAATGTCATCCAAATATGAATGCCTGTTCCCATCGTTCGAGAACACTACGTGCCGAGCCTTTTTATAATCTGCCAAACTAAGCTGTCCCTGAATAAAGGGATGATCTTTTGCTGCAATCACAACGTGGTGGCTTTTGAATAGCTTTAATGTTTTGAAACGGGCGGGTGGGGAGTGACAAACCGTTGCAGCCATATCCAACTTATTATTTTCCATCATTTCAATGAGCTTGGAAAGCGGATGTGGATATAAGCTAATAGACAGATTAGGCGCCTCTTTCGAAAACCGATCAAGAATAAGCGGTGCATAGCGGGCAACCGCATGGTCGGGAAGGCCAAAATGAAAAATACGGTCAGAAGTCCGGGGATCAAAGCTTGATGGTTGTGTTATAACACCGTTGATCTGCAAAATAGCCTGAAAAATTGGTTCAGCAATCTCGTCAGAACGTGCCGTTGGATCAACACCATTTTTAGAGCGGATAAAAAGAGGATCATCCAGTGCGTGCCTTAATCTTTGCAGCGCATGACTTACAGCTGATTGCGACATACCAAGGTGATCCGCTGCACGCGAAATATTCCTTTCCGAATAGATCACGTTAAAAATTTTCAATAGATTCAGGTCAATATTAACATTATGAATTTTGTGCATGTAAAATATAATAAATATGCAGTGGCATAATATCCAGATCTATTCAAAATAATTGGTACCAAAATAAACAGGCGGCTCTTTCCTTGGGACTGCTTAAAATTAAAGCCATCAGAATAATAAATAGAGATTGGGTACAATAATGACGTTGCAATCCTTCGCCAAAAAAGGGGGTTGGCTCTTTATCATGCTATCGGCGACTGCCATATCTCTTTTATCCCTGCGGTTTATTCTACCAAATCCGCCCCATGTCGCCCCGGAAATTCTTGAGAACTATATCAACCATAAAACGGCTTTTCTTGCACATATAACCGGTAGTTTAACTGCGTTGCTTATTGGCCCCTGGCAATTTGTTACCGGACTCAGAACAAAAATCCCGAAATTACATCGATGGGCAGGGCGCATTTATATGGTTGCTGTTCCCGTCGGTGGCATTGGCGGGTTCATCATTGCTTGGTCTTCAGAATATGGCCCCATTGCTATAGCGGGTTTTGCTTTGCTCTCAGTTGTTTGGCTCTACGTAACCGGGAAAGGATATCTCTGCGCTAGAAGTCGACAGTTTCATGCACACAGCAGATGGATGCACAGATCCTTTGCTCTAACTGCTGCGGCAATAACCCTTAGATTGGGTTTGCCTATTGCTCCTGCCCTCGGATACGAGTTTGATACAGGCTATATTGCTCTGTCCTGGGCAAGCTGGCTCCTTAATCTGGGGATTGTTGAAATCTATCTCAGACTAAATACTTCTGATTTTGGGGGTATTACAAAATCACCACTTACTTCCATATCCACATAACCGCCGATTTATCCCCATTCTAGAGCACAATTTAATATGAATTTTTAATATCTGGCCTAATCCTTGGTTGTTCAGACCTTCAAAGCATGCTAGCCAATCAGGCAAACATTTAGGGAGCTTTTTATGGCTGAAGAAACAACCGCCCAGCAACAGCCGCTGGTTATCAAAATGCAGTTCATCAAGGATTTGTCATTCGAAAATCCACATTCACCGATGATCTACCCAATGATGTCAGAAAAGGCACCTCAGCTGGACATCAATGTTGATGTCACACCGACACAGCTTTCCGACACAGCATACGAAGTTGTTCTGAACATCCGTGGTTCAGCAACAATTGACGACAAGACTGCTTTCATGATTGAGCTTGATTACGGTGGAGTTGTTACCCTTGCCGAAGGTCTTGAGGCACAGATCGTTGAACTATTGTTGATGGTCGAATCACCACGTTATCTTTTCCCATTTGCGCGCAACATCGTTGCTGATATTACAAGAGACGGTGGTTTCCCGCCATTGATCATGAACCCGATTGATTTCCATCAGATGTTCATGCAACGCAAAAGCGAAACTGCTGCTGCCGAAGCAAACGCTGAAATGGCAAAAGACGAAACAACAGCAGACGCTTAAAGTCTTCTGACATACGTTTAAGAAAGGGTGGCTGCGGCTACCCTTTTTTTATACGCAAAATTTCTGCTTTTATTTTTTCCAGATTGGATCGCTTAAAAGCTCTAGCATTGCGCTATGTGCGGCCAGCTCGTCTTCCGGGATAGTATGGGGTCTTGCTTCACGTACTTTTTTACCTGTCTTAGTACGATTTATACCTTGTCTTTGACCGCTGTTATTTCCAGACAAAGCTGCTTTTTTTGCACCGAGATCAAAACCGTGTTGCCGACCGCCCCGAAGTTCCAGATATACCTCGGCAAGAAGCTCACAATCCAGTAGGGCACCGTGATAGGTACGGGACGAGTTATCAATTTCAAATCGGCGACACAAAGCATCTAGATTAACAGGTGATCCTGGGAAAAGTTCTCTGGCGATTACAACGGTATCAATGGGTTTGTTTTTGAGATTTGGCCGCCCCGCCCATTTGAGTTCTGAGTTGAGGAACTTCATATCAAAAGGCGCGTTGTGAATAACCAAAGGATCTTCGCCGATAAATTCTAGGAATTCATCAACCACATCTGCAAAAAGTGGTTTATCCGCCAGAAATTCTTCACTGATACCGTGAACTTTAAAAGCACCCTCTGGCATGTCACGTTCAGGGTTTATATAGAGCTGTAGCGACTTACCCGTCGGTAAATTCTGATAAACTTCAAGACATCCGATCTCAACAATACGGTGGCCTTCTTCAGGCTTAAAACCAGTTGTTTCTGTATCCAGAATAATTTCACGCATATTGACTATCTAAATCCCAGAATGGTGTTTGTATAATGCTACTGTTTGCAGACCAGTGACAGGTGTGGGGAAAACCTTCTGCCTTTTGTACCACTTGCTCTTTTATCACTCGATCCCAACTTTTCAATAATCTGTTGTACCTGTTGAAAAGAATGCCTTCTCCCTTGATTTGATCTGATCACAAAATCAGCCCGTGTCCTTTTCTCCATATCAGGCATCTGCTTATCTAAAATTCCCTGATATTTTTCTACCGTCATTCCCTTACGGGATAAAACCCGTTGATCCTGTATATATTTGGGACAAGAAACAACAAGAACACTATCGCAAAACCTGTCTCCGCCTGTTTCAAAAAGAAGAGGTATATCCAGAACAACTAGTTCTCTCCTTTGTCTGGCATAACGATCTATAAAACGATGCATCTTTTGTCGGACGAGGGGGTGTAGAATTACTTCCAGCTGTTTTAATTTTTCGGGCTGCCCAAATACGGCATCACCGAGCTTTTTGCGATCGATTCCGTTTGCTGTCTCGTTTCCAGGAAAAAGGTTAGAGATTTCCTTAACTGCTGCACCATTTTTACTCATCAATTGATGAACTGTGGCATCAGCATCATGCACAGGAACTTTCAATAGCTGAAACATCTTCGCAGCGGTCGATTTCCCCATTCCAATTGAACCTGTAAGTCCAAGAACATGCATTAAAATAATCCGTTCCCGATACAATAAAACCCGAACAACAGCCTGATACTATCCCTCTAGAACAAATTTGCGCAGATCCTCTGTCACTACTGGTTTTACGCCAAACCAGGCCTCAAAACCAGGCCTTGCTTGGTGCAATAACATACCGAGACCATCCACAATTTTATTGCCTCTTTTCTCGGCTAAACCAAGAAGAGGGGTAATCAAAGGTGCATAAACAACATCGGTAACCACACAGGATTTTGGCAATTTATCCAGTGATAATTCCAAAGGCGGTTGGCCTGCCATACCAAGGCTCGTCGTGTTTACCAATAAATCACAACCGTTAAGGACATCATTGCGATCTTCCCAATCAGCAACCGTAATCATGCCATCAGCACCTGATGATAAATCTGCCGCAAGAACTTCTGCGCGCTCTCTTGTTCGGTTCACGAGAATTATATTTTTAACGCCAGCATCCTGAAGGGCAACAATGACACCACGGGATGCGCCGCCAGCACCTAAAACGACTGTTTTTGCCGCAAAAAAATCAAGACTTTCAGCACCTTGTCTCAAGTTTTCTATAAACCCAAACGCATCGGTGTTAGAACCATGAGAACGTCCATGTTTGAAAACGATCGTATTAACAGCTCCAATTCGTTTCGCTAGCGGATCAACCTCATCACAGAATGCCAACGCAGCTTCTTTGTGCGGGACTGTGACATTCACTCCACCAAACCCGGAATACATCAATCCCTTCAAAGCGGTTTCAAAGTTTTCAGGTTCAATGGCAAGGGGGAGATAGGCACCATCTATCCCCAGCGCTTCCAACCAATATCCATGTAATCTCGGGGATTTTGAATGGGATATAGGCCAACCAATTACCCCGGCCAAACGGGCTTTGCCTGAAAGAATCATCTAAGCCAGAATCCTGTTGTGTCGTAAAAATGTGAGAAGAGGGAGAAGCGGAAGCCCTAGAATAGTAAAATAATCCCCCTGAACTTTATGAAAAAGCTGTGCACCGATACCTTCCAGTTGGTATGCCCCAACAGAAGAAAGGGCCTCATCTCCCAGTGCATTTAAATACGACATTATAAAATCATTATCTAAATCACGCATTGTCAGAGAAGCCGTTTCATTGTGGTGCCATAGCCTCTCGCCATTTTTGACCACACAAACAGTACATTCCAACTGATGGGTTTTCCCGGATAAAGCCTTTAGATGTGCTACAGCATGATCCAGATCTGTCGGTTTATCAAACCAGACCCCGTTACAATTGAGCATCTGGTCTGCGCCAATGACAAAAGAATTTGGATTTGTCATTGAAATTTTACGCGCTTTAAGCTCTGCAAGAGTTTCCGCAACTTGTAACGCTGTTGCACCCTCGGATTTTAAGGACTGTTTAACTTCGTCCTCATCAATTACAGCGGGCAATAAACCAGAAAGAGACACCCCTGCATTTTTTAAAAGAAACCCCCGTGCTTTACTTGCAGAGGCCAGAATAACTGGGGTCTGATCTAAGTTTTCTTGGTTTATAACTCTATTCATCGGCAATGCCCATATGGCGATGATAGTGTTTGATAATTGTTGCCGCCGTTTCTTCGATAGACCGGCGCGTCACATCAATAATGGGCCAGCGATGCTCGTTACAGAACTTACGCGCCATTTTCACCTCTTCTTTAATAGATTCCAGGTGGACATAGTCAGTTTCTTCTTCATTTGAGATCATTTTCAAACGACTTCGACGGATCTGCATCAGGCTTGCCGGGTCTTTTGTCAGCCCCACGACCAAAGGATTAGTAAGCGTTTCCAGCTCTTTCGGTAAAGGACAGCCCGGGACAATAGGAACATTCGCTGCTTTATAGCCTCTATTGGCCAGATAAATACACGTTGGCGTTTTTGACGTTCTGGAAACCCCCAACAATACAATCTCGGCATCATTCAAATTCTGCGGTAATTGCCCATCATCATGGTTCAAAGCAAAGTTCATCGCCTCAATTCGATTGAAGTACTCTGAATCCAACGTGTGTTGCAGTCCCGGTTTACCTGACATTTCCAGATTGAAATAACTCGCAAGCGCATGAATAACCGGATCAAGAACCGGAATAGAAGGTAATCCTAGTCGCCGGCATTCACGGATTAAAATCTCTCTAAGCTCTTGATTAACAACTGTAAAAAGAACAGGACCAGGTTTTTGCTGGATTTGAAGCAAAACCTTTTCCATTTGAACTTTGGTTCTGATCAAACTCCAAACATGTTCAATAGGTTCTTCCACTTTAAACTGCACCATACAGGCACGGGCAACAGAATTAATTGTTTCACCTGTGGAATCAGAAACAAGGTGTAAATGGGTCTGCGACATATCTATTTCCGAACTCTCGGTCCCGCCTTACGGCTTTTGAGCACATTGTTGTGTTTCATACATACACATTAAGTACAAAACACGAAACCTGTCTGGCCCAGAAAGCAATCTATTTTCACATTTTCTTCAAAGAAAACTCATTTTTACTGGGTTTTATTCAGCTGATTTGGAGCATTAAACCAACGAAAAAACAGTAACTTATTATTTTTTATAAAGATGCCGCCCGGATCATGTCCTCAGGTGTGAACAAAGTTGTGGGTGGTGCGTAAAACTTTGTGGATAACTATAGCTATTTGTCCACATACCCCTTTTTTACACACGCTGTCCCCAAGTCACTCCCTCGTCTTATGCGACAATTCGCTGCAATACTCACATCTGTGCAAAACTTGTAAAAGGACTCCGGAATATAAAAAAGTTATCCCCATAATTAAGGTTATTAAGGAAAAAATAGGACTCCGAGATTCGTTAACGAGTCCCAATTTTCAATCCACGATGAAATACACAGAACACACAGAAATCACGAAAAATTTAAATTGAAGACTTGAAGCTTGAGGACAAGTTATGAATAACTGACTAATCCTCGTGATTCACAGGGATCTACAACAACAACAAATAATTACTATTACTTAGTATATTAATAGAGATAACTTCTAACGCGAGGTTCAAAGAGACCGTGAAAACCGAAAACAAACTCATGATACGCGCTCTTAAGGGCGAAAAAACTGAACGCACACCTATCTGGCTAATGAGACAAGCGGGCCGTTTTTTACCTGAATATAGAAAAACAAGAGCATCAGCGAACGGTTTTCTAGATCTTTGTTATACCCCAGATCTCGCTGTAGAAGTAACACTTCAACCTATTCGTAGATTTGGATTTGATGCTTCAATTATGTTTAGTGATATTTTGGTCATTCCCCATGCACTAGGCCAAAAAGTGTGGTTTGAAGAAGGTGTAGGACCAAAACTAGAACCCTTAAATTCCATCGAAGATCTATCAAAACTTAATATGGATAATCTTCATAAAATCTTAGCACCAATGTATGAAACCCTTGGTCGTTTGAAAGAAGAACTTCCAAAAGAAACAACCTTAATCGGCTTTGCCGGAGCCCCTTGGACAGTCGCCAGTTATATGATCGAAGGTGGATCTTCCAAAGATTATGCGAAAGCAAAAACCTGGGCTTATTCCAAACCAAAAGAGTTTGATCGAATAATCAGCTTAGTAGTGGAAGCAACAACCAGATATCTAATTAAACAAATTGAAAGCGGGGCTGAAACGGTACAAATTTTTGATTCCTGGGCCGGTGTATGGCCGGAATTTGCTTTACGACGTTGGTGTTTGGAACCTTGTAAACAGATTATAGCTGGAATCAAATCAGTTTACCCCAACGTACCAGTTATTCTCTTTCCAAAGGGTGTAGGAAATAATTATCCCGTTTTTGCAAAAGAAAGCGGAGCTGATGCCTTGGGACTGGACACAACTTTATCGACATCTTGGGCCAGAGATAACATCCAATCTCACGTAACTGTCCAAGGAAACCTAGATCCGCTCGTCCTTGTTGCTGGTGGTGAAATACTGGAAAAATCTATTGAAACCATTATGAGCGATCTCAGCGGTGGACCCTTTATTTTTAATCTTGGTCATGGCATTGTGCCGCAAACACCAATCGAGAACGTCGAAAAAATGTTAACGCTCGTCAGGGGCTGATTTTAAACAGGAAATATCTGAAATATGGGTGGATTTTTAGGCGATGGCTATCTTTGGATAAAAGCTCTGCATATTATGTCAGTTATCTCCTGGATGGCAGGTTTATTTTATCTTCCACGCATTTTTGTGTATCATACCCAAGTTCCTGTTGGTTCAGAACGGTCCGAGATTTTTAAAATAATGGAGCGAAAGTTATTTCGCTTTATTATGAATCCGGCAATGATGGCCAGTTGGATTTTTGGTATATTGCTGGTTTTAAATATTGAGGCTCATACTGATGGGTGGTTTCATGGCAAATTTACGCTATTGATTGCTTTGACCATTTTTCATGAAATCGCTGGTAAATGGATGAAAGCCTTCCAAGCTGATAAAAATACTCGTAGTGAGCGCTTTTATCGTTATGCCAATGAAATTCCGACAATTTTAATGATTTTGATCGTGATTTTGGTCGTTGTGAAGCCATTTTAAGCGCAATTTTAAGTTTTACAGAGAATTCTTTTACTTGACTTCCTTTTTGAGGTACTATAATTCACCCCGCTAGCAAACGTGGGCCAACATCAACAGCCCGTTACTCCGATTTACATTGCAACAGATATCAGGTCTTTGGGGATCGTCGAAATAATGACGAAGCCTTTTATAAATCTTAACTTGTATGTTGCATCCTTATCATCTCGTTCATTTTTTAACTGAACCAAAATTTTCCATCATATGAACTTACAAGATCTCAAAGTAAAAAGTCCCGCAGAGCTTCTAAAGCTTGCAGAGGAACTTGAAGTAGAGAACGCCAGCACCCTGCGTAAGCAGGACATGATGTTCGCCATCCTCAAACAAATGGCTGAGAACGATGTGCCTATTTTTGGCTCGGGCGTTTTGGAAATTTTACAAGATGGATTTGGTTTTCTCCGTGCACCGGAATCAAACTATCTGCCAGGACCTGATGATATCTATGTCAGCCCAAGTCAGGTAAGACGATTTGGTTTAAGAACGGGTGATACTGTCGAGGGCCAAATTCGTGCACCGAAAGATGGCGAACGCTATTTTGCCCTGTTAAAAGTTAATCAAATTAATTTTGATCAGCCGGAATCTTCGCGTCACAGGATCAATTTTGATAACCTGACACCGCTTTATCCGGATGAAAAACTCAAGCTTGAGCTTGATGATCCAACAAAAAAAGATATGACGACCCGCGTGATCGACCTGGTGACTCCACTGGGTAAAGGTCAGCGTGCATTGATCGTAGCGCCGCCAAGAACGGGTAAAACCGTCTTGATGCAGAATATTGCGCAGTCGATCGTGGCAAATCATCCTGAAGTATTCCTGATTGTTCTTCTTATTGATGAACGTCCAGAAGAAGTCACAGACATGGCCCGTTCTGTGAAAGGTGAGGTGGTTAGTTCTACATTTGATGAACCTGCTCATCGCCATGTTCAGGTAACTGAAATGGTTCTGGAAAAAGCAAAACGGTTGGTAGAACATAAAAAAGATGTTGTTATCCTTCTTGATTCTATTACGCGTCTTGCCCGTGCCTACAACACTGTTGTTCCTAGTTCTGGTAAAGTTTTGACTGGTGGTGTCGATGCGAACGCTCTACAGCGCCCTAAACGTTTCTTTGGTGCTGCACGTAACATAGAAGAAGGCGGCAGCCTGACGATCATCTCTACGGCTCTTATTGATACTGGTAGCCGTATGGACGAAGTGATCTTTGAAGAGTTTAAAGGTACAGGTAACTCTGAAATCGTTCTGGACCGCAAACTTTCTGATAAACGTACCTATCCTGCGATTGATATCAGTAAATCCGGTACGCGTAAGGAAGAGTTACTGGTCGATAAAGCAACCCTTAGTAAGATGTGGGTTCTTCGCCGTATTCTTACACCAATGGGTGTGACAGATTCTGTTGAGTTCTTGGTTGATAAGCTAAAAACATCCAAAAATAATGACGAATTCTTTGATTCAATGAATCAATAATTGGTTTCGTGAACAAGAAAAAGGGCTGCCAATTTTTCTGGCAGCCCTTTTTTATTTCTACTTGGTTTCAGCGTTATCCTAGTGTTCTGGGACAAGAATAGTAGATCCTATTGTTTTTCTTGCTTCTAGATCTTCATGGGCCTTGCGGGCGTCGTACAACGCATAGCTTTGGTTGACATCAATCTGGATTGCACCAGAAGAAATTGCCTGAAACAAAGCATTTGCTGAAGCCACCATGTCATCATGAGTTCCGCAATAGTGCGCCAAACTTGGGCGTGTAAGATAAATTCCACCCTTTGCATTAAGAATAAGTGGTTCTATAGCAGGGACGGGGCCAGATGCATTCCCAAAGGTTACCATGGTGCCACGAACCTTTAGACAGTCTAGGGATCCCTCAAAGGTGTCTTTACCAACAGAATCATAAACAACGTTTACGCCCTTGCCATTCGTAATATCTTTTACACCGTCGACAAAGTTTTCAGTCTTATAATTAATGGGGTGATGACAGCCTTTTGCTTTGGCTATTTCTGCCTTTTCTTCAGATCCGACAGTACCAATTACAGTTGCGCCCAGAGAATTGAGCCATTGAATGGCCAAAGATCCAACACCGCCAGCAGCGGCATGAAAAAGAACAAAATCACCAGGTTCTACACAATAGGTGCGTCTAATGAGATACTCGGTTGTCATTCCTTGCAACATTACTGAGGCAGCTTCTTCATCAGAAATTCTCTCAGGGATAAGAATAACTTTATCTGCAGGAATTATTCTGTGTTCCGCATATGAGCCTATTGGTCCCGTGCCATAGGCGACCCTGTCCCCAACATGGAGGTCTGTTACACCAGGTCCAACATCTTCGATAATGCCAGCAGCCTCTAAACCTATGCCCGAAGGAAGTGACGGTTGGGGATAGAGGCCTGTCCTGTGATAGACATCAATAAAGTTTAGACCGATAGCTGTTTGCTTTAACCTTATTTCGCCTTTGCTAGGCTTACCAATTTCAATGTCTTCATAATGGAGGACTTCTGGTCCGCCATATTCATAAAATTTAATACCTTTATTCATAGCTCACCTGTATTTGTTATTATTAAAGGCCTATTTTCTGGAATATTTAAACATTATTTAAAGTCCGGGAAGACTTGGTTGATTTTCTTCAAAAACTTTATAACCTTCGAGAAATAAGAGTTCTTTTTTAGACTTTCCGCCTTCACCCCCGGAAAAACCGCCAAGAACTTGGTTTCCTGCGATGACCCGATGACACGGAATAATGATAGGGATAGGGTTTGCGCCACAGGCACCACCCACAGCCCGAGCAACTGATTCAACTTCATGGGCAATGTCCCCATAGGTTTTCACTTTCCCATAAGGAATTTTATATAAGGCGTTCCATACATTTTTTTGAAAGTTTGTCCCTTGGGGAGCTAGCGGAATATCATCAAAGTTATTTCTTTTTCCAGCAAAATATTGCTCCATTTGTTTTTTACATTTTAGAAGCAAGGGTGTAGGGCTTTGTTCATAATGTTCTTTATCATTAATCCATTGCAGGCGGACAATTTTGTTATCTTCTTCAGCAACATCCAAATAGCCTTGTGGCGAGGTAAAGGTTAAGTGATACATAGAAGTTCCTGGTTGTCAGATGCTTGTAATAAGATTAGGAAAACGTGTGATACACGATAACCTTTTTTGTCGGTTCAAGATATTGTAACAGCAAATTTGGTGTTGTTGGGTAAGGAATACCTACAGCTAAAAGAATTAAGGGCACGATAGTGAATAACTCTGATCAAAATCTGTCATTATGGAACTTCAAGAAGTTAATTCTTGGGAATATGATTGTTGGATTGGTTATATATTTTTTTATTGATAGTGGTTTTAAAACGCCTTGGGACGAACAGATTTTTTTCTATTTAAATGGTTCTTTACAAGAAGGGCGGACGATTTGGAACAACTATTGGGCGTTCACTAATAGTAAAATATTTGATAATTTAAGTGGCCTATTCCTAGGATCTCTTTGCCTTTGGTATGTTTTATTGAATAGGGAAAATTCTTTTCAAGAACGTCTTGCCAGAATTTTTCTTTTAGTTATTGCCGTTGTAATAACAATGATAATAATTTCCCGGGGGTTTGAGCTTTATTACCATCAAAGTCCGTCACAAGTTCTTACACCTTTTATTAATATAAATGATCTTGTTTCCTGGATAGAAGTTAAAACAGGGACAAGAAAATCGTTCCCGAGTGATCATGCCGCTATTTCTTTTATATCTGTTATATTCATGTGGCGATATCTTGGGATTTCCTATGGAATTCTTGTGAGTGTTTTTGCCCTGATTAATGCTAGCCCTAGACTGGTTGGGGGAGGGCACTGGTTCGGTGATGTTGCTATCGGAGGCATCTTCTTGGCCATTATGGTTACAATTTGGATGATATATACGCCGATGCTCAATGTAATGCGTAAGTTTGTGTGTTGGGTATTTTCCAGGGAACCTTTGACTAGTTTGAGTGAGAACTGGAAGTAAAATTATTTCGTTTGAGTAATGTTTCCCGTGAAACAAAAGCTGATCTAAAAATTTCTAATTAATTTTCTGTAACTAAGGTATGGTATTTGAAACAGCTTTAATTGAATTGCGGGAAATAACCATGAAAATCACTTTTGATATAGATTGTACACCGGAAGAAGCGCGGCAGTTTTTGGGTCTTCCCGATGTTTCTGAACTTCAAAAAGAAGCAATAGAAGAAGTTAGAAAAAAAATGCTTGAGACTATTCAAGCTAGTGACTCTGAGACGTTAATGAAAACTTGGATGCCAGCTTCAATGCAAGGGTTTGATCAAATGCAAAAGATGTTTTGGTCCCAATTTTCACAAGATAGTTCAAAAAAACCGTCTAAGTAACTCTTCTTCTTTTCCTTCTTAATAATTATTGTCGCGGGATTATACTTTCGGGATCATAGAACTTCTGCAGTTCTGCTATGTTATAAAGGGTTTTGACCTGCTGATTTTCTGCGGCTAATGTGCAATTCCCTACGATTGAGCATGAAACTATTATTGGTTTAGACAAGATGGCTTCCGAAACAATTTTTGCCCTATCTACTGCGCCGGGACAGGCGGGTGTTGCTGTGATTAGAATATCGGGTAGCACAGCCAAACTTGTTTTAGAAAAGATGTCATCTTCTTTTCCTGAACCTCGTGTTGCTGCTCTTATAAAATTGTTTAATCCGGAAGATAAAGCTGAACTGGATCGGTGTTTAGCTCTTTGGTTTCCTGGTCCCAGTAGTTTTACGGGGGAAGATGTTGTCGAGCTACACCTTCATGGTGGTCGTGCTGTAGTTGATGGCACGATCGAAGCTTTGGCAAAATTACCTGATTTTCGTCCAGCTGAAGCCGGTGAATTTACACGTCGCGCATTTGATAATGACAAACTCGACTTAACTGAAGTAGAGGGACTGTCTGATCTCATCGCAGCAGAGACTGAAGCTCAAAGAAAACAAGCCATTCGTCAAATGGATGGGGAACTTTCTAAGCTGGTGGAAGGATGGCGTGATCGTCTGGTCCGGATGCTTGCCTATTTGGAAGCTGAAATTGATTTCCCAGATGAAGAGCTGGAAGAAGGAATTTCAGCTCAAGTAAAACACAATATAGAGCAGTTAATAAAAGATATTAAACATCATCTGTCCGATAATCATCGCGGTGAACGCTTACGGAACGGCATTAAGATAGCAATTGTTGGACCTCCAAATGCTGGTAAATCTTCATTGCTGAATGCTTTGGCACGACGGGAAGTCGCCATTGTTTCTGACGTCGCTGGGACAACGAGAGATATAATAGAAGTACATTTGGATCTATCTGGTTATCCCGTTATTGTTTCCGATACGGCTGGTCTGAGAGAAATAGAAGAAAATACGACAGATGGAATTGAGCTCGAAGGGATAAGAAGAGCCAAACAGAACGCTGAATCCGCTGATCTATGTCTGGCTGTTTTTGATATTGCCGATAGAGATAATTTTGATACTGAAACTTTAAAATTATTGAATAGTGAGAATAGTTTTGTTGCGCTTAACAAAAACGATATAAATCAAGCTGATCAAACTATCCCTTCTTCCGTTTCTGGGTTTGATATAACTAAAATATCGACTAAATCTAGCGATGGTTTAGATATTTTATTGGAAAAGCTTAATTCATGGGTAGTTTCTAATATAGGACAGTCTGGAAGTTCATCCGGTATTACGAGACAGCGGCATAGGTCAGCTTTGCTTGAATGTTTAGATTCATTAGGTAGATCTCTTGAGACTGATTTGCCAGAACTTTGTGCTGAAGATTTACGTCTTTCGACACGTTATCTAGGACGAATTACTGGAAAAGTTGACGTAGAAGAGTTATTAGATGTTATTTTCCGTGATTTTTGCATTGGAAAATAAACTAATTTAGCTTACATAGGTAAAGCGTTTAGTGAACGATGTTTCACGTGAAACAGACCATATAGTTATGAATATGGCTGAAAATTAAGTTGAGGGTAAATTCACTTCAGTGAACTCACTTATGACAAATTCACCGAAAAGTTTTAAGAATCTTATTAAGAGGGAAGATAATGCGTTTATTATTGGCTTTGCTTATTCCATGGTTTCAATTTTTCACAATTGGAAGACCCTTTGCTGGAATCATTTGTCTCATTTTACAGATCACTTTTATTGGGTGGCCCGTGGCAGCGATTTGGTCTGTTTACGCATTGAGCCAATATAATACGGATAAAAAGATTAAAGACGCTTTGGGCAAATAACCTTAAACTTAGTTCTAAATATTTTTACAATTCAAAAAATATAGCAAAGCGATCAGCTATGAAAAACTATGATGTTATTGTTGTTGGGGGCGGTCACGCTGGAACAGAAGCTGCTGCAGCTTCTGCCAGAATGGGTGTTGCTACACTTCTTGTAACCCATAAAAAATCGACTATCGGTGTTATGTCTTGTAACCCTGCGATAGGCGGTCTTGGCAAAGGGCATCTAGTAAGAGAAATTGATGCGCTTGATGGGTTAATGGGTAAAGCCATTGATCGAGGTGGCATTCAGTTTCGTGTTTTAAATAGAAGTAAAGGCCCAGCTGTACGTGGACCGAGAGCTCAAGCTGACCGAAAGATATATAAAGAAGCTATTCAAGAACTATTGAATGATCAGAAAAATTTGACAATTCTTGAAGCTCCCGTTGAAGATCTTATTCTGGATGAAAATGACATTTGTTGCGGTGTCATTACTGCTACAGGAGAAAAGATCTTTTCTTCTGGTGTTGTTTTGACGACAGGAACATTTTTAAACGGATTAATTCATCTTGGTAAAAAGAAAATTCCCGCTGGTCGGGTAGGGGATGAACCAGCCATAGGTTTATCCAAAACTCTATCTCGGTTTGGTTTTGAGCTGGGTCGTTTAAAAACCGGCACACCAGCACGACTTGATACACGCACAATTGATTATAGTAACTTGGTTGTTCAGCCTGGAGATACGCCGCCAGAACCATTTTCCTATATGACAAAGGAAATTACTCAAAAACAGGTTCCATGTCATATAACCTATACCAATGTCGATACCCACGATATTATTGCTGACAATATTGACCAGTCTCCGATGTATTCTGGCCAAATCGAAAGTAAAGGCCCACGGTATTGTCCTTCCATAGAAGATAAAGTTGTTCGCTTTAAAGAGAAAGATCGCCATCAAATTTTTCTAGAGCCAGAAGGTCTGGACGATGTAAATGTCTATCCAAATGGTATATCTACATCTCTTCCAGAAGATGTTCAGGAAGATTTTCTGAAAACTATTCCTGGTCTTGAGAAAGCAAAAATACTTCAACATGGCTATGCAATTGAGTATGACTATGTTGATCCGCGTGAATTGCGTCCGACACTTGAAACGTTGAAAGTTCATGGACTTTACTTTGCGGGTCAAATCAATGGGACAACTGGTTATGAAGAGGCAGGGGCACAAGGTCTTATTGCTGGTGTAAATGCTGCATTGAAGTCACAAGGATCTGATAGGAATTTTGTGTTGGATCGTGCTGATGCCTATATGGGGGTTATGATTGATGATCTTGTAACTTTGGGTGTTACAGAGCCTTACCGAATGTTCACTAGTCGTGCAGAATATCGTTTGAAGCTTCGGGCGGATAATGCTGATCAACGCCTAACACCTATAGGGCTTGATATTGGATGTATTAAAGAAGACAGAGCTTCTCTATTTAATGAGAAGATGTCAGCGCTTTCAAAAGCAAGAGCTTTTGCAAAAGAGCATTCTGCGACACCTAATGAGTTGATTACCTTTGATATCAATGTAAATAAAGATGGGCAAAGAAGGTCAATTTTTGACCTACTTCGTTACCCTGATGTTACGATAGAGGTTTTAACGAAAGTATGGCCTGATCTTTCACAATTTGATCCGGTTATCGTGGAGCAACTAGAGATAGATGCCAGCTATGCAGGTTACATTGATCGCCAAGATGCTGATATCAGAGCTTTTAAGAAAGATGAAGGTTTAAAGCTACCAGAAACTTTCGATTATGCATCTGTGCCAAGTCTGTCTAACGAGATTGTTCAGAAACTTAATCAATCAAAACCTGATACGTTAGGAGCGGCATCGCGTATCTCGGGTGTTACACCTGCTGCACTGGTTGCACTTTTAAGATATGTAAGAAGATTAGATAAAAATAATGTTGCCTGATCAAACTGGAATTGAAGTTTTTAAAAAGCATATTTCTGTTTCACGTGAAACAGAGGATAAATTAAAATGCTATGCGGATCTTTTGATTAAATGGAATAAAGCTATCAATCTGGTGAGTAAAAACACCTTACCTGATTTATGGATCCGCCATTTTTTAGATTCTGCTCAACTTATTAAATATCTTTCTGAGACAGAGCATAAAAAAACAATTGTTGATTTTGGAAGTGGCGCAGGTTTTCCAGCTCTTGTTCTTGCTATAATGGGAGCAGGGGAAGTTCATGCGATGGAATCTGATCTTAAGAAATCAATGTTCTTGCGTGAAGTTTCACGTGAAACAGGTACAGGGTTAATTGTTCATAATAATCGTATTGAAAAGGTTGAGCCCTTTGCTGTTGATGTTTTTACAGCACGCGCTTTTGCACCACTTTCTAAAATTTTAGATTTCTCTCAGTCCTTTTTAAAAGCTTCAAAAGGGAAAAAAGATCCTGAATTTTTGCTTTTAAAGGGGCGAAATGTAGATGAGGAATTGACCGAAGCAGAGAAAAAGTGGACTATGAAGGTGTCGAGGTACAATTCTTTGTCTGATGATGATGCAGCAATATTGAACCTCAAACTTCTATAACTTGGGGGGATTGATCGTGTCAGTACAAGATATGGATTCAATTTCAAGTATAAAGAAACGTGAAGCTAAGGTTTGGTCTATTGCAAATCAGAAGGGTGGGGTTGGTAAAACAACAACAACCGTTAACCTAGCAACAGCTTTAGCTGCTTGTAAGAAAAAGGTTCTGATTATTGATCTTGATCCTCAGGGGAATGCTAGTACTGGATTAGGTGTAGAACCTGATGCGCGGCAACAAAGCATTTACCAGGTTATGATCGAAGGGTTGCCAATCACGCGTGCTGTTAGATCAACAGATGTTCCCCGGATGCATGTTATTTCTTCTGGTGTGGAACTTTCAGGTGCCGAACTGGAGCTTGTGAACCTGAAAGAACGTGAATTTAAACTGGTGAATGCTATTGGTCCCCTTTTGGATCAGTTTGATTATATCCTGATTGATTGCCCACCTGCACTTGGTTTGCTGACCTTGAATGCTCTGGTTGCTTCTGATGCCGTTCTTGTGCCTCTACAAACAGAGTTTTATGCCTTAGAAGGGTTATCTCACCTTCTTCGTACAATTGATCGTGTGAAGCGCGGGCTTAATCGTCGTCTTCAAATTCAGGGTGTTGTTCTTACGATGTATGACAGAAGGAACAACCTTTGTGAGATGGTTGCTGCTGATGTGCGGGCCTTCTTGGGTGATAAGGTGTTCAATACGGTTATACCGCGTAATGTCAGAGTGTCAGAGGCACCTTCTCATGGTAAGCCTGTCCTTTTATACGATGTTGCTTGTGCAGGCTCTCAGGCCTATATCAAGTTGGCTGGTGAAATTCTTCGGAACGAACAGGTTCGTATTACCGAACCGGCTGTTGCATAATAATTAAACGGGTCATAACCCAAATAAAATTAACCTCTAGGTAAAATACATAACAGGCTTAGTTGAAAGGGTCGTTTGGTGGCTGAAGCTCAGGATAAACGGAAAAATTTAGGCCGCGGTCTTGCTGCTCTTTTTGGAGATGAGACAGAAGACTATGCGTCTTTGGATAAAGTACGTTCAACAAAACAAGTTCCGATAGAGCATATCCATCCTAATGCTAAACAGCCCCGCCGTCATTTTGAAGAAGAAGCGCTTGCCACGCTTGCTGATTCTATTGAACAATCAGGCTTGCTTCAGCCTATTTTGGTACGTCGTCATCCTGAGCTCTCATCAGAATATGAAATTGTGGCGGGGGAACGTCGTTGGCGGGCTTCTCAAAGGGCACAGTTACATGAAATTCCCGTTGTAATACGTGAACTGAATGATGCTGAAGTTCTTCAAGTTGCAATAATTGAAAATGTTCAGCGTCAGGATCTAACGCCGATCGAAGAAGCAACTAGTTACCGTCGTCTTATGGATGAATTTGGCCATAAACAAGACGATGTTGCCAAAATTATCGGGAAAAGTCGCAGCCATATTGCAAATATACTTCGTTTGCTTTCTCTTCCGGAAGAAGTACAGAATCTCGTCGAAAAAGGTGATTTGAGTGCCGGTCATGCTCGTGCACTTGTTGGCGCTGAAGACGCCGTTGAACTTGCTCAGGAAATTTCTTCAAAAGGTCTTTCTGTTCGGGAAACGGAACGCTTGGCTAAAGCGATGAAAAAAGAGCTTAGTGAGCCTGATGAAGGTCAGGTTCAGGTTAAAAAGCCAATTTCTACGTCAAAGATTAAACCAAGTTCAGGCTCGCAAAAGGATGCAGATACTCTTGCGTTAGAGCGCGATCTGTCAAATATGTTGGGTCTAAAGGTTAGTATTGATTTCCATGGGCAGGGTGGTGCGCTTAAAATCGCTTACGATACCTTGGAACAGCTTGATAATGTTCTGCACCGATTAACCCAATCTTCCGAGTCATAACCCTCTATGTGCTATTTAAGAACGCCGGCGGGTAGGGGCGTTCGCTGTTATTTCTAGTAGTGTTCTTGCACAAAGTGTTTCTGCCGGGGCCCCTGTTTTTTTACAGTTGGCTTCCGTATCTAAAAGCATACTGAGTGACTTGGCCAATGCCGTTGGGGACCATTTTCTTGCTTGCGCTTTAAAAGGATCAGCAACTTTCCAGAATAAAGGTGGCCGTAGTGTTGAGACAGCTTTATCCATAGGGATACCTTGTGCGACTAAACCGGCTGTTAAATGCAATCTCTGGAAATGTCGGGTGACTGCTCTTAGAATGGTAATTGCGTTTTGATTTTCTTGGTGTGCTCTTACCAAAGTCTTTTCAAGTTTTTGTATATTTCCTGTTCCGACGGCAAGTGCTAAATCATCCAGCGTTAATGTCGCGGTGTCACCAATGCAAGCTTGTGCATCTTCAAGAGAAATCGGTGAGGAATTTATACCTTTATACAGACATAATTTCTGTAGTTCTCGGCGCGTTAATCGTCGATCAGTACCAAGATTTACAACGAGGAAGCTGAGAGCGTCGTTTGAAAGAGAAAACCCTTCATTTTCAATGGTTTGACGAATTAGGCTAGGAAGGCTTTTTTCATCATCTTTGTAGCAGGCGATAGCTGCGGCTTGATTTTCTGTTTCGAAAACTTTTCTAAGTTTGGATCTGCCTGGTAAATCACCGCCCTCAAGGATGATGAGGGCATCGCCAACGGGATCAGAAAAATAACCTGAAAAAGTTTGAGCTAACGCATCACTAGCGGATCGTATTCGTATAACGCGCCTACCACCCATCATAGATATTGCCGCTGCTTCATCACTGATTAATGAAGGTTCTTTTTTCAGAACATCATTATCGAGGTTGACTACGCGAAAAGGATCCTGAGCATCGTCGACGACAGTATGAAGTAAATTCTGGCTTCGCTCTAAAACCAACCCCTCATCAGGTCCATAAACCAAGATGGCTTTTATATTGCTGTCAGGAGACTTGGAAAAACTATCAGCTTTGGCAGCAGGTATTTTCACTTACTCAGAGCCTTATTCAGAAAACGATGCAAAGCACTTACTGTAACTTATTGAAGTAGGTACCGAGCTGTAAAGTCATATCATCGGCTACCTGCCGTAAGACACGGCTACGGGCAGTGTCCTCGGCTATAAGGTTAGCGTAGGGATCATCCAGCTTATCAAAGCTGTTTGTTGATCGTGCTATGGAAGAAAAAACGATATTATTACTAGATAGACTAACGAGTGAATATTTGACTGCTATAGTTAAATTTGTTCTTGAAGTCGTATTATCCAGACGAACAGCTAGGTTTTTTTCAGTTTCTTCAATAATTGCTTTTAAGACATAAAGTGGTTTTCTTGGTTGCCCAAGTGGGTTCATTCTGTCCCGTAGCATGTTGTGAAGGATTTGCCCTGGGCGATCGGGAAGCGGGCTTATTCTTATCGTCTGCAAGGCCTGGTTCGAAGAATATCCGGTTTCAGTATTCTTTTTATAGACGGGTTGAAATCCACAGGCTGACAGGCTGAAAAGACCGACTATAAAGATAATAAACAGACTGAATTTTTTGGCAAACATGGACATTATCAAAGCCTTAAAAGCAGATTATACAACAATATTTACAATTCGGTTTTTGACAATAATGACTTTACGAATATCTTTGCCATCAATTGCTCTTTGTACCCCAGTTTCGGCTAGTGCGGCTTGCTTAATTTCACCTTCTGTTGCTTCAAGCGACAATGAAATTGTTGCACGGACTTTACCGTTAACCTGAACAGGGAGCTTTACGGTTTCGTCTACTGTTAAACTTTCATCAGCAGCAGGCCAGGAAACATTGACGATAAGATCGTTATGACCAAGTTGATTCCATAGCTCTTCGGAGATATGGGGCATCATTGGGGAAACAAGACGAACGAGTATTTCAAAAGCTTCACGTAATGCCCAAAAATCATCATCTTTGCTCGCTTTGAATTGACCTATACTATTGGTTAATTCGTATATTTTTGCTACCGCAGCATTAAAGCGGAAGCTTTCAATGTTCTCGCTTATAGCAGCAATGGATTTATGAACAGTTCTTCTCAGTTCAAGAGCTCGATCATTGAATGTATCTGGTTTTTCCGTGTTGACGTTTGGAAGATTATTCAACTCGGTTGTGATCAGACGCCACATACGTTGGGTAAAGCGCCATGACCCATCAATTCCGGATTCTGTCCATTCCATATCGCGGTCCGGGGGGCTGTCTGAAAGCATAAAAAATCTTGCTGTATCAGACCCATAACTACCAATAATATCTGCTGGATCAATGGTATTTTTCTTTGATTTACTCATTTTGATTGAGGGACCGACGTTTACGGTATTACCAGCTAGAGTAACAAAATTCCCAGAATCATCTTTTTCAATCTCTTCCGGAGAAAGCCATTCACCTTTATCGTTTTGATAGGTTTCATGGCAAATCATACCTTGGGTGAAAAGACCTTTAAAAGGTTCTTTCGCAGTAAGGTATCCACATTTTTCAAGCCCGCGTGTGAAGAATCTTGAATAGAGAAGGTGAAGAACAGCGTGTTCAATACCACCGATATATTGATCAACAGGGAGCCAATAATCGACATCCTTGCGATTAAAGGCGTTGTCATCTCTGGGACTACAGAAACGTGCAAAATACCAAGATGATTCCATAAAGGTATCAAATGTATCTGTTTCTCTGACAGCAGCTTTGCCACAACAAGGGCACTTTGTATGTTTCCATGTTGGATGGTGTGCAATGGGGTTACCGGGTTTATCGAAGGTTACGTCTTCAGGCAACTCGACAGGAAGATTTTCTTCCTTTTCAGGAACAGCGCCGCAATCTTCACAATAGATAATGGGAATAGGAGATCCCCAATAGCGTTGACGGGATACACCCCAATCTCTCAGGCGGAACTGAGTGGTTCCTTTACCGTGGCCCAACTCTTCCAGATGATTAATGACTGTTTTCTTGCCAGTATTAATATCTAAACCGTCAAGGAACTGAGAATTAAATAGTGCTCCTTCGCCAGTATAGGCTTCGTTCTCAATAGTAAAAGCGTTCGGATCTTCGCCTTTTGGCAGGACAACAGGCGTGACGTTCAGATTGTATTTTCTGGCAAAGTCCAGATCGCGCTGGTCGTGGGCAGGGCATCCAAATACGGCGCCGGTTCCATAATCCATAAGAACAAAGTTTGCGACATAAACAGGCAGCTCAAGTGAAGAATCCAGAGGGTGAATGACTTTTAAACCGGTATCAAACCCTTTTTTGTCTGCTTTTTCGATAGCTTCTTCGGACGTCCCCATCTTGTTGCACTCAGCAACAAAAGCTTTGAGTTCTGAATTATTAGTTGAAAGCTGATCGGCGAGGGGGTGGTTTGCGGAAATGGCACAGAAAGATGCGCCGAACAGTGTATCGGGGCGTGTGGTGTAAACTTCAATCTCCTGATCAGAATCTTTGATCTTGAAAAAGACGCGTGCCCCTTCGGATTTGCCAATCCAGTTGTGTTGCATAGTGCGGACTTTGTCCGGCCAGCGATCTAGGGTTTCCAGACCTTCCAATAGCTCATCAGCAAAGTCGGTAATTTTAAAAAACCACTGGCTCAATTTGCGCTTTTCTACTTCTGCACCGGAACGCCATCCCTTACCGTCGATAACCTGCTCATTGGCGAGCACTGTCTGGTCCACTGGGTCCCAGTTTACCCAAGACTCCTTACGCTCAACCAGACCCTCTTTTAGGAAGTCCAGGAACATTTTTTGTTCATGTTTGTAATATTGGGGGTGACAGGTGGCTATTTCGCGATCCCAATCGATGGAAAGACCCATAGATTTGAGCTGTTCACGCATGGCGGCAATGTTTTCGTAGGTCCATTTGCCTGGATGGACTCCACGGGCGATTGCGGCATTTTCTGCGGGAAGACCAAAAGCGTCCCACCCCATGGGATGAAGAACATTAAACCCTTTGGCTTTTTTATATCGAGAGATTACATCGCCAATTGTATAGTTCCGAACGTGGCCCATGTGGATCCGGCCAGAAGGATAGGGGAACATTTCCAAGACATAATACTTGGGTTTGTCTGTATCTGTTTCGACAGAAAAGCAATTGTTCTCAACCCAGGCTTTTTGCCACTTGGTTTCGGTTTCCTTGACGTTGTAACGGTTCATAATATTCTGACTTAGCTAAAATGGCTTATATATATATAAAGCCCATGGTAATAAGATTAAAAGGCCACAGATGAAGGGTGTTCAGTTTCTGTGGCCTTGATACGGTTTCATCCAATTTATGTAAATTGGGTAGAGAAGTTACTCACTTGAAGCAATTCTTAACTGGCGAGCACGTGTTAGAATTGCATCTTCCAACTCTGTTCCCGTTTTAGGATCTACTTTGGCGTCAATCCAGCTGCCTGTGACATCGCGTTGTTGTTTAAAAACAGACGCACGAACACCATCAGCGCGTAGATCGCGGCCAAGAATGAAGACATTAACTTTAAAACGCTCTGGTTTTGTTTCATCTGGGCTGTACCAGTCCGTGATAATCACGCCGCCAAAAGGATCAGCAGAGGTTAGGGGCATGAAAGCAATGGTATCGAGTGAGGCACGCCAAAGAAAAGAGTTTACGCCAACGCCAGCACCACCGTCCTGGGGTTTATTATTTCCCAGATCAAGAAGGTTAACACCACCATCGCCCCCAAGAATTGACCCGCCATATTTGGCGTATCTTTCATCAGAAGGACTATCATAAATAAGATCTGACTCTTTTCCTCCCTCGCAAGCGAGAAGGAATATAGAGAGTAGCGTAATAAAAGCGAAACGAACAAAAGAGGTGAGGTTGGTCATGCTTCTTCCCGGATTATACTTAATCTGAGAATACTTAACCTAATCTTCATGCAGAAGTACAGCAAAAAGAAAGGCCGGTTCGAAACCGAACCGACCTGTCTTTATAAACTATGTAGTAGGTATCAATTAGAATGATACTGCTACACCAGCTTGGATGTTCGTGAAGTCTTCAGCAGCGTTTTCGTATTCGCCAACTGTACCACCAACCCAAGTTTTTAGACCTGGTGCAATCTGGTAACCAACGCCAGCAGAGTATGCTGTGTATTCGTTGTTATCAGTTGTTGATGCATTGAAATCACGCTCAGACCAAGCAGCACCAACTGCAAAGTTCCAAGGGCCAGTTGCATAAGCAAGACCAAGATCTACTGTATCAGTGTCGTAGTTATCTTCTAGGTCTTCGTGCATTACACCAACAGCAGCACTGAAACCAGCGTATCCAACTTTAAGACCACCACCTACAGCGTAGTAAGTGTCATCATCAGAAGCAGTACCTGATACTTCATGAGTACCACCAACTAGACCTGCATCGATTGAGAAGTCGTTGAAGTTACCAGAATAGTTGATACCACCATCGATGTGATTGTCAGTACCTGTGCCACTACCTGAAACAGAGTTACCTGTGTCAGAATCTGGAGCAAAAGAGATACCAGCTTTGAAGCCGTTGAATGTTGGTGTGAAGTAAGTGATTTTTGTGTCGTCTGAAGAATCAGCAAAATCAGCAGCTGTCTGCGCACCACCAGTGTAACCAGTGTTATAAAGTACAGAACCTGTGTAGTTACCGTACATGCCGAATTCGAAACCAACAGAAGAACCAGAAACCATCAGGCGATCACCAGCAGAATCTTGGTCACCAAGTTCAACGCGACCGAAATCACCTTCTAGGAAGATGTGGTTTTCATCTGAGTTGTTTGATGTGTTTTGATCAGCTTCTAGCTCAATGTGCAGACCATAAGTCAGACCATTGTCAGCAGTTGCTGAGTAATCAAGAGCGATTTCTGAGTTAGTGTTGAAATCAACACCTTTGTTAGTGTCACCACCAACGCCAGCTGAATCACTATCTACACCAGTAGAAGAAACGTGAAACTGTGTCCATGCGGACCAAACGATTTCGCCATCAGCAGCCATTGCTGGTGCTGCGAAAGCTGCGCCAGCTACAAGAGCTGAACTAGCAAGCAGAACTTTTTTCATTATATTCGATCTCCAAATAAAGATATGTCAGGCACTAAGCCTTCAATTAACGTGTGCTTTTGTAGCATTAGCTGAAAAAGAACTGCAATACTGGAATCTTGTGTAATGTTGTTTTTGAGTACTAGTGTGACATTGATGCAACAAAATGGATGCTTTGAGTCGAGAATTTTTAGAAGAATGAAGGGATATTAAGTTTTTAGCGTTAGAATCTGATTAATTCATTCCTTAATTAAAATAGGGATTCTGGGCATTATAATGAAAAAACAAGAAGCTTTTTTGATCTGCTTGCAGGTATTTTCTAGTCCTGTTAGGTAATCATTTAAATATCCTAATTTGGCGTCTAAGATATGTATTGGACGGTCTTAAAGTTTTAGAATGGAGACAATTAATGCCGGGCATACTCTGGATTGCTTCTTATCCAAAATCAGGTAACACATGGGTTCGTGTTTTTTTGGCAAACTTAATTTTGGATGCAAAAGAGCCGTTATCTCCCGACCGTGCAAACGAAGTATGTGTAAGTGAAGCCAATCGTGTTTGGTATGAGCCTTTCTTAAAAGATAGGCCTTGGGATGAACAAAGTGAGCAAGATATAGCAGATGCTAGAGAATTAGCTCAAAAAAGGGCAGTTGAGGTTAATAAAAGGGTTGTTTTACTAAAAACACATAATTTTTTAGGCGAGTTTTTAAATAAACCACTCTGTTCTATGCATTCTACAGCTGCCGCTGTCTATATAGTCAGAGATCCAAGAGATGTTGCTGTGTCTGGTGCGGATCATTTTGGAGTTTCAATCGACAAAACGATTGAATTGATGAGCAAGACAGGTGCACGAAGCGAAGCTGATGAAAACCTAGTTTACGAAATATACAATAGCTGGTCCAATCACGTGAAATCTTGGACGCAGGTTAAACATAAAAACCTCATAGTTCTTAAATATGAGGATATGTTGGCAGATCCCCACACTGTTTTGGGTGGATTTGCAAAAAAACTTGGTATCACGAAGGACGAAGAACGAATAAAGCGTGCTGTTGAATTTTCTTCATTTAAGCAGTTACAGGCTTTAGAAGCTGAGAAGGGTTTTATTGAAAGATCGCATAAAAGCGAAAAATTTTTCCGCTCGGGCAAAGCTGGTGGATGGCGGGAAGTGTTGACAGATAAGCAACGCTATCGCATCGAGAAAGACCACAAGGCACAGATGAAGCGGTTTGGGTATTTGTAATTTCGAGTCACTTCGAACTCTGTCTTAACTGAAAAAACGTTGTTTATTATGTCTGTTGATATCGCCAAGAATCTCAAAAGTATTAGTGATCAAATAGAGTCTTCTCGGATGGAGTCTTTGATAGCTTCTGAGAATGTATCTTTGATTGCTGTGAGTAAGACAAAGCCTGTTGAAGATGTTTTATCAGCTTATGAAGCTGGTCAGCGTGTTTTTGGTGAGAATAAAGTCCAGGAAGCTCAAAAGAAATTCAAAGATATTGGACCGAAAAGAGATGCAATTGAGCTTCATCTAATCGGCCCTTTACAAACGAATAAGGCAAAAGAAGCTGTTGAGACCTTTGATGTCATTCAGACTGTAGATCGACCAAAATTGGTTAACGCACTATCAAAAGAGATAAAAAAACAAGTAAAAAGTCCCGAACTATATATTCAAGTGAATACAGGTGAAGAGCCACAAAAGGCAGGTGTTTCGCCGAGCGGTTTAAGAGACCTTATCGCCCTTTGCCGTGAACAAAATCTTCGAATTACCGGGCTTATGTGCATTCCACCCGTGGATGAAGAGCCTTCACTACACTTTTCCTTCTTGTCTAAGCTTGCAAAGGAAAACGGTTTAGCAAATCTATCAATGGGTATGAGTAGTGATTTTGATTTGGCAGTTCGTTTCGGCGCAACCCATGTCAGGGTAGGATCAGGTATTTTTGGTACGCGCGATTATTCTAACTTAGGTTAGCTGCAATCATCGAAATTTGTACAGTCATCAAATCTTTCGGGATTTGTCGTTGTTAACAGATTTCTGCCGATAAGTCCGACAGTTTTAGCAAAATCTTCTGTATCTGGTGCAGAGTAAACTCGCGCTCTTAGGCTTGTTAAGGTTTTGTTATTTAGACAAAAAGCGGCAAGAACTACGCTTGTATTCTCGGTGGAAAAATTTTGCGGGTTTGAATTATAGTCTTTGCGACAGATTGAAATTGCATTGCCACTTTCTGGCACATTAAAAGCCCATTTCATTTGATAAGGGCTTTTGTTTTCTGTGGCAGAGGCGGGAGCATACTTTGCATCAAGCCATTTTGGGCCATATTTATTCAGGCTGGCGGACACATTTTGCTCGAGGGTTTCTTTCTCTTTTTTAGAGACAACATTCACTTTAATTGCTTGACCATTCGCCGCTAGCAAAGCATCCCCTTTTGTATACCCCAATGAATAATAGGTCGAACGAAGACTGTCATAACCAGCGGCGGCACACCCTGCCAGTAAAAGGCTTATGGCTATATAAGAAAGAGTCTTTTTCATGCTTCGGGCTTTCTTAAGTTCTTAATCTCGTTCTTCAATATGGGGACAATTTGATAAAAAACATCCGATATTCAAGAAAATTTTATCCAATTACTTCAATCTTTGATTCACTTTCTATAAGGGAAAGTAACTCTAAGAGGTTATTGAGTTCAAGAGCAACGCAGCCTTCTGTCGGTGTCAGCTCCGGTTTGGCGACATGGAGAAATATTGCTGATCCCTGACCCGGAATGACAGGGTCTGAATTGTGGCTTAGTAGGCCGATCAGATCATAGGTGTTTTCTTGCTCTTTCCACAGGATTTCATGGCTGGATGTATAGGGAACAATGACGGCTTTGTTGTAATAGGGATCTTCAGGTTCATCACACCACCCGTCTCTTTGGCAAAGAGGGGCAATTTCAACCGCCTTACGAATAGCTTTTCTTTGTTCCAGAGATATACGGTCTGCACGATATAGAACTTTGGTTAAATTCCAACTTCCTATCGGTGTCTTCCCATCACCCTCGACTTTTTCTTTGGCAGGAACAGTGCCATTTTTACCGATGGTACATGGCCATATTTTGTCGCCATATGACGCTTGCCAATTACCATTAACTACCTGAACGATGATATCCATGTCTGTACCCGAAATCAGTCTTTAAACGTAAGCTGGAAATATAATTTGGGCCAAACATACATATTCAGTCTGGATTGTCGAGGCTTCAGTTATTGCTTTTTAGCTCTTTATATTTATCCAGACCGTTTAACATATTTTGCGCGAAATCACTTTCAATGGTAGCAATAGTTTCCTGAGCCGATGGAGCATTTTCTGTGATGGAAGCGGTTGTTGGGATGGATACTTGTGGTGTCTCAGTTTTTACAGGTGTGGGCTGAGGGGAATGTGATGTCTGTGCAATCAGCACATTACCACCAGAGAGAGGGAACCATTTACCGGGCCTGGATGGAGATAGAGGGGCTGGGTTCGCTTGCTGTAAATTTAGGGGTGAATTAGAGGGCAGGTTTGATGATGCTTGAATTGGTTGTGCAGCAGCTGTTGCTTTAGCTGTTGTCATATCATCGTAAAGGGCTGCTAGGGCATCTTTTCCTTCGAGAGGAGACGTTATTGAGCCCGTACCATCGGTGTGCGTTACCGCATTACTGACCAGTGGCTGTTGGCTTGGTGCAGGCGGTATCACCGGGGCCAGCTGAGAAAAAATGGGTGGTGATGTATTCTCGGCGGTGGATTCGACTGCTGCAACTTGAACAGGGCTTTCTTCTTCATCAGTCCCAAGAAAAGCCTCCATTATGTTTTCGCCTATATCTTTACCTGTTGTTTCTTCAGAAATTGAATTTGCTATGGCGGAAATAAAACCGGAAGGGCCTCCATAAATCATCCCACCGACAACCCGGGCGGCAGGTTGAATTTCATCGCCGGTGATTTCTCTGTATAATGTCGAAATTACAGGAATATGTTGCAGAGGATTTATAACATCGAGGAAATCAAAGAAGCCAAAACTTTGTTCTTCCTGAGATGAATTTTGCTGTTCTATAGCGGCTTCTGTCGTGGGCCTCTTGCTTGGATCTGTTGTGTTTGTTTTGAGCAGTTCATTTTTAAACGGATTTTCTTGGGTAGGTTTATGGGATAAAGGCGCTTTATTTATTTGTGCATTTTGAGGCTGCGCCAAAGGTGTTGAAGCTGTGGGAAGAGAAGCGTTTTCTGATCTCAGATCTGTATTATTGTGCCCATTATGAATGGCAGGACGGATTTGTCCTTTTTGAATAATTTGTTGAGAATAGAGCTGATCCAACATAAGCCTGATAACACCTGATCGTTAATTCAAGTGTATCAATGCAATGATCGGGCCAATTTATTATGGCTTACAAGGGTACTTTTGCTGTAAATTCAAATATAGATCGGAATACTTTTCCTGTAATAAGGCAAAGCTTGCCCATATCTGCTTATATATTCTCAAAGGCATTTCTTTGAAAGATGATTTTAGAGCTTATGCCCAAAGCGTGTTGCTTTGGTTTTTAGATAAAACTCATTGTGCCCGTTTGAAGGGAAATGATGTGGAACCATTTCTATAACTTCTATACCACATTCAATCAGGGCGGTTGCTTTTTCTGGGTTGTTTGTCAGGAGTCTGACTTCGTCATAGCCCAACTGACGCAGCATTTCAGCCGCAGGGATATAAATCCGTTCATCAGGGTCAAAGCCGACAAGTTCGTTGGCATCTGATGTATCAGCGCCTCTATCCTGTAGTTCATAGGCGCGAAGTTTGTTCATCAAGCCGATGCCTCGACCTTCTTGTGAAAGATAAAGGAGAACACCACCACCTTGTTCTTCCATAAGCTTTATCGCGCCGCGAAGTTGGTCGCCGCAATCACACCGTAAACTACCAAGAAGGTCTCCCGTAAAGCATTCAGAGTGCAGGCGTATTAGCGTTGGTTGATTTGGATCGGGGTCACCAATAACAAGGGCAAGATGTTCAGTGCCTCCGTCCTTTGGACGAAATGCGACAACGGTTGTCTTTTCGGCCATTTCAAGAGGAACCTGAGCAGATGCTACTTTTTTTAGGCTATAAGCGGCCGTACTGCGATAGCTTGCAATATCACTTGCCGAAACGACGAGAAGATTATGTGTTTTTGCAAGCTCTGTGTCTTTACCGTCTGGCAAATTTACAAAAAGCGCAGCCGGAAGCAGACAGGCCAGTTTTGTCAATAGCACAGCATTTCGGGCCAGTATTTCGGGGACTTCGGTGGTCAGAAAATTATCATGCCGTAGATTAATCCCCAGAGGGTCGTGTACTGGATCAGCCAGATAGGACGCGGCTTCTGGTGACATCCCGTCCAGCGCAAAGGCGATGACTTCTGTGGTGTTGATAAGGGGTTCTGCTTCCGTGATCCCGATGGCTGCTGCGCGGCGTGCGGTTAAAAGAAGGCAAGGTTCTGCATTGCTGATGTACCGAAGTTTGTTCAGGCTTTCATCTGATGAAGTTTCGGATGCCTGTATTAATGCAGACTGTCCATCGGGGCGCTGTACAATAACAGCTGCTCCGCGACGCAATTCTGCAATGGCTCGCTCAACAGCAGGGAGGATCCTTGCGGCATTTTCTTCTAGCGCTGGCACTGATCAGTTCTTTCGTCCGGCTTGGTTGCATTCGGTAATCATAGCTTTTGATAATGTATATCACCAAAGAACAGTGATCCGCTCCTTATTTAGGGAACACTATCCTGACATTCCAAGTAAATGTCTAAAAGCCATTGGTCACTTATAGCAAAGTAGCAGGAATTGAAAGTGTGAAAATACGAAGCGTGAGTAGGGGTTTGCGACAATCCTTAACATTTGTTGGGTGTTAAGGAGGACTTTAAGCAATTCTTTTCCTACATTTATAGTAAACTGTGGATGGTACATCGATTTACATCGGGTTAACTATATCTACGGCGCACACGTATTGTTTACCAACTGCTATTTGTAATTTCTGCTGAAAATCACGATATAGACAAGCTTGAAATTAAATTAGATCTATAGTTTTGATAGCTAAAGTGTAACTTTATTTGTTTATAGCCACCTTTATCGTTAATGCCGGGATGCTCTGGTGTACAGATTTCGCGGGTGAGCTTGAATGTGGTTAGTGCGAGTGTTATCTAAATGGGAGTAATTTTTGGATAAAAGCGGGTTACTTGATAGCTGCACAAATAATACAATCGGATAGTAAATCCGGCCGCGAAATAAAATTGTGACATGAACACTGTGATTTAAACAGGGAAAATAGATAAGGGGCCTATGGGATGACGACTTCAAACGGCCGTAGAATATTGCTTGTAGATGATGATGACGCGCTGCGTTCGTCATTAAGAGAGCAACTGCATCTACATGAAGAGTTTGAAACAACGGAAGCCGTAAATGGTATGGAAGGCTTAGAAAAGGCCAAAGATGATTACTATGATGCGATTTTGCTGGACGTTGGTCTTCCCGACATGGATGGGCGTGAGGTTTGCCGTCTTATGCGACGCGCAGGGGTTAAAAGTCCTATCATAATGTTAACAGCTGCTGAATCAGATGCAGATACTATTCTTGGGCTAGATGCTGGCGCTAACGACTATATTACCAAGCCGTTTCGTTTGGGGGTTCTTTTGGCACGTTTGCGTGCTCAACTCCGCCAGCATGAACAGAGTGAAGATGCCGTTTTCACCATCGGACCCTATACTTTTCAGCCTAGCGGTAAAATTCTTATAGAAGGCGAAACACAAAAGAAAATTCGTCTGACCGAAAAAGAAACCTCTATTCTTAAGTATTTGTACCGTAAAGGATCTCAGGTGGTTGGTCGGGATACTCTTCTCAATGAAGTTTGGGGTTATAATGCTGGTGTAACCACTCATACGCTCGAAACTCACGTATATAGATTAAGACAAAAGATTGAAATCGACCCATCGAATGCAAAGTTATTAGTAACAGAGCCTGGTGGTTATCGTTTGGTACCCTAGAGGTATTTTGGCAAAGGGTCTGTGAATTTTGCATTTGGCTATGTAGTAGCCGGGAGATTAAACGTGTCTACAACGAGTGATTTTACAGTGAAATTCTGGGGGGTAAGAGGCTCTATACCTTGCCCGGAAAACAGCCACAGGCGTTATGGCGGGAATACGTCATGCGTAGAGGTTCGCTGTGGAGATCACCATTTTATTTTCGATGCTGGCACGGGCATCAGATCTTTGGGGCAAAATATTTGCTCGGCAAGTGACAAACAGCAGATTGATATCTTTTTCTCACATACACATCATGACCATATTATGGGTATGCCATTTTTTGGTCCGAACTTTTACCCTAAAAATAAAGTGCGGTTGTGGGCGGGGCATTTATTAGAGCAAAAAAGCAATCTTCATGAAATTTTGTGCCGATATATGGCGGAACCTTTGTTTCCCGTACCACCCAAAATATTTTCAGCGAATGTGACCTTCCATGATTTTCACAGTGGGGAAACGCTAGAGCCATATCCCGGGTTAAAGGTTCGCACGACACCTTTGAACCACCCCAATGGAGCTACGGGGTATCGCTTGGAATATAAAGGTAAGTGTTTCTGTTATATCACTGATACTGAACATACACCCGGGGTACCAGATCGTCAGATTCTAGAGCTTGTCCAAGGGGCTGACTGTATGGTCTATGACAGCAGCTATACAGACGAAGAATACCCGAAGTTTAAAGATTGGGGGCACTCAACCTGGCAAGAAGGGGTTCGGCTCTGTGAGCAGGCAGACGTTAAGCAGCTTATCGCCTTTCATCATGATCCCTGCCATGACGATGATTTTTTGGATGCAGAAGCCGAGAAGGCAGAGAAATTACGACCGGGAACGTTGTTTGCAAAAGAAGGGCTGGTTCTTAGCCTGTAATTAGTTTCCTTTGGATCACGTAATTCTGACTATGGCTTGATCAAAGTTTCTATAGAATAGCAATAGAAAAAGCTTAATTTAAGTGTATTGCATGACAATTTTCAGACAGATGTTATAGGCAGGTGCCTTAAAGTTTCAGGATTATACATATGAAGTGGTTTAGTTCGGTTAACGAAACAGCTCTGCCAGCGCGGGTATTAAAAGCCATTCATGAACAAGAAGATAAGACCGAACGGCTGATTGGCTGGATTCAGCTGGGTGTCGTTAGTATTTTTGGGTCACTTTATCTTCTTTCACCAAAAACCTTTAATGAAGATGTGACTTTTGCCCCTGTTCCTTGGGCCTTGAGTATTTATCTGGTTTTGACACTTATTCGGATTGTCTGGGCTTATAAATTCCATCTACCTGATTGGTCATTGGCGGTTTCTGCGCTGTTTGATATGACGCTATTGATGGTACTGATCTGGAGCTTTCATATTCAGTACAACCAACCTCCGAGCTTTTATTTAAAAGTCCCAACCCTTCTTTATGTCTTTATTTTCATAGCGATCAGAGCTTTGAGGTTTGAAGCCAAATTCGTTGTCATTGCCGGGATATTTGCGGCTTTGGGCTGGGGTATAATGATCATGTATGTTGTCTCGGTTGATTCCATGGATAGCATGATCACGCGGGATTATGTGCATTA
This sequence comes from Kiloniella sp., assembly GCF_048259265.1. Taxonomy (NCBI): domain Bacteria; kingdom Pseudomonadati; phylum Pseudomonadota; class Alphaproteobacteria; order Rhodospirillales; family Kiloniellaceae; genus Kiloniella; species Kiloniella sp. The sequence goes on along the minus strand of NZ_JBLXHT010000004.1, from coordinate 256,796 downwards.
CATGACCTCAAACGCTATTCTTTTTGGGGCAGAATTTGACAAGATAATCTCTATCCTTGTTGTTACCCTTATACTTGCTGTTGCCTTGGTCCGTGCCCGCGCTTTATTGATTAATTCTGTGTCCGAGCGACAGGCTGCCCAAGAGCTGTCACGTTTCTTTTCCCCTGAAGTCGCTAAAAAAATTGCCCATTCAAAAGATAAAATAATGGTGGGGAGCGCCGAAAGACGCGAAGCGGCGATTATGAACTTGGATATGCGGGGGTTTACAAAGTTAGCTGCGGTTGAATCTGCCGAGGTTGTCATGGGTACATTGGCTGAATATCAGCAACTTTGTGTGCCGATTATCCAGAAGCACGGTGGATCAATTGATAAATTCATGGGGGACGGAATCATGGCTACCTTTGGTGCCTCGCTCCCTTCGGAAACCTATGCTGCGGATGCTCTAAGGGCCATGGATGAGCTCATGGATGTAACAGCGGCATGGCAAAGAGATAATGGCGAAGAAGCGCCGCTGGTTAATGGTTCAATTGCTGTTGGGCCAGTTCTATTTGGAGCTGTAGGTGATGATACGCGTTTGGAATACACGGTAATTGGTGATGCCGTAAATCTGTCAGCAAAGCTTGAAAAGCATAATAAGGACGTTGGTGCGCGTGCTATTTCAGACCACACCACCTACCAAAGAGCTCTTGAACAAGGTTACCAGCCTTTGTTGGAGCCAAAAGTACTCGAGAAAAGCCAGATAATGGGTGTTTCTGTGGCAATGGATTTGGTCGTGATTGCGGATTAATGTGTGTGATGAGGGGTTTGAATCCCTCACCAAACCATAGCTTATTTGTAAGGGTCCGCGGCATCACGTAGCCCGTCACCCAAAAAGTTATAACAAAGCACGACTAATACAACGGGCTGTACAGGTAAGAGTAGCCATGGGTATAGAACCACGGCGCTTATATTCTGGGCTTCGTTAAGCAGCACGCCCCATGATGTGATTGGGGCTCTTAATCCTAAACCAAGGAAAGACAAACTGGTTTCACCCAGTATCATCATGGGGATAGCCAGGGTCGCTGAGGCAATAAGATGGCTACTGAACGAAGGCAAAAGGTGTTTACCAATAACTCTTGCGTGCGAAGCCCCCATCAATTGGGCTGCGGTGGTGAAGTCTTCTTCGCGCAGGCTTAACAGTTTTGACCTGACGGCACGTGCTAATCCCGGCCAATCCAAAAAGCCTTGAATGATGGATATTCCAAAGAAAACACCCAGAGGACTCCAGGTAACAGGCAAGAGAGCCGAAAGAGTCATAAAAAGTGGTAAGCTTGGGAAAGACTTGAGGATCTCAATGGCTCGCAGAACGAAATTATCGACCAACCCGCCAAAATATCCTGCCAACCCACCAAAGAAGGTGCCGAGAACAAAACTGATAGCTACACCAATCAAACCAATGGTGAGTGAAATTCTAGAGCCGTAAATGATACGGCTAAAGACATCACGCCCTAAGCGGTCGGTTCCCCAGATGAACAGAGTTCCGTTTTTTGCGGGGCAGACGAAATGGAAGTCACCACTGACCAGCCCAAGGTAATCATATTCCTGATTACTTCGGCAAAAGAAGTTTAGCTTCTGAACATCTGATGTATCCGGCGTATATTCCCGTTTCAAGTTTTCCATATTGAGGTTGTAGTCAAAGCCATAGACAAACGGACCTATAAACTCGTCGTCATGGAAAAAGTGAATGGCCTGTGGCGGGGCGTAAATAAACTTGGTTTCGCGGTTGTGTAAGTTATAGGGGGCTACTAACTCTGCCAGAATGGCAACCATGTACATACACAGCAGGATGATGCCGGAATAAACGGCTAGTTTATGCTTTTTGAACTTCCACCACATAATTTGCCATTGAGATGCGGTGAAATAGCGTTCCTGTTGAGGGGTTAGCTTCGTAACTGAATAGGGATCAAAAGGGGCGGGATTGACGTAGTGTTCCGTAGCTTGGTTCGAGAGCTGGTTATCTGTTGTTTTTCTGCTCATTTTTCAGCTCCCCCGCCCAGACGGATTCTTGGGTCGATCGCGGCAAGAATCAGATCTGAAATGAAGACACCAATAACGACCAGAGATGCTTCGATGATAAGGAATGATCCTGCAAGATACATATCCTGACTTAAAAGAGAGTCAACAAGCATTGGGCCTGTTGTCTCTAACCCCATGACCACAGCGACCAGAACAGAGCCGGATAACAAATCAGGAAGAATAGACCCTATATCCGCAATAAAAGGATTTATTGCCAATCGAAGGGGGTATTTCAACAGGATTTTGAGGGGAGTCTGGCCTTTGGCTTTGGCTGTAATGACATACTGTTTGGATAGTTCATCCAGCATGTTCGCGCGTAGCCGTCTGATCATACCAGCGGTACCGGAAGTCCCGATTACTATGACGGGAACCCAAAGGTGTTCAAGAACGGATAGGGCTTTATCCATGCTCCAGGGTTTGCCGATAAATTCGTCATCCATCAGGCCACCAATTGAAGTTCCAAACCAGACATTGGCAAAATAGAGCAGGACCAAAGCTAATAAAAAGTTAGGGGTCGCGAGACCTATGAAGCCGACAAAACTGAAAACATAATCACCGACAGAGTATTGTTTTACCGCGGTATAGATACCGATGGGGAATGAAAGCACGTAAGTAAAGAGTGTTGCAGCAAGGGCGAGCACAATGGTTAGGGTTATGCGATCACCAATAACTTCGGTTACTGGTAACTCATGTTCGAATGAATAACCAAGGTCGCCTTGTAAAAGCCCAAAAACCCAGTCGAAATATTGTTCGTACATGGGCTTGTCCAACCCGTATTCTGTACGGAGGTAATCGATTTTTTCCTGATCGACGTTTTCACCCTGTGCCTGCATTTCGGCTATTTGTGTTTCCAGATAATCACCGGGGGGCAACTGGATTAGAGTAAAGATAATTGCAGAAATAATAAGCAGTGTCGGCACCATGGCCAGAATACGATTAACGATATAGCTCAGCATTATGCGTGCTCCCTCATATCTGTTTGAGGGATAGCATCGCTATCAGTGCCTTTGTGGACGCGTACATAATGCCCGCCACCTAAATCAACCATGACCATATCGTGTTGATTACTTACGGTAAAAGGCGCTGGCCAGTTTTCTGGCACAGAGGCTTTTCCTTCCAGTAAATCCTTTAAATCAAGCGGGTGGTCTAGGTCTGGATCAGGTACCGCAGATACCAAGGCCCTAGTATAGGGGTGAACCGGGTTTTTAAAGAGTAGTTCCTTGGGGGCGGTTTCGACCAATCGTCCTCTACACATGACGATAATTCGGTCCGCAATGTAATCTATAACGGCCAGATTGTGACTGATGAATATATAGGTCAGCCCTAAAGCCGCTTTTAAGTCCTTCAGAAGATTAAGAACCTGTGCTTGAATAGAAACATCTAACGCCGATACAGGCTCGTCACAGATCAAAAGGTCAGGTTGTAGTGCCAGTGCCCTTGCAATCCCGATACGTTGACGTTGCCCCCCTGAAAATGAATGTGGATAGCGATTTATATGCATTGGTGCCAATCCAACGACATCCATCAGGCTTTCAACGTACCTTCGTCGCTCTTTGGCATCTTTCATACCGTGTATCAGTAAGGGTTCACCAATTAACTCTTGGACGGTCATGCGCGGGTTAAGTGAACTATAGGGATCTTGGAACATGAACTGAACACGTTCACGAAATTTAAAGAGGTCTTTTTTCTCAAGGGTTAGAACATCTGTTGGGTTATTTTCTTGATCCCTGAAAATAATTGATCCCTGATCGGGCTTCAGGGCACGCATGATAATTTTCGACAGAGTGGTTTTCCCGCAGCCGCTCTCTCCCACAAGGCCAAGGCATTCCCCGCGGTTGACAAAAAAGCTGATATCATCAACAGCCAATGCCTTTTCTGATGATTTTTGCGAGAAAAACCCACCTTTTCGGATCGAAAAAGATTTCGAGATATTGTTTACCTCAAGCAAGGGGGGATCATTTTCATTGATTTCCCGTCTTTGCCGCTTTGCTTTTAGAATAGGGTTATCGGGATGATGTTCAATTTCACGAATTGGTTTTAGCCGTTCATCCGGTTTCATATCAAACCGGGGCACTGCGTGAAGCAAAGCTTTGAGATATGGGTGCTCGGCTTTTCTGAAAATATCTTCCAGTGTGCCGCTTTCCATAACCTCGCCATGATACATGACCACGACTTCATCTGCCATGTTAGCAACCACGCCAAGGTCGTGGGTAATCATGAGAACGGACATATCCAGTTCGCTCTGCAAATCTTTGATTAACTTTAAAATTTGCGCCTGAATGGTTACGTCTAGGGCCGTTGTGGGTTCGTCGGCGATCAAAAGGGCTGGGCGGCACACTAAGGCCATAGCGATAACGGCACGCTGCCGCAATCCACCTGAAAGTTCAAATGGATAGGTGCGCATTGCTCTAACGGGATCGGGAAACCCGACCATCCGTAACATGTCGGTTGCAAGTTCCAGTGCTTGGCTCGCGGAAATGTCACGGTGCAACTCTAGGGCTTCACAGATTTGGCTACCAACCGTATGCACTGGTGACAGCGAAGTCATGGGTTCCTGAAAAACCATAGATATCCGGCCACCGCGGATTTGTCTCATCTGTTTGCTGTCGGGTCGGATTCTCGCCAGATCTAGAATTTCACCATGTTTCTTGGGATCTGAAAAAAGAATTTCACCCCCTGCAATCTCGGCAACGTTGGGTAAAATTCCCATAATTGCCTGACTGACAACTGATTTTCCTGATCCAGATTCACCAACCAGAGAGACAGTTTTCCCACGCGGGATACGAAAGGATACACCTTTGACGGCGTTCAAAGTGCCCTCTGGAAGCTTAAATGCGACACGAAGGTCTTTGACCTGTAGCAGATCGTTCACGATTATACACTGGCCCCGTTGTTAAACCCTGTTGGCTTGATCGTCTTATATCTTTTTAAATTCCCGACATTTTTGGATCTGGCATTTCACTGCTGCCTTCTGGATCAAGTCCGATATCTAGCATATTGCCAATGGTGCTTGGGTCAAGCGGCAGGTTGTACTCTTTCGCAAATAGTATGGTTGCCCAGACAAGGTACTTGAAACCATACAAGTTGGAATCAAATGTGAGTTTTTGTTCTGCGTTCTTTAAGACGAGATGCAAAACGCCTTTGGGTTTCTGGTCGTTTTCTTTATCTTTCACAGGGCGACCATAATAGCGTAACTCTATATTTTTTATATCTTTAAATAGAAGCTTACGCTTCTTAAAATCTGTAATTTCCACCAATTCATTATCCAAGATAACACGTATTCTGTGGCGCCGTAGTGAATGGAATCCGAAGATAATAAAGATAATGAGGATGGCGCTAAAACAGATTTGGGAAAAAGTGTTGTTCAGACCGTAAACCAGTCCGCCGAGACCAATTGATAAGCCAAAAGCTGTTTTTAGATAATCGAGATAAACATCAAAAAGGGGATATTTGAAACTTTGTGGAGTTATTTGGGGCACTGTATGTCTTTCTTTTTATGTCTTTTCTCAATTAGCTCTTTGATAAACAGTGTTGTTTTGTCTGTACCATGAACATCGATTTTTACTTTTGACTCAGGCATTTTTGGCCCGGATTTTGGAGACAGAGACTTATGAACAGCATCATCTATTTTTTTTGCCAAATTTTCCGGGGTTAGGTCTGCTTCTGATAGCAGCGATAGCACACCTGCTTTTGCTAGTTTCTGTGCACGGTCTGTCTGTTCGCTTTGCCCCTCTGCCGAAAAGGGGACGACAATCGCTGGTGTCTCGGTCATGAGAGTTTCCATAATGGTATTATATCCGGCCTGACTGATTGAAAGCTGAGCTTGGGATAGAAGTGTGCAAAAGTCCGGGCGGTTTCGTTCGACAATTAAACCATCGGGCGCACGTTTGACGATGTTGTTGAATTCTTGATCAGGCAGGTTGTTACCCAGAAGCAATCGCCAGGGCACACTGTTTAAAGTGGAAAGATTTTTGGCTTTAATGACCGCCTCAGCCAAGGGCAGGGCTACGGCACCCCCGCCTGCAGAAACCAGTACACCCTTTCTATTCTCTGGTGAGTTGGGGTTTCGATTTTGGGCATTATGTTCGACGACATAACCAGTATAGACGATTTTTTCTTTAACTTGCGCAGCAAGCGGAAAGCTATCTTCAAGGGGAATAAAATCTGGATCGCCATGAACCAGAACATGATCAATATCTTTCTGGACCCGATCAATAATCCATTCGCTTTTCCCCGGCGTTTTATGTGTTGTGAGAATATCCCGTATAGAACTGATAATTGGAATGTCCATCGATTTAGCCAAAGCAATCAAGGGGTCCAGTTCAAAACGCATTTGGCGTCGGCCAAAAGGAAACATTTCGATCAGGAGGACATCGGGCTTGGCCTTGTGGAAAGCCGATAAAAGAAGCTTTTTGCGTTGCTCTTTCCAGGCGTCGTCGGCGATTGTTCCTTCAGAATTTTTTAGAACCTTAAAACTGTTATCGGCAGCATGAAGGGCGGGAAGCTGAAAGAGCTTGGCGTTACCGATCTCAAGAAATGAAACGGGACGTCCTCCAGACGCAAACAGAACCGACATTCCGGCCTTGTCCAACTCTTTTGCCAGTAATGATGCACGTCTGAGGTGTCCAATACCCAGAAGATGCTGAACATAGATAAAAACGTTAACGGTATCTTTTGGGGTTGCCATTTGTGAGCTTCTTTAGGATGAAAGGTCGTTTTTACGGGGTATAGTTCAGGGGTCGCGGAAAAAACTCAGTAGATTGTAACAAGCTGATATTCATTGTTTTTACACTGATTTCACCTGTTGGGGAAACCTGAAAAAGGTGAGCGCAGTTATCTAGTATCTTTTCATTTGGCTTACCGCGCATATCCCAGTTTGTTGCGTCGGCATAAAGTGTCCTTAGGATACCTTTGTGAGCCACAGCAACAACTGATTGCTCAGCCTTTGCGATCGTTTTTAAAAAAGGCTTTAGGCGTTCTTGTACATTTCTTGGGCTTTCACCATCGGGGGGGCAAAGGTCCAGTCCAAGCGCTTCCATTTCTTCCATTTCTGGCCCCAGCCTTTCCCTTAACTCTGGTAATCTCTGCCCTTCCCAATTTCCCCAGGACATTTCGATTAACAAAGGCGCAATCTCAAATTTCTCTTGTCCTAACAATTCTGCGGTTTGTTGTGCGCGTTGCAGAGGGCTGACGTACCAAGGCACTTCCATCCATTCATTTGGCAGGTGCCATTTTCGAACTGTTTTCATGCCTTGCTCAGAAAGGGAAATATCAGATCTTCCCTGCATTCTTTTTTCAGCATTCCAAACGGTTGGTCCATGCCTGAACATTAATATTTCAGCCATTATTTAAAAACTTTCCTAGGGTTTTATCAGTTAGAATGTCTGAAAGAATTTTCGCCGTGTTTTCTGCGCCATGTGTATTTAAGCTGGAGGGTGGTGTTTGTTTATTTTGTAATGTTTTTTCTATGGCTATGGCGAATTTTTCTGCTGTCAATGTCTCTTCATCCACATAGGTGAGGGCATTTTGTTCAGATAACAGTTTGGCCCTAAGAGTTTGTTCTGTTTCCAGACCACCGGAGTAGGGAACAATGACACGGGGACACCCGGCGCGGAGGACTTCCATAACGGTGTTGTATCCGCCTTGACTTATGGATAGCGCGCAGTTTGCCAAAAGAGAGGTGAAATCCGGCCTTGAACGCTCAACAATCAAGTTGTTATCTGATTGTATTCTGTATTTTTCGAACAATTCTTCTGGCAGGCTATGGCCAATAAGAATGCGCCATCGTTTTTCTTTTAATACACTCAGTTTTCTCGCACTTAATGCTGCTTTAATCAGCCGTTCACTGACGGCACCGCCCCCGGTCGAAACCAAAACTTCATCAATGCCATCTGTCGGGTGTGGCGTACCGTCAACCTTTTCATCAACAACATAGCCACTATAAAGAATTTTGTCGGTGATATGGCGCGCAGGATGGAAGGTTTTATCAAAAGGAATAAGATTTTGATCACCATGAATTAACACGTGATCAAAATGGGTATCTACCCAGGAAAGCATTTCAGTTATGCGTTCCGCTTTTGGCGCTTTGACGAGAATATCTCGAACGGATGAGATTATTTTGCTGGAAAATTCAGATGTTTGAGCGGCTTCAAGAAGAGGAATAAGTTCAAAGCGCATTTGTCGGCGGCCAAAGGGAAACATTTCCAACAGGACGAGCCGTGGTTTTGTTTTGTGATAGATCTCAACAAGTTCCTGTGCCCTTCTAGCTTTAAAGGCCTTATCGATTGGCTGGTCGTTTTTATCCAATAACTTTGTGAACAGGATACCGTCAGCACGAACAGGGTCCAGTTGATAAAACTTTGCGCTGCCTGTATCCAGTCCGGGGACTTCCATCCCTCCGGAAACAAACGCAACCGATAGGCCAGCTTTATTCATCGCTCGAGTGAGGCTTGCAGCCCGTTTTTGATGTCCTATACCGAGAAGATGTTGGACATAAAAGAGAACGTCTATGCGTTTCTCAGGATTTTTGGCTTCAGATCTTGTGGTTTCAGATGTCATTATTATAGCGTTTTGTTTTTCTTGGTATAATCGAACAGTGGTAATCCCGGTTCAATATAGCCTTTTCTGGATGCTGAAAGGATTGCATCCAAACGTTGTCCGGCAGTTAAAAGGCTATGCATCGCCTCTACTTTTTCTGCTGCAGATTTTCCCATATCCCGACGACGAACAGGGGCAGTCAACAAACTTCTAAGCGCAGCGGCAAAGGCTACGGGGTCTCCGGGTGTTGTTAGCAGGCCGGTTTCGCCATCTGCGACAACGGCGGGAACACCGCCTGTCTTTCCAGCAATAACAGGCAGTCCACCAGCTTGGGCCTCCAGAAAAGCGAGACCATAAGCCTCGTTAACTGCGGGCCAGGTGTAGATATCACACGCAGGTATAAGTGTTGCCAGTTCATCTGAATTAAGTTGGCCCGTATAAGTAATTTTGGTTTTTGGGACCCATACAAAACTTGATTCTACGTCTGGTTTGGCTTGTCCATCACCAACGATGATCAGTTGCCAGGGTAGGTCTGGCAGACCGCGCAAGGCTTTTGATAGTACTCTGTATGATTCCAGCTTGTCCCCGGGGCGCATCATGGCAATTGCCAATAACCATTGTTTGTGCGGATCCAGACCATATTTTTCTGCAATAGCTTTACGACACTGTGACCAGTTTTTCCGTTTTTTGATAATGGGATCGGGAACAATAAAGGGCGGTAACGACCAGTTTCTTACTGTGTCTGGCAGGCAGTGTGTATCATGAGGGTTAAGGCTTATAACACAATCAGCTTGATGAACGGCTGCGACAACGGCCTGATGACTTAAATCCCAGGGGCCATTTGCCCTTTTGTTGGCAATAGATGCTTCGATGGCAATGTAGGGAATATTGAGCGCGTTACATACAAGTGGCCCGATCCAGTCTGGTGCTTTGTAATAGAGGTGGTAAGTGATCCAGACATTCGGACGCTGGTCTTTTGGTTTGTTTTGGATTTTCTTAATGTATCTTGCAGCTAGTTTCTCGCCAATTTTCTTCAATCTGGCTTGACGGTTTTTGTCACCGATTGCGTCTCTACTGCGCAGGTGAGAGGCGATGTGAACGTCGTACCCTTGGGTTTCAAGGGCTTGTATAAGTAATCTAGCGACGTGGCGATCACCTGATGGTGTGGGGTGGCGGGGTGATTTTAAGGGGGCGTAAAAAGCAATCCGCATTTCTATCGCCTGACTATTCCGCTGTGAATCGGCTAAAAAGCTGATCTATGCCTTGTCTCATTGAAAATTCACCTCTTACGCGTTTTGCTCCGGCTTGTCCCAAAGTTTCCCTGAGGGTGGGATTCTGTATGAGTTTTTTAAGGGCAGTACCTAATGCATCCGGGCTTTCTGGTGAAACCAATATACCCGTTTCATTGTTAATGATTAGTTCAGGTATAGCAGATATATCAGTTGAAAGGCAGGCCAGAGCTTGACTTTGTGCTTCCATAAGTACATTTGGCATGCCATCACGATCCCCGTCTTCTGTGATTCTGGATGCCAAAACAAAAAGATCTGCTTTGCGGTATTGTTCCAGAACAACCTCTTGAGGTTGAGCGCCCATCCAAGTGATCTTATTGTTAATGCCAAGTAACTCAGCCTGGTTTTTCAAATCCTTGCTTAATGTTCCGCCTCCGATATGAATAAAATGCCAATGCTGGGTGCTCGGTAAAGAGGAAAGGGCTTTTAAGAGATCATCGTAGCCTTTTTTGGCAACCGCACGACCGACGGATATCAGGGTGACGCTTTTATCTTCTGAGCTTCCGTCATTCTGGGAATGGTGATTTGCTGTCTTATCAAAACGATCAAAGTCAAGACCGTGGTAGACTAGGTCTACACGGTTCTTATCTGTGGTTAAGCCTCTTAAATAATCCACGTTAAACTGCGTACAGGTCGCCAGCCATTTGATGTCGGCTAGTTTTTCCCGTAGCTCCCACTCTGGCGATGTCCAGATATCCTTGGCATGGGCCGACCCACACCACGGGATATCCCGGATAAAAGACGCATAGCGTGTGACTGAAGACGGAGTATGTAAAAAGTGCGCATAGAGCCAATCGACATCCTCTGGCAATTCAGCAGCAAGAACACAGGCCTGAGCAAAACGTCTTATCCGATTTGGGGTTTGGTCACGTTTTAAGTCCTTGATAAACAGGGAAAATGCTTTTTTGTACCCAGCCAGATTTCGGACATTCCACCAGCTTTTCAAAACCCGGAAGGGCTCTTGATAGATATATTCTGGCAGATAGCTGACAGGTGCTTTGATTTCCTGATGAATGGGGTGTGTGGATGTATCTGTTGGGTGGCGAAGTGAGACTAATGACAGGTCCAGACCGCGTTGTTCTAGCGCTAGAAGTTCCTGTGCGATAAAAGTCTCTGAAAGGCGTGGGTAACCTTTTAGGATTACGGTTATTTTTTTCATACCGTCGGATTATAGCTCTTTTGCTTGCCGTCTGCTTTTCGACAAAAGTAATTTGACGATTAGCACGATCGAGCAGGTGGGGTTAATTTGTCTTTGATAGTTTGTCGATTATGCCCAATTTTGAAAGCTTTGCCTTGAAGCAGTTATCGGCAAGTTTGATGACGTTTTTCTGTCCATCAAGCAATCCTGGTACAACAACATCAGATGGCAGGTTTTGTTGAGGTAAGTTTCTTAGGGCTGTTGCCATTTTTTGTGGATCGCGTTTGCCATCATTTTCCAGCATACAAACCAAGCCGAGTTCTTGTGCGCGACTGGCTCTAATGTACTGTTCCATTCTGGGGACAGTTCTTGGTACGATAAGGGCTCGTTTATCGTAGGAAAGGATTTCACAAAAGGTATTGTATCCCCCCATACCGACAATACCGATCGCTCTATCGACGAGGCTTTCGAATTGGGCATTAAAGGTAATGGCTTCAACATTGGGCAATTTGCTGGCGCGGACCTGAAAATCATGCTGAAGGTCACTATTCATAAAGGGGCCAAGGGCAAACAGAGCTGGATAAGGAAGGTCAGGATCGCTTTCATAGGCAGAGAGAACCCAATCAATTATTTCTTCGCCGTCTCCACCACCACCGACAGTCACGAGAAGATAAGGTGTTTCTTCGTCAACTTTTTCGAGCACCGGCATAGGGACATCGCTGCCTCCTGTGCGGCGTAGATAGCCAGTATAGGTCATTTTCCTCTGAACTGATGGCGGTAAGTCGATGCCATCTAACGGATCACAAATTTGAGGAAGGCCATAGACCCAAATGTCATCATAGTATTCTGACAAAGCGGGTAGTGTGTTTTTACGCTCCCACTCACTTGAGAGAAGATCCGGATCATCCATGACGTCTCTGAGGCCTAGGACACAGGGGGTGCCTCTGCTTTTTAGTAAGCGGAGCGTGTCTTCTACTTCACCCCGTAATCCCAAGGGTTCTTTATCTACAATGAAAAGGTCGGGATCATAAAATTCAGCGGTATGTTTGATAATTGATGATCTGATGCTCAGGGTCTGTTCAATATCAATGTGCAGGTTGAGCGAGGTATAGTCACCATTCCTCAGTTTGATGACGCCTGGGATACGGACGAAATCAACGCGAGATTTAAAGCCGAAGGACCCAATGATTGGCGAACCTGATAGAATCAAAACAGATAAGTTTTTATGCTCTTCTACCAGTGTATGAGCAATTTCCCGACAGCGCCGCAAATGCCCCAGACCAAAGCTATCGTGACTGTAAATAAGAACACGGGTACTTTTTTGATCATCAACAATGTGTTTACTGTCTTGTGTAATGGTATTGCTCCCCTCGATAATGTCGGGACTATGCCACAATTCGTTACTAGGACCCAAGAAAGAATATGTGTTCAGAACGTTTTGTCGATTTTTTTCTTTGATAAAGATTGAATGAATTTAGTGTAACTATATGGTTTAAAAAAACTTTCTATTTGAAGCTGTAGTACAATGTCCAGTGCATGTGGTGACATTAAGTTACCATAAAGCTGTTATTTAAGCCTTACACATCCAATAACAATGTGTTTATTCCCTTCGAGTTTACCTCTGTTAGTTCTTCGGATAGGCTGAGCTTTATGAAGCGTTAAAATTTGTTGGCTGTTTACTCAATAAAAATTTGGTTTTATCGTGTAACTTGTTGAAATACAGGTGTATTGACTACAATTTAAACTTTTAAGGCCGGGTGCGGGGGATTTAGGGCGTAATGGAGCAACGACTTTTTAAGTATATATGGAAGCACAGTAAAACGGACCAGATTAAAATTCTGTTCCTTGTGCTGGCATCAATGCCCTTTTACTTTCTGTCATTAGATTTACCAAAAAGTATTATAAACCGCGCCGTCGACTCTCAAAACTTCGCTGACATTAATTCAACGTTGTCTTTTATGCGGTTTGAACTTCCTTTTGGTGAGGAAATTTTTGGACATCCAATCATTCTCATTGAAGGCTTTGATTTAACACAAATCTCTTTGCTGTTTGCACTGTGTTTTTCGTTTCTCTGCCTCGTTTTGGTTAATGGTCTTTTTAAGTTTGTTATCAATACTTTAAAAGGCCAACTGGGCGAGCGGATGCTCCGCAGATTACGTTTTGAGCTTACCGACCGTATTCTTCGTTTTCCTGTTATGCATAGTCGCCGCGTGAAGCAGGCAGAAATTGCGACGATGCTCAAAGATGAAGTGGAACCCTTGGGGGGCTTTATCGGCGATGCGATCGTCACCCCCTTCTTCTTGGGTGGCCAAGCCCTGACGGCGCTTATCTTTATCATGGTCCAGAATGTTTGGTTGGGCATTGTTGCGATGAGTATCGTTCTGGTACAGGCTTTTTTAATTCCCAAGCTTCGCAGACGTATTCTTGACCTTGGGCGTCAACGCCAAATGACAGCGCGGGCCCTTGCTGGGCGCGTGAGTGAACTGGTCGAAGGAGCTGTTGAAATCCAGTCTCATGATACCAGCAACTATGAACGTGCAGAGATATCCAGCAGACTTGGTAAGATTTTCAAAATTCGATATGAAATTTATCAACGAAAGTTTTTTGTTAAATTTTTGAATAACTTACTTGCCCAAATAACACCTTTTATCTTCTATCTTGGCGGTGGGTATTTGGTTATTACCGGGCAGTTTGAAATTGGTACACTTGTCGCTGTACTTGCGGCCTACAAAGATCTGCCCCCGCCGATCAAGGATCTCATTAATTGGGACCAACAACGGAATGATGTTCAGATTAAATATGAACAGGTTGCTGAACAGTTCCAACCCAATGGTATGATCGATGCTGAAATGCAACGGCTTGAAGAAAAACATAGTCCGCCACTGGAAGGTGACATTGTTGTCAGTAATCTTGGTCTTGTTGATGAAAACGAGAATAAACTTCTGGAGGGTATTAACTTCACAGTTGGTGTGGATAAAAAAATTGCCGTCGTTGGCAATGCCAGCAGCGGTAAGGAATATTTAGGGTTGCTTCTGGCTAATCTGGTTAAATCATCTTCTGGATCTATGAAAATAGGAGGCAAGCCAATGGTGCAATTGCCTTCTGCCATAACCGGACGCAGAATTTCCTATGTAAGCTCAGAGGCCTATCTCTTTCCTTTGTCGGTGATGGATAATCTTTTCTATGGATTACGGAACTGGATGATTAAGGATACATCCTTGCTTCCTAATTCAGAGGTTGAGTACCAGCGTGAAAAGCAAGAAGCACTTCGAACAGGTAATATTGCGCTTAATCCAAATGGAGAATGGATAGATTTTAGCTCTGCAGGGATAAATGAACCGGCAGAACTGGTTCCGCGTGTAACAGAAATTTTACGCGCGGTTGATTTCGAAGAAGATGTGTATCTATTTGGATTAAGCGGGATAGTTGATTGTGAAAATAGGCCGGATATCGCAGAAAGTATTTTAGGGGCAAGGATTGCGTTAAAGGAGCATTTGAAATCGACTGGGGACGAAGATCTCGTTATCGCTTTTGATCCGGAAAAATATAATAAAAACGCAACATTACGCGAAAACCTTTTGTTTGGAACCCCACGTAAAAAGCAGTATGCGGGAAATAATCTGCTGACTATGCCAATTTTACGTGAATCTGTCGAAGAAGCAGGCCTAAAAGATAGTATTTATAACATGGGCCTTTCTATTGCCCGTACCATGGTTGAACTATTTATGGGTCTTCCGCCGTCTCATCAATTTTTTGAACAGTTCAGTTTTATCTCTGCGGATGATCTGCCAGAGTTCGATAAAATAGTAAAACGGGCAGACAAAAGTAGCTTTTCAGAAATATCAGATTCTGATCGGGAGGCCTTGATGTATTTGCCTTTTGATTATGTAGAGGCACGTCATCGTTTGGGGTTGGTAACCGAAGATGTCGAAGCAAAAATTTTAAAAGCCCGCCAAATTTTTACAGAGAAACTGGAAAGTCGTGATCCAGATGCCGTTGAATTCTATGATCCTGATTCATACAATTCCGCTGCAAGTATTCAGGATAATATCCTGTTTGGTCGTTTGGCTTATGGCCGTGCCGAAGCTGGTGCAACAATAGGTCGCGTAATGACAGAGCTTCTTGATGATCTCGGATTAAGGTCTGAAGTTATTGAAGTCGGGCTTGAATTTAATGTTGGGATTGCCGGAAATCGCTTGAGCAGTGTTCAGAGACAAAAACTGGCTTTGGCACGTTCATTGATCAAAAAACCGGATCTTCTTATTTTGAATGAAGCAGCAGCCGTTATGGATTCTCAGAGCCAGAACAAGTTGGTGCCATCTATTATGGAAGCTCAGGAAGATCGTGGTATTTGCTGGACATTACAAAGGGCAAGTTTATCCCAACATTTTGAATATGTGATTGTCATGCAAAATGGAAAGGTTGTCGAAAGTGGTAGCTTCGACGAACTCAACAAAGGTGGTAAGGTCTTGAAAAGTCTTATTGATGACGAATAACATCATCAAATAAGTTACCGGGATACGAAGCCAAAGAGAAACAGAGTAGGTAGGGAACCAGAGTAGATGTCGATTGAACAAGAAGTTGAAGCGTTAAAAAATATACCGCTTTTCGCGAACATTGACCCTTCCCGGCTGAAGCTTATGGCCTTTGCCAGTGAACGCCTGACATTTAAAGAAGGAAAAGAGCTCTTCCATCAGGGGGATGCAGGGGATGCAGCTTATATCTTTATTGAAGGGGAAGCTGATGTCATTGTTGATACTGATGACGGTCCACTTGTTGTCGCATCTTTTGGAAAAAATGACTTTGTTGGTGAGATTGCTATTCTTTGTGATGTGCCCAGGACAGCAACAATTAAAGCCAAGTCAGAACTGATTACCTTGAAAATTACCAAAGAGCTTTTCTTTAATATGGTAATGGATTTTCCGGAAATGGGTGTTGAGGTCATGCGTGTACTTGCGCATCGTATTGATCATACTACCAGTCAATTGACCGAGGCTCGTAATGCGTTGGCTGAAAGATCTGATTAAAGTTGGTTAAACCCGAGAATTGATCTTTATCGGTGTTTAAAACCCCAAACTTAAACCCTAGTAGCCAAATCTATATGTAAGCCTACGAAGATTAAGCTCAAAACCGGAGTTGCTTTATACGGGCCTTAATAGAGATTAGGTGTCTATATCCACGACGTTTGGGACATGGTCTGAGGGTTTTTCCCATCCACGAGTGTGCCTGACAACTTCAAAATTTTTTAGTTCAGATTTAAGGCTTTGAGTTGTCAGGATATGATCAAGACGCCATCCGTAATCTTTCTCAAATGAAGGCTTATAGCGATAACCCCACCAACTATAGAGCGGTTGGTCGTGGGGTATAAAGTGGCGTCCAACATCAATTAAATCTCCTGATTTTCGAAGATTTGCCATAAGTTCACTTTCAAGAGGGGTGTGACCTACAGATTTAAGGAGCTTTTTGTGGTTCCAGACATCCTTTTCCAAAGGGGCAACGTTAAGGTCACCCATGAGGATTATTTTTTTCTCTTTTACTTCAGGTTTTGCAGCCCATTTGGACATTTCTTTGAGGAATTGGATCTTATGAGCAAATTTGTCATTTTGTTTCGGGTCCGGAATGGGGCCGCCTGAGGGGACGTAAAAGTTATGAATTTCCAGACCGCTCTTTAATGTAATCGACAGGTGCCTTCTGTCGTCCTTTCCACACCAGACGATTTTTTCGTGGCTTTCTACGTTGTTTTTACACAGGATTGCAACACCGTTGTAGCTTTTTTGCCCGTGAAAAAATACCTCTTCATAACCCATTGATTTTATATCTGATAATGGGAATTCGATATCTTGGACCTTAGTCTCTTGCAAGCAGAGAACATCCGGGGCGTGACTATCTGTAAAGTCTTTGAGGTGATCTAGACGCTGTCTGACAGAATTGATGTTCCAAGTAGCAATACGAAGTGACATAAAGTTATTCCATATACGAAATGATTTCATTCCATCATCGATATGAGTTTGTTTCGCATGTGGAATGAGGGGGGATTTTTTATTTCTGCTGCGAAATGAGATCGATATTTATGAAATCAAAGACTCAATTTATATTATTTGATGATTCTATCACATAGATTTCAAAAATAAAAGAAAGGAACACCTGATTGGGGGGATAACCAGGTGTTCCCGCTTCTTCGCAGAGTTTCAAGGAACCAGAGGGGGGATTCCAGTTCCTTTAACGTCGCCATAGAGTGAGGTAGGAGGCGACATGATTCTAAGATAAGCCATCTAGTGGGGATTTCAATGAACCTGTGGATAAAATTTATGTTATAGGAATTTATTCATATTATCGGCATTAATTTCGGAATATTGTCCTTAAATTTTCTATGAAATGTTTGATTCAGGTGGGAGCTGATGAGGGACTCCACAGAAATAGTCATTTTTCGCATAAGGAAAAGACAATGGCTTAAAAGGGAGTTTTATCTCATTCTGTTAGCCACAGCCTTGCCAAAAGCGCTGAAGATGGCTTTAGAGGTGCTATTTTCAATTGCTTTGTATTCTGGATGCCATTGTACCCCGAGAATAAAAGATTTTTGATCGGGCATGGAAATGGCCTCGATCGTGCCGTCTTTTGCGATTGCATCTGCCATTAGCCCTTCGCCAAGATCTTTTACGGCTTGATAATG
Organism: Kiloniella sp.; assembly: GCF_048259265.1. NCBI lineage: Bacteria > Pseudomonadati > Pseudomonadota > Alphaproteobacteria > Rhodospirillales > Kiloniellaceae > Kiloniella > Kiloniella sp. The sequence continues at coordinate 239,107 of NZ_JBLXHT010000004.1, read as the reverse complement.
TAGAGAGTTTACTTCTGCATCATCTTTTTTAAGAATCTCATATAACCGACCTTGTCGATTGAGGGTGATAGAATGGTTGGGCCCATAATCAATGTCCATATCGTTTGTGTCTGGACTGCTGTGATCCATGCGTCCTGCTATGTCTTTAACCTGTGGGAATAAACTGCCACCTAGGGCAACATTAAGTTCTTGAAACCCACGGCAGATAGCAAGAAGAGGCACTTCCTGACTAATGGCCTCTCTTATCAAGGCGAAGGTTGTTTGATCACGCATTTCATCATAAGGCTCTGCCTCGGCAGAGGGGGGCGTTTTGTAGCGTTCAGGATGAACGTTACTAGCACTCCCAGTCAGCATGATGCCATCAAGCTTAGAGACAAGGCGTGGGATATCCAGTACATCCGGCAGGGCTGGAATAATTAGGGGCATTGTGTTCGATGATGAGGCAACAGCCCTTAAATATTTATCATCAACAGCATGATAGGATTTGGGCGTTTCTGCTTTATGCAGGCATGCTGAAACACCGATGATTGGAAGTACTGGTGGTAACACTGGATTGGCCCCTAGATTATCAGATCAAAAGTTTTCAGGAAAAAGTGATTTGTGATGGTACTGTTTACGCTATTGAGTGCAAGTATGATTCTGTGGCTAAAGATGATTAGTTCATGGCAAGATGCGCAACTAATAAAGCTACATACCGGATAGTGAACATATGGCTATACAGTAATAGATGGGATATTTTGTGGAAGTGCTATTGGCCTATAAAGGGGTGATTGTTTTTGCTTGGCTTCTTTCTCTATTTGTCTTGGAGCGAATTTTCCCTGCCTCTACTTTGAAAGACAAGAGAGAATGGCTTGAAAAATACGTTCCAGTAAGAGTTCGGCGAAATATATGTCTGTGGTGCTGTAACCTGCTTTTATCTCCATTTGTGGTTATTCCTCTGACTATTTGGGCCACGATACATGTGATAGGTTGGAGACCAGATGTCTTATCAGGTGGTGTAGGAATTATAGTCGATATAATTTTGTTAGACTGTCTGATTTATTGGTGGCACCGGATAAACCACGAAATTCCCTTCCTCTGGCGGTTTCACGAAATACACCACCTGGACATGAATTTGGATACTACGTCGGCTCTTCGGTTTCATTTTGGCGAGGTGATAATATCTGCTTTGATGAGAGTTCTTGTTATCGTTCTTTTTGATATCCCGCTGGTATCCGTTATAATTTTTGAAACTATTCTATTGATTGCAACAATCTTTCATCATTCAAATTTACGATTAGCGCATGGGGTCGAAAAAGTCTTGTCTATGTTCATCGTGACACCAGAAATTCACTGGGTGCATCATCATGCTCTCCGTCGCGATACAGACAGTAATTACGGCACAGTTTTTAGCTTTTGGGATAAAATTTTCCGCTCTAGAAGTGATACAAAAAGAACTTTGAATATGAAAATAGGTGTTGAAGGAGCAAGGGATAAATCGCTCCTTCAGTTATTTCTTAAGCCGTTTATGATGAGAAAAGATTAATCCCAGTTTTCTTTCTTTTTCATATTGAGATCATCAGTAGTAAAGACGGTTTCGTCTATTGATGCATCATACACAGGATTCACGAGTGAAACCTGTGTTGTAATGCCTTGAGCATCTATTACTTCCCACTTTCGCAGAGAAATCGGGTTGTCACTGAATAGCAGCGTCATTTGGGTGCCATCAGATTCACCTTCGGCTCTTATTTCTAATTGAATTGTGCTGTCGGATTCTTGAGCACTAAGAATCTGAATGTCCTTATGAAGTTCGACTTTTTCGCGTATTAGAAACCATAAGGGTGTTTTCCAAAGGGGCAGATAAGTCGATTGCTTTAATTTTTTATCGAAATAGAGCAGAGTGACGCCGTTTGCGATCATAACAATTGGAACTGGCTCGTCATATTCAAAACGCATTTTGCCGGGCCGTTGAATATTAACGTCTCCTTCTGCAAGACTGCCATTACTGGAAATTTGAATAAAGCGCGCTGAGACGGATTTCAAATCGTTCAGATAGGCTTCGATGCGTCGTACGATAGATACTTCATCAGGGGATAGTCCATTCAAACCGTTTGGCTCGACTGAAGTATCTGAATTTGCCTGAGCCTGCTGACTAGTTACGACAATTGGCCCTGCGAATATAAACAGGGCAATAATCACAACCATTATAGCTGTCATGAAGGATTTTAATGAAATTATTTTATGAAACATGATCAAATTTTGATCCTTAAAATCAATAGTTCGATAATAGGTTTGTGTGCTTTGTCAGTTTGGAAAACAAGGCCGTATCTATACGTATTATTTATCTTTACTCATCCCGATCTGGTACCAAGACCTCACGCTTCCCTACGTGATTAGCGGATGAAATAACACCTTCATCTTCCATTCTTTCAATGATCGTGGCTGCTCTGTTGTATCCGATTTGAAGGCGTCGCTGTACATAGCTGGTTGATGCCTTTCTACTCTTGACGACTTCAGCGACTGCCCTGTCATAAAGCTCATCCGCTTTACTGCCATTTCCGCCACCGCTGGATGGTGACGCAGCGTCAAAATCAGGGCTTTCGGAATCTTCTGTGGTTACTGATTCGATATAGTTCGGCATGGCCTGTTTTTTCAGCCAGTTCACAACTTCTTCGACTTCTTCATCAGTCACCAACGGGCCATGAACACGTTGAATTCTACCGCCTTGCCCCATGTATAGCATATCGCCCTGGCCCAGAAGCTGCTCTGCGCCTTGTTCCCCGAGGATCGTACGACTATCAATTTTTGAGGTCACGTGGAAACTGATACGTGTTGGGAAGTTCGCTTTGATTGTTCCGGTGATAACATCGACTGACGGGCGCTGTGTGGCCATCATAATGTGAATACCGGCTGCACGAGCCATTTGTGCAAGCCGCTGAATTGCGGCTTCGATGTCCTTGCCGGCCACAAGCATAAGATCTGCCATTTCATCGACAACAACGACGATATAGGGCAGGGCATTCATATCAAACGGTTGTTCTTCGTGTATGGGCTGTCCGGTTTCTGGATCAAAACCAGTTTGAACTTTTCGTGTCAGAATTTCGCCGTTCTTTCGTGCTTCTGCCATGCGTGCGTTATAGCCGTCGATATTCCGGACACCCAGCTTGGACATGGCGCGATATCTGTCTTCCATCTCACGCACTGTCCATTTCAGTGCAACCACAGCCTTTTTAGGTTCGGTTACCACTGGAGCCAACAAATGTGGAATATTGTCGTAAACAGATAGTTCCAGCATTTTGGGGTCGATCATGATGAATTTACATTCATCAGGCGTAAAGCGGTATAAAAGGGAAAGAATCATGGCATTTACGGCCACTGATTTACCTGATCCTGTTGTACCCGCAATAAGCAAGTGTGGCATTCGGGCAAGATCTACAATGGAAGGAATGCCACCAATATCTTTCCCTAATATAATGGGAAGCTTGCCTTTGTCTTTGTCGTAGTCACTGGACCCCATTAACTCTTGTAAATAGACCGTTTGCCGTTTGCTGTTTGGCAGCTCAATACCAATTGTTGTTGAGCCAGGAACAACGGCAACACGAACTGAAATTGCGGACATTGATCGGGCGACATCGTCTGCAAGGCCGACAACCCGGCTGGTTTTTGTTCCGGGGGCGGGCTCAAGTTCATAGCGTGTAACAACTGGACCGGGCCGGATTGTGACGATCTCACCCTTGACGCCAAAGTCATCAAGAACGGTCTCTAGCAAGCGGGCTGTTTTTTCTAATGCATCTTTGCTGAGGCTGTTTTTCCCTGAATCACCGGGGGGATCATTGAGCATGGAAATTGGCGGTAGTTCATACTCACCATCAGCAGTTTCCAGATTAAGGCGCCCCTGTTCTTCCGCTTTAATCCGTTTGCTTGGTTGTGCAGGTTTGACAGATGTTTCAACACGAGCGTTGGTAATTTTTTCGTCTTCCAGGGTTGGTTCTATTCGATCTTTCTTGGCGCGTCTGCGAATAGCTTTATCCCTTTTTCCTCGGATATCAGGCGTCTCATCATCTTCCTCGCGATTTCTTTTAAAGGGGTTGGGCGCGTTGAAGATATGTTTAAGCTGTCCGGTTGCGGAAAATCCAAACTTTAATCCTCGACCGATAGTTTGCCATTCTTCTTTTCTTAGGCCGATGGCAAAGAGAAAAAGAGGAACTGAGATGAGGAAAGATACGAGGGAAGCGGCCCAGAATAGCCCGCCTAGGTAAGGTCGGGATTCTGTAATCGCTAATTGACCAAAAGTCCCGCCCAAATTGGATGTATGTCCTTGTCCTAACCATCCTTCGGCTTGTGGTAAACCAGCAAAGGCAATCACGAGAGCAATAATCACAAGGGGTAGGCTTATGACCCGAAGCCATGGGCGGTTAAGGCTGTGATCTTTGAAGCTCCTCCAGCACCAGCCTGCGAATATGAGAGGCAGGCAATAGACAGACAATCCGACAAATGGCAGCATAAAGCTTGCTGTTTGAGCACCATAAATGCCTAACAAGTTTTCTACAGGCCCATCTGTGGCTCTGTTGAATCCTGGATCTGCGGGGCTATAGGTAAGGAGGGAAAGAAATAATAAGACCCCACCAAGCAAGAGCAGGACACCCAAGCATTCAATCAGACGCTTTTGAAAAAACACACCAGTTCCCTGAGGAAGAAGTTGAACTTTATCTGATTTGGCGGATCTTGCCATTAATCGTTAATCCCTACGTCTTGTTTTATATCCAGTATGTTACGAATACTCATAAAGGCTTTTTCCATAAAGTTTGGGTCATAAACCAAAGCAAGGCGGATATAGCGATCCCCCGGCGTAACGCCATCATTGTTAGCGTGACTCATAAAAGCTCCGGGCATGACGCGAATACCAGTGTCTTTCCAAAGTTTTTTTGTAACTTCTATGCCGTTGCCAACATCTAACCATAAACAAAAACCACCTGCTGGTATTTCGACAGGAATACTTTGACCAAGGATCTTTTGGGCGAGATCAAAATTTTGTTTATAAAGTGCGCGGTTTATATTGACGTGTTCTTCGTCCTGCCACAGTCGGGTACCTGCTGCTTGCACAGGTATAGGCACACCTGCACCGCCAACCTGACAGGTTGTGTTGATCATTGATATCCATTTTTCATCACCTGCGATAAAACCACATCGAAGACCCGCGGCACTTGATCGCTTGGAAAGGGAATGGAAAACCAGAATATTCGCGAGTGAATCGTTTTGCGTATTGCTCTGGGCTGTATCTGATACAACCTCCATTTCGCGGGCTATCTCCAAAGCTGACTGTGGTGCTGTATCTGTGTATATTTCGGCATAACATTCATCAAAAACAACAACAAAGTCATGTTTGCGTGCTAGGGAAATAAGGTCTTTGATGCGCTGTGGTTCTGCGACGGCCCCTTCGGGGTTTGAGGGGCTGCAAAGTACACAAAGTTCAGTACGTTCTAATATTTCTTCCGGTACTGTCGTATAATCTGGCAGGTAGCCGCTTTCTTTTGTCGCACTAACGGTTACAACCTCTGCTGCCGCGGCTGCAGCGGCCCCGGTATAAACATGATAACAGGGGTTCGGGGTCAGAAATACGGGGGCTTCAGAATCTTTTTTTGGCGTTGAAAGTACCGTGAGGGCTGTCATGAACAATCCTTCCCGGGTGCCGGGTACGGCCAAGATATGTTTTGTCGGATCAATAAAATTTTCTGGCAATTTGTAGCGTTGCCCAAGCCAGTGAGCGCAAGCGGCAAGATAATCCGGTGTGCCTTTCGATAGGGGGTATTTAGACCAACCTTTCGCAGCTTTTTCTATCTCTTCGGCGACAAAAGCGGGTGGTTGTGTTTGTGGCTCACCGATAGAGAGATTGATGACCTGTCCATCTTCCAGGCAGGAGCGGCCGGCGGGAATATCTTCGAGTAAGGTACGAAGACGAGTAAAGGGATGAAATTCCTGTAATTTTTGTCGGTCAACAAACTGGCGGGTAATCACGTGAACTCTTAACCTCGGACTCTTTGATTTGACGGTTGTCATGAATTGGTTTTCATTAATGTAACTAAATACCAATTCGGGCAAGAGCGTGGCTAGAGAAAAGAATTTTTTTTGAGCTTTCAATAAAAAAGACCGCCTATCACGTGATGTGATAGGCGGCAAGTTAAGACCCTACTAGGAAAGAGCTCGGATAGCGGTCTGTAGGGCCTAAGGAGGATGAGACGTACCGGAAAAGGGATTAACCAGTTTGTCTCAGGTGGTTTCACGATAATCTGTAAAACCACCAGTTTCAGTGGGGAGACTGAAATCGTTAGACGAGTTTCTGAGAACCTCGTCCAAATTCTGGGTAGGCTTCGAGACCGAGTTCGCTTACATCAAGTCCGTTGTATTCTTCGTCCTCGGAAATTCGGATGCCAATGGTAATCTTGAGAAGGAACCACAGGGCGGCACTGCAGATAATGGTAAATGCACCGATTGCTATGATTCCTGTTAGCTGTGAAACGATGGTCCCTGAACCGAAAATACCAACGGCTAGGGTTCCCCAGATACCTGCACAAAGGTGAACCGGGATAGCGCCGACAACATCATCAATCTGAAGGCTATCGAGCAAAGGAACTGCAAAGACGACAATCAGACCACCAATACCGCCAATAATTATGGCCATATATGCATGGGACACATCTGGTCCTGCGGTGATTGCGACCAATCCTGCTAGTGCACCGTTCAGGGCCATTGTAAGATCGACTTTCTTGTATAGAAGCTGTGTCAGGATCATGGCTGCAACAACGCCTGCTGCGGCTGCAATGTTTGTGTTTACAAAGACGATCGCCATAGCAACGGCATCTGCTGCTGACCCAAGAGCAAGCTGTGAGCCGCCATTAAATCCGAACCATCCCATCCAAAGAATAAAGGTTCCAAGTGTTGCAAGCGGAAGGTTAGCGCCTGGGATTGGTTTTACTCGACCTTCGGCTGTGAACTTGCCTTTGCGTGGGCCTAGAATGATAGCGCCAGTTAGGGCCGCCCAACCGCCGACGGAATGAACGATACTTGATCCGGCAAAGTCACTGAAACCAAGGTCAGCCAACCAGCCGCCACCCCAGCTCCAAGAAGCTTGAATTGGGTAGATGATGGCGGTCAATACAGCAATGAATAGCATGAAAGGCCAGAATTTAATGCGCTCTGCTAGTGTACCAGAGACGATAGAGGCAGTAGCAGCAACAAAGACCATTTGAAAGAACCAGTCAGACATAACGGAATAACCGTTTGAGGTGACAGCAGTAATCAACTCTTCGGTACTTGCATCTGCAGAAAGCAAGGCGACTTCTGCTTCGCCTGAATCATAGAAGAAGCTGAAAGTTCCTATAAAACCGCCTTCTGCTACGCCAACGTATAATAAATTATAACCGACGAGGTAAAACATCAGTCCAGCGATAGAATAGAGTGCTATATTTTTCAGACAGATGGCGGCGGTATTTTTACTGCGAACCAGGCCAGCTTCGAGCATAGCAAAGCCAGCTGCCATCCACATAACGAGGACGCCATTTACCAAAAAAGAGAATGTGTTAAATACAAAAGCGGTTTCTTCGGTTACTGCTGCTTGTGCTGGCGTGGGGGCCGTAAGCAACGGAACTGTAAGAATAGAAGCTGTTATCGCGGACAGTGCGACAGATTTTTTATTGGAACTAAGAAAGCTGGACATTATTTCTTCCATTATTTGCGTTCTGGGACTGGTCTACTAGATCCAAGAAACGTGCCAACTTTCAAAAAATTAAATTACCATATATAACAATGAGATAGAGGTTGTATATGCCACTTGGGGGTGGATTCAAATTGTGCAATGCAAAATAAATTATGCCTATTTATTGATCTTGTGTATGTTGTTGATTAAAAAATAGGCATTAGTGCTCTTCGAAAAATTTAAAGTAGGTAAAAGCCACGATTGAACAATCGGTCATAAAGCTATAGTCATTAATACAGCAGCATTTAAGCTGAGTTGTTGTCCTTTTTTACTGAGGTCAAGCTAAAGTACTCTTGGGTCAGGGATTAAGGTATCATCACGCAGATAAAAAATGGGTACGCCCTTTATGAGACGATTAAAATTCCTTGGGAACATCCGAAAATACCCAAGGATTAACATAACTTTTGTTGCTTTTACCCTGTTATCTCTCGGGATGTTTGGTCGTGCTGGTGCGCAAGACTTGAGTGAGACAGATGCTTTTGAAGCCTATACGTATGATGTCTCTATTGCTGGTGACATAGAAAATGATCTACTGAGCCTTATCGAAAAGTCATCACGGTTGGAGCAGTTAAAGGATAAATTGCCCTCAAGCTTGGCGGCGCTCAAGCGCAGAGTTAAGGAGGACAGTGAAGGTTTTGATAAAGTTCTGCGTTCTGAAGGGTTTTACGATAATACGATCTCTTATAGCATTGATGATAGCCAAAGGCCCATCGGCGTCGCTTTTGAAATTGAGGCGGGCCCTCAATTCCACCTCAATACATTCAGCGTTGTGTTCAAATCCGGAAAGCAGATCCCGGCAGCGCTAAATAATACTAACTTAGGAATCTCAACGGGTGTTGCTGTCCGTTCAGAAGCGATTGTACAGGCAAAAAATCAAGCGATAGTCATTCTTGCGGATCATGGTTATCCCGATGCGAAATTAGCAGATCAGGAAGCAATAGTTGATTTTGCAACGCAAAAAATGGATGTAACACTTGTTTTGGATGAAGGCCCGAGACTGGTCGTCGGGAATCTGGAGTTCGAAGGCTTAAAAGAAGTTGATTCCGTTTATCTACAGCAATTAAGTCAGTGGAAAGCAGGTATTCTCTACAACGCGAAGATCATAGATGAACTGCGCCGTAAATATCTGCGTACCGGGTTGTTTGAAGCTGTCCGGATGAAGCCCTTGGACACAAGCAATGCGGCCAGGGATGGCACTTATGTAACCCCGATCACCATAGTTTTTGTTGAACGGGAACATAAATCTGTGGGGGTCGGCGCCAGTTATTCAACAAGTGAGGGTGCTGGTACCCAATTCTATTGGGAAAACAGGAATACCTTTGGGCAAGGCGAAAAGCTTCGGGCTGATTTAACGGTCGCAGAAATTCGACAGCAATTAAAATTGGGATTCACTAAGCCTAATTATCTTAGAAATGATCAAAATTTTAATGCCAATACAAATATAAAACATGAAGACACCGAAGCCTACGAAGAGAAATCTGTTAGTGCTTTTGTTGGTATTGATCGTAAATGGGGCAACCATTGGACTGTTGGTGGTGGTCTTGAACTGGAACTGTCTGAGATCCAAGATGAAGACGATACAGAATCATATGCCTTTGCAAGCGTACCACTTAGCGCGCGGTATGATTCAACAAACGATTTGTTGGATCCGACATCAGGTTTTCGTTTCGGTGTAACAGCAACACCGTTTTACGGTTTAACCGCGGCTTCCCCGGATTTTTTCAAGACAGAAATTGATGGATCAACCTATTATTCAATTCTGGATGATGACAGACTGGTCTTTGCGACGCGTGGCAAAATTGGTCTGTTGGCGGGGGATAGTGCCAGAGGTATTCCTGCGACCAAACGGTTTTATGCTGGTGGTGGCGGGTCAATTCGGGGCTATGAACACCAGACAGTTGGCCCGCTGAATGCCAGTGACGACCCTGTTGGGGGGCGGTCCCTTGTTGAGTTTGGCGCTGAAGCAAGGGTTCGGGTAACAGAAGACATTGGTCTGGTTCCTTTCATCGAAGGCGGTAACGTCTATGACAGTGCAGTCCCTGATTTTTCTGAAAACTTTCAGTGGGGTGCCGGTGTCGGTCTTCGTTACTATACTGCCATTGGACCGATCCGGTTGGATGTGGCCGTTCCTTTGAACAGGCGGAAAGAAATTGATGACGCCTGGCAATTCTACGTCAGCATAGGGCAGGCTTTTTAAGATGAAGATCAGCCCAAAATGAAAGTAGGCAAGGGCAAGGTTATTGCCGCGATCATCTGTTCACCACTGATTCTTGTTCTATTGCTGATATTTAGTGGTTATATTTATCTGCAAACGGATAGCGGTCGGGCGACCCTGTTGGCGCAGATAGAGTCAGCGGTAAATGACCCTGCTGGTTTGACGATCGATTTGCAGCAGCTTGATGGCAATGTTTTTTCAAGTGCCCACCTCGAGAGAATTATCCTGCGTGATCCCAAAGGAGACTGGCTTGAAGGGACCGATCTTGTTTTGGATTGGTCGCCGCTGGATTTGCTGTTTGGTCAGTTGAAGATAAACAAGATCTCTCTTGCTTCTCTGGCTGTAACACGTAATCCAGAACTGCCATCCTCACCGGAAGAGGGGCAAAGCACATCGTCGCCTCTGCCTTTGCCAATAGATATAAGTCTGGGTCAGCTTGATATTGCAAAGATTGACCTTGCCGAGAACATCGTGGGGCGAAACGCATTATTGGCATTGTCCATGAAGCTTTCTGCGCATGACGAATCAGGAATTATAAGCGTTCTTAATATTGATCAGCTTGATGCTCATCAGGGATCTGTTAGCGCCAAGGTCAATTACCAGCCTGATGCAGATACGTTGTCCATTGATGCTCAGCTTACAGAACCTCAAGGGGGCCTGATTGCGCGGGCATTGGATCTTCCTGGCTACCCCGAAGTTAATTTGACGATCAGCGGGCAGGGGCCCTTGGTGGATTGGCAGGGGCAGCTCAAAGGGTATGCCGGAGAGTTATTTAAAACTGACCTTACCCTTTCTGGCCGGGGGCAGGATACGATCACTTTTGATCTATCTGGTAGCACAGAATTTTCGGATAAGTTAGCCGCTTCCCTTCCTTTGGTGGATAAGAACCCGATTGATCTGGCATCGACTGTTTTGTGGGACCGGGAAAATAACCTGATTAATTTGTCATCTCTGGATATCACCAATACAAACCTTAATGTCTCTGTCAGTGGAAACGTAGATCTGGGCAATGAGAAGATCGATATCTCGGCCAGCACTGCGTTGTTAGAGGGTGGTGCTTTGAATCAGATGATTGCGCCAGCTTCCCTTGCTCGGGGAATTGTTGATTTAGATGTTGTCGGTGATTTTCAATCAATGAATATCAGCACAACTTTTCAGGCGGGTGGGATAAAGATTAATCAGGCTGAACCGCTTGATACCGCTGCACAGGGTGTTTTGAGTGTTGGGGACATCATCGGGAGTATCAGTTCTGATATCAACTTGATGCAGTTGGAGATGATTCCTGTTAATGCTTCTGCGGCTCTAACAGAAGTCAGGGGGCTGCCTCCGCAAGCAGAAAAATTGCTGGGGCGCAACCTGCGTTTAGAGCTTGAGAGTCATTATGTACTTGAAAGTGGGCTCTTAAATGTTCCGATGTTCCGAGCGCGGGGGGCTTTTTTTAGTGCGGATATCAGGGCAGCGATGTCAACCCGTGATAACACAGCGAGCTCAAAGATTGCAATCGTTCTGGATGATTTATCCCAACTGGCTCCAGTAAAGGGAAAGCTTGTAACAGAGCTAAACGTGCAAAGTCTGGATATTGCCAATCAGATGATGGGTAGTGTCACGATTACCGCTCAAAACCTTGATTTGGGTAATGCTGACCTTCAAGAGCTTGTGAGCACGGATCCCTCCTTGAGCGCGAATTTCAATTTGGATGATACGGCATTTAAGGTATCGGATATTGCTCTCCCCCTTCCGGTGGCACAAGTTGCTGGGTCGGCAGAACTTCCTGCCACGTTTGAAAGCCTTTTGGCAGATATAAAGATCGAGGCGCCGGATCTTTCGCAACTTAGTAAAGTTACCGGGCTTGCTCTATCTGGTTCTGCAAACTTTGAAACAGTTCTAAGTGGGGCAATTGCGGATCCGGGGGCAGAAGGAAAGTTAACCGTATCGGGTCTGAATCTAGACCAGAATGCAATTGGTAATCTGACAACAACCTTTAACGCGACAACATTAGCGAGTGGGGCAAATGGTGTTTTTGACTCAGAGCTTCGCGGTGGAATTTTGCCTCTTGATTTGACGTTTGGATTTTCTTTGCCAGACTATGCGCAGCTACAAGTCGCCGATATTCTTTTGCAAACGGGTCAAAACAATATCTCGGGTACAGCAACAGTTCCATTCGATGGGACACCGCTTATTGCTGATATTCGTGGGGACTTAGGTGACCTCTCTTCTCTGGGGGCAGCCTTCGGGGCTGATATTGCGGGCGCAGCGTCTACCAACGCAATTCTGGGTGAAAAAGAGGGGACGCAACATCTGGCTTTGAATTTGGAGGGAAATAATCTTTCCCCTGATTCAGGCACCACTGTTATCAGAAATTTGGATGTGACCGCTACTTCACAGGGGAGCTTCGATGATCTCCAGTTGTCGATGACTGCCAATTTCGCGGATGTTTCTGTGCAGGACCGTCTGATTGAGCAGGCACGTTTGAGTGTAGGGGGCAGTGTGTCTAATGCTGATTTCACCTTTGCACTGAACAGTTCAATGGCACCAGCTGTTGCATTGGGCGGCGGTGGCAGTTTGGAGCTTCCGGTGTCGGGGAAACCGTCATATACGCGTTTTCAATTGTCACAGCTCGATGGCACGATTGCAGAAAAGATGATTACTTTACGTCAAGCTCTTGTCGTACTTCAGGATCAGGATAAAACCAGTATTGATCCTTTCGAGCTTTCATTTGATCGTGGATTGATTGCGGGTTCTGGTGAGCTGACAAAATCCAGTGCAGATGCGCAGATAGAAATCAAAACCTTTCCTGTGGATTTGGTTAATTTGGTTGCCCCTGATCTGGAAATCAAAGGGATGCTGGCTGGACAAGCAAACCTGTCTCTGCGCCCCGAAAATGCTCAGGGAAGTCTTTTCTTTAAGGTTGAAAATATCAAATTTACAGATGATCAAAATACAACGATTCCCCCTTTGCAAGCGACGTTATCCGGGACGTTAAGTAATAATCGATTTGACTTTCAGAACGATGTGACGGGGTTAGAGAAATCAACTGTACAAGCCAAAGGTTCGGTGCCCCTACAGGTTGGTTTTTCACCTTTCTTTGTTACTGTACCTGATAACCAGCCTTTGACTGGGAACCTTTTAATCAATAGCGAAATTGAAAGCCTATGGGCAATTCTGGCGCTGGATACACAGGAAATGCGTGGGCAGCTCGCTACTGACCTCAAAGCTTCCGGTACGATAGCAAACCCACAAATAATTGGCTCGGCAACGATACGTGAAGGTCGCTATGAAAATATCGAATTGGGAACACTGCTCAAAAATATTACGCTTGATGCCGGGTTGGAAAATAGTCAGTTGTTGCGATTGAACCTGCAGGCAAATGATAACAAGCAAGGCATCTTGAGGTCTGAGGGGACTGTTCGCTTTGAAAATTTAAGTAATCCACTAATTGATTTGGCTATCCAGCTCGATAATCTTGCCGCTCTCGATCAGGATCAGATCGCGGTACAAACCGATGGTAACATCGCAATCAAGGGGTCTCCAGCAAGTATGACGGTTGCAGGTGATATTACGACACGGGAAACAAATATTAATATTGGCAGTGCCGTTGCCCCAAGTGTTGTGGACCTTGAAGTAACTGAAATCAACCGTCCTAACCGTTTAGGGCAGAGGAACGCAGCCGATGTAAAGGCTGAGAAGAAAGAAAAACCCTCAAAAATTTCGCTGGATTTGCTGCTGAATATGCCACGTAAGGTATTCATTCGGGGGCGGGGGCTTGATTCGGAATGGGAAGGCAGGTTTACCATTAAGGGGGTTGCCAATGCCCCGGTGATTGAAGGTTACTTGAGCCCGGTCAGGGGCCAGTTCTCTTTTGCAGGTAAAAACTTTAACCTGCAGAAGGGTAAGATTGCGTTGCTGGGGGGCACACAAATTGACCCTGATCTCGATCTTTCCGCCGTTTATGAAGCTGATAATGTGACGGCGATTGTTTCTATTCAGGGAACAGCATCTAACCCCAAGATTAGTTTTTCTTCTCCCGATGGGTTGCCAGAGGATGAGGTGCTTTCTCAGGTTCTGTTTGGAAAAGCTTCGGGTAAGCTCTCTGCGGTGGAAGCTTTGCAGCTGGCATCGGCGATTGCATCCTTGTCCGGGGCGATAGATTCCGGCGGTGGCGTTCTGGGGTTTGCCCGAGATTCTCTGGGTGTGGATGTTCTTACAGCCGGTACGAATTCTGATACGGGATCTCCCGAAGTCAGTGCCGGGAAATATATAACGGACAATATTTATATTGGTGTTGATCAAGGGGCCTCAGCAGACAGTACCAAAGCCAAAGTACAGATTGATCTGACCCCAAATATCACGTTGGAAAGCGAAACGGGACAAACGGCTGACAGTAAAGTGGGCGTTTTCTGGAAGTGGGATTATTGATTATTGTTTGCTCTTGTTTTCAATTACAGAAGCCTTGGTAGAGATGATCACGCACAGATGATTATGAAAAACGATAATATTGATGGTAAAGAGTAAGCTGTCATATAGGATTTAAACTGGATGAAATTTAATTTTCTTACCGTTGGTGTTATTGGGACAATTATCACTGCGTTGTGTTGTTTTACACCTGTTCTTGTTATCCTATTTAGCTTATTTGGCCTTTCAGCGATAGCTGTTTACTTGGACTTCATTTTACTCCCTGCTCTTGTTTTTTTCGTAATTATTACGGGATATGCACTATGGAAACGTCAAAAGTGTCATTTGAAATAACCACGGTTATTGCCTGCCCAAAATGTGGATATATTGAAACCGAAACAATGCCGACCGATGCTTGTCAGTGGTTTTATAACTGTAAAGGATGTAATGAAGTTTTACGCCCCCTCAAAGGTGATTGCTGTGTGTATTGTTCATACGGTACAGTAGCTTGTCCACCAATTCAGCTAGGGAAATCTTCCTGTATCTGATTTTTGGGAAGATACAATAATTCTCTTGGATGTTTACTTTATATGTCTGTTCTATAAAAAGCTTCACCTTACTTGAAGGTGAAGCTTTTTATATCAATTGATTATCACAATATCAGAACAGTAAACGAACTCCTACAACAAAGGTGGTTTCGTCTGTATCTTCACCATCTTTCTTGGCAAAGTCCCGTGTTTGACCAAAACGACGTTCGTAATTCACTCCGATATAAGGTGCAATGGTACGATCCACGAGATCATAACTAAGGCGGAGACCTGTTTCGATAGAGTTCAAGCCCGAGCCAACGCCTATGGCTTCATCATTTGAAAAGGCCAGATCAATTTCGGTAGTTGGCGTCAGGATCAAACGGTTGGTTAACAATAGCTCATAGTCTGCTTCTAGCCGCGCGGACACATTTCCCTTTTCACTGAGGTACAAATCACCTTCAAGCTCAAACCACTGTGGTGCAAGCCCCTGAAAGCCCAAAACGGCATAGCCTCTGTTCTCACCATTGGGGCTGTCATAACGAAGCCCTGCCTTGGCATCAAAGAAGTCTGAAACAGGTGTCTGCACCAAAGCTTGATGTTCCAAATTATCCAGCAGGCTCTCATCCAATGAATATTCCCCCGCGGATCTCAGGCGAAACTTCACTTCATCCGTCCCGACAAAAGCATCGCCATCCCAGACAAGGAAACGATCGCCTTCACCTACACGGGTTTCCAGCTGTTCAATGCTCAGCCCATAATAGAGATAAGCATCTTTGCCGGGGTTATCATAGCTCAGTTCTTGCGCAGAGGCTCCTGCTCCTAGGAAGGTAAAGAAGGCAAGGCCAGCTAGCGCAGCCCCTTTGGTTTTTGTCAGGCTCATTTTTTCCAGTGTTTTCATGATTTATCCCTCCTGTCCCAAGTTTATTTTCGAAACAGGGCTTTCAGCATCACTCGCGTTTTGAGCCACATCCGGGCCGCCTTCGACGATCACCTTACGGAACATGCCCGTTGCTGCGTGATAAGAGAGATGGCAGTGGAAAGCCCACTGACCAGCAGCATCAACCTCAGTCTCGGAATAGATCGTTGTGCCGGGTGCAATAGAGATGGTGTGCTTAACCGGATTCCATTTGCCATTGCCATTATCCAAAATGGACCACATGCCGTGCAGATGCATAGGGTGGGTCATCATGGTTTCATTGACGAATTTGAAGCGTACCCGTTCGCCATACTGCAAACGTATCGGATCGGCATCTTCGTACTTAACGCCATTGATCGACCAGCTATAGCGGTTCATGTTTCCGGTCAGGCGCAGTTCAATTTCCCGCGTAGCATCCCGGTCTTCATATAGTGGCTTTTGAGCCTTCAAATCCGCATAGGACAAGACCTTACCACCCTCAGAAGATTCGGGACTTAGCCCGCTGCCCTTGGCATAGAAGGGATCAGCCTTATTGCCCATATTCATCATCCCCATATCATGGAATTTGGACATCTTTGAATGGTCCATCCCCATCATGGAAGAAACACCAGTGGATGCTCCGGATGCCATCTGGGAATGATCCATCTCACTGTTTCCTTCTGAACCTTGAGAATGCTGCATCATGCTCATTTGGGGCATGTCATCCTGATTCCCAGAACTATTATTCATTTCGCCATGGCCCATTGAACTGTGATCCATGCCCATATCTGCCATAGTCAACAATGGCTTCTCACGCATTTCCGGCACAGCGGCCTTCATGCCTTCACGTGGCGCAAGGGTGCCAAGACCATAGGAACTGCGCCCCATGGATTCAGCAAAAATGCTATAGGCTTTATCTTCTTTTGGTTGAACAATAACGTCGTAGGTTTCTGCAACGGCAATCCGAAATTCATCAACCTTTACGGGCTGCACATTGTTGCCATCCGCGCTGACCACGGTCATTTTTAAGCCGGGAATCCGCACGTCAAAATAAGCCATAGCAGACGAATTGATAAAACGCAGTCTAACCCGCTCACCTGCTTTAAACAGACCCGTCCAGTTTGCCTCGGCATCTCGCCCGTTGATCAGGGTTGTAAAACCCTGAACATCCTCGACATCAGTCGGAGTCATTCGCATTTTACCCCAAGACACGCGCTCAGAAATTGTCTCGGAAAACCCCTTATCAGCAACATCTGAAAAAAAGTCGACAAGAGTACGCTGGCTGCGATTGTAATAGTCATCCATCAGCTTGAGGTTACGCATGATGGTAGAACCCGATTGCGGATGTTTATCTGTAAACTGGACAACGTAGTCACGATCGTACCGGAAAGGGTCACGCTTTTTAGGCTCTATCACAATGGCCCCATAGGCACCATCAGGCTCCTGAAAACCAGAGTGGCTGTGATACCAATACGTACCAGATTGTACCACAGGAAATTGATAACTAAAGGTTTCGCCAGGTGCGATACCGTCAAAGCTGATCCCTGGAACACCATCCATATTGGCTGGTAAGATCAAACCGTGCCAATGGATGGAAGTGGGTTTGTCAAGATTGTTTGTCACATTAATGGTGACATTTTCTCCTTCGGTAAAATGTAGTATTGGCCCAGGTGAGCTACCATTATAACCGATACCGATTTTAGTGAAATCAGCGGTTTCAATTTTGACTTCATCAACAGAGAGGTCATAGCTCGCCGCTTCTGCCTCTGCCACAAACGCCATCCCCATAAGAGATATAACGCTGAGAACAGAAGCAAGACGACGTGTGTCTTGTTTCATGAAATTATCCTGATCAAGGCATGGCTTCCCTACAGGCTGATAGCCCGCAGATAACGAGGCGGACAAAAACACGCCTGTAGAGAATGCCGTATGCTTGAAATTAAATGTTAATTGGATTGGACCCCTTGTGTGGGAGCAATGTGCCCCTAACAACAAAGTTTATTAGGCCCAAGTTTTAACGGGACCTAAGTTTAATGCGACCAAGTCTTAGTGACTTGAAACCTCAGAACTATCCGGCAGTCCTTTTCCGATCTTGATCTCACCCACCATGCCGCTTTCGTAGTGACCAGGCACATTACAGGCAAACTCTAGTTCGGCGGCTTCGGGGAACTGCCATACGATTTCGGCGGTTTTGCCTGGCTCCAGCAATACTGAGTTAGGATCGTCATGGGACATGGTTTCACCGTTGCCCATATCCATCATCATCATATCCCGATTGATCTTATCCACCTCAAGAATGCCGTGGTCGATCATCATCATCATTTCTTCCTGATGTCCCGCGTGCATGGCGGCAGTCCCGATATTAAACTCGTGGACAAACTCACCGGTGTTTTTAATCACAAAACGCACGGTTTGATTTTTACTGACCGAAATTGTCTCTGGATTAAAGTAATTATCTTCCAAGTTAACCTCAACTGTCCGGCTTATTTGAGAGGCTTTTCCTTCCTTGCCAATTGTAGGCAATTTGGCATTACCATGACCCGGACTTGCTGCCGCCCCGGAAATTTGAGAGGAAATCAGGCCAAAGGATAAAACCAGACCAGATAATGTTGAGGTCAGGGATTTCGGGTTCGTAAATAGGTTAGTCATCTGCAACTCCAGCAGTAGTGTTCGTATCGATTTTGAATAAAAATAGAGATTCAGATGCTCTTCCTCTCTAGGCCGCCACGATAAAAGTGCCGCCTTATCGGAGACCGAAAGAGATCCTGATCTTTCTGGGGAGTTACAGAAGTCGCGGTGGGGGAAGATCTACCGCAGGAGATTGATCTAATCGGCGCCGTTCACGCAGCAAGCTCCAAAGGCTGTGCTGATAAAAACTGATCTGCTGTTGGTAATTTGCAGTTAAAAAATAGCTGCTTGGAGAGCTACAGTGCATAGCCTTCGTGCACTCTTTCAGGACTTGCTGCCCAGTGGGAAGAGATTTCTCTTGTTGTGCTATGCCAAATACAGCAATGCCGGTAACATCAGCATCCATAGATTGAAAGCTAGCTGTGTTATGGTGATCGCCATCACTCCAATGCCCAGCGGCTTCGACAGACATAAGTGGTGTCGAAAGGGCAAAGGTCAGGGCCAACAAGATATGAAGAATGCGTTTCATACCCCCTAGATAGAGTTTCCTCCTAGGGGAAGGTCAAGAGAAATTTGATAAATATCCTTAAAGCTTATTTTTAAAATGCATGATGTTTTTGTAGAAAGAGCTCATACAAATCTGTAAATTTGAACAGGGTGTTCTGATTCTCGTAACATAAAGTTAAATTGTCGCAAATGCCCGCTTATTGTCGGTTATCTTTTGGCAAAAGCGATAATCCCTTTTATATAACAATGAACAAGTCGGGCGTGATCAGATCAACGCTATTCTGAAAAAGCTTATCTTGTGTAACGATTCTGAATACAAATGGCTTAAAATAATATGGCTCAAAAAGATCTAACGGTTGAAGTTCTCGTTGTTGGTGGTGGCCTGGTTGGTCTTACCCTGGGTGTCGCTCTTGCTGGCGCAGGAATGGAGGTTGCGGTTGTTGATCGCGAAGAGCCTTCTGATCAAAAAGCCACGCCTTTTGACGGGCGATCATCCGCCATTGCTCTGGGATCACAACGAGTCTTTGATCAGGTTGACTTGTGGGATGGTATGACATGGGCGGCAGAGGCTATTCGCTACATTGAGATCACAGATGGTCAGATTGATCGGGGGGCATCTCCACTTTCCATGTCTTATGATTTTAGCGAAGTCGGTGATATGCCGATGGGATGGATTGTGGAAAATCGTGCGATCAGGCTTTCGACACATGCCAAGGCTGCGGAACTTGAAAACCTGTATCATTTGGCCCCACATAGTTTGCAGGAATTAGAGCGGGACAAACGCGGCGTTGTTGCATCACTAGATGATGGCACAAATATTAAAGCGCGCTTGGTAATAGGTGCTGACGGGCGCGGTTCTCAGCTACGTAAAAATGCCGGGATTAAGGTATCGGGAACAGATTATCATCAGAACGGGATTGTCTGTACCGTTGTACATGAAAAACCGCATAACGGTGTTGCTTTCGAACATTTCCTGCCTTCTGGTCCCTTTGCCCTTTTACCACTGCCGGATAGTGAAGAGGGCGTACACCGTTCTTCATTGGTTTGGTCAGAAAAAAGAGACCTTGTTGATGGCTATATGTCCATGAGCAATGAAGATTTTGCCAATGAGCTTCATCGACGCTTTGGTGAAAGTTTGGGGGCTTTCACCGTAACAGATATGCGTTGGTCTTATCCTTTGAGCTCATTACATGCAGAACGTTACATAGATACCCGCCTTGCCCTTGTGGGAGATGCTGCGCATGGAATGCATCCTATTGCCGGACAAGGCTTGAACCTTGGGTTACGGGATGTTGCGGCGCTGGCACAGGTTGTTGTGGACGCCCGAAGAGTCGGGCTTGATGTTGGATCGCCGCAAGTTCTGGAAGATTATGCGAAATGGCGCCGGTTTGATAATGTGCTTTTGCTTGGTGCCATGGACGGCCTGGTGAAGTTATTTTCCAATGATCTGGCTCCTGTAAGGGTGGCACGTGATCTCGGTTTGGCGACCGTTGATAAAATTCCGCCCGTAAAACGTTTTTTCATGAAACATGCGATGGGAATCGTCGGGGATCTCCCCCGTTTGATGCAGGGTCAGAAATTATAACTCCACTCACTTGATCGATGTCTTTCTTTTGAAAGGTCACATAGATAAATTGGGCGAATAAACCGGATGATCTTGTGCCTGTAATCGTTGACATAAAATCGCCAGAGTTGGTTGTTATTTTTACACTAATGTTTGAGAGTATATTGTGATGTCTCAAAGAAATGTTGAGAATAAAATCTTGGCTTAGGCTGAGGTGAATAAAAGTTGTTTGCGTTAGAGAGGTATCAGTGTCTTTCACTAAAGACGAAATTAAATGGTCTGAAAGTTTGTTATCAGGTTTATTCTTTCTGGCCGTCAGTTTGATGCCCCTGAGCAGTGCTCACGCGGCAGGTGATTCTGTTATTGCTCAGGGTGGTAACGGAGAAGTTTTTTTTGCGGCTTTACCCGATCAGTGGCAGGCTTTGCCTCGAAATATGCAGGCACAATCAACAACCGCGGAATGGTTACCGCCAGGACAAGATGTCAATAACTGGAAGGATATGATCACCGTTCAGGTGTTTCCCGGCTGGGCTGGTGGAGACGTTGTCAGCTTTCTGGATGAATTGGCTGCAATTTATAAACAAAACTGTGAAGTTAGTGGTGCAACTCCGCCGCTGAAGGATCAGGTGAATGGTTTTCCAACGGGCTTTAGGCTGATTAACTGTACCCGTGATTTAACTCGTAATACAGGCGAAGTTGCTCTCTTTCGGGCAACAGTTGGTCAAAATGCATTATATTTGATTCAGCATGTTTTCCGCGTGCCTGAGTTTGAAATTGGGGCGCAACCTGTGACCAATGAGGCAATGAAACAAGCTTTTGAAGGTATTCGCACGGGGTGGGCATGTAATCAGAATTCTAAAAAACACCCTTGTCCACCAAGTTGGCAAAGCTCATTGTCGAAATTGGATGGCAAGCCCTCGGTTGTTGTCATCAAAGCCCCAAATTAGTTGATCGAATGAAAAGCGATGCGACGGTCTAAGAAACGTGAACACCTTGTTGATGTAGCACTCGGGCTATTTTACGCTCAGGGATTTCACGCCACTGGGATTGAGCAGATTGTTTCTGAGGCTGGCGTTGCACGCATGACGCTTTATAAACACTTTCCATCCAAAGATGATTTGATCATCGCTGTACTGGAACGGCGTGATGAGCAATTCAGGAGCTGGTTGTTAAACTTTATGACAGCGCAAAAAGAGCCAAAAGAACAAATTTTGGCAATGTTTGACGCGTTAGGGCAGTGGTTTAATGATGAAGCTTTTCCTGAGCATCGTTTCTGCGGTTGCTTGTTTATAAATGCTGCTGCGGAATTTTCTGATTTTAAAGAATTGGCTCATCAGGTTGCTGCCCGTCATAAGGCTGTTTTAACCAAAGAAATTTTAAAAATTGTTGAAAAAACAGACCTTTCAAACCCAGAAGATCTTGTGGCAGAGCTAATGCTTTTGAAAGAGGGGGCAATCGTTACGGCACAGGTCAGCGGTGACAAACAAGCTGCGGCAAGGGCAAAAAAGATTGCGATCAAACTTTTGGTCCAAGATTAATTTGCCACAAGAATAATGGTTAAACTTTATGGGTTCCGAGAAAGGCCCCGTTT
The DNA here is from genome assembly GCF_048259265.1 of Kiloniella sp. Taxonomy (NCBI): domain Bacteria; kingdom Pseudomonadati; phylum Pseudomonadota; class Alphaproteobacteria; order Rhodospirillales; family Kiloniellaceae; genus Kiloniella; species Kiloniella sp. The sequence goes on along the minus strand of NZ_JBLXHT010000004.1, from coordinate 217,053 downwards.
TTCCATTTCATCCAGATATGTTTGCCAGATGGTTTCTTGTTCTATGGCCAGTTTATACAGGTACTGCCACGAATAGATCCCCGTATCATGTAAATCATCAAAGGATAATTTCACGGCATAGTTTCCAACGGGTTCGATTGCAATAATACCGACCATACGTCGTCCGGAAAGGATTTGTTTTTGGCTGGGGTGGTGCCCCTGTACTTCCGCAGAAGGGCTTTCTACACGAAGATATTCTGCGGACAAAGCAAAGCTTTCTCCGTTTTCAAAGGTTATGTGAAGCGCCCGCTCGTCTGACTTATATTTTAGATCCGTCGGCCAGTGTTCTGTTCGAAAACCCTGTGCGTTATCTTCTTCAATTGATCCGGTCATTGATGCCCACCCAGAATCTGTTGGTTTTAATCGATTGATCTGGCTTCGTCAGTCAGCATTACGGGAATACCATCACGTATTGGGTAAGCAAGCTTTGCCTGGCGTGAGATCAGTTCTTGATTCTGTGCATCGTATTCAAGGGGCCCTTTTGTTTCCGGGCATACAAGTATTTCGAGTAATTTTCTGTCGACGCGTGGTTCGTTGCTCATCATTTTATCCATAATACCCTGATATATCTTATGTTCAGGGATGTTTTATTGCTTGGCAAAGTTCTGGTTACTTTGGTGAACGGCCATATCCATAATCGTTTCCATGATATCAGCACGTTGTATCAAAGTTGATGCCTCTAATATTGCTTGCTTTTCTGCTGATGAAAAGGGGCAAATCATCGCAAGAGTATTCACCAGTCGATGATTGTTTGTGTGCTCTATCGCTTTCCAGTCCGCGTCAATATTGTTGACGTCGAAATAGCTTCGTAAGCATGACAATAGCCGATCACGGTCCAAGTCTTCTGACTCGGTGTTTTCTAGGTCAGGACGATATGGGGTATAGTCTGGAATGACTCGTCTATAACCAAAGTCAGATGATATTTCGTTGTCGACATTGTAGCGAACCAAACCTTGCAGAGAAATAAGGTAACGGCCATCATCGGTTTCCATAAAGGAAGTAATCCTGCCAAGGCACCCGATTTTGTATAGGGGTGTATTGCTATCATCCAAAATGGTTTGCTCAGGTTTACTGTTCGGCTGGATCATGCCAATACACCGGCTTTGCCCCAGCGCGTGATCTATCATGGTAAGGTAGCGGGGTTCAAAAATATTGAGTGGAAGCGTTCCCCCTGGAAGTAACAATGCGCCTTCCAATGGAAAAACAGGAAGTTCGTTCGGGAGCTCGTTAAACTTTGGATCGAAGATACCACCGGTCATAGCATACCCTTGCAAAATGTGTTTATGGGAACACGCCTTGTATTTTTGCTCATTCTAATGAATAGGCAACAAACATTACTAGCTAAAGAGTAACGAAGATAATTTTCCACGCGCTTTCATCGTCATTGGATCCATCATGCCCCAGGCTTCAAAAAATTTCAAAAGCTGAATTCGGGCTGCATCATCGTTCCATTCTCGATCATGCTTGATTATATATAGCAAATGATCTGCAGCTTCTTCGTGGCTACCTTCTGCTTGTAAAGCCAAAGCCAAATCAAATCGAGATTGATTATCCGCTTGACCTCCTTCAACTTTGTTTTTCAGGGCGATGATTTCTTCATTATCGAGACTTTGACCTGCGAGTTCTAGTTTGGTCACAACACCTGAAAATTCAGGTTTTGATTTAACATCGTCTGGTAATTGATCAAACAACGCCTGCGCTTCTTCGGTCATGTTAGCACTAATTTGACATTCTAACATCCCGATAAGTGCGGGTTCGTTATCAGGTACGTGTTCCAAAATTTGGCTGTAGATTGACATGGCCGACATGTCATCTTCATTTTCTCGTGCGAGCGTGGCTTGTTCAAGGGCATCAGCGATCGGGTCGCCTTTTACACCACCGGTTTTTTGGATCACTGTGTCAATGAATTTGGCGATTTCACTGGGGGGAAGTGCGCCGTTAAAACCGTCAACAGGTTGTCCTTGAAAAAAAGCGTAAACCATTGGTACGGATTGAACACGCAGTTGTGACGCCAGCATTTGGTTTTCATCAATATTGACTTTAACTAGCTTTACAGCACCTTTGGCTGCGATAACTGCCTGTTCAATAGCAGGCATCATTTGCTTGCAGGGACCACACCAAGGTGCCCAGAAATCGACAAGAACTGGCTGGTTCATGGATGCTTCCATGACATCTTTGGCAAAATCTTGCTGATTAGTATCCTTTATCAGGTCAGCTTGTGATGTTGGGTTGCTGCCGATGAGTTCTTCCATTGTTCAATATCCGAGCTTTAAAATTTGTTCCTGAAGCACATAAATTTAAGAAGTAAATTTGGTATCCCAAACTTAGGCTTCAATCCTTGTGCCCCAACCTTAGAGAGTTTGTTTTCTTCCTGACAAGATGAGGTTGATTGACCTGAACTGCAAGGGATCAAGTTGCGTCTTGGGCAAGTTGTGCCAAATTATCCATGTCTAGTTTTTCTGGTGGGTGGTTTACGGCGGTCAGAAATTGTACCAAATTTTCTGGGGTAATTGATGTGGTCATTGTATTGGTCAAGGGATGCGAATTAATCGGAGATAAGTCCATCATTTGTGAATCAAGAATGACTTTAACGGCGTTAACTTTATCATTTAGGACTGTAAAGGGAGATACCGATCCTGGCGTGATGCCAAGAAACTCCATCAATCGATCTGCACTGCCAAAAGAAAGCTTTCCTGCACCCAAGGCTTTACCCAATAACTTCATGTCGATCTTTCTGTCTTCAAGACAGACCAAAAGCCACATCTGCCCCTTTTTGTTACGTAAAAAAAGGTTCTTGGTATGGGCACCTGGGATGTCACCGCAATGTTCTTTGGATTCTTCAACCGTATAAACGGCAGGATGGGTAATTGTTGTGGTTTCGATTCCAAGATCATCGAGTTTTTGAAAGAGACCATCTGGGGTGCAAGGGGTGATATCAGTCATATTTCGTTGCCTGCGTATTTTTGCAAATTTTGTTTATAATTAAGGGTATGCCTCGTTTTTTTTGTCTTTGAAACCAGAAAGAAACAAGCAGGATTATTTTTTTGTAAAAAAAGCTCTTGCAATGTCAAACTTCGTGACGTAAATACCCCTCCACCAACACAGAGACGCGGGCGTAGCTCAGTGGTAGAGCATCTCGTTGCCAACGAGAATGTCGTGAGTTCGAATCTCATCGCCCGCTCCAGTGTTGCATGAAAAAGACCCGGCTTTGGCCGGGTTTTTTCGTTTGAAATTGAATCTTTTCCATTTAAGCTCTTACCGACTGTTTTTCTTCAGCCTTTGTATTTTACAGAAGCTATCAAATCCTTTTTGTTAAATGCGATTTGCGGCCTTCATCCTTTTGCCATTTTTCTCGTTGATTAATCAAACGAACGAAGGAGGGGTTAAAGTCGGGCGATTTTTTTGTGCTGGTTCTTGTTTGTCTGTCAGGATATAAATCTTAGGACTATCTGAGTTATCAACTATTGTTCAAAGAGTTACAGCCTTGGTTAAAAACCTTGTTGGGTATCTATTATTTTTCCTTTTTCTGGGACTCTATTCAGCGATGGTTATTTCTATCGGAACAGATTGGCTTCCGGATCATCCGCTTGTACATCTTGTATATTACCCCTTTGTTGGGCTTGTCTGGCTTTACCCTGTGATTAAGATAATGTTCTGGATGAAACGGCGGCGCGAAAGGCACGAAAATTAATGCGAATAAACAAGTTCTCGTGGATATCATTATGCCTTTGTTTTACAATTTTCATTGTCACACCGGTTACTGTCAGGGCTTTTGATAATCTGGATCACGAAGAAACACTTGATTTTTGCGTGACAGAATTAGGTAAAAGAATAGGTGCTGAAAACGCTTTGAATATGGAAAAACATTGTTCTTGCGCTGCTGATCTCGCCTTGGATAAAACGCCTGAAACATTGAAAACACCTTTGGCCCGCCTAGTTCGGCACCAAGGTTTAAGGCCCGAAGACAGAGCCGCGCTCAAAGCTGAATCAGGTAACCTTTTTCTCTATATTGCGATGCTTGACAGTCACTGTCCGAAAATCCTGAGCGATCCGATGCTTCAAAAGCTTTTATTGCCAACACAATAAAGTTTGCATTCGGCGATAACGTCACCAGATTTATTTTCAAGTTTGCTGTGAAGTAATTCTGGTTTTACTTGCTTCATGAACCACTTGCTAAAGGATGTAAGTTCTAGGGTGCTAACGTCTGCTTCTATGAGGAGACAATATCTTCTCTTGGTTCTTGAGGTGGATAAATCTGCAAGTACATCGTACTGATGCCGAATCAAATGTTCTCTTATTTCGTTGATTGACAGCGGCGTGACAGAGAAATTTATTCTGATAAATTTGTAGGGATTAGATAGGTTATGTTGCTGTGGTAGCGCAGAAGTATTCATGATCGGATCTCTTATGGCGAAGAATTGAACAAGCAGACGTGACGATGGTCGTTGACATTTTCATGCCCCCGGTCATTCGCGTGCTCGTATGCATTCGCGCAAAAAATTCTGTGGTTATCCGATACATGCTCATAGAGTTACCTCGTCTCATGTTTTAATGCAAGTCGCAGATGACTAAGCCACAAAGGTGTCATTTTGTTTTTATGAACCCAACAGCACGCAGGGAATTTTTCGGCCTGATCGTTATGACTTTTACCAAGTTGTCTCTTTTTTTAGTGTTCGCATACCCAATTCCTACCTTTGAGGCTCACAATCTGTTGATATCCATAGGAAGAGAAAATTGTGAATATTTTGCGGCTTGAAGGTGTTTCAAAAATAGCTATTGCTCATTAATTTTATTTTCCTGATAGAACTAGCTGTATTCAAAGGGCTATTGCAAAGCGGAGAGTCACTTTTCTATGAGCGACTCTAAATGAATTTGTGCATTGATGATGGGGTTAAATAGCTTAGGCCCATGGTATAAATAGATAAGATCAATGGACAGTTTTTATTCTCTTCAATTCGGTGGTTTTACCATATATGCTTTAAACTTATTGGCGAAAATAATGTGGATAACTTTACTCTTTTGTAAGTATTGAAAAAATATCCTGTAGGCGACGCATTTTTTACTAACAATGGTCCTGAAATAGGTTAACGTGGTTTGTCCTCCACCTTTAAGGGCGGACCTGGGGTGAGGACGTCGAATAGAGCAATATCCTAATAATTAAAAAGCGACAGCGGTCCGAGGAAAGAACAATGGCCATTCATGGCAATAGCAGTACATCTGAATGTATTGATAAAGTAGTCGATCTGATTCACAAAAAAATAAGTGCTGATAAAGCCCAGATGATTGAGCAGTTCGTACGTACTTTTTATGAAAACGTCCCACCGGATGATTTACGTGAAGAGACAGCAGATAACCTTTTTGGGGCCGCCTTGGCTCTTTGGGGTCAGTTACAGCAACGTACGAAGGACGAAACCAAAATAAGGGTCTATAACCCCAGACCCGAAGAACACGGGTGGAAATCGTCCCATACGATTATCGAGGTTGTTAACAATGACATGCCGTTCCTGGTGGATTCAGTTACGGCTGCGTTGGAACGATTGGATGTCGAAGTTCATCTGGTGGTGCACCCCGTCCTGAGTTGTATTCGCGACGTAAAGGGTAAGCTAAGCTGTATTAATGCGGCTGGTGGCGACAAGGGAATCCTGACAGAATCTGTGATGCACATACAGATCAGCGAGCAGGTTGTCGAAAGCCATACCCAAATTGCCCACGAACTGACCAAAGTTTTCGACGATGTGAAAGCGGCTGTGGAAGACTGGAAACCAATGCTTGGCAAAATGAGCGAAGTCATTGGTGAACTTAAAAAATCTCCGCCGTCACTATCCAAAACTGAAATTAGCGAGTCTATTTCTTTCCTAGAGTGGATGACTCAGGATAATTTCACTTTCCTTGGGTATCGCGAATACAAGTTCGAAGGCGAAGGTACCAATGCAATTTTAAAGGTACACCCTGATTCTTTGGGCTTACTGCGTGATATTGATGTTCATGTTTTTGACGGTCTAAGAGACTTCGGGTCTTTGCCGGCAGAAGTCCGGGATTTTATGACCAAGCCTGTTCTGTTGCGAATAACAAAGGCTAACCGTCGTTCAACAGTTCATAGGGCTGTCCATCTTGATACAATTGCTGTGAAACGCTTTGATGCCAAGGGGCGGGTGATCGGAGAAATTTTATTTGCGGGGCTTTTAACCTCGACGGCCTATGCCTGTTCACCAAGTGATATTCCGTTGTTACGTCATAAGGTTAAGAAGGTTCTGGATAAGTCGGGTTTTAAATCGGGCAGTCATGATAGCAAGGGATTAACCCATATTCTGGATACCTACCCCCGGGATGAGCTGTTCCAGATTTCCAGTGCTGAACTTTCGACGATATCTCACGGTATTCTTCATCTGCAAGAACGCCGCCGGATTGCGCTTTTTGTACGCAAGGATCCTTTTGAGCGCTTTGTTTCCTGTTTGACGTATATTCCACGTGACCGTTTTGATACGGCCCTGCGCCGTAGAATTGGGGAAATTCTTTGTAGCGCTTATAATGGTCAGATCAGTGCGTTTTTTACCCATTTGTCCGATACGGTTCTTGCGCGGGTTCATTTCATTGTAAAGACCACCCGCGGTCAGGTGCCCGATGTAGATGTCAGTGAGTTAGAGGCACGTATTGCGGATGCTGGTCGTTCCTGGGAAGATCGCCTTGAACGAGTCTTGATCGAGGATCGGGGCGAAGAACAGGGTATCCGGGCCATGCGTCGCCTAGGGGCTGCTTTTCCGGTTAATTATCAGGAGCACTTTAACGAAAACGATGCGGTTTTTGACATTACCCGGGCCGAAGAAGCACTTGAGGGTGATGGCTTGTCTATGAACCTTTACCGTCCGCTTGGTGCTGATCCCGAGCAGGTTAGGTTCAAGATTTATTTACGCGATAATCCAGTTCCATTGTCTGATGTCTTGCCGATGTTGGAAAATATGGGACTGAAGGTTTTCAGCGAAATTCCTTATCACTTTAATTCCCTGGAAACCGGTGAAAGCGTGTGGATGCACGATTTCAACATGGTAATTTCTGGTGATCAGGAAATTTCTATTTCCAGTTTACGCGAAGGATTTCACGAGGCCTTTGCCTCTGTCTGGCATGGACAGATGGAAAACGATGGCTTTAACAGGCTGGTTCTGATTGCGGGCTTGAAAGTTCGTGAAGTCACCGTTCTGCGTGCCTATTGCAAGTACTTGCTTCAGGCACAGATTCCTTTCTCTCAAAGCTATATGGAACAGACGCTGGCGAATAATCCGAATATCACCCGGATGCTTGTCGATCTTTTCCTTGTGCGCTTTATGGGCAAAGGGACCGAGCGAGACGAACAACTTGCAGATGATCTCAACAATAAGATCAATGATGCCTTGGATGGTGTTAGTAATCTTGACGAAGACAGAATTATTCGCCGTTTCCGTAATGTGATTGAATGCACGCTGCGGACAAACTTTCTGCAGAAAACAGAGCAAGGCGATTTTAAAACCTATCTGTCATTCAAGCTGAATTCTGAAAAGATCACTGATCTTCCCTTGCCAAGACCGTATCGTGAAATCTTTGTTTACAGCCCCGATATAGAGGGTGTGCACCTTCGTTTTGGTCCTGTTGCCCGTGGCGGTTTGCGTTGGTCAGACCGTCGGGAAGATTTCAGAACTGAAGTTCTCGGTCTTGTGAAAGCGCAGCAGGTCAAGAACTCAGTTATCGTGCCTGTGGGCTCTAAGGGTGGTTTTGTGGTTAAGAACCCGCCGCCAGCGAGCGAAGGGCGCGAAGCTTTTATCGACTCAGGTATCGAGTGCTATAAAACCTTCATCCGTGGTTTGCTGGATCTAACCGATAATTTGGTCGCTGGTGACGTTGTACCACCGGAAAGGTTGATCCGTCGTGATGGGGATGATCCTTATCTGGTTGTGGCGGCTGATAAGGGAACAGCAACCTTCTCTGACATCGCTAATGGCGTGTCTGTTGACTATGGTTTCTGGCTTGATGATGCTTTTGCTTCTGGCGGTTCAGCTGGGTATGACCACAAAAAAATGGGTATTACAGCCAAAGGTGCGTGGGAATCTGTCAAACGTCACTTCCGCGAATTGGGCAAGGATATCCAGTCCGAACCTTTCACGGCAATTGGTGTGGGCGACATGTCTGGTGATGTTTTTGGCAACGGGATGCTGCTGTCTGATCAGACTAAGCTTGTCGGTGCCTTTAACCATCTTCATATCTTTGTCGATCCTGATCCCGATGTGGCGAAATCTTTTGCTGAACGCAAGCGCCTCTTTGATTTGCCGCGTTCGTCTTGGGCAGACTATAACGAGAAACTGATTTCCAAGGGGGGCGGGATCTTTGATCGTAGTGCCAAGTCACTGAAAATTGGTGCTGAAGTAAAAGCATTGTTTGATATTGCCGAAGACGAATTGGCACCCAATGACTTGCTCCGTGCCATGTTGAAATCTAAAGCTGAATTGCTTTGGTTTGGTGGCATTGGAACCTACGTGAAACATTCCAGTGAAACCAATGGTGATGCCGGGGATCGTGCTAATGATGCCCTGCGTCTCAATGGTAAGGAACTGCGTTGTAGTGTTGTCGGTGAGGGTGCCAATCTAGGCATGACCCACCGGGCACGTATTGAATACGCGCAAAACGGTGGTCGTGTGAATGCGGACTTCCTGGATAACTCTGCGGGTGTTGATTGTTCTGACCACGAGGTGAATATCAAAATTCTGCTCGGCGCTGTCGAACAGGACGGCGATATGACCCGAAAACAGCGTGACAAGCTGCTGGAATCCATGACCGATGAAGTTGGTGAACTAGTATTGCGCGATAACTATCTGCAAAGTCAGGCGATCTCGGTCACGGCCAATATCGGTGGGCGCTTGCTTGACCGAATTGCCCGTTATATGCGGTCATTGGAGAAACAGGGGCTGCTCAACCGTGTCATCGAATACCTGCCTGATGATGAAATGGTGCTCGAGCGCATGAAACAAGGTCTTGGCTTTGAAAGGCCAGAACTTGCGACCCTCATGTCCTATAGCAAGATCTCTCTCTATGACGAATTATTAGGCTCTAACTTGCCTGATGATTCCTATATGGAAGATACCCTGGTTGATTATTTCCCGACAGCCTTGCGGAAAAAGTTTGCCAAGCAAATTGGCGAACACCGCCTGCGTCGTGAAATTATTGCCACGGCAGTGACCAATGACATGGTCAACCGTGTCGGGATTACCTTTGTCTATGAGGTAAAGGAAAAAACCGGCATGGCGTCATGCGACATTGCACGGGCCTATACCATTGCCCGCGAAGTGTTCGATATGAACTCGTTGTTTGCGATGATCGAAGGGTTGGATAACAAGGCACCTGCGTCGCTTCAGGCAACGCTGTTGGCGGAATGTGGTCGATTGATTGAACAGGGAACTGTCTGGTTCTTGCGTCATGGCGCGCATCCGCTGGATATCCGTAAAGAAGTTGATTCCTATGGCAAGGAAGTTGGCACTATTTCTGATCAGCTGGAAAAACTGCTATCCAAGGAAAACACCGCGCTTCTGAAAAAGAAAATCGCTGATTTCAAGGCGCAGGGCGTTCCAGCAGATATTGCTAAGCGGATTGCAGGTCTGCGTCTTTTGACGCCAGCTTGTGATATCGTACGCCTTGCTCATACGCTGAAAATGCCAGTGGATACCGTTGGTAGTACCTATTTCTCTATCGGAGAACGCTATGGTTTTGACTGGTTGCGAAGTGCCGCGGGTCGTCTGCCGAGTGAATCTGCATGGGATAAACTGGCTGTGACGGCAATTGTCGATGATCTCTATGGGCATCAGGGGGAATTAACGTCCCGTGTGCTCGAAGCGGCGGGACAAACCGACCGTGTCGAAGCGGCTATCAAAGAGTGGGCTGAATCCAAACGGCCACTGGTAAACCGGACCGAACAGATCCTTGCGGAATTGAACGCTGCTGGAAAGCCAGACTACGCCATGTTGGCTGTGGCGAACCGCCAGCTCAAGAACATGGTCTCTTCCTAAGCAACAGCGTTGCTCTGCTTTTTAAGGGCTTAAGTATAAAGGCCAGCTTCAATATTGAAGCTGGCCTTTATTATAGCTGATATGTATTTAAGCCGTTGCTCTCAAAAAGAAAAAGGCCGATGCAACCGCACCGACCTCAATCAAAAACCACACAATGTGTGCATACGGCGTATGTTAAGCGTCTTCGAGAACCACAGCCGTGCCATTAACGCTGACCATCAACATGGAACCACCGATTGATTCATAATCCAGGTCAACACCGATAACAGCATTGGCGCCCACTTCTTCGGCTTGTTCGATCATGTCGTTCATGGCGTGATTTTTGGCACCGCGCAGGGCTTTTTCATAACCACCAGCGCGCCCACCGAGAACGTCGGTAATCTTGGCGAAGAAATCTTTGACAAAGTTAGCGCCGACAATGGCATCTCCGCTGACAATGCCTTTATAGGCAACAACGCGTTTTCCCTCGATGGAATCAGTTGTGACGATCTGCATGGAAGCTCCTCGTGTTCAAAGTGATTTATTCAAATAATAATGCTTCTTTATTCATGCCTTCTCGACAGGGATATGGCAATAATCTACGAACAATTTCATAAAAAGGAGAACTCGGTACTGTGGGTAAGTCGGCCGATCCATAACTTTAACGCGCGACACCAACGTATTTTTCGATGACTTGGCGATCTTTTCCGGCGGCGCGGTATTTTGCAAGGTGCTGGTTAAAAAAAACCCGAAGGTCTTGATTATTAAACCCGGCTGCAGCTTCTACTTTCAGAAAAACATCGTGAGCATAAAACACGTTTAGGTCTCTGTTTTTATTTTCTTTTCTATAAAAATAATAAAAAATATGCGCGTCCAGTACAGTGGCGGAATATCGGCCCATTAAAAGTAGTTCGGGCATCGCACTGACGTTATTTATTTCGTTATAGGAAACGGCTTTATCTGTTGCGTTGGTAAACGCTGTTCCAAAATATCCCCCTGCACCGATAAAGGTGACAACCCTGTGATTACTCAAAGAGTTTAAGTCATTAATCTCGTCGCGGTTCTCCTTAAGGGTAAAAATGGTGGGTTTGTAGTCGATGATTGCATGTGATGTGTAATACCCTTCTCTGTCTGCTTCAAAAAAAACAGGTACGGCAACATCTGCATTGCCTTGGGTTACCATGCTCAATGCGCGTTTTGTCGGCACAAACTGTACCGTGGATGTGAATCCCATTTCATCCAGAACACCGCGCAGGATGTCCAGATCCATGCCGCGTTCTTTGGCAGCAATGACATGTGGCGGATAGTCTGTGGCGACTATACGTATGGTTTGCCCTGCAAGAATCGCTTGTTTGAGGGGAACATCTTGTGCAGAGGCACTGGTTAAAAACGAACCAAGAATCAGTCCAGAAAATAATACAGCAAACAAAATCGAAAACGGACCTGTTAACAAGGCGACAAACTGCTTTGTTAAGGTGGAGACGTTTCTTAACCAACTGTGATTCAAGGGCAAGCCTTCCTCCCGTGATCTACCTGTCTTTGGTCCAATTCTAATGCAAGTTTATCAACTATAGATTAAGGAGATTCTTATTATCTTGTTGTCCATAGGGGGAATAATATTGGTATGTGTCGTTTCCCCTTTCACAAAGCCATTATTGTCAGTAAAGAAAGCAGATAGATAAGGCCAAATATAAGATAGCGTAAACCGCACTTAGCGTCCTCGAAGTACCCACCACATATTATCCGGTCCTCAACTCCGGACAGGATAAAGCAGAACAGGCATACCCCATGGCAAAAAATGCCACTATTTATAAAGTCGAACTTTCCGTTACTGATATGGATCGCCACTATTACGAGACCCATAATCTGACTGTGGCCAAGCACCCTTCGGAAACGGATGAACGCTTGATGGTACGTGTACTGAGCTTTGCCCTGAACGCCCACGAACAACTGGAATTCACCCGTGGTCTTTCGACCGAGGATGAGCCGGACCTTTGGCAGAAAAGCCTGAGTGGCGAGATTGATCTGTGGATCGCGCTGGGCATGCCGGGGGAAAAGATTGTGCGCCAGTCCTGTGGTAAGGCTGGTAAAGTTGTGATCTATTGTTACGGCGGCAACACAGCAGAAATGTGGTGGGAGAAGATCAAAAACAGCACCACCCGGTTTGCTAATCTCGAGGTTACAAACTTCTCAAGGGATGACACCCGCGCTCTGGCCGAACTCGCCAACCGTTCTATGAGGTTATCCGTAACCATTCAGGACGGCGACGTCATGGTCGCTATCGACGACAGCACGTTGCACGTAACGCCTGTTAAGTGGAAAAACGTAGGTTAGGGAGTTTGGTTCTATTCGCGTGGCTGCGTTATCTTTTTTTATATTCTCCAAAAATTCTCCCATCTGGCGCCTTCTTTGAAAATCCACTATGGTGGAAATTCCACTAAAGGGGTTTTAGGCAAGGTATGAGTACAAAACGCAAGGGTGTTCCGCAGATCGGGGATAAGGTGCGGGATGCGCGCAAGGAAAAGAAGCTGACGCTGGATCAGTTGGCGAAGCTTTCGGGGGTGTCCAAATCCATGCTCTCGCAGATAGAGCGCGGACAGGCCAACCCGACCTTTGCGACGCTCTGGAGCCTGACGCAAAGCTTTGGCATGGATATCTATGAACTGCTAGAGGGCGCGCCGCGTGAGCCGGAAGTGGTCAAGATAGAGGCCGTGCCCGCGAACCTGACGCCCACCATGTCCAGTCCGGATGGCAGTTGTGTGATGCGCATTCTCTCCCCCGTTGAGAACGCTGCACTGTGCGAGTGGTACGAACTGAGCTTCGAAGCCGCCGGGGCCTTACGCTCTGCCCCCCATGCCGAAGGAACCCGCGAACATCTGACGGTGTTATCTGGCCGGATAGAGGTTGAATCCGCGGGCGATAGCGAAACCGTCGAAGCTGGCGGCACAGCCCGCTATCCCGCCGATTGCGACCATGCCCTGATCAATGTGGGTGAAGGCAACGCCGTTGCCTTGCTGGTCGTGGAGCGTCTTCAGGGATTGTAGTATTCAGTTAACGTGTAAGCTGTTTGTATAATAAGGCATCTGCATCGACGTATTTGTGTCGGGCAGATGCCTTTTCTATATGTAAGTGCTGTAAACCCTCATCTTGCGGTTCAGATCATTCAATGATTCAGGCAATGATCCTTTAGAGTTGAGGTCTTGTCTTACGTGCCCCTTAACTGCCCCCCCCCAAAAAAATCAGGCAATGCCTGTGACGAGGTCAAAGCCTTCGTCTTTCCAGCCTTCGATGCCACCGATCAGCTCTTTGACTTTATAGCCTAGTTTAGCGAGGCGTACGGCGGCTTTGTTGGCGCCGTTACAGTGGGGGCCAGCGCAATAGACGACGAACAGGGTATCATCGGGATAGTCGCGCACTTTGCGGGCAATGATCTTACCGTGGGGCAGGTTAATGGCCTTGGGGATATGTCCATCTTTATAGAGATCCGTTGATCGCACATCCAGCAAGACAAAATCCTGTTCCTGTGCTGTCAGCGCATAATGCGTATCCCAGCAATCGGTTTCCACACGCAGGCGGCGTTCAAAATGCGCAAGAGCTTCATCCGGGGAAGCGGCGGGAACGAGGGCGACATTAGAAGCCATAAATCTTTCTCCAAAATCTTAATGTTCAGGTGGTGATGAAAGTGATTATAGGGCGTGTTTTTATGCTTGCCTATTGGCATAAATGACTATACTCATATAAATAATGCCAATTAATTCCGATAGTGAAAAATCTGCCATGAATGAAAAGTCTCGTAAGAAGTTGATCCAGAAAACACTGTCAGAAACACCTGCTGACAAGCCAAACCACCTTGTTGCTGCGGTGGTTTATGACGGTCTCTGTACCTTTGAGTACGGTATGGTTGTTGAGGCCTTTGGTCTGGATCGGCCTGAGTTTGATGAGTGGTATGACTTCACGACTTGTTCGGCGGACAGTGGGCCTTGTCGTGCTCTTGGTGGGCTTCAGGTCACGGCTGAAAAGGGGCTGGAAGTGCTTGAAAAGGCGGACACCATCGTGGTGCCGGGTTGGCGTTCTGTGCACGAACGCCCACCAGAGGCTTTGTTGGAAGCCATCTGGGCGGCCTATTATCGTGGTGCCAGAATCGTGTCGATCTGTTCTGGCGTCTTTGTGTTGGCGGCGGCGGGAATCCTGCGTAATCAAAAGGTCACGACTCATTGGCGCTATGCGGATCTATTGGCAGAGACCTATCCCGATTTGCATGTTGACCCTAACGTCCTCTTTATTGATGAGGGACGAATCATGACCTCGGCGGGGTCAGCGGCGGGTCTCGATCTTTGTCTCAATATCATCCGCAGTGACTTTGGCCCGGCAGTGGCTAACAAGGTCGCCAAGCGTCTGGTGCTTCCGGCACAGCGCGATGGCGGACAGGCGCAGTTTATCGACCGTCCGCAAGTACGTCGCGAATTGGCGATGGATGATTTACTGGCATGGATCAGAAAGCATTTGCACACGCCGTTGCGGGTGGAAGAACTTGCCAAGCGGGCACACATGAGCTTGCGCACCTTTATCCGGCGATTCAAGGAAGCGACGGGGTTGCCTCCGGCCAAGTGGATGATTCAGGAACGTTTGGCACTGGCCTGTACCTGTCTGGAAGAAACCGCAATGTCTGTCGAAGAAATCGCCTCGCACTGTGGCTTTGGCCTTGCCGATACCCTGCGCCACCATTTCCGTGATCAAATGGGAATCAGTCCGACTAGATACCGCCAAAATTATCAGATTCTCTAATCTGATACAGATGATTTGTGGCAGCGCCACGAGTATTCGTTTGATGTTCGAAATTGAATTCTTGATTCAGATTTATGATTCAGGTGTTGCGGAGAAATTTGGATACGAGGAATCTAGACACGGGGCTTTTGCGTTAGGTGAATCAAAAGCTTGGATCATGGCTGACTTCTGGTCTTGAAACCTTGCCGTCAAAAATGCCGTTGCCTGAATAAATGGCACTCTTCTATGCGTCGATTAACAGAGCAAGATCCTGTTTACCAGTATTTATATTGATAGAAGCGTGCTTCTAAGCGGTATGGGTAAGCTGTTGCTTTGTTTTGCGTTGATTCGGGCGGCAAGACAAGTATCGGACCAACAGCTAAGCTTATGACAATGTGTCATGCTTTTATGAAAAATGATCATTTTTATTCATGTCTGAGTTCGAGCATACAGAATGCATTGCTCATAACCCCGGACGACATGAAGGTCGATCACAATGACAGAAAACTTCGCCTTTAGAGTAAAACGCATTAGTTTTAATGAGGATTATCAACCCTTTGAAAAAACACGCATCACGACTAATTTTGCTAATCTAGCTCGTGGTGAAAGCCGCCAGGAAAATCTGCGCAATGCGTTGCGGATGATTGACCGTCGTTGCAATGCGTTGGCCTATTGGGATAACCCGACAGGCGATCGTTACTCTGTAGAGCTTGATATCATATCTGTTGAAATGGATGTTGAAGGTGCCGGAAATGCCTTTCCGGTGATCGAGGTCCTGAAAACGACGATTCTGGATCAAACGACTGGCAAACGTATTGAAGGCATTGTGGGAAATAATTTTTCCTCTTATGTGCGCGATTATGATTTTAGCGTGCTGCTTTTGGAGCATAACAAGAGCCAATCCGGGTTCAGTATCCCGGATAAATTTGGCGATTTGCACGGTCAAATCTTCAAAAGCTTCGTGCATTCACACGAATATAAAGAGCATTTCAGCAAACCACCCGTGATTTGCCTTAGCGTTTCGTACAACAAGACCTATCATCGGACGGCAAACTACCATCCTGTTCTAGGTGCGGAATACCTGCCAAATGACACATCCCTGACCGAACAATATTTCAGAAAAATGGGACTACAGGTCCGCTATTTTAAACCGGAAAACAGTGTTGCACCCTTGGCATTTTTCTTCTCCGGCGATCTTCTCAGTGACTACAGTAATATCGAACTTATCAGCACCATCAGCACGATGGAGACCTTCCAAAAGATCTACCGGCCTGAGATCTACAACGCCAACTCTGCCGCGGGCGAGCACTTTCAACCAAGCCTACAACACCAGGATCACTCGCTTACACGTGTTACCTATGACCGCGAAGAACGCAGCCAGTTAGCTGTTGAGCAGGGCAAATTTGCTGAAGAGCATTTCATCAAACCCTACCAGGCTGTTCTTGAGGAATGGTCCGCTCAGAATTCTTTCTAATTAATCCATATTCACACAGGATCGCTTATCATGAAAACTCTGCTCCCTACATCTACTGCTGGAAGCTTGCCCAAACCCCGCTGGCTAGCAGAGCCTGAAACACTTTGGTCGCCTTGGAAATTGGAAGGTGCAGAGCTGGTTGAGGGTAAACAGGATGCTTTACGGGTATCGCTGGCAGAACAGCAACTGGCAGGTATTGATATTGTCAGTGACGGAGAGCAAACGCGGCAGCATTTTGTCACGACCTTCATCGAAAATCTCAGCGGTGTTGATTTTGAGAAACGCGAGACCGTTAGAATTCGGGATCGCTATGATGCGAGTGTACCGACCGTTTTTGATGCAGTTTCGCGCGAAAAACCGGTTTTCGTTGAGGATGCCAAATTTTTGCGCCGACAGACTAAATCTCCTATCAAATGGGCTCTGCCTGGTCCCATGACGATGATCGATACGCTCTATGATGGCTACTATAAAAGCCGAGAGAAACTCGCCTGGGAATTTGCCACGATTCTCAATCAGGAAGCCAAGGAACTAGAGGCGGCTGGTGTCGACATCATTCAATTTGATGAACCTGCTTTCAACGTGTTCTTCGATGAAGTGAATGATTGGGGGATTGCCACCTTGGAAAGGGCAATTGAAGGGCTGAAATGTGAGACGGCAGTTCATATCTGCTACGGCTATGGCATCAAGGCCAACACTGATTGGAAAACAACACTGGGGTCGGAATGGCGGCAGTATGAGGAAATTTTCCCAAAACTCCAGACATCTAGTATCGATCTGGTCTCATTGGAATGCCACAATTCCCATGTCCCTATGGAACTGATCGAACTTATCCGCGGTAAGAAGGTGATGGTCGGGGCCATTGATGTAGCAAATAACACCATAGAAACTCCAGAAGAGGTCGCCGATACCCTACGCAAAGCGCTTGAATATGTGAATCCGGACAAGCTCTATCCCTGCACAAACTGCGGTATGGCGCCGTTATCGCGTTCCGTTACTCGGGGTAAGCTCACTGCTTTGGGTGCAGGGGCGGAAATTGTCCGACGGGAACTTGCGGCCTAATACTTATCAGCGGGTTTATCGGTTAACTCGCTGACTTGCCTCTACATTATTCATTGAAGGGAAACGTCACGATGTCTGATACGGTAGCAATGGATAGCATTGATCCATGTGACCTGCGTGATTGTTGTGGCAGTTTCGCTACGGGTGTAACGGTCATCACCACCCGCACACCCGATGGTGATCACGGTATGACGGCGAGTTCATTCATGTCAGTGTCGCTCGATCCGCCGTTGATTTCCATTTCTCTGGATCGTCGGACCAAGATGCTTGGAGAGGTTAGGAAATCAGGGCGATATGCGGTGAATATCCTGTCGCAGGACATGTGCCCGCATGCGATGCATTTTGCTGGGAAACCGGACGAAACATTGACCGATCTGTTCTTGGAACAACATGGCTTGCCCATATTGCGAGATACCGCAGCCGTTATTGTAGCCGATGTTGTGCAGCAGGTAGAGGCAGGGGATCATGTCCTTCTCCTCGGCCGGGTCCGACATCTGGACCGAGACCCAACGGCTGAGCCACTTCTATATCATGCAGGGCAGTTTGGAAGCCTAGCCACGCAATCGGCTTAGATGGGCTTCAATCTTATAATATTGCTGTTCTCTAACGCATTTCATGTAGGCTTTTCGAATGAATTGTACATGACTAAAAATTGAGATACTTCTTTCGAAGTTGAATAGGAGTCATATTTAATTGATAGACATCCAGCCTCTTGCAATTCTGCGTGAAATTAATCGGGCAGGCAGCCTGACCTTGGCTGCTGATAAGCTTTGCCTGACGCAATCGGCGGTCAGCCATGCCATTCGCCGTTTTGAAGAACGCCATGGGGTCAAACTTTTGGAAAGGGAGGGGCGCCGCCTGCGCCTGACGCCAGCAGGGAACTATCTGCTGGGCTTGGCTAACCGGGTGCTTCCACAGCTTGAGCGGGGCGCGATCGTGTTGGAAGATTATGCGCGTGGGCGCCGCGGTGCGATCCGGATCGGTATGGAATGCCATCCTTGCCAAGACTGGTTGATGCGTGTTGTCGATCCGTTCCTTGCCCAATGGCCTGAGGTCGATCTCGACGTGACAACCGCCTTCCAATTCGGTGGCCTCCAGGCTTTGCTCGACCACGAGATTGACATATTGGTAACACCTGATCCGATCGACCGGCCGGGCCTCGAATATCATCCCGTGTTTGATTATGAGTTGTTGCTTGCTGTTGCCACGGACCATCCTTTGGCTGAAAAGGAAGGTTTGGTGCCCGAAGATCTTTCGGGAGAGACACTCGTTACCTATCCGGTTCCACGGGAAAGGCTTGATATCTATACGCGCTTTCTTGTGCCAAGCGGGGTTTGGCCACGCCGACACAGAACGGTTGAAACAACGGATCTTATGCTGCGTCTGGTGGCGTCCGGCCGTGCGGTTAGCGCGACACCGGACTGGCTTGTCAGGAGCATTGATCAGGTGCGGGGCCTCAGGATAGATAGAGGCATCAGAAAGAGTATTCATCTAGGTATACGAAAGGGAATGAGGCCGGATTATATCGAGGGCCTTCTTTCCTTGGCTCAAAAGATAAAAATCTAATGATTGTGCTGAGGCGTTCCTAGGTGACCTATTCTTTATTGTGCTTACTATAGCATTGGGTTTCTTGTTTCTTTCTTGAATTTAGTGTCTTGCCCGTATGGATATGGCGGGGTAGAGCCGAGGGGTTATTCCTCTGCCTGCTTTGTATGTCATTGTTACAATGATAGTATTGCCTTTAACGGCAAAAGAAAAACAGGGATCTTGTTGCGCTGATCGGATTGTTATTCTCAGGTACGGTAAAATTCTGGACAGTAAGTGGCTTGACGAATCCCTTATACTAGATAATATATCTACTATATTGAACTTCCATTGAAGCAGGATAACGTTGGTTATGAGCAAGTCCATTATCAAGCATCTTACGGGTGAAATTGCCACCTTGAAGGAATCAGGTCTCTACAAGGCAGAGCGGGTGATTGAATCATCTCAGTCTTCGGCGATTAAGGTGCAGTCTTCTGGTGAAGTTCTGAACTTCTGCGCAAATAACTATCTTGGTCTGTCCAATGATCACGGTTTGGTAGAGGCGGCGCAAAAGGCACTAGATGATTATGGCTTCGGGCTTTCTTCTGTACGTTTTATCTGTGGCACGCAGGATATTCACAAAGAATTGGAATCTCGTCTTTCCAGCTTTTTGGGGCAGGAAGACACCATTCTCTATTCCTCTTGTTTTGATGCCAACACTGGCCTGTTCGAAACTATCCTCGGGTCCGAAGATGCAGTGATCAGTGATGCCTTGAATCATGCCAGCATCATTGACGGGGTTCGCCTGTGCAAAGCCAAGCGTTATCGTTATGCCAACAATGATATGGACGAGCTGGAACGCTGTTTGAAAGAGGCACAAGACCAACGCTTCCGTTTGATTGTGACTGATGGTGTATTCTCGATGGACGGTTATATCGCCAACCTGCCAGCAATCTGTGATCTGGCGGACAAGTATGACGCATTGGTGATGGTGGACGACAGCCATTCCGTCGGTTTCATGGGACCAAACGGTGCTGGTACGCCGGATTACTGGGGCCTCCGTGATCGCGTTGATATTATCACAGGCACGTTGGGTAAGGCTCTGGGCGGTGCATCCGGTGGCTATACCTCTGCAAAAAAAGAGATCGTGGATTGGCTCCGTCAGCGTTCGCGCCCGTATCTCTTCTCTAACTCTCTGGCCCCTGTGATCACCGCGACGACTCTTGCGGTACTTGATCTGGTGGAAAACGGTCAGGACATGCGCGCCAAGTTGGTTGAAAACAGCAATCACTTCCGCAAAGGCATGGCCGAACTGGGCTTTGACCTCCTCCCCGGCGAGCACCCTATTATCCCGGTGATGATTGGCGATGCGGCCCTTGCAACAAAATTGGCAGATGCGCTGTTACAGCGTGGTATTTATGTCATCGGCTTCTCTTTCCCCGTGGTGCCAAAAGGCCAAGCACGTATCCGAACCCAAATGTCGGCCGCCCACACGAAAGAACAGATCGACCGAGCCATAAAAGCCTTCGGCGAAGCCGGAAAAGAACTGGGGATAATATAGGAAGTAAACCAAATTGCTGGTGCAATTTGGCAAGTGCGACTGCACGCCCGAGCTTATGCGAGGTAAGCCTTAGTGGCGTTTGAACGAAAACAAGAATTTGTACCGTCCCTCAAGAGGACGTATTGCGCTCAAGTGCCGCGCATACTTGTCCTCACTTCGTTCCGGGCGTGCATTTGCACTTGCCAGATCCTTTATAGGATCTGGTCGGAGCTAAATTCTGGAAGTAAATCACCATCCAAATTGCTTACCGCAATTTGGCAAGCCCAAATGGGCGCCCGAGTTAATACGAGGAAAAGCATGCGCGGCACTTGAGCGCAATACGCTTTCTTCAAAAAGCGGTACTAATTAATCGGCAAAGCCGATGGAGTTTAAACATGAAAACCTTGGCAAAGTTAAAGGCAGAACCCGGCATCTGGATGCGCGATGAAGCCAAACCAGAAATCGGCCCCAATGATGTTCTTATCAAGATCCGCAAGTCATCGATCTGTGGTACGGATGTGCATATCTACAACTGGGATGACTGGGCCAAGGCGACCATTCCTGTGGGCATGACCGTGGGCCATGAATACGTTGGCACCATTGAAGAGGTCGGCAGTCAGGTCTCGCATCTGGAAATTGGACAGCGGGTCTCTGGCGAAGGCCATTTGACTTGCGGGCATTGCCGTAACTGCCGAGCGGGACGTCGTCATCTCTGTCGCAATACAGAGGGCGTTGGCGTGAACCGCACAGGCTCCTTTGCTGAGTATCTTTGCCTGCCTGCCAGTAACGTCTTTATCCTGCCTGATGATATTTCTGATGATATTGCGGCGATCCTTGACCCCTTTGGCAATGCGGCTCATACAGCGTTGTCCTTTGATGTGGTTGGCGAGGACGTATTGATCACAGGCGCTGGCCCCATCGGCATTATGGCGGCGGCAATCTGTCGTCATGTCGGCGCTCGTCATGTGGTGATTACCGATATAAACCCCTACCGTCTCGAATTAGCCAAGAAGATGGGCATCAAGAACGCCGTCAATGTCACGGAAAGCTCTGTCGAAAAGATCATGTCAGACCTCGGCATGACAGAGGGTTTTGACGTCGGCCTTGAAATGTCTGGCAGTGAACCCGCCTTTAACGGGATGCTCGGCGCCATGAATCACGGCGGTCGCATCGCCATGCTGGGTATTCCCCCCGGACGCATGGGCATTGACTGGAACGAAGTGATCTTCAAAGGCCTCGTGATCAAGGGCATCTATGGCCGCGAAATGTTCGAAACCTGGTACAAAATGGCCGCCCTGATCCAAGGCGGCCTCGACCTGACCCCGATCATCACCCACCACTACAGCATCGACGACTTCCAACAAGGCTTCGACATCATGCGTTCCGGCAATTCCGGTAAGGTGATTTTGGATTGGAGTAGTGGGGTTAGCGATATTAAAGTTTAAACAAAACTCTTTACACGGTATAAGTTTAAATATTATCTAATAAGTGCTCTTTACGCGTTATGCTTTCGGGCATCGTCGGGTGTACAGCCAGACGCTAATTTATTGATCACTTTTAAGCGCGATAAGTACATAATGTTCTTATCAAAGCGCGTGGTTTTGATAAGAACATTATGTACTTATCGCTTCTTTTAAGGTATCGAGCACTCGTTAAAAATGCCTGACTCTTCTACCGATCTTAGAGACAAATTTATTTTGGGAATTAATTTGGATCGATGTAGAGTGATTTTAGAACCATATTTAGTTTTTGTATGTGGTGGACCAGTTGATATAACAAAAACAGAAAACTATTCGATCCGCAATATGTTCATGAATTCTTCAGGGGCAGTATCGAATAGTGAATTTATATTGGCTGAAAATTTCAAAGACTGGCAAGATGGTTATGATGACCTTGCTGCATTTGAAAATGATATTGCGAATATCTCCTCTCTGGTCACTGTAATTCTAGAAAGCGCTGGTTCTATAGCTGAACTAGGGTTGTTTTATGCGAATGAAAATATACGTTCTAAATTGATAACCGTTCTTCATAGTAGCCACTATGAAAGTAAATCATTTATCAAGTTTGGTCTTTTAAATCCCCTTGAATCATTGGATGAAAGGTTTGTTTTACCATTTAAAATTGACCCATCTAATATTGAAAAAATTGACCCAAAAGAAGTACATGATATTGTTAAAGAAATTGATGAGTTATGCTTGAGCACACCAAAATCTGAAAAATTTGATAAATATCATCGTGGGCACAAAATTTTCCTAACTTTTCAAATAATTGATATGTTTCTTGCTTTGACGAAACAAGAAATTTCAGCTTATTTACTTAAACTAGATGTCAGTATGACGTCTGGAGAGTTGACATCCTGTTTGTTTATTCTTCAAAAATTTAATCTCATCGGTTCTAAAAAACGTTCTTCACAAACATTCTTTTTTGCTAAAATAGATGCAACTATTCGGATTGATTTAAAGCCTTCAATAGGCAAAGCCCGAATAGATACTTCTGCTATAAAAATTGAAGTTAGTCAGTTTTTTAGAGAGGCAGCAAAAAGAAATCGTAGCCATAAAAATAGGGTGCGTGTAATTGAGGACATAAACAAAGGGGCGAAAGCATGAAGCCCTCAGAAATACTCTGTAAAAAATTGTCATTTTCGAAGGAGGAATTAAATCGCTATATTGGTACGGCTCCTTATCGTTATAAAAAATACAAAATCCCCAAAAGAACTGGTGGTTGGCGTGATATAGCACAACCTTCGAAAGATTTGAAAGTTGTACAAAGAATATTGATTGAAGAGGTTCTGGTTAAGAAATTACCAGTACATTCAAGCGCTACTGCATACAAAGAAAATAGCTCTATTCTTAAGAATGCGGAGGTACATTTAAAAAATAGCTACCTTCTCAAATTAGATTTTAATAATTTTTTCCCTTCGATTGTTGATTCTGATTTTCAAAATCTCATTATAAAAAATAATATCCTTGATATAGATGAAGCAACGGAATTACGACTATTGTCACGTATCTTTTTTATGCATAAAGCAGACAAGCTTATTTTGAGTATAGGTTCTCCAGGTTCACCATTAATTTCAAATGCCATATTGTATGACTTTGATATGAAGGTTTCAGATATGGCAACAGGGGAAGGTGTCTCATATTCTAGATATTCTGATGACTTAACATTTTCTAGTAATCGAAAAGGTGTATTATCTTCTTGGCCAAATTTGGTGAAATCAGAACTTAAAGCTATGAGTTGGCCTCGGCTAACCGTTAATGATGAAAAGACTGTTTTTACATCGAAAGCGCATAA
Organism: Kiloniella sp.; assembly: GCF_048259265.1. Taxonomy (NCBI): domain Bacteria; kingdom Pseudomonadati; phylum Pseudomonadota; class Alphaproteobacteria; order Rhodospirillales; family Kiloniellaceae; genus Kiloniella; species Kiloniella sp. The sequence continues at coordinate 193,355 of NZ_JBLXHT010000004.1, read as the reverse complement.
TCGCCATGTAACAGGAATCACGATAACAAACGATGGGCAGGCATCATTAGGTAGAAAGAAAAAAAGAGGGCTTAGGACAAAAGTTTATTTGGTGGAATCCGGTATGCTATCTCAAAAAGAAATACGATCTTTAAGAGGGCATATTTCATACATACAAAGTATTGAACCGGCATTTGTGGCAGCTCTATGGAAAAAATACCCAGTAGGTATGGCACAAATAGCTAGTAAATCTTCATATTAAAAAAAAATCATTTTTGAGGTTTATTAGGATTAGATGAGTATGGTTAATTTAAAATTAATTCTTATTATTCGTTACACTCCTCAAAATTCCTGATATTTATTCCTCTGTGTCACAAATAAACTCTGATTCAGGGCAGGTAAATGGATAATCTTTCGGCGATGGGCATCTTTGTGAAGGTGGTGAACGAGGGCAGCTTTTCGGCGGCGGCGCGGGCGGCATCACTGACGCCTTCGGCGGTGAGCAAACAGGTCGGGCGGTTGGAAGATCGCCTTGGGGCGCGGCTTTTTAATCGCACGACGCGCCATCTTTCCCTGACGGAAGTCGGCAAGGGTTTTTATGAGCGGTGCTGTCAGATCCTCGTGGATGTAGAAGAGGCCGAAGATGCAGTGGCAAACCTGCATGCCGCGCCGCGGGGGACCCTGAAGATCAATGTACCTGTGGCTTTTGGGCGTTTGTGGATTACGGGGCTTATCCCCGAATTTATGACCCTTTATCCGGAAATCAAACTGGATTTGAACCTACAGGATCGCTTTGTGGATCTGCTTAGCGAAGGCTATGACCTTGCCGTGCGCATCGGGGATCTGGAAGATTCCAGTTTGATCGCGCGCAAGCTGGCAGCAAACCGTCGGGTGGTCTGTGCCTCGCCGGATTACCTCAAAAAACACGGTGCGCCAAAACACCCGAAAGATTTGGAAAACCATGATTGTCTGATCTATGCCTCCCGCGCTTTCCGCAATGACTGGCGCTTTGAAGGGCCTGACGGTGAAGAACTGGTTCATGTCAGTGGCGCAGTGGAAACCAACAACCCTGAAGTTATCATGGATTTGACCTGTAAGAATATGGGTATCAGCCTGTTACCCCTTTGGCTTGCTGGACCAGCCATCCGCAAAGCCCATATCGTTGAAGTTTTGCCGGATTATCACGTTCCTGACAGTGCTATCTACGCTATCTACCCTCCGGGCCGGCATCTGTCCCCCAAAGTTCGTGTCTTCGTTGATTTCATGGTGGAAAAATTCAACTTGCCCGAAAACCACTTTATCTAAGGGGCATTGCCCCTTTCTTTGTTGGCGCTTTGTTCTAAACTCCAATAGAGTTGGTAAGGCACTAACCAAATCAAATCCTTGATTTGGCAAGCGTGACCACGCGCCCGAGTTAATACGAGGACAAGCATGCGCGGTGTGTGAGCGCAATACGCCCTCTTGGGGGGGGCGGTACAAACCAAAACCAGATTGATTTCCTTAATCTGGCAAGTCCGACCGGACGCCCGAGCTTATGCGAGGAAAGCCTTAGTGGCGCTTGAACGTAAATATAAAGGCCTTTTGATGAAACCCCCAACGAATACGGCGCTTGTTATTATTGATGTGCAACGGGCTATTGATGAAGCTTTTTGGTCTCAGCATGGGCCACGAAATAATCCCGCAGCGGAAGAAAACATGGCGGCTGTGTTGAAACACTGGCGCGATACCAAGCGTCCTGTCTTTCATATCCGACACGATAGCGTAAATGCTGATTCTACCTATGCACCGGGATCGGTAACTCATGCCTTTAAGCCTGAGGTTATCCCTCTATCTGGTGAAGTGGTGATTGGCAAAGCGGCGAACTCTGCTTTCATTGACACGACGCTTGAACAAACGCTCCGGGGTCAGGGAATTGATCATGTTTTGATGATGGGGGTGATTACCAACAATTCTGTGGAAGCAACGGTACGTCATGCTGGTAATCTTGGCTTTATGACCTATCTGATAGAAGACGCCTGTTTTACCTTTGCCTTTCCTGACTATAGCGGGACGCTGCGATCAGCGCAGGAGGTCCACGATATGTCACTTGCGAATATGGATGGTGAATATTGTCAGGTCATCGATACGGCGCAGGTATTAGAAATCTAGGCACAAGCCTTTTGGCCAACCAAAAAGTTAAGTTAAACAACTATAAAAAATAAAGCGGGGGAGCTATGAAAAACTACCTGATCAAAAAGCACGAAATCGAACAGATGCAGGGTACGGAAAAAGAGCATTTTCTCAATCCAAATGCACTGCGCACAAACAAGTCCCTTGGCGATCTCACAGGCCTGACGGGTCTTGGCTTTCATATCATTGAAGTCGAACCGGGTCGGGAGACAACGGAATACCATGTACACTACCATGAAGATGAGTGTGTCTATGTTCTGTCTGGCACAGCCACTGCCTATATCGGTGATGAAGAATATCAAATCAACCAAGGTGATTTTATCGGTTACCGTGCGGGCGGTGAAGCCCACGGGATCATGAATACAGGCACAGAAACCTTTAAATGTATCGTCGTGGGTCAACGGCTCGCTTTTGACATGGCTGATTACCCTCACAAGGATAAACGGATCTTCCGCGAAGACGGCAAGCCATGGCAGTTGGTGGATAAAGTAAACATTGAAACCCCCACCGGTCCCGTCGGTAAGAAGTAACAATCTTGATTGTTTCTAATTAGATCTGGATACTCTTCCAAATTGCTTACCGCAATTTGGCAAGTCCAAGTGGACGCCCGAGTTAATACGAGGTTAAGCACGCGCGACGCTTGAGCGCAATACGCCCTCTTGAGGGGCGGTACTAATTCTAAAATATTTTCTTATTTCGGGAATAAAACGCGTTCTGCGTTGTAACCCTGACAGGACAAGGATTTCCAATGTCCTGTCAGGATTATTTATTTTTACCGCATAAGGAACAGTCGGGTATGTATTACCACCAAAACTTTAAGACATTATCACTTACAAAAAATGGTTTTTCAAAAGGCATATTTTTAAGCACGTTATTGTTGGTTGGTGCTCTTGCGGCTTCAGGAACAGCCGAAGCATCGGGAAGCCTGTTTCAGAAGCTTAAAAACAATTTGGAAAATGAAGCGACCGAAGAAGCGACCAAGCTACTCGGAACCGCGAAAAAAGAAGTCATAACTGAGACAACGAAGAAAAGTGCAGCTCAACCAACCACGTCAACTTCGACTAAGGTGGCAGCGGCAGGACAGACGCCTCAGCTGGGGACACCATCTGCTGATCTGATCAGTATGACTAAATGTACAGGGGTAAAGCCGGAAAATATCACCATCGGAACGCTGGGGGACTATACGTTTCAAAAGGGCTTTAGCAATGAAAAACGATCTGGATTAATCAATCGTCGCACAGGGGCTTTGAGTAATGGTTGTATTCTGCCGTCGCTCAATTCTCGCGAGATCGCTTATATGGAGGTTGACGAAAAATCCTTCGATGCTTTGGGTGGTTCCAATGATTGGGAAATGCAGTGCATTAAATCAGGTAATCCGGGTGCGGGTGTTGTGGGGGCGAGTGAGCCAAAAACCGAATACCCTTACACCGTGAACGTGCTAAGTGGTAAAGACATGATGTTGCATTGTGGCAATTCAGAAAATGTTGCGGAATGTGCTGAGGGCAGTAACAGTAGCCGCAGTTCCGCGTGGAAGAAAAATTTGGGCGGGCGTGGCAAAACAATGCTGAGCGTCATGGCCAATACCAGTACGCTTGCTCCGGCACAGGGTGAAAAGCTCTACTGCCAATACTATAACAAAAAATCTGGTAATAGCCTCTTTGCTTTTGAATATCTAAGGCTGCAAAACTAAAACCTGATTTACTAACGAGCTGAATATGAAAAGGGTTTTGATATTTGTTTATCAGAGCCCTTTTTATGGGATGACTAAAGAACTAGCTAATAGGGTATGAGAGTTATCGCGCAAGCTTTTTAATTGTTGCAATAACGTCCCCATTGTCCGGGGCTGATGCCATAAGCCTTTTTAAAATGGCGATTGAGGTGGCTTTGATCGGCAAAACCAACGGTGAAAGCGACATCGGCAAGGGGCTGTGCTTCTTCAATCAATTTACGGGCAAATTCCAAGCGACGCATAAGTAAAAATCGGTGTGGGCTTGTACCAAATGCGCGTCTGAAATGGCGCGAAAGGGTAAAGCGGTCCATATCCGTTACCTTTTCCAATTCCTCAGAATGCACATTGCGGCAAGCATTCTCATAGAGAAAATCTTTGGCTTTATCGACTGCGGCGTTATTCGTTTTAAGGGCAGAGGGCTTTGGACCTTTGGCGTGCCGGACAAGACAATGGGCAATTTGACTGATCGTATCGTCTCTTGCCAAGTCGCTCAGGTTATTTTCAAGCTCACCCAAGGCCGTAACCATGGCTGTTTGTAAGTCTGGGTCATCAAGGATAGGAGTCTCGACAAAGGGGAGGTTAATGAAGTTTTCTCCCAACGCCTCACGAATCAAAGATGGTTCGAGATAAAGCATGCGGTAGAGCAGTCCTTCGTCAGTACCGGACCCACCATCGTGCAATTCATCTGGATGAAGCACGATAATCTGCCCCGGTTGACTGTACCGTCGATCCCCGCGATAGCCGAAGGCTTGGATGCCTTGCATCGTTAGGCCCAATGCATAGGTGTCATGGCGATGTGGTTCGAAAAAATCGCCAACAAAACGCGCTTGGATGCGGGACAAACCAGACACGACAGGTGCCGAGATTATTTGCGCAGATGCAGAAGATTTGCACGAACGTTCAAGACGTAGATTTATACTTTTATTTATCTGGTTGTCTTTGTTCACATCAAGAACCCTGAATCAGAGAGACCATTATGTTTGATACTAAAATTGCTGTTGTTTTGCGAGATGATTTACAAACCTGGCAGGCTTTGAACGTTACCGCGTTTCTAAGTGGCGGGCTTGCGGGCGAAAATCAGACGATCATTGGCGAGGCATATCGTGATCGGATGGGGAATAACTATAACGCCCTGATCCGCCAGCCGATTATTGTTTTATCTGCTTGTGAAAACACCATACAAAAAATCCATCAGCGATCACTTACACGCGGCGTTAAATCCTCGCTTTATATTGAAGAAATGTTCTCGACGGGTCATGACGCCGCTAATCGTGCTGTTTTTGCAGAATATGACCCTGAAGATGCCAAAGTAGTGGGGATCGCCCTACACAGTGATAAAAAGATCGTCGATAAAATTACTAAAGGCGCAAAAATGTACGGTTAGATAAAAATGTGTGCGTAGATACTGGCATGAAGTGACCGCTTCAAAATCAATGATTACTTTGTATTTGTCAGTTCTTCGTCAGCTTAAAACGATAAAGTCTTTTCAGTTTGTACCTAAAAGCAGAGGACGCAGAAAATGAGGGGCATGAACCGTTGGGCTGGCCTGTTATCCTTGGGGATCATAGTTGTTTTCTTGAATGGATGTAGTAACACAGGCGCGGATTATCGGCCGATAGTTGATGGTGGTGACAGTGCAGTATATGAAAGCGATTTGAGTGAATGTGCAGCAGTTGCGGACCAGCGCGGGTACCTAAACGGTGATGTCCAGAATGCTGCCTTACTTGGCACTGGTCTTGGCGCAATTGTTGGTGGATTGAGTGATGGCTGGGGCGGTGCTTTGGTTGGCGGTGTTATTGGTGCGGCGGGTGGTGCCGGGGCCGAGGCTTGGGGTACACAAGACGAACGTAAGCAAATTGTAAAGAACTGTATGAAGGGGCGTGGCCATAACGTTGTTGGCTAAACCTTCATCCCTTCTCGGGCTCTTTTGGAGATACTGTATTACCTCGAGCAGTGTTATTCTGGCAGGCTAAATTGTGGTGTTTCAGTTTTCCCCCTGAAACAGGTGTCGATCTCCCGTAGCTGCGTTAGCCAGATGATCTAAAAGGGCCCGAACCCGGGCATTTTTTTGTAAATCTTTATGGGTTACCAACCAAAGTTCTCCTTCTACATCTGGTAGCGGCGAAAAGACGGGAACTAATTCATGCCAATTTTGTCCCATTAAGCAGGGTAAAAGGATAAGATTATGACTATTGATTGCGAGTTGGGCGTTGGTCAGCATACTACTGCTTTCATACGCAATATGAACGTCGGGAATAGTTTTGCGTAACCAGTCTGTTGTTTGTTGGGCGAGTGGGCCGCCTGTCCATGCAATAAAGGACTTTGTCCTAAGATCACTTGTTTTTTGAATTTGACCTGATTCATAATGAAGGCAGGATCCATAAATTCCCCATTTTAAGGTCGACAGCTTTCTACCTATCAAGCTTTCTTCTGTGGGCCGCGCGGGACGGAGTGCAATATCTGCTTCGCGCTCTGTCAGGCTCAGGCGCTGGTTATCGCTGATAATTTCGATATATAAACCGGGGTATTTTTCCGCAAACGGGGGAATGTGCCGACTTAAGAAAGAGGCGGCGAGGCTTTCTGTGGACGTGATTCGCAATCTTCCCGTAAGTTTTTGATCTTTGCCTGTTAAGGCACGTTCGGCACTGAACGTTTCCTGTTCAATGCGTTCCGCAGCAATGATTATTTCTCTGCCCGCTTCGGTTGGAACATATCCGTGGCGATGCCTTTCAAAAAGCTTTAGATTGTAAATAGTCTCGATTTTTTCTAATCGCCTGAAGACAGTAGATGTGTTGACTTTCAGATGTTTTGCCGCGCTGGAAATGTTCCCCGCGCGAAAAATAGCTAACACATATTGGTAATCGTTCCAGGAAATCATGGTTGCTTTTTCGCAAGTTAAAATCGCAAAGTCACAACTTTTATCTCATAAATGCATATGGTTTTCTAATGATAAATGAAGATTAGAGGCACGGTAATTGGCAGCGATGTGGCACACGAGACTTATTCTTTAGAAAACTATTGATGGTATAGGGAACATAAAATGAAACAGTTGGTTATTCTTGGGGGTGGTTTTGCTGGATTATGGGCGGCAATGTCGGCTGCCGCAGAGCGGGTTGATGCTAATGCCGATGCAGGAAAAATTGATATTACCCTGATCTCCAAAGATGCACATTTGGTAATCAGACCCCGTCTTTACGAAGGTGCAGGAGAAGACAAGCGCATTCCGCTAAAACCTTTGTTGGATAAAATTGGTGTTCGATTTATTCAGGCGACAATAGAATCAATTGACCCGCAGCATAAACAGGTTTTTCTCTCAAACCATACCTCAGCCCAAATATCATATGATGCGGTCATTCTTGCGACTGGTAGTCACCTCAAAAAGCTAAATGTTACAGGGGTTAAACAGTACGGGTTCTCTGCAGATACCTACGAAGAAACTGAAAGGTTGGATCAGCAATTAACCCGGATAGTTGCTGCACAAGAAGAAGTCGCAAAAACACTTGTGGTGATCGGCGCTGGTTTTACAGGTTTGGAAATTGCCACGGAACTACATAGCCGCTTGAAGAAAAAATCTGACAAAACCTGTCGTATTATTTTAGTTGATAAAGAAGAAATAGCGGGCGCAGAATTGGGTGTTAATCCAAAACCTTATATTGATGAGGCCCTTCGGCTGCACAATATTGAGCTTCGTCTGGGGATATCAGTCAAAGAGCTCACAGGTAACAGTGTCACTCTTACAGATGGCGAGGTAATCGCGACCCAGACGGTTGTTTTTGCCAACGGAATGGAAGCAAATAAGCTGACCAGTAGTTTTGGAGAACCAGACGCAGGGGCACAAGGGCGGCTAGCGGTTGCTCAGGATCTTAGCATTCCCGGCTATGACAATGCCTTTGGAGCAGGGGACGTTGTCTGGGCTTATACCGAACCTTTGGTGCCTTCAGATAATTCTGCGTTGTCGATATCATCAAACAAGAACTTGGCTTACGATGCAGATCGTCCGCGAACTCTCTTTTCATGTCAGCATGCGATTCAGCTTGGGCGTTTTGCTGGGTATAATGCGATCAAAAAGCTGCGAGGCCAACCGGGTAAAGATTATGAGCAGGCCTTTTATGCGACTTGCCTTGATCTTGGTGATTGGGGTGCGCTTTTTACCACAGGCTGGGACAGGGTCGCGGATAAAACCGGTGTTGAAGGAAAAGAAATGAAAAAGATGATCAACACTCAGTGGATCTATCCTCCTTCGCCCGAACTGTTACCCGAAGAGATCCATGCGTTTGTTGCTTTTGACGAGGAAGAGTCTGCAGCGTAATTAAGTCGGTCTATTTTGAAATTAAAAGGCTGCCAAAATAAACTGGCAGCCTTTTTTATATACTTCGTTTCAAAGCGAGTACCGTATTAGTGGCGGAAGTGGCGCATGCCTGTATAAACCATGGCAAGACCTGCTTCATCAGCAGCGGCAATAACTTCGTCGTCACGCATGGACCCGCCTGGTTGGATAACAGCTGTAGCGCCGGCATCGGCAGCAGCGAGCAAGCCATCTGCGAAAGGGAAGAAGGCATCGGAAGAAACAACAGAACCAATTGTTCCGGCTTCGCTTAATCCAGCAGATTCTGCGGCTTCTTTGCTTTTCCAAGCCGCAATTCTGGATGAATCAACCCGGCTCATTTGCCCTGCTCCAATGCCAACGATTGCACCACTTTTGGCATAGACGATGGCGTTGGATTTCACATGCTTGCCAACTCTGAAAGCAAAGATCATATCCGCGATCTCTTGCTCGGTTGGTTGGCGTTTGGTCACAACCTTGAGGTCTGCGGCAGTAATGCGACCATTGTCACGACCTTGCAATAGGAAGCCACCAGATATGGTCTTCATGTTCATGCCGGTATCTGCCGGATTTGGCATTTCACCGGTTACAAGAACACGCAAATTTTTCTTGGCTGCGAAGATCGCCTTGGCTTCGTCATCAATTGACGGTGCAATAACAACTTCTGCAAAAAGATCGGCAACTTGTGTGGCTGTTGCTGCGTCCATGGTTTTATTGGTGGCGATAATCCCGCCAAAAGCACTGGTCGGATCACAGGCGAGCGCGGCTTTGTAGGCATCGCTTAAATTATCTGCCGTTGCCACGCCACAGGGATTTGCGTGTTTGATGATGGCAATTGTCGGGGCATCGAACTCAGAGACCAGCTCAAAGGCTGCGTCGGTGTCGTTCAGGTTATTGTAGCTAAGTTCTTTGCCTTGTAGCTGCTGTGCTGTGACAACGCCGGGACGCGCATCAATAGACTTGTAGACTGCGGCTACCTGATGCGGGTTCTCTCCATAGCGTAGAGACTGTTTGAGCTTGCCACCCAAAGTGGTTTCACGCGGGAAGTCGACACTACATTCACCTTGAAGCCAATTTGAAATCATCGAATCATAACGCGCCGTGTGGCTGTAGGCTGTTGCTGCAAGTTTGCGACGGGTTTCTTTGGTCGTTGCGCCGCCATTTGCTTTCATCTCGTCTTGTACCAATGCATAGTCACTTGGGTCAGTGACAATCGTCACAAAGCCATGGTTCTTGGCGGCTGCACGAACCATCCCAGGACCACCGATATCAATGTTTTCAACACATTTATCGTAGTCTGCACCGGATTTGAGCGTTGCTTCGAAAGGATAAAGATTCACAACAACCAGATCAATTGGCGCAATGTCATGTTCTGCCATGGCGTCTGTGTGTGTTTTGAGATCACGTCGGGCTAGAATACCGCCGTGAATTTTTGGGTGCAGCGTTTTTACGCGCCCGTCCATAATTTCCGGAAAGCCTGTGTGGCTAGAAACTTCTTTTACGGGAATGCCTGCTTCGCTTAATGCGCGTGCGGAGCCTCCTGTGGAGAGGATTTCAATTCCTTGGTCAGCAAGAAATTTACCGAATTCAACGAGACCTGTTTTATCAGATACGGAAACGAGAGCACGACGGATGGTGTCAGACATAGCAGTTCCTTGCAGCTGTCTTCCACCCCGGTTGCCCGCCGGGGCGGGAAGTATAGATCATTTTAGTTCGTTTTTTACGTCAAAAATAATCAATGTTGGCCGAAATTTTCTTAGGCAAGGGCACTAATAAACCGAAGGGTCATAGGATGCAATGTATATCGTATTATAGGATGAACGAGGCACAAATTTATTGCGTGTGATGTTCAAAATTAAGGTGGATGCATTTCGTCCAAGATACTCAGTCAGTAAAATTTACTGGGAAAGAGCTTCGTTGAATTGTTTGTCTTGATGTTTGTTTAATGCCAAATCAGGCTTTAAACTTCCATTATACTCAGGAACAAGGCGACACAATTGTTCAATGACTCTTTCCCGATCTCTTTGGTCGATCAGGCTGGATAAATGATCAAGATCGCGGTTAAGGATATCTCGATCTGTAATTCTTGGTGTTGCCAATTTCAAGCTGCCGTGTCTTGTGGGCAGAAGAGGTTCTGTTTCATGAAATAATTCTTCGTATAGTTTCTCGCCGGGGCGGAGACCTGTGTACTGAATTTTGATGTCTTTTTCTGGCTCAAACCCTCCAAGCCGGATGACCTGTTTGGCGAGATCAGCAATTTTCACGGGGTCGCCCATATCCAGCACATAAATTTTACCCGCATCTTCACGGGCCATAGCCGCGCCAAGAGTCATGGTTTGAAGCACCAGTTCTACAGCTTCTTTTATTGTCATAAAATACCGGGTGATGTCTGGATGAGTCACAGTCAGTGGTCCCCCAGATTTCAGTTGCCGTTCAAACAAGGGCACAACAGATCCTGTTGAACCAAGAACGTTACCAAATCGTACGGTAACAAAGCGGGTTTTGTTCTCTTGTTTACCTGCCAAGTCCATGGTTTGGCAGTAGTTTTCAGCTAATCGTTTGCTGGCACCCATAATATTAGGTGGGTTAATGGCTTTGTCAGTAGAAATCAAAACCATAGTTTGTACACCAACTCGACGACAGGCATCGGCAGTGTTTTTGGTGCCTAGTACGTTGGTGTGGATACCTTCAATGGGGTTCGCTTCGACAAGGGGAACATGTTTTAAAGCTGCAGCGTGAAAAACAAGTTCGGGTCGGAAACGATCGAATATTTGGTTGAGGCGAGATTGGTCCCGAACATCACCAAGAACGGCATCTCGTTCCAATTCTGGATAGTCTTCAGATAATTCCATATCGATGGAATAGAGATTGAATTCAGAGCTATCTAACAGAATTATATGAGATGGTGTAAACGAGGCAATTTGTCGGGAAAGCTCGGACCCGATTGACCCACCACAGCCTGTGATAAGAACGCGTTTCCCAGATATAAGTTTTGCCATGGCTGGGCGATCCAGCTTGGCCTGTTGGCGACCGAGCAGATCTTCAATCGCAATTGGTTTAACTTCTATTTCATTGCCAAAATTGCTTTTGAATTCCGTTGGGTTGGGCAAGCGTTCGATAAGTAAATTATTATGGGCGGCAACATCGTTAATATGTTGCATACCGTCCCTGTCGATGACTTTTGACATTATAATTCGTTGGGGACGTCTATTGCTAGAAGCTACTTTATCCAAGGCATCCTGTAATTTTTCCAGCGGCCCCATAATGGGTAGGTCATGCATACGTCTGCCTGCTTCTTGACCTGTTGGATCCAGGATACCGACAACTTCGTAGGCGCTGGTGGGGTCCCTTGTTATATGTCTGAGAAAGGCTTCGGCAATATCGTCAAAACCGATTAGGAATACGGGTACCCTAAGATGACTATCCTTTTCCATGAGCCTTCGCACGCCCTGATCTTTCCATATTCGGTAGACCATACGTGGACCACCGAGGAGAAAGATGAGGACGAACCAGTTGATAATCAGAGAGCTTCTTGGGATGTCTTCAAGGCGGTTCCAAAAAAAGAGGATTGGAAGGAATAACAACATAACAAGACTTGAAGCCTTTATTATGTTGAGTAAATCATTCATTGAGGCGTAACGCCAGGTACCTCTATAGAAATCAAGCATCCAGAAGGTGCCAATCCCTATCAGGATGAAGAGTGCCCAAGCGGGAAACAGGCTAAGAGATGGAATTGCTGCCGCGTCGTTGACATCCATACGGAGCGCCAGGGAAAGAGCAAACGAAATCGCAAGCATGAAAAGGTCATGCGAAAATGCGATCAATGATTTGCTACGTGAAGTTCTAATAAACTTCATTTGATAATTTTCCTGACGGCAATGTAGTGAATAGAATGACTTACTTAATTTGGTTTCACTTTACTGGCAATGTCTAAAGTTGACCAGTAAGCTTTCACATGGATCTGTTGATAATTTCTGATTTCTTATTGTGATTGCTTCTTTTTCAACAGCTTCATTGTACTGAATACAAGAATAAAAGAAATGAGCAGGCTATACCATGGGTAATCAGCACTTAGGAAAAGTGCTAAGGCAATTAAGACGATGTTACAGGCTAAAATGGTTAAGGAAACCGCTTTGTGGCTGAGGCCATTTTGCACACCAATTTGGTAACAATGTTCCTTATGTGCTTCCCAGATTTTTTGTTTTCGCACTGCGCGTTTTAGCAGTGTAATGGTCGCGTCACATAGATAATAGAGCGGTAAAATGAAAGCGGCTGCCCACATGCCTTTTATGATCAAGAAAATCATAAACCATCCGAGAATATATCCCAGTGGAATGGAACCGACATCACCAAGAAAAATTGCTGCTGGTTCCCAGTTCCAAATTAAGAAGCCCAATGTTGCCGCAAGGACAAACAGCGGTAAATAAAAAGCATCAGTTTGCCAGGAAAAATAGGACGCAATAAGAACTAGCCCCAAGGTAATTGTGGACGTCTCTACACCTGTTATGCCGTCAATACCGTCCATAAAGTTATAGAGATTAATAAACCATACCCATGATAGGCCAATGAAGATGTAATCAATCCACTGCGGGACAATCGCTGGGAATAGTTTGATTTCTTGTCCGTCATGGTTAATCCCCCAAAGGCTGATCACCACCACAATAATTTGTATCAACAAGCGAAATTTCGGGGAAAGATTTTTTAAATCGTCCAGCCATGAAATTGCCATCAAGACAATAGAGCCGGTAAATATAAACCAAAACCCCGGTAGAGGGGTCAATGACGCAGACCCATGGCCAGCCCATCCAAGAAGGATGATTCCCATCAAAGCAAGCCCACCGCCTCTGGGTGTCGGGATGGTGTGACTACTCCGTTCATTCGGATTATCGAGAATACTCTTGTTAATCAGAACTTTCCGAAGCATCGCGGTTGCTACACATGATGCAAGTAGGGAAATAGCGAATATTGTCAGGACGTGGAGTAACTCTGTCATTGATCCCATAGGTTAGATTGGTTGTTTTTTGATGTAGATTTTTTAGTATTTACTCTGATAAGTGACCATTTGATTTTTGTATCACTGGTACTTGTTATCCCCGACAGGACAATTTGTTGACTTCGTCGTATTTCGCCTGCTTTTCCAAGATAGACACTTGGCTCCAATGATAGGTTGGCCCCTTCGCAGGAAAATTGCCAACCGCCCCCTTTTTGTAGGCTTAATAATACAACGTTGCCACCACTTATGGGGGACGCTTTGACATCAGAATGCAAGTGAAAGCGACCAGAAAACTCGTGTCGATCTCTTTCGTCTAAGCTTTCCGAGAAACGTAATATGTCATTACCTTTAATTCCTTCGCCTTTGGGAAGTGCGATCAAAGTGCGATCATGAAGTATGCCTGATTTGTTCAAGTATCCATCGTGAGACATTTCCAAACGAATCTCGCCGTTGCTGTCTTCTTCTCTACGACAAGTGACGTTATCGGGGCGTTTGGCAAGCCCCCCACGAGGCGTCAGGTGCGCAGAATTTGTTTCCGCAAGCGTTACTGTTGTGTGTGCGGCTGTTGCCCGGGGAATCCACCGCCATTGTGGATGGTTCCTGTGGACACCACAATTCGTGATTAATCGTTCTCGCCCGACAGATAATTCAAAGCTAAGTGTACCAGCGTGTGCTGTGAGGTCATATCCCGGTGGTGGTGGTGCCCCAGCATCTACGATCACTGTGATGCGGCCAGACTGTAATCGTTGAAAGCCACTTTGTGGTGCAGCTAATAGCGGTTGTTTTCTTCCTTCTGCACGCCGAAGAACCATGTCAATTTGCCAGCCATGGTCTTCGTTAGAATCGTTGAAAAGGGCTAAACCTCCATCTCCGTGAAGGAACATTCTCAAAACGGGAGACATAGATTCAATTGCTGAAACTATAGAACCGGGAACGTGCTTTTTTCCTGTGTGTAAGGTTGCTCTAATATCAATCAGATGGCGCAACACTTCCAAATGGATGTGAGGGCTTCGTTGTATATGGCCACCATCAGGCAAGATTTGGCGGGTGAGTTCCTGGCTAAGTAAGTCTAAAGCGCGTTTAAGCCATACGTCGCCTTCTGGTAAACAAACGCCAGCGTATAATAACCCTTTAATGGCACGAATAAGCTCTACCCCTGTAAGGCCTGCGGGTAAGGTTGAAGAAAGGTAACGGGCCTGTTTTGCGATGCTATCGTGGATACTTTGGCGAAGATTGATATCGGCAGAACTACCAATAAATTCGTAATGTCCTAACCAGTTATAGAGCCTGCATCCTGTTATCGAAGGTTCCCATGTTAGAGGGCGCCAACGGTTATTATCTCTTATCCATTGGTTCAGCATTTCTCGTGCTGTTCGTCGTGCCTGATCCCCAGCTGCGGCACGTAAGGATCTTAACCAACTGAAGGAATGTAATTCTTTAACCCAATCCAGCTCTGCCCCCACAGGATTCCATAGTGGGGAGGGATTGTTAATGACTTGCCCGGACAGTTCAATCTGTCCTGATAGAATTGCCCTGCCTTGATTCGTATCACCCAACCAGGGATCGGTTGGTGTAAAAACCAGATTCGGGATGGCCTTGCGACTTATTACCCAATTATAAAGTGGGCTGATAAGCAGAGGATATTTTAACTTGTATCCGATTTTCTGGAAAATTAATGAATTGGGCAGCCTAAGGAAGGAAGCCAAGCGTTCAGACACATTGCTTTGGCCATTGATCCAACGACCAGTGCTTTTGTTCGCATCTCTTTTCTCGGTTTGGCTCTGGCCTTCCATAGGCGGATGCTCTTACAGCCCTTTTAGTTTCTTGATGTTGTTCGCATAGTTGTTAGGTCCTCCGCGAAAGGTTGCCGTGCCCGCGACAAGCAAATCAGCTCCAGCTTCGATGGCCTGTGGTGCGGTATCAAAATTGATGCCGCCATCAACCTCTAGATCAATATCTTTGCCAAGAGCATCAATTTTGTTCCTCAGGGCTAAAATTTTTCCAAGAGCGCCGGGAATGAAAGATTGCCCCCCAAAACCGGGGTTCACAGACATAACCAATAAAAGATCAAGATCTTCAATAACGTGATCAACGATATCAATCGGGGTACCGGGATTGAGCGCAAGCCCGGCTTTTACACCAAGTGATTTGATAAGTTGGATTGTGCGATGAAAGTGTGGACCAGCTTCAGGATGAATTGTTATTATATCTGCACCAGCATCTACAAAAGCTTCGATGTAGAGATCGATGGGTGAAATCATCAAATGAACATCAAATGGCTTCTTTGTTACCGGGCGAACCGCTTTGGTTATGGAAGGGCCAAACGAAATATTGGGTACGAAGTGCCCGTCCATAATATCGACATGTATATAATCTGCACCAGCCTGATCTAGGCGTTGAATTTCTTGTCCTAATTGAGAAAAATCAGCGGCAAGGATAGAGGGGGCGATACGTGTAGTTTTTTGCATTTATCCGGTTCTTTTATCCGAGGAAGCGAGGCTCTGCTAACAGAGATAATTTTCTCCACTTTGGTAGCAGTATAGCCTCATCTTCGCAAGCAATTGCCAGATAATGTCTTGTTGTGAATTAGATGGAATACGAATTACCCGGATATGATTTTGTCATAGAGGGCTCTGTCCGTTGCACCTTCTGACCCAATAAGCAAAACTCTTGATGTTTTATCTATCCGAAAGTCGTTACGAAGGGCAGTATCCTGAGCAACGGTAATAATTGCAGCTAGTCCAGCAACTGCAGATTCCCCGGCTTCGATAGCTGGATCATTACCTATCGGTTTTGCGAGTAACTTCATAGCCGGCGCAATAAACAGATCTGGTATAGACAGAAAGTCTGACGCTTCTTCACGTAAGATATTCCACGCGAGAGGCGAGGGTTCACCGCAGGATAAACCTGCCATGATGGTTTCTTCGGTTATTTGAACTGATGTTAGTGTATCTTTCACCGCACTTGCATAAAGACAACTGGCCAAGTCGGGTTCGACAATAATAACGCGCGGAGAAGCTTTTTCCCACTTTTGCCGTAAGGCGGCACAAACGGATGCCGCGAGACCCCCGACCCCGCCCTGTAGGAATACATGACTTGGCGGTGGAGAGAGTTCCTGTGTGATTTCATTTGTCATAACGCCATAGCCAGCCATAACGTCTGTTGGTGGTTGTATGTAGTTATCCCATGATGTGTCTGAGACAATGAACCAGTTGTTTTCTTCGGCATTGGTTTTTGTAATGCGAACAGAATCATCGTAATCGCCATCTATGCGAATAACGTCGGCACCAAAATATCTCATCGCTTTGGCGCGTTCTTCACTGACTTCTGCATGGATGTATATCTTGCAATCAGCACCAAATTTTTGGGCACCCCAAGCTAAGGAACGTCCATGATTTCCATCTGTCGCAGAAACAAGTGTGATTGCTTTTGTTAAGGAAACGTATTTTCCCGAGCGAAGATCTGAAAGGGATATTTTTTTATTGAATTTATTATATAGCTCTCGCTGTAACACTCTTGCAGCTGCGTAGGCACCGCCCAAGGCCTTGAAAGATCCAAGACCAAACCTTGGTCCTTCGTCCTTATAAAAAATATTATCCAGATTAAGTTGCTGAGCGAGGCTTTTTAGAGGATGAAGCGGTGTCGCTGTGTATCTCTCCCACGACATAATTTCGCTGGATGCATCAGTAAAATCCTGTGGTGTGATAACGCTTTTGAAGGCTTCCCCAGTGTGTCGGGCGTAAGATACGTGCTTAATAGTATCGGCAGAAAAGGTATCTAACATGAAATTTATCCTACTTGTGGTAAAGGCGTGGGGGAAAAACTTGATAATTATTCAGGTAAACGGGTTTTCACAAGCTGCGCCCAATAGGCCGCGCCGATTGTAAGTGCATCGTCATTGAAGTCATAGTCAGAAGCGTGAAGAGGTTTGCCATGAGTACCTTCTATGCCGTTGCCCATTAACATAAAACAACCTGGTTTCTTTTGGGAAAACAATGCGAAGTCTTCCGAGAAGGACATTGGTTCCCGGTCGCCTTGAACGTTGTCACTAATCCTTCTTGCCGCTTGAAGTGCGATTTGGGTTTGTTCGGCTGTGTTAATGGTTTCAATAAATTCGGTGTTAAAGCTGAAACCTGCTTCGACATTGTGACCTTGAGCTATACCGGACAAGAGCCGCTGCATATGAGTTTTGATTTTCTCTCGATCATCTGGTGTTCGGGCGCGCACATCTCCTTTAAGTATTGCAGAACCGGGAAGGACATTTCTGCGTCCGTCAGTTATGAATTCGGTAATGGAGACGACAGCACCACATCCCGGGTCCATTTTACGTGCAACGATAGATTGGAGCGCTTGGACAATTTCAGAGCCAACAAGAATTGCATCGACCCCTTTTTGCGGCATGGCAGAATGACCGCCGCGCGCGTTTATCGCGATTTCAAACAAGCTCTCGCTGGAACAAATAGTGCCGGGTCTTGTGGAAAACTCTCCAAGGGGAGCACCAGGTAAATTATGGATTCCGTATATTTCGTCGATTTGAAATTTTTCGAAAATACCATCTTTGACCATTGCAGCGGCACCCAGACCATTCTCTTCATTTGGCTGGAAGATAAAAATAACTGTACCGTTGAAGTTTTGTTTTTCTGACAAAAATTGCGCTGCACCGAGAAGCATTGTTGTGTGGCCATCGTGCCCACAGGCGTGCATTCTTCCCTTTGTTGTTGAGCAATATTCATGACGACTGGTTTCTTGTATGGGGAGTGCATCCATGTCGGCTCTCAATGCTATTGCTTGATTTCTGTGACCTTTTTTTAGAATGCCGACAACGCCAGTACCGCCAATTTTCTCATGAACTTCCAAACCATAAGATTTGAGTTCTAAAGCAATTTTCTGGGCTGTTCTTTGTTCTTCGAACCCGAGTTCAGGATTGCGATGTAAATCATGACGTATGTCGATCAGTTTTTGTTTTTGATATTGAAATGCATCTGGTGTGACATCGGTCATCATCAACTCCTTTAATTCTTACGAATAAGGATACATTGAAAATGATATTAAATTTATTGAATTATGATTTTATGAAGACTAATTTCATAAAAATAAATCTTATTTCAGATGAGAATAATAATGGATTCTTTTGATTATAAAATTCTTTTCCATGTTCAAAAAGATAGCCGGATGACTGCTGAAAAGATTAGCGCAGAAATTGGGCTATCACCTGCTGCAGTTCAAAAGAGGTTGAAAAAGCTAAAGGATAATGGTGTTATCAGAGCAGAAGTGGCACTGCTTGATCCTAAAAAAATGGGTCATCCAATGACTGTGATTGCGGAAATAAGTCTTGAGCGTGAAAACCTGAATGTACTCGATGGTTTCAAAAAGCGTATGCGACAGGCAGAAGAAGTTCAGCAGTGTTATTATACAACCGGTGAGGCCGATTTTATCTTGGTGCTATTGGTACGGGATATTCAACACTATGAGCAATTTACCCGTGAATATTTCTTTGGCAATACGGCAGTCAGTAAATTCAAAACAAATATTGTGATGGATTCCGTTAAGGTAGGGATGTCTATTCCAATACTTGAAAATTAAAATAAATAATTAGTATTGTTTTAATTTTGAAAATTTTAATTATTGAATGCGAATATAATTATTGTTGAATTTATATGCTCTACGGACTCAAATATCCAAAAATTTGTAAGGTGTAACTTCACTTAAATTTTCATGACCAACTATATAAATGATTCTTTAAGAATTATTGCATATCATGGTATGCATGATGGTCGTTGAATTAAGCGTTTTCGGTGAAAGATAATAAATACTGAGGGTGACGAATAATTCACATTAGGTGCTAGGAGGGCCTGAAAGACGATGGAAATCTCTAAATTATTCGATATTCGAATATCTAAAAAACTTCCGATTTTATTTATAATTATCTCTGCGGTTTCTGTTGTTTCTGTGGGCGTGTTTAGCGTTTTCAATACGTCAGCAAGTCTTATGCATCAGGAAGAACAAACGTTAGTGGCGCTAGCGGAAGCTCGGAATTCAGCATTACTGGATTATGTGAAGTCGATAGAAGAAGACATTCAGATTACTGCGGGGAATGGATATGTTCAGGATGCGATGTCAAGCCTTGCACTGGGTTTTCAAGACGAAAAGAGCCGACATGGCGACCCGCTGAAATCTTTACATGGTGTCTATATTAATGATTCAACAGCTGAAGCAACGAATGCGGGGGGGAACCCTGAGAAAATCGGCGAGAAGCATTTATATAACGGCCCAAAAATAGAAGGCTCTTACCATTCAGATCACCGTAGTTTTCACCCATGGTTCCGACAAATGCTAGAAGGTCGAGGGTACTACGATATTTTCCTTATCGATGTTGAAGGCAACGTTGTCTATACGGTTTTCAAAGAGCTTGATTATGCAACAAATCTTAATAACGGAAAGTATAAAAATTCCGGTTTGGCCCAAGCCTTTAAGGCTGCAATGAAAGACGCAAAAGCTGGGTCGCTCAACTTTATCGACTTTGCTCCTTATGCGCCGAGTTATGGTGCTCCGGCCAGCTTTATGTCGACACCAATTATTTCAGCAAAGGGCATTGAAGGTGTTTTGGTTTTTCAAATGCCGATTGATCGTATTAATAATGTTCTACAACAGCAAGCGGGAATGGGTGAAAGCGGCGAGACCTATATTGTGGGTTCGGATTACCTGATGCGTAGTGATTCCAGATTTGCAGAAGAATCAACAATATTGAAGACTGAGGTGAAAACCGAGACAGTTACCAAAGCACTAAAGGGCGAAACGGGCATAGCAATTGTCCCTGATTATCGGGGTATAAATGTTTTGTCTGCTTATCAACCACTTGATCTTCACGGCGTTCGCTGGGCTTTGATGGCAGAAATTGACGAGGAAGAAGTTCTCGTGCCATCGCATACAGCCGGTTTTTATATTCTAATGATTGGTGTGGGTGTTCTTGTTCTTGTTGCGCTTCTCGGGTGGTATTTTGCGCGCTCTATTAGCAACCCTATTCGCCAATCAACGTCAGAAATGCTGATGCTAGCCAATGGTGATAAATCCTTTGAAGTATCCGGTGTGGGGCGTGCTGATGAAATCGGCGATATGGCTTCAGCACTGCAAACTTTCCAAGAGAATGCCATCAAGCAAGATGAAATGGCCCAGAAAGAGCAAGAGATGGTGGCATTGCGTGAGGAAAGAACCAAACGGATAGAAGAACTGGTGGCGCAGTTTGAAGCAGATAGTAATCAGATTCTAACGGGTGTGAGTGCTGCGGCGTCTCAGATGAACACAACTTCTGGCGAAATGTCTTCTGTTGCTCAGGATACAGCGGTTCGTTCAAATACTGTGGCTGCCGCTGCGGAAGAAGCATCGGTGAATGTGCAGACCGTTGCGGCTGCGGCTGAAGAACTAAGCTGTTCTATCGAAGAAATCAATCGTCAGGTTGGCGAATCAAGTAAAATTGCCAGTGATGCTGTTTCCAAAGCAGATGCAAATATTGCAACGATTAAGGGTTTGGAAGAAGCTTCGAACCGTATTGGTGAAGTCGTTGGCCTCATTTCTGATATTGCAGAGCAAACCAACCTCTTGGCGTTGAATGCTACGATTGAAGCTGCTAGGGCAGGTGAGGCTGGGAAAGGCTTTGCCGTTGTTGCGAGCGAAGTGAAGAACCTTGCTAATCAAACGGCCAAAGCCACGGAAGAAATCAGTGGTCAGGTTGATGAAATGCAAAGCGTTACGAAAACGGCCGTTGTTGCAATTGAAGCTATTGGTAAAACAATTGAATCAATGAATGAAATCTCAGTCTCTATTTCTACGGCTATTGATGAACAAGGTACCGCGACACAGGAGATATCACGTAATGTTCAAGAAGCTTCGGCAGGTACAGCCGAGGTTACGTCGAATATGCAGGGCGTAAGCGAAGCTTCAACACAGACCGGAAATTCTTCTCAGCAAGTATTGGAAGCGTCCGAAGGTCTGGCGCGACAAGCTAATGACATGCGTAAAAGTGTTGAAGAGTTTATCCAAGGAATTCGAGCTGCCTGAGGAAAATTCTTAGGAAATTCTTCGAAGGCGGCAGGCGTAAAACCCGTCCATGCCGCCTTCGTCATGTCTATGACATGGCAAGCATCTAAGGTCACCCTCTTTAGTCAGTAAAGTTTGCAACCAATCAGCACTACCAAGCTCTTCGGGCTTGACGGGAACACGCTCGAAGCTAGTGCCGTTTTTCTTGAGAAAACGCTCTATCTGGTATTGCCCTTCTTCAGGCTCAAGCGAACAGGTGGCATAAACAAGCGTACCGCCCGTCTTAATCATTTTGGCACAATTTTCAAGCAACTCACTTTGCAATTCAGCTAATGTTTCGATGTCTTCCGGTCGCTTAATTCGACCTAATTCAGGATGTTTTCGCAAAGTGCCTGTTGCAGAACAAGGAGCATCAAGAAGGAGAGCGTTAAACTCTTCATTTGGTAGCCAGGTTGTTGCATCGGCTTGAATTACTTCTGCGTCCAGTTGAAGACGTTCGAGGTTTTCGTGAACCCGAGTTAGACGCTTTGCTGAAGAATCGATAGCCGTTACCTCTGCGCCAGCAGTGATGAGTTCGGCTGTTTTCCCACCAGGTGCGGCACAAATATCGCCGACCTTTTTGCCTTTTACTGATCCGAGTAACAAAACAGGAAGGCTTGCAGCAAAATCCTGAACCCACCAATGCCCTTCTGCGTAACCCTCAAGGAAGACAGGATCGCCCGTACCAGGGGGTAAACGTATAGAATTACCGGATGTAACAACGCCACCGAGCTTTTCAGCCCATTCATTCGGAGAGTCTTTTACGGTCAAATCCAGTGGTGCTTCGGCAAGGTGACTGAGTGAAATTGCCTTGGCTGTTTCTTCGCCATAGGTTGCGGCCCATTTTTTCCAAAGCCAGTTCGGCAAATTGTCCTGACTCTCATCCATCTTGGCCAACATATCTTTGCCTTCGCGGGCAAGGCGGCGCAAAACAGCGTTCATGACGGGTTTATTGCCACTGAGTTTTGGTCCTCTGGCAAGGTCAAGACTGGTGCTGACGGCTGCATGGGGTGGTGTGTCGAGATACAGCAACTGGACGGCGCCTAAACGTATAATATCACGGACGTCAGCCATTTTGGCAGGTAAGCGTCGCTTCATGCAGGCGTTTATAGCTTTATCAATTTGTCCTAGGCGACGCATAAGGGTCGAAATCAACAAACGAGCAAAAGCTCTATCGCGTCGTTCCATGCTTTCAAAATCAGCCTTGTTATTGTTCAAGGCTTCATCAAGGGTTTTCTGTTCCCGCATGATGTCTTTCAAAAGATTAAGAACGAGCTTCCTGGGGTTAACAGGTCGACCACTTTTGGGCCTGTTACTTGTTTTGTTTTTTGATCCAGCAGCTTTGTCGTGTTTGTTGTGTTTTTCAGTCATGGGCTAGGGTTTACCATGAAAATAGTGGGAAGAAAGAGCTATTTTTGCGCAGGTGCTATGTTCTTGATGAAATATTGGTAACAATACAGGTAAGTTGTTGTTTGGAAAAGGCGCGACAAGTTGCGTTATATCTTTTGGCTCGAAGGCTTGGCATTATCATCGTGACATGCCATATGAGTAGTTATGACAAGATCTTTTACGACACATACGCCTAATCAAAAAACTCGGAAGAATCATTTCCCGGCACCGGGTGATGTCACTTCTGGTGCGAAACGAAGGAAGGTTACGCCTGATGACCTTGATAAGGCCATGGAGGCGCGTCTTCAGCGTGAAAAACAGCTGATGGAAGGCTTGGATAAAAAGCCTGAAATTGGAGGGCCAAGTGGGCCAGAGCCAACGCGCTATGGTGATTGGGAGCGTAAAGGTATCTGTGTTGATTTTTAAATCATTTTCATCTGTATCGTTTCTAATACTTTAAAAGTCGGAGTACCAAATAGCTATGGAGCTTCTTAGCCCTTACCGTCGGCGCATTGATGATCTTGATGATCAGATCATGGAGCTTTTTTCTCAGCGTTTCGAGATTATTCGTGAAGTGGCGGAATTAAAAAACAAACACAATATCCCAGCTATATTGCAAGACAGGGTTGATGAAGTCCGCGAAAGAAATGCCGATACAGGTGTGGGAAAAGGCTTGGATGCGGACTTTGTGCGCAAGCTCTATACGTTGATTATTGATGAATCGTGCGATCTGGAAGATCGTTTGATGGGCAATAAAAAGTAGTTATCTCTCAGCTTGGTCTGGTTCTTAAGCCAAATCTTTTAAGTGGGCGTAAATTTACCAAAGCAACGCCAACCACCGTCATGGTCATGCCAATCAAGGCTGTAGATCTAAAGGTTTCATCATAAAGAACCCATGCCATGAGGGCCGCGGTAGGAGGCACAAGAAAGAACATGCTTGATACCTTTGAGGCCGCCCCTTTGCGGATTAAAATATAGAGCAGGCTTATCGCCCCGACAGATAGCACCACAACCAACCAGAACATGGCAAAGACCATTTCTCCGGTCCAGTTTATGGTCATGCTTTCAGTCGTATAAGCGATTATGCCCGTGGGAATTGAGGCCGCTGTATATTGAATAACCGCCCCGGTCCGTAAGTCCATCTCGTCACAAAAGCGTTTTTGATAAACGGTCCCAATTGATATACCAAACAGGGCA
The DNA here is from genome assembly GCF_048259265.1 of Kiloniella sp. NCBI lineage: Bacteria > Pseudomonadati > Pseudomonadota > Alphaproteobacteria > Rhodospirillales > Kiloniellaceae > Kiloniella > Kiloniella sp. The sequence goes on along the minus strand of NZ_JBLXHT010000004.1, from coordinate 169,502 downwards.
AGAACGGCGATGCTGACCCCCAATGGTGTGCCGAGGCCATTTTCAAGCTTTGCCCAGACGACCAGAATTACTCCGCTGACCCCTAGGAAAAGACCAATCCATTGTCTGAGTGTAATTTTTTCTTTCAAGAAAACACCAGCTGCAAAAGCTACTAAAAGCGGTTGAATTCCTACGATTAATGCCGCAACACCAGCCTGCAGGCCCAATTCAATAGATGCAAAAACACCCCCTAGATAGATTGCATGTAACAGTACGCCAGCCACCGCAATATGGGCAGCTTGCATCAGACTCTTTGGCCATTTTGCTTTCCAGATCAATGAAATAAGCAGAAGCAAGCCCACTGCGATTAAGAACCGCGTGGTTAAAAGCGTCATTGTTTCTGCGTAGGGGAGGGCCATTTTGGCGAAAACAAAGCCTGTTGACCAAATCAAAACAAAGGTACAGGGCGCAAGTATAGCGAGGAGGTTCGAATTTTCTTGCGGTGTTTTGGTCATAGGGCTCGACTTTGTATCGGATAGATAAACTTTCATAGCAAAGATCACTGTGTTCTGCAGTATTGATATTGTCAGGGTTCAATTTGTCGGGGTGCAAGCCATGATTTTTTCCTGAAACCTTGATAAATGGCTCTAATAATTTAAAAATAATGTTATCATTTTTAAGGGCCAATGTTGAGGTTATGATGGTTGGGAAACCAACAAATACTCCTTTGTTAGACGTGGTTTTGGATAAAACCAGTAACGAATCTCTTCAGCATCAGCTGTTTTTTCAATTGAGAGAAATGGTGTTGATTGGTCGTTTGCAACCAGGAGAAAGATTGCCTTCAACCCGGTCTTTGGCAAAGGAATTGGCTTGTTCTCGCAACACGGTTTTGGGCGCTTTTGACCAGTTGCTTGCCGAAGGGTATCTGGAAGGGTTGAGTGGCTCTGGTACCTATATTTCGAATGAACTACCGGATGACATCGGTCTGGCATCTGCAAAGTCGTCTTCTTATCGGCAGGCGGCATCGGATGCCAGCCAGCGAGGGCTTTCCAAACGCGGAGAGCAACTGGCGATTATGCAAAAAGAGAAGCGAGCGCATAAAAACCATCCAGCATTTTCACCGGGCATGACGGACGTTGAATCCTTTCCTTTTCCACTTTGGGCACGATCTCTTTCCCGCACTTGGCGTTATCCAAAGGATGATCTGCTCAGGAACCCAGACCCTTGTGGGTATATTCCACTTCGTAAAGAGATCGCTGATTATTTACGTGTTGCCCGGGGAATAAAGTGTGACTGGCAGCAGATTATGATTACGTCTGGGGCTCGACAGGCAACTGATTTCATGGCGCGTATTCTTTTGGATTCAGGGGATACAGCCTGGTTTGAAGAGCCGGGGTATCCCGGTCTAAAGGGTCCACTGCATTCTGCGGGTATAGAGATGGCTTTTGTTCCTGTTGATGACGAAGGTCTTTCCGTTCAAGCTGGTCGATCAATGGCTGAAAATGCCCGAATGGCGGTTGTCTCGCCATCGCATCAGTATCCACTAGGTGTGGTGATGTCTTTAAGGCGACGCCTTGAATTGCTTGACTGGGCTGAAGAGAACGACGCATGGATATTGGAAGATGATTACGAGAGTGAGTTCAGGTTTTCAGGCAAACCGATTTCTTCTTTGCAGGGGTTAGAAGCGGAAAGAAGAGGGCATACGCAAGGGGCGTCCCGCGTTGTTTATCTGGGATCTTTTTCCAAAGTTCTGTTTCATGTTTTACGTTTGGGATACCTCGTCGTGCCTGAGCATCTTGTCGATGCTGTTCGATCTGCGCGAATGTTGATGGATGAACGCTCTTCTCTGTTAGCTCAACCCGCGTTAGCCGATTTTATGGCGGAAGGACATTTTTCTTCGCATATCAGGCGTATGCGGAAAGTTTATGCGCAACGACAGAAAATGCTCGTTCAAGGAATAGAGAAATATTTATCTGATTATCTGGAAATAAATCCGAACATCGCGGGGTTACATATCACCGCTTATTTTACAGATACAGTAAGTGAGAAGACGACGGATCGTGAAATTGTTGCCGAAGCAGACAAGATGAATCTTTCGGCATCACCTTTATCTCTTTTTTATAATAATAAAACCACTGCCAGGCAGGGTCTTCTATTGGGGTATGGAGCATGTCATCAGAATCAGATTGAATCCGGCTGTAAAAGGCTTGCAGCTGTTTTCAAAAAGATGACGGATTAAATGGGACTAATAAGACCCGAATTATAAGGGGGATCAATAGCCTTGGCCTCTCCTTTTCTTTTTATATTTACCGCTGTACATATGAGTGTCGATTATATGTACAGATTAATTTCAGGACCAATAGACTGTTATTTTGGCCCTATTGATGGTGGAACAGAATGAAACCCTTATGTGATTTTCCGCAAGCTGCAAAAAACCAGATTCGTTATGTCCTGACAGATATAGACGATACGGTAACGACCGATGGTCTGCTTAGTGCTGAGAGTTATGTTGCTTTGGAAAATTTGAGCAAGGCGGGGTTCAAGGTTATTCCGATTACAGGGCGTCCAGCGGGATGGTGTGATCATTTTGCCCGTATGTGGCCTGTTGATGCCATTGTTGGTGAAAATGGCGCATTTTACTTTCGCTATGAACATCATGCCAAGAAGATGACTTGCCGCTTTTGGAAAGAAGCAGAAGAGCGCGCGGAAGACCGCAAGCGCATTAATCAGCTGCGCCAGTCTATACCCTTGGAAGTTCCGGGGGCTGGAATCGCATCTGATCAAGACTATCGGGTTGCTGATCTTGCTGTAGATTTTTGTGAAGACGTCATTCCCCTTGGTCAGGAATCAATCGACAGGATTGTCTCGCTGTTTGAAGAAGCAGGAGCCAAGGCAAAGGTAAGCTCAATTCATGTGAACGGCTGGTTTGGCGACTATGACAAACTATCCATGACCGAGGTTCTGTTCCGTGAAGCATATAGTCAGGAGCTGGATCAGGTTCTGGATCAGGTCGTTTTTTCCGGTGATTCGCCGAACGACGCGCCGATGTTCGCGCGTTTTCCACATTCCGTCGGCGTTGCAAATGTGAAGGATTTCGCAGATAGGATTCCCCATGAACCAACGTGGGTCACCAAAGAGCGGAGTGGCAAGGGGTTCGTTGAGCTTGCGAGCATGCTGTTGAGCTGATGTCAGATTTTGACCTTGATCTGCGCGCGCTGGATATTTTTGTCACCGTTGTTGAAACGGGGGGCATGACAGCGGCAGCCCAGCACAAGGATATTTCTCAATCTGCGGTTTCTCAGGCAGTGGGTGCGCTTGAGAAAAAAATGGCGGTGCAATTGATGGATCGCTCGGTGCGTCCGCCGGCTTTGACATCTGCAGGTCGAACCTTGTTTGAGCGTGCGAAGTCGCTGCTGGATACAGCTCGGGAAACATCCTTTCTTGTCAGGGCCTATCAGCAAAGATCTCTGCCGAGGTTGAATGTGGGAATGGTTGATTCCTTTGGCACGACGGTTGGCCCGCATCTGGTCAGCGGCCTGATGGATGAAGCCGTGGAGTGGTCCGTTTGGTCTGGTTTGACAAAGTTACACTTCAAACGTCTCTTCACCCGCGAAGTTGACGTGGTGATCACCGAAGGCAGTATTCCAGCCGACGAACGCATTATTTCGCATCGCTTGTTGCAAGAACCATTTGTTCTGGCGTTACCTGCCACTTATGGCAAGCCAGTGGAAAGCTTGAGCCAGTTGAATCAGGATCTGCCACTGGTGCGATACAGTTCTCGATCCTTAACCGGAATTAATATCGAAAACCATTTACGTTCGCTTGATATTATTGCACGGCGTCGGTTTGAGTTCGACACGGCAGATACGACTTTGGCAATGGTTGCCGTGAGCATAGGTTGGGCGATCACCACGCCGCTGTGCCTGTTGCAGGCGAAGACACATCTGGGCAATATTCGTTGTGAACCGCTTCCCGGCCCTGCTTTTTCCCGCAGTTTGATGCTGGCGACACGCCGTCATGAACTTGAATCGCTGCAAAAGATGATAAGCGATATATCTCGCGATACTCTTACACAAAGATGCATGCCGGAAATCGCGGCATTCGCCCCGTGGGTAACGGATAAGATTGAAATCGGCGAAGACTAACAAGGCCAAAATCATCAAATAGTGATCGGGCTGTTTTTGCTGTGAGCTAGAAAGTTCTTAGTTGGCTTCCCGCATGGACTTAATATAGCCAAGGGCATAATCAATACCGGACCATGCTGTCACAGCCGTTGCGATTGCCAATAGCCAGAAAGATACCTGAACCGTATCCATATATTGGCTGAAAAATCCGCTAAGCGCGTAGAGGCCAACTGTCCAAACCTGTGCACAGGCCTGAACGATGGCTTTGATTTTACCGCTGGATCTTGCGGCCATGGTAAAGCCCTGTTGCTGGGCAAAGATTCGCAAGTAAGAAACAACGATATCGCGGGTGATGATGATGGCAACGAACCAGACGGGAATCCAACCGATCCCCAAGAAACCGATAAAGACCATGGCACGATAGAGGCTATCACTCATTGGGTCGATGATCATGCCCAGTTTGGTGACCTGTCCATAGCGACGGGCGATATGGCCGTCTGCCATGTCTGAAATCTCTGCAATCATCATAACGACGATAGCCGCAAGTAAATATGATTGTGTTCCCTGTAGGAGAAGATAAATGACGATAAAACCTGCGCCACTTCTAAACACACTAAGCCAATTGGGAAGATTCATGCTGTTGCTGCCCTTTGCATGAGATAGTTTCAAGGTCCTTTGGTTTCCGCTATCTCGTGAAAGGCGGATTTTTGTCCGTGGACTATAGGTGATTTTGGTTTATAACAGTCGCTAAGAGCGGTCACAAGGACGATAAAAAAAGATCGCCAAAAAAACGGAAACAAAGGGCGTTTGTAAAAGACTAAATGAGATTCTGGTTTAAGAAGAAAATTCACGCCCGAAATAAGAAGGAAACTATTGCTAGTTTGCTTCGTCTTCTCTATTTCCGTCTCGCAATTCCTGTTTTACGATCTGTTGACCAGCCTGAAACCGTCGCGCGTGGTGTCATGATGGGCTTGGCCCTTGGGATGACACCGACAGTCGGTATCCAGCTTTATAGTGTTTTTATAGCTTGGTGGCTTTGTCGGTATGTTTTTAAGTGGCAATTCAGTTTGATTATTGCCATGGCATGGTCTTGGCTTTCTAATCCGGTTACCATGATCCCGCTTTATTATCTGTACTATATTACGGGCCGGTTAATACTGTTGGATTTTGACGGCGAGAAGAATTTTAAAGATTTTTCAAGGATGATGAGTGAACATCTGACGCTTGAGGGCGGCATTTGGGAAACGGTTGTAGAGGTTACCCACTTTATGCTGGAGCAGGTCGGAACTTCAATTCTGGTTGGGTTTGTACCTTATAGCGTCGGTCTTGGTGCCTTGGGGTACTGGCTGTCTTTTAAATTAGCCACACGTTACGCCGAAGCGCGAAAGAAACGGCTCGCCGGATCTAGAGATAAACTTAAGAAACCTGATTTAGAAAACTAAACTTTCTAAAACATGTACCCAGAAATGAATAAGCCGACAAGGGCGAATGGGGTTTGGTCTCGCTGACTTGCCGGCTATTCAGGTAACTAAGTGTGCTTGGTTAATAAACCAGCCTTATTAAGAAGCTGGTGCAATGTTGGTAACCAGATTTTTGCCTTCTTTTTCATCATAAGTCAGGACAACTTCTGTACCTGGCTCCAGACCTTCAACAGTCAGACCGTCGATGAGCTCCATAACTGTACCGTTTTCAAGAACGATTGTGTTTGTTGCCGGGTCCGCTGTCATAACGCGGCCTGTCATTTCAGCTGCACTTGCGATTGATGCAGATGCGATAAGACCAAGAGCGATAACACTAGAAATTAATTTTTTCATTGTCTGTTCCTTTGTTGACAAATTGATTGCGTCGATGAGCAAAAGTTAAGTTCTCATCGGGCATTTGAGAAGGAACAAGAAGAGGGCAAAGTTGGGTGCATCTTTCAAACATTCCTGTGTCAGAAAAAAGGTAAGTGTCTGAAATATGGCAGCTATTGGATGTTGTGGTCATGATCTCTTTTGAAAAGTGGCAAAGGAGTGACATTTCGTTTATAGGTTGCCATAATCAAGTCACTTTTATTTTGCAAGTTAGTGAGGTATTCGATCAAAAACATAATTAATGGAGATAAAAATGACTGAAATTATCGAAGGCGGATGTTTGTGTGGGCAGGTTCGCTATCAGACGAATTGTCAAAAACCGTTTTTTAAAGTGAATTGTCATTGTCGCGATTGCCAAAAATTAAGCGGTAGCCCTTATGTCGCCGTGATGGGCGTGCCGGAAGACAGCTTTTCTGTCACCGGCGATTTGAATTGCTTTGAGCATCAGGGCGGAAGTGGTGGTGCAATGAAAAGCTATTGCTGTTCAAAATGTAACAGCCGAATCTACGGGACGCCGGAAATTGCCAAAGGGATGGTTTTGATTGTCGCAATGAGTCTGGATAATCCCGAGCTTTATTCAGCTGATGCAGATATGTTTGTGAAACAGGCTGTATCTTGGGATATCATGGACAGTGACATTCCAAAGTTTGATGGCAGTATGTTTCAACGAGGGGGATAAAAATGAGCACTGACTTTCCCGGTTTTCCCAAAGCAGGGTTTGAGTTTCTCGACGATCTAAAAGAAAACAATACCCGGGATTGGTTCGCCGAAAACAAAGCGCGATACCGGGAAACGTTACAGGATCATTTGCTGGATTTTATTCAGGCAATGGTCGAACCGCTTGCTGAAATTACCCCTCATTTCGTGGCTGATGCCCGTCGCAATGGCGGGTCGATGTTCAGAATCCACCGCGATGTCAGATTCTCGAAAGACAAGCGGCCCTACAAAGAACATGCAGCGTGTCATTTCCGCCATTCATTGGGGCGGGATGCACACGCGCCGGGCTTTTATGTCCATCTGGCCACGGACGAAGTGCTGTATGGTGGCGGAATCTGGATGCCGCCAAGTGATGCACTTTATATGATCAGACGCGCAATCTCTGATCGCCCAAAAGAGTGGGAGAAGGTTTTATCTGACCAAAAAATACGTGATGTTTTCGGTGAAATTGGTGGCGATGGACTCAAGCGTCCACCAAAGGGTTTCTCAGCAGATGAGCCACATATCAAAGACCTTAAGCGAAAAACCTTTTTCCTCATGCATCGGACAACACCCAAAGCAGCTCAACGTCCTGAGTTTTTAAACGAAGTTGTTGAAGGGTTTAAAACAGCAGCCCCTCTGATGAGATTTCTGTGTAAGGCCGTTGACGTTCCTTTTTAGACGTACAATCAGAATGCTTAGGTATAACGAACTGCAATCATCGATCTCATACCACAATAAATTGCGATTAATAAATCAGACCATGATTTATAGCTGCTTAATGCCAGAGGCGGACCATACAACGGTGATGTAAGCAGGAATTAAGAACTCGACACAGTTCCCAAGCCTGGGGATCAAAATGTATCTGATTATAAAAATAGGTTTACCGAGTTTTTCTAAACGCTGCTAGCAGTCGGACCACTTATCAGGGTGTTCTTACTGTGGACAATTAAGTCCATTCAAGACAAAGCACCAAATTATCAGACACTGATAACAGTCTGAGTAGCTATCAATGCTTCGATTGCAGCATTAACCTCGGCGTATAGTTCTGTTTGTAAGTGTTCGCCATCGATTTCGATAATAAGTGCATACCGACATTTGGGAAGCTCATCACGAAGTCGAGATTTGGATTTCCACCAGCCTTCTACAGGATGGACAGCAAGAAGATTGCGGCGTGCTAAGTCAGACGCTTTACATGTTAACTGATCAATATGGATGGAGCCAACATCGCGACGATTGCTACCATATTCCCACAAATCTTCTTCATTGCTTTTAGGTCCAGCTGGGGTTTCGGCTAGTTTACTGATCCTCGCCATGAACCGTTGCGCATTTTCATCAGCGCGGTTGAGCTTGAACCTCAAGTTATGGGAGGCATAGCGATATTTAGATCCCCGGGAAGGTTCAGAGGGGTTGGGCTCAATGAATGTACTGAGCGTGACACGTAGTGTCAGCTCAGCATTACGAAGTCTGCGTAGTTCTTCAACTGGCCACGGCAAAGTGAAGAGCCGCATTTCATTGTGAATGGGCTTCTTCGTTTTTTCTGACAGTCTATAAGGCGTGATTTCGTCTTCAACAATGAGCGTCAGCGCGTTAGATGCACTGCGCCGCGCCCGAGCTAACTCTGGCACACCGTACCCATATCTCTGGAAAAGTGGCGTATAGTGCCCCTTTTGAGGATTGGCGGGCAAATGAGTTTTCATCTGAGGTGTCCACCGTGCGGAGGAAACAAACAATCCTCGTACAGTCTCAGGCCATAAAGTGGGGTAATCAGACCAAAGTTCTGTCACAGCCTTAGCCGCTAGCGCCGTCGCCGCACTCGTGTCATGACAGAAAGTAAATGAACGGAGTGGATATTGATGGTGGGTTGTTAGGAGCGAAAGCCAGCCATGCCGCATTGGTGGTGGCGCGGCCCCTATAACCCAGTTACCCCCTTCCATCACGACGTCAGGTTTCAACGGCCAGTGCGAGCTCCATGATGCGGTTCTGGAAGAAGGAGAGAGATCACCGAATGAGGCAAGTGCATTACCAGGTTCTGTAAGCGGCAGCTGTGTTTTTTCGGTGTAGGCACCAACGCATAGAGCATTCCAGGATTGTGCCGGTGACTCAATTTCGTTGTCTTCGTGATCGCATGTCTCTAGATAGTCGCCCGCACCAAAAGTAAAGTTGTTGGTATTACCTGCCGAGATCATAAAGAGACGTTTAGTATCGACTTCACCTGACGCACCAGATGCAAGCTGATCGACTGCGCTTGACCAAGATGTTGGTGCGCCGTCATGAGGTGTATCTTCCCCCGTGGTGCTGGCCATTGTATAAGTACGTCGACGTGGATGATTTTGTTCAACGACATTGACTGCATTTCTTGTGACAGCGCCCAAAAGGTAGTGCGGGTTCTCCCTCGCGTCGGGGAGTAACTTGACGGATTCCAGCTTGTAGTTGATCTCAAGGTTAGATTGATCATGAAGCCTTGGTGTCAAGTCTCCATAAAGGGCCAGTCCCGCCATCTGAGTACCGTGGCCTTTGATATCGTCAATTGCCCAAGCAGGATCTGCAGCATGACGATCATCGACAGATAACGCGGGATTGATCAGAGGATGGGCACGACTGACCCCAGTGTCGAGTAAAGCAATATAGCCTAGGTCAGGATGTAGGGGATAGCTTGTTCTTTGAAGGAGGTTGCTGACCCATTGGGCTTGTTCGTCGACAGGTTGTTCGTCAAAGAAATCGGCAGTAATCGTCGGCGCTGCCAAGGCACGGACACCTGCCAGCCTACGAACTGCCGAGGCTAGAGCTTCACATGTTGCGTGGCCTATAACAACAACATCTTCAGGAAACTCTAGGCGATCAGCAGCTATTACAACGTCATAGGCTTGGGCGCCTGCAATGAATGCTTCCGCCTCCGTTGGCTCAAGCCAAATTTCCCAGTTCGCAGTGCCATGCTCTTCTGGAAACCTATTGGAAGGGCTGCGCCATAAGGCGCGAAGTCCGGCTTCAGTAATTGCGGAGACACTTTGAACGAGATCAGCGTTTTTGGGACGCCCTAGGATTACCACCCCATCTTTTACGCGATCTTTGGTATTTTCGGTACGAAATTCGTCAACCTTTTTACGGAGTTTTTCGACACCTTTGGCAGTCGCAAAGACTGTTGCGTTTTCGCGATTATCGTCGGTATTTGTGCGGTCGCTATACCGCAAGAGCGTCAAGCCGCTAGCATCAAGACTTTTAATTTTTAGGTGTTCATCAGGCCGACTGGTGACTTCAAGGTAGATACCCGATCGTTGTGTCTGATTAATATCAGGTAGGGCATCGATTGCTTGAAGGAGAGCTTGGGCATGAGCCGCCCGACTGGGAACATCACTTGGTCTGTTGCCGCCCCCGCCGCCCTTTGCTTGAAACGGGTGTGTTACTCCGAGATCCCTGAGATAAAAGTGTGGAAGATCTCTCGCCATCGTCGTCTGTTCCTATTCTTTGTAGTGAGCGACGGCGTAAGAGGGCATCGATCAATTCCTGGGTCGTAATTTTATCTGTACCGGAGAGAACGGCACGTCGAGCGGAATCCTCGGCCGCAACAATAATATCAGCCGTAGACAATCCGAGTGCGCAGTCTGTGACTCGCTTCCAACTGACTCGACCAAAGGTGAAGCCAATCAATCGGCGTTCCAACGCTTGTTTGATAGCAGTTGCATCGGGCATGTCATACGGCAAAACGAGGTCAAAACGTCGCAAAACTGCACGATCAAGAATTTGCGGAAGATTGGTGGTCGCGATGACGATGGAAGGACCAGTATCTTCATCTAAAAATTGCAGAAATGAGTTGAGAATACGACGTGCCTCACCAACATCATTGTTGCCACCGCGAGCCGCCGCCAAGGCATCAATTTCATCAAACAAATAGACACCGCGCGTGGTCTTAATCGCGTCAAAAACCAGTTTAAGCTTTTGCGCGGTTTCGCCCATGAATTTGGTGATCAATCCATGTAGCATGACTGTGAAGAGCGGATATTGAAGTTCTCCAGCCAATGCATAAGCACTGAGGGTTTTGCCTGTGCCGGGAGGACCTGACAGTAAGACACGGCGTCTGGGCTTTAGGCCCTTTTCTTCAAGCTTCTCGCGCATTCGAGTTTCGACGACGATATGTGCGAGTTCTGACTCGATTGAAGTGGGCAAAATAACATCGTTCAATCGTGTTGGAGGATAGCTTGTAGCTATAAACTCGGCGAGATCACCTTTTGGCGCTGCAATTGGGATTGGCATTTTGGGAGAATGAGGTTGTGCATTCTGTCCCGCTTCTGCCCACTGGCGCAGTTGTTCAGCAAGACGTTTATGTCCCTTCTGAGCTTCGGTCGCAGACAGCTGCATCGCTAGGTCGTAAAAACGACTGGCGTCACCTTCGGCATGGCTTTTTACAAGCCCTATGAGTTGCGTTGCCGATGCCATCCTTAGTCTAAAACTCCTTATGATATTTTGGCAAAACCGCTTTTCTATGTGGATTCTATACACCATTTCCTTAACAGACCAGAAAGTTGTGTGCTGATCCTTGTATTTTTTTGCAACTCTATTTGTTTTGATGAGGCCTCTTTGATTGCGGAAAGCTCGCCCTCTAGCCTCATTAACTCAATGTCTGCTTCAGATAAGCACCTAATTGGTCGAAATTTACAGACGGAAACTCTACATGAGAAATGCCTCCTTCTATTGTAGTCATATTATCCATTTTTGCACCGTATCATGTATGTCCGCTTTGGGTCGAAAGCAGAAGTTCGGTAACAATTTAAACATTATATAAAATTGATTGATGCACAACCTTTGGTGTTATTTTGTTTGTAAATTAATCGGTCGTTTTTTTGACGCTGTAGTAGTTTTAAAAGACTGATAAGTGAAGTTTTAAGCTCTGATGATCGCAGTTCGTTAAAGCTAGTCGATCAATCGGGAGGCTAGGTCTCGGAAGTCTCTTTGTTCAGTGCATCCAATGGTATCTCGGTATTCTCAATATGTTCCAGCCCCCAGGTTGTCACTTCGCGTATGAGCGGGCGGAGGCCCTGTCCCTTTTGAGTGAGGTGATATTCATAACGCGGTGGATTATCCTGATAGGATGTTTTTTCAATAATACCTGATTGCTCGAGGCGCTTGAGACGATCAGCCAAAATGTTTGTCGATATTTTCTCTGGGGAACTCAAAAATTCTTTGTATTGGCTTTTACCAAAAAACATCAGGTCACGAATGACGAGAAGGGTCCAGCGATCACCCAGAATTTCCAGTGTTTGGGAAATAGGACAGGTTGATCGCATTGGTCACTTTCTGATTAGGGGTAGGTCGTGGTTTTATGTGTTGGTAGAGAGAAAAACCATCTCATAAATAGTCTATCATTTTATTGGGTTCAAAATAAAAACAATATCCTTGCCAACAGTTCCAAAAGAAAACCTTCGTGCGTCTTTTTGTTTCTTGATTGCCCGGATCAGGAGAGAGATAAGGAAAGCCTAATCTAAAGGGAGTTTGAGATGTACCTTGTGGCAGATTCAGGTGGCCCCATTGGACGCGCGGTAACAGAGCAGTTGGTTGGGCAAGGACAATTGGTTCGGGTTTTAACTGCGGATGCCGCTTGTCGCGACTTATGGCGGGGTCGTGGGGTTGAGGTAAATGAAGGTGACCCCAAACATGCAGCCAGTTGGACAAAGGCCCTTTCTGGCGTGCAGACACTCATTGTTATCTTGCCGCCCTTTTTAAGTGAAGAGGGTTTGTTGGGCGCTGTGGATGACTATCGATCAGCCTTGATGGATGCGCTGTCTTCCGGTGGTTCTGATTTACGGGCTGATCAAGCGCGAGAGATAAAAATTGTGCTGTTATCAGCGATGGGCGCAGAAAAAAAACTTGGCTGGACGGATACGCTTGGGCAGTTGGAAAGCGATCTCAAAGACATTTGTGAAGACCTGACGATTATCCGCACTGCTTATCTTATGGAAAATCTGGCGTCCGGTATGGCGATGGCCAAGCATCATTCTGTTCTTCCCAGCTTTTTTATTGAGAAGCAAAGCTATGCGATGGTGGCGCGAAACGATCTTGTCAACATTCTGGTATCGGCGGCCCTTGATCCGCTTGCGGGCTATAGCCTGTTAGAATTGCATGGGCCAGAAGCCTATAGTCTGGACGATATTGTTGAAGCCGGACGTAATGTTCTGAATAAACATATCGCATCTCTATCGCTGCCCGAAGATGACTGGCTTCAGATCATGATTGATCAGGGATTGGACGAATCTGCTGCTGTGTTGTGGCGTGATTATTATGCGCAGATGAATCAGGGAAATATCACAAGCGATCCAAACGCAACCCCGATTGCCGGAGAAAGCAAGTTATCGGATGCTCTGTTTCAGGTTTGGAAAATGATGCGTCAAAAAGAACGCGCGGCAATCGACCCGGATAAAAAGATATATGAAGGCTTGGTGTAGAAAGATCTGAGAAACAGCACAGTGCACCATTAATGAGGCGCACCGCCCTAGAATTTGTATTTATGGTGGTTTGCAGCTTGTTATTGGGGAAAGCTTATCAGGCCTGATTCTTGATGGGGCGTCAAAACATCTATCTTCAGGCTGCTCATATCAATCAGAGGGATAAGGTCTTGCAAAGACTGTTTGTTCGCCATCAGGTCGTTTGATTGATGGGCATCTTCTTTGGTGTCCCAATAGTAAATATCCATCCATAGACCATCATCATCTTTTGAGAGGGACTGATACCTGAATCCGGGTAGTTTTTCGAGGTCGGGAACCATTGCCTGAACGGCATCAGTCATCTGTTGATCGGTTACGTTTGGTGCCGTTTTCCAGCTCACAATCTCAACAACATACATCGTCTTGTCCTTTGGGTTCGTATAAATGACGAGGCATTATATTGCTTAAATAAATGAGAGCAATTAACATAATTGATAAGTGTTTATTCTCATTTTGGAACGAATATGGATTCATTTCAGCGCGCTTTGATTTTTAAAACGGTTGTGGAAAATCATACGATGGCCGCGGCGGCACGTATAATGAACGTCAGTCCATCGGTTATCAGTAAACGGATATCGGAATTAGAAGCTGCCATGGGGGTGCAGCTATTAAGGCGAACCACTCGCCGTATTACCTTGACCGAAGCAGGAAGTAATTTTTATCACCGAATGGTTTCTTTGCATAGTCAGTGGCAGACTTTGTTAGATGAAACGCAGGATCTGGGGCAAAATCCGCGCGGACGTCTTACGCTTGCGGCACCTTCGCCCCTGTTGAATAGGGTCTTGTTGCCGGTTCTGAGATCTTTTTTGAAAAGAAACCCTGACATTGATATTGAATTGAAATCTGCGGCCTATGAGACCCTGCCTTTGGCTGGGGTTGATCTTTCTCTGGCACGGCAAATTGATGATTTTGATTCCATGGCTTATGTGGGGCGGCGGCTTTGTCGCTATTATAATCAGCTTTTTGCCAGCCCGGGTTATCTGGCTGCGAGTAAACCCTTGTGCAAAAGTATTGACCTGAAATCACACGCATGTTTGCTGTACGGTGAAAACATAAAGGCTACCACCTGGCACTTTGACTGCGGGGATCAGGTTGATATTAGAGCTGATGTTTTTGGACGGCTTTCCAGTAACAATACAGAAGCTTTGATTGCGGCGGCTTGTCAGGGGCAGGGTATTGTCTATATCCCTGCATTGATTATTCAAGACGAGATTGAAAGACGTGATCTGGTTCCGGTCCTGCCAGATTTAAAAAGCAAAACCTTTGAAATGTGGTTCTATTATCAAAAGCTTGATTTTGTGCCGTTGAAGCTGCGTGTGTTGCTTGATTTCTTGAAGGAACAGTGGAAAGAACCAGCTTGATTGAGACAGTCTAAAACAAAAAAGGCAGCTCCTGAGAAGCTGCCTTTCTGATAAAACGAAGAATAGTTTATTTATTCATTCTGTTTTCAATAAGATCATCAACGACAGACGGGTCAGCCAGCGTGGAAGTATCCCCCAAGCTGCCATAGTCATTTTCTGCAATTTTGCGCAAGATACGGCGCATGATTTTACCTGAGCGTGTTTTTGGTAATCCGGGTGCCCATTGCAGCATGTCGGGTGTTGCAATGGGTCCGATTTCTTTCCTTACCCAAACGACAAGTTCTTTGCGAAGTTCCTCGCTTGGCTCTTCACCTGCATTTAACGTGACGTAAGCGTAGATGCCTTGTCCTTTAATGTCGTGCGGATAGCCGACCACAGCAGATTCGGCGACCTTTGCATGAGCAACAAGCGCGGATTCGACTTCTGCAGTTCCCATACGGTGACCAGAAACGTTGATAACATCATCAACGCGTCCCGTAATCCAGTAATAACCATCTTCATCACGGCGGCAACCATCGCCTGTGAAATAAAGACCATCGTAAGTAGAGAAATAGGTCTGTACAAAACGCTCGTGATCACCATAAAGCGTCCGCATCTGCCCGGGCCATGAGTCAGAAATACAAAGATTTCCCTCGCCAGCCTCTTCGATTACTTTACCATCATTATCGACGAGCAAAGGTTTTACGCCAAAAAATGGTCTTGTCGCAGAGCCAGGTTTAAGCGGTGTTGCACCCGGTAGTGGGGTAATTAGAATTCCGCCTGTTTCAGTTTGCCACCATGTATCAACAATCTGACAGCGACCTTCACCAACAACCTGATGATACCACATCCACGCTTCAGGGTTGATTGGCTCACCCACTGTTCCAAGAAGACGAATGCTAGAACGAGATGTTCTTTTGACTGCATCAAGACCTTCGCGCATCAAGGCGCGGATTGCGGTTGGGGCGGTGTAGAAAATGTTTACCTTGTGTTTGTCGCATACTTCCCAAAACCGGGATGCTGTCGGATAGTTTGGAACACCTTCAAAAACAAGTGTCGTTGCGCCATTGGTAAGCGGTCCGTAAACAATATAACTATGTCCCGTAATCCAGCCAACATCCGCCGTACACCAGTAAATATCTCCATCATGATAATCAAAGACGTACTTGTGTGTCATTGACGCATAGACAAGATAGCCACCAGTTGTATGGAGAACACCTTTTGGGTTGCCAGTAGAACCAGATGTGAAAAGAATGAAAAGCGGATCTTCGGCTTTCATTTCTTCGGCGGGGCATTCTTTGTCAGCTGCGGCGCAGGCTTCATCCCACCAAATGTCGCGTTTGTCATCCCAATTAATGTCGCCGCCAGTACGTTTGACAACAAAAACGGTATCCACATCGGGGCAGGATTCCAGCGCTTTATCTGTGTTGGCTTTGAGAGGCACTTTACGCCCGCCGCGTAAGCCTTCGTCAGCCGTGATCACACAGTTGGATTCACAGCCTTGAATTCGGCCTGCAAGGGCATCTGGTGAGAAGCCCCCAAAAACGACGGAGTGAACCGCGCCAATTCTGGCGCAAGCCAGCATGGCATAGGTGGCTTCGGGAATCATTGGCATGTAAATGGTGACGCGGTCACCTTTTTTCACGCCGCGTGCCTTCATGGCATTGGCAAAGCGGCTTACGTTATCGTGAAGCTGCCCGTAAGTAATGTATTCATGTTCGCTGGGATCATCGCCTTCCCAGATAATTGCCGTGTCATCTTTTTTCGTCGGCAGGTGGCGATCAATCGCGTTGTAGCAGACGTTTGTTGTGCCGTCTTCGTACCAACGAATATGAACATCTCCGGGGCCATAATTTACGTCTTTGACTTTGGTAAAGGGCTTGAACCAGTGAATGCGTTTACCATGTTCAGCCCAAAAAGCTTCGGGATCTTCGATGGATTGCTGGTACATCTCAAGGTAACGGGGTTCATCTACCCATGCTTTTTGGGCGAGGTCTTCCGGTACGGGAAAAACAGTGGCGTCCGACATCTTTCGGTCTCCCTATATTCTTATTTATTGTTGCGCTGCTTTATTTTTATCAGCGGTTTTTTGTTCGGAGGGATTATTTACGGAATTTCCTGATTTCTCAAGGGTAATTTGGAAATAATCGATAAGCTATTGTCATGTTAATGAAAATTATATTGCGATGCAGCATTCATTGCTGTTCACATTCGCTTTTCGTTGTGGGGTAAAGTTTAAACCTAAGTGGTCGAAAAAATAATAATTTAAGAGGAATTACAGAAAAAATTTAGCGAGAAAGGGCTTTAAAATGAGTTCTAGGACCAACTTTCTGTGGTTTCTCCGCGGCGAACAACGGTACGCGGTTTGTCGGGTTCTTCAAAAATACTGATGTCGTTACAGGGACGCCCAAAATAATAACCTTGTCCGAAATCAACGTTGCACTCGATCAACAGCTTAGTTGTTTCCTCATCCTCTACCATTTCGGCAACAGTTGCTGTTTTCAGCTTTCGACAAAGATCAGCAATGGCTTTGAGAATATGAGCAGAAGTTTCGTCTTCCAGAGCATCCCGAACGTAGCTTCCATCGATTTTGAGAACATCGACCTGAAATTGGCGCAGATATTGAAGGGAAGCTTCGCCGACTCCAAAATCATCCAGACATACTTTGTGGCCGAGGTTACGAAGGACTTGCATTGCTTCATTAGCAATAACCGGGTCTGGTATTCTGGTTGATTCGGTAATTTCAAATAACAAGGCTTCTGGTGTGTCTTTCAACGGGTCCAATAAAGGGGTGAGCTGTGTAATGAAATCAGCATCCCCTATCGAAGCTGCGGAAAGATTTATAGCAATTGATCGGTTAAACTGTTTGCTTGGGTTGTTCTGTATCCATTTGATTGCTTTTCGGCAAATGGCGAGGTCAAAGCCTTTGATGAGGTTTAAATCCTCGGCTGATCTTATAAATTCTTGTGGTGACCCTGTTTCGTCATTTATGCGGGCCAGAACTTCATAGTGGTGAATCGCTCGGGTCTTCAAATCTACAATAGGCTGGAAGACAATCATAAAGTCTTCGCCTTCGGTGACTCTGATGATGCGCTCGGCTGTTTTTTTGATGCGCGCAAGAATTTCAGGCAAAGAATGAGCCAAATCTTCTAGGCTGAAACTTTCGCTTTGGTCATGAGCGAACTGCTGGATCATGAAGCTTAATGCCTGTGCGGCGTTGCCGCCTGAGATACCGCTGTCTGCAAGAGCGATACTTGCCTGTTCGACTTTGAGGCCAACTCCTTTGGGGTCTGCGGCTTTTACTTGCTTTGAAATTTCATCAGTTAATTTTTCGATGTCCAGGTCAGGTCGGCTAATCAGGCCGTATTTACCATTCCCGAAAGAAGCTGCTGAGTTGGCTTCTGATGAGCTGGCTCTAAGATAGCTGTTGATTGTTTCAGACAGTTCCTGTCGCGTGTCTTTGTTAAGTTTTTTTGCAAACTCGTCGTAGTTCTCAAGTTCAATAAATGTGAGCTTATCTTCGGTATTGGCTTTTAGATGCTCTGCTGCCACTTTACCAAAACTTACCCTGTCATGGATAACTGTACCGCCTGCTTCACGGGCGCTTTTGGGGGATGTTGCGGCTACTGCGGCAGGTAATTTGCAAGATAAGAAATAGTGCTTTTCCAAATCTTCAACATAATAGCCTGTGAGTGAAAGTGGTTGGGCTTTTCCCAATTTGTTTTTAAAGTCAAGATTCATCGGGTTAGGCCTGACACCGCCAACCATGCCAGAAAGCAGGCCCTTTAGAACAGGTTCTTCATGGGGTAAAACAAGATCATCAATCGACATGCCGATCAGCTCTTTAACTGAGTGCCCGAAGATGGCTTGTGTTGCTCCGCTGATGAAGACGATTTCACGTTTTTCTGATAGCTCAAGCAGAAGATCTGCTCGACAAAAAGCAAAAGCGAGAAAACGATCGCGTTCCTGGCGTAAGGAACTTATTAAACTTTCGTTGCTCATCGGGTCCCCAAGTTTTGTTGACTCTCTTAATTCCTGAGAGCGCAAAATAATTATTTAGGGTAATGCGAAGAAGTTAAAGCAAGGTGAAAAGAATTATACTGTGATTTTTGTATTTATCGTAATTTATGCAGAAACCGTAGCGGGGCGAAGGTATTATAAAATCTAAGGCGAGAGATTAATTTGATTCAATTGGTGAATTCAATAACTGAGAGTATAATGTTTACTATGAGCCCTGTTAAACGACATCTATTGATATTGTTCGCTATTATAATCTTTTGTTTTTTGATTATAGTCGTGTTTCCTGGATCTATTGAGGCTTTTGGTACCAAGTTCTGGGATGCAGCTTTGTGGATTGGTGGCTGTTTTTCTTAACTAAAATTCGTCTTTATTTATCCCCGCCCTCTGAGTGAGCTGATTCCTATGACAAGTGCTGACAAATCTATTTCGTCCTCTAGGCCTGTATGGGTCGTTCTACTATCAGGGTGTCTCATCCTCTGTTTGGCTTTTGGGGTTCGGTCAAGCTATGGCCTTTTTGTAAAGCCGATCTCGGATGAACTGAACTGGGGACGAGAGGTCCTTGCTTTTTCGTTGGCGTTGCAAAATCTACTTTGGGGAGCAGCACAACCTTTTGCCGGGATGGTTGCTGACCGCTATGGTGCCGGACGCGTTTTGGTGTTGAGTGCGTTGATTTATGCTGGGGGTATTGTCCTTGGTGTTATGGACTATTCGCCAATTGCCTCGCATTTAGGCCCTGGATTTTTTGTTGGCATCGGCTTGAGTGGTACCACCTTTGGGGTTGTCCTCGCCGTTATCGGACGCTCTGTTTCTGAAGAAAAGCGGTCGCTGGCACTAGGGATTGCGACAGCATCGGCATCCTTGGGACAGTTCCTTATTATCCCCTTTGGCAGTAGTTTGTTACAAAGTTTTGGTTGGCAAGATGCCTTGCTAATTTTGGCAGGGCTTTTGATGTTAATCATTCCTGCAGCCTATTTTCTTCGGGGCGGTTCATCCGTTTCTGATCAATTGGCTATATCTGAAAGCCCTTCGCCCGAAAATTCTTTGTCCATGGTTGATGTTTTGAAACAAGCTTCACGACATAGGGGATACTGGTTATTGATCGCAGGCTTCTTTGTTTGTGGGTTTCATCTGGCCTTTATTACTGTTCATTTTCCCTCTTATGCGATCGATAAAGGTCTGGCGCCGGAAGTGGGGGCCTGGACTTTGGCGCTGGTTGGGCTCGCAAATATTTTTGGGTCATACACAGCGGGTGCTTTAGGCGGTGCCTATCGGAAGAAATATTTGCTTTCAGGCATTTATTTGGCACGTTCTGTTGCTATTCTTGCCTTTATTTTGATCCCGGCTTCCACTGTATCCTTTCTTGTTTTTGGATTTGTCATGGGACTTTTGTGGCTGAGTACTGTACCTTTGACTTCAGGTCTGGTGGCTCAAATTTTTGGCCCAAAATATATGGGAACTTTGTTTGGCTTTGTTTTCTTTAGCCATCAAGTCGGCAGCTTCATCGGCGTCTGGTTGGGCGGAGTTTTGTATGATTCTACCCAATCCTATGATTTGGTATGGTGGGCTTCGATCTTCCTCGGTGTTTTTGCTGCGATGGTTCACTGGCCAATTACCGATCAACCTTTGCGACGATTTTCACAGACGGCTTGAAGGATAAGTCAGTTAACTCGGGGTTTTAAAAGATAAAACGACTGTTGGTTGAATTAGGGTTGGAGATAATTTGCTTTGTACTTGATTAAGGTTTCATCCTGTAAACTAGGTGATAATATGCCTGAAACCCGGATCGAATATTAGGGTCGAATAGTGGTCGTTTCAGAAATATACAGGACGTAAAAGTGGAAGTGAAATTGCATATGCCAACCAACAATCTGAAGCCAAAGGTACCATCAGAGGGTGGTCCTGAACTTGAGGATATCGTTGAGAAAGCAGAACGGGCACTTTCAAATATGGAAGATGACTATGAAATTTTGGTTAGCGAAGAAGTCGCACGTATTTCTAAGTTTCTTCAGATCGCAAAAAAGGATACCACTAAAGCTGCTGATTGCATAAAAGAAATCCATACCGTGAGCCATAATATCAAGGGGCAGGCAGCAACATTTAGCTATCCGCTTTTGACGATGGCGGCAAAGTCACTGTGTCATTTTATCCAGGAAAATGCAGCAGCAGGTGAGCGTCTGGATTTGATAGAAGTGCATGTGAATACGATGCGCGTCATTATTTCACAAAAAATCAAAGGCAATGGCCGTGAAGAGGATCAGGGATTGATAACGGCTTTGGAAGAAGCAGTTGGTAAGGTTTTAGCGAAAGATTAGATCGGTTTATCTAATCCAGATCGGGCGATTCATCTAGTATCATAGCTTTGAATCTTTCGCTTGTTTAAGTAGGCTTTGTATCTCCCATACCACATATGATGTTCCACTCTTTATCCTTTACGGGCATGACGGAAAGACGTGATTGTTTGATAAGAGCCATGTCCTGCAATTCGGGATGAGCTTTGATTTCTTCCAAACTGACAGGCGTGGTCATGGGGTAAAGCGTTTTGACATCGACCATTCCAAAGCGCCCTGATTTATCCGTATAGTCCGGATAGTATTCTTTACAAACCTCTATGATCCCGACGATCTTCTTCTCTTTGACAGAGTGATAGAAAAATACGCGATCCCCTATCTTCATCGCCTTCATATTGTTCGATGCTTGGTAGTTGCGAACACCATCCCAGTGCTCAATATTTTTGGCAACCTGATCCTCCCATGACCAGCTACCGGGTTCTGTCTTCATTAGCCAATATGCCAAAGCATGCTCCTAGATGATTTTGTCGTAAAGTGAAGCTGCGTTGAGTCTAGTGCAATTTTGCATGAGATTATGCTTAAAAAATATTAGGTTTATTTTGATTGCGTACTTTCACAGGCGTGCTCATCACCTAGATCACAGGCTTTTTTTATTAGCATTTGGGCATTTTTAATATCTTTAGTTACACCGATGCCATGATAATAAAGCTGCCCTAGGCCATAGCACCCTTGACCGTTTTTTTCTTTACAACTTTTTTTAAACAGAGATGAGGCCTTATTGAAATCCTTTTTGACTCCTCTGCCAAGAATGTACATTGTAGCAAGCCCATTACATCCATATGTGTTCTTACCATCACAAGATTTTTTTAACAGGTTGAAAGCGATATTATCATCCGGTTCTACATCTTGTCCATTTAAGTAAGCACTTCCCAAAACAAAGCACATTTCTGCATTTTCTCTATCGCAACCAAGCCTTAAAATCGGGATCAGGTTTTCTTTAAAACCCCGTTCTTCATGGATTGCTGCGATAAGGGCAATACAGGCTGCTAAATCTTCATTTTCACAAGATTTTAGGTAGTAGGAAAAAGCTTTTTCATCACTTTGTGTAACGCCTTTACCAATCATGTACATTGCGCCAACTATTGTGCAACTATAATTATCGCCGCTATCGCAGGATGCTTTATAAGTCTTAAAATCAGCTTCTTTTTCAGAAGCAATAGCGTTGATTGAAAAGCTGAAGATGAATAGAGAACAAAATACTGCAATTTTGATCATTGATGGATTCTTTAGAATTAAGAATGGAGAAACAGCATAGCTAAATATTCTAAAGCAATGCTGTTTAATCCTGTAGCTTCGTGAACTTACTTCGGCAGTGCCTGTTTCCAAGGGGTGATGGTCACTTGCTCAAACAGGCCTGCTTTATTGTAGGGATCGTTGAGGGCGAATTCTTGAGCTGCGGTATCATCATCAAATTCGAGGATCAGCAGGCTACCGGTCATGCTTTCGTAATCAGCGCCTAGTGTCGGACCTGCCACAACAATATGGTCGATGAATTTGTTGAGGTATTCCAGATGGGCTGGACGGTTTTCGGCGCGGACGTGGGCGTGATCTTTTTTATCGACACATGAAAAGATAAATTTCATTGGATATTTCCCTAATATTAGTGAATCAAAGTGTTGAATATTTTATGCCTCTGCCTTTTGAGGGCGGGCGAGAAGTTGGGCGATTGTTGCGTCAATATTTGCATCATTATGAAGGATATCGCAAACAGCATGACAAATTGGCATGTCTATAGATAGTTTTTGGGCGAGTTTTGTTACCGACTTGCTGGAGCTTAAACCCTCGGCGACCGTAATTCGACCTTTTAGGTAATTTTCTATCGAGATACCTTCACCCAAGGCTTTACCAAGTGCATAGTTTCTGGATTGTGTGGCTGTGCAGGTCAGGGTCAGATCACCCATCCCCGATAGCCCCATAAGGGTTTCCCGTCGCCCGCCTTTTGCAAGGCCAAGTTTCACAATTTCAAATAAACCGCGAGTGATCAGGGCCGCACGAGCATTGTCACCTAGTTTTTTGCCCTCGACGATGCCACAGGCAATCGCGATCACATTTTTTACTGCACCGCCAATCTCGGCCCCGATAGGATCAAGAGATTGGTAAATTCTAAAGGAGCGATTATTGAGTGTTAGGGATAAACTTTTACCCAGATTTTCATCTGCACAGGCAAGTGTAACTGCGGTTGGCAGCTTGTTGGCAACTTCAATGGCAAAGGTTGGGCCCGAGAGCACGGCAAGAGGATTTTTCGGGAGGATCTCTGCAATCATCTCGGTCATGAGGAGGCCGCTTTTGATTTCAACACCTTTGGTGCAAAGAACAAGTGGTGTGTTTGGGTTGATCTGATCCTTACTGGCTTTTAGTACAGAGCCTAAGTGTTGAGAAGGCACGACCAGTAAGAGAACGTCACAGTTCTGAAGGTTGGATGTTTCTGTTGTTGCTGTGATTCTAGGGTTAAGGTCGGCGCCCTTCAGGTAGAGTTTGTTTTCGTGATCGTTGTTAATATCAGAAACAACGTTCTCATTGCGGGACCAGAGAATAACATCATTTCCTGCCTCAGCCGCGACAGCGGCCAGAGCAGTACCCCATGCCCCAGACCCGAGAACACCAATTTTTTTCGCCGGCTGTTCTGTCATGACTTTGCGGTATCTACCCCCGTGAGTTGATCAAGCGGCCAACGCGGACGAGGGGCGAAGTCCAACGAGTCTGTCAGGCCGAGACGCAAACGCTCTAACCCGGCCCACGCAATCATAACACCGTTATCTGTACAGAGCTTAACCGGTGGAGCCAGTAAGCTGGTGTTATAGGTATCTGTCAGTTCTGTAAGGCGGGCTCGTAGTGCCAAGTTTGCCGCAACCCCGCCCGCGACGACCAATGGTCCTGGTTGGCCATAGGTATCCTGAAAGATATCCATGGCTTTTTTACAACGATCAACAAGTACATCGCCGACGGCCAGTTGGAACGAAGCCGCAAGATCGGCTTTGTCTTGGGTGCTTAGGTTCGCAATATCTGCTTCTTCGCTTCTTTCGTTACTGGCGCACTCAAGGATCTGTTTGCGCATGGCAGTTTTTAAACCTGAAAAAGAAAAGTCGCACCCCGGACGCCCTTTCATCGGGCGCGGCAGATCAAAACGTTTGGGATCACCGTTTTTGGCAATCTGCTCGATCATAGGGCCCCCCGGGTAGGGAAGACCCATCATCTTAGCTGTTTTATCAAAAGCTTCGCCCACGGCATCATCAATGGTGCCGCCCAGTCGGGTGTAACGTCCCACATCTTCTACGGCGAGGAGCTGGCAATGCCCACCAGAGACGAGAAGAAGAAGGTAGGGAAAGCTGGCGGCTTCTTTTTCTGTCAGGCGGGCGGTTAACGCATGCCCTTCGAGATGGTTAACCGCAAGGAAAGGCAGTTTGCGTGCAGCCGCGATTGCCTTGGCTGTCATGACACCGACAAAAACACCACCGATCAGGCCAGGACCTGCTGTTGCCGCGATACCATCTAACTGATCAAAATCTAGGTTGGCCTCTTCCAGCGCGGATCTGATGAGGCGATCAAGGTGGTTCATGTGACTGCGCGCGGCAATTTCAGGAACGACACCGCCATAGGGCTTGTGTTCTTCTAGCTGGGTAAGAACCTTGTTGGCGAGAATATTGTGGTTACTATCAACAATGGCCGCTGCTGTTTCATCACAGCTGGTTTCAATACCAAGTACTTTTATGTTTTTTAAATGGACCATGCTTTTCAATTCGACTGAGTAATAAGAGAGACAATCTCTCATTTTCAGTCCAGCTTTTTAGTTCAAAATCTTTCTGTAGAAAATACCATTAGCAGCGTTTCGGCAAGGTTTGACTGTTTAAATCTTAGTTAATCCGCTTTTCACGATAAAAAAGCTCTCTTTTTAGCGGGCATAACTAAAAGTTGTTTTCCTGTGAGGTGGAAAAGTCGTCAAGCTCGCCTAATTGATAAATAAGCGGGGTTTGACGATACCGCGTTTTCAGTTGGAGATTTTATGAAACGAATTGAAGCTCTTGTTGTTATTGGACTGTTGCTCGGTGGATTATTTCTCGCTTCCCTATCTCAAGCTGCGAGCCCGCAAGTAAAGGCAGGCTCAAAGGTAGAGGAAAGAGTTCTCGGGTCAGGGCGCTATATCACAGTTATGCCAGAAGCTAAAAATGAAGCTGAAAACGAAGCCGAAGCGCCGTATCCGACACTGTTTTATTATCACGGCTATGGGCAGAGCGCAGATCTTGTGCTGAAGAATAATGCTTTATTGAAATTGGCTGCTTCACGAGGGGTGATGCTCGTTATTCCCGATGGTCTCAATCGTAGTTGGTCGAATGTCGGAGCACCGAGCGAAAGACGTGATGAAATTTCCTTTACCAGTGATATTCTAAGTGATGTGAAGTCTCGGCATAAGCTTGATAAAGATCGTTTATGGGTTTCAGGTTTTTCCCAAGGTGGGTCAATGGCTTGGGATGTTGCTTGTTATATGGGCGAAGAATTTTCTGCCTTCTTTCCGGTTGCTGGCTCATTCTGGCGTCCCCATCCCGTTGCGTGTGAAAACCCAGTAAACATACGTCATATTCACGGGGTATCAGATCGTGTTGTGCCGATGACAGGGCGACCTATCGGTGCGCGGTGGCACCAAGGTGATGTCAAAACAGGCGTGCGTATCTGGCAAGAAACAAATCGTTGTGAAGGTGATCCCGAAGTTGTTTCCCTTGATGATATGTCCTGCGAAATATGGCGGGGATGTGCAACGGGAAAAGAAATGGAGTTATGTCTCCACAAAGGCGGGCATAACATTAAAATGAAATGGTTAGCTCAAGGAATGGATTGGGCTGAAGGTTTGAAAAATATAACAGCGGGCCAAGAAAACCAGTGAGATGATTTCAATCATTCGTATCTACGGCACTTTTATATTCTGAAGGTATCGTTATGGGAAGATCGGCTCTGCGTCGGTTCGCCGCGTGATTTACTCTCACCATAAGAATTGTCGAAACGGGACTGAAAGAGTAAGGTGCGCGTGATCGAATTTTCTTTGGATAAATTCTTTTTTTCAGACTCACAGAAACGTATGGCAATAATTTATGACTGATAATCCTATTCTTCGTCTTGGTACCCGGGGAAGCCCCCTTGCTTTAGCTCAAGCTTTTGAAGTTAAACGCCTGTTGCAAGAGGTCCATTCTGATTTAAAGGATGATGAGTCGGTCGAGGTTGTGGTGATTAATACCACTGGCGATAAGATTCAAGATCGGGCGTTGTCTGCAATTGGTGGTAAGGGCCTTTTTACCAAAGAGATTGAAGACGGTCTTCAGGATGGCAGCATTGATATTGCAGTACATTCTATGAAAGATGTGCCGACGTGGTTGCCTGATGGGTTGGAAATTTCCACAGTTCTGGAGCGGGAAGATCCCCGTGATGCACTTTTCTCTTCGAAAGCCAACTCACTGGCAGAGCTTCCGAAAGGTGCTATTGTTGGTTCTGCTTCTTTGCGCAGACAGGCCCAGATCAAAGCAAAACGCCCAGACATTGAAGTTATTACCTTTCGTGGCTCAGTTCAGACTAGACTACGTAAACTGGAAGAAGGGCAAGTTGATGCTACACTGCTTGCTGTTGCTGGCCTGAATAGACTGAAACAATCCGACTTGATCACGGCAGCACTTTCAACCGAAGAAATGTTGCCAGCCCCGGCACAAGGTGCTGTCGGGCTAGAGGTAAGAAAGGGTGATGAT
Source organism: Kiloniella sp. (assembly GCF_048259265.1). Taxonomy (NCBI): domain Bacteria; kingdom Pseudomonadati; phylum Pseudomonadota; class Alphaproteobacteria; order Rhodospirillales; family Kiloniellaceae; genus Kiloniella; species Kiloniella sp. The sequence continues at coordinate 142,940 of NZ_JBLXHT010000004.1, read as the reverse complement.
CGTATTCGTGCCTATGTTGATGCCATCCATCATGAACCGACGATGCAACGAATTACCGCCGAACGGGCTTGCCTCGCGGAACTTGATGGATCTTGTCGAACACCAATTGCTGCTCTTGCTGAAATAGAAGGCGATGAGCTTTATCTTCGTACGATGCTAGCAGCGACAGATGGTAGTAAAATATTCACAACAGAGCGGCGTGGCCCGATATCATCGGCTGAGGAAATGGGGCGCTCTGCAGGACGAGACCTAAAAGAGCAGGCTGGTCAAGAATTTTTCAAAATATTGGAAGTGCAGCAGTCTTGATTTGTCCTTGATTCGTTATAGAGGTCGTTATGATCACTCACCTTGTTACGCGTCCACAAGCAGATCAGGAACCTTTTGCTTCTGAACTTCGTCTGTTGGGGCGCGAGGTGTGTTTTGATGCCGTTTTTGACATTGTGTTTCAAAATTCTGCTGAACTAGATCTTTCTGACGTACAGGCTGTTCTTTTTACTTCTGCAAATGGTGTACGTGCTTATCAACTGAATAGTAAAGATCGTTCATTTCCAGCGCTTTGTGTTGGGGAAAGTTCTGCTGAAGCCGCGCGTGAGTGTGGATTCGAAACGGTTTATTCTGCCAAGGGTGATGTGGGTGATTTAGCGAAGCTGGTTCAGGAAAAACTGAGCACAAAAAAGGGTGTTTTATTACATCCTGCAGCGTCAAAAATAGCAGGGGATCTTCAGGTGGATCTTGACCAGTTTGGTTATTTTTATCGTCGTGAAGTTTTGTACGAAGCCATGTCATCCAAAGTGTTGCTTAAGCAAACAAAAAAATTATTAAAAGAAAATAAAATCAACGAGATAAGCTTTTTTTCGCCACGTTCTTCCAAGGTGTTCTTGGCATTGGTATCCCAAGAGAATTTAGTGTCCAGTCTAGAGGGCTTAATCATCTATTGTTTGAGCAACGCGGTTGCCGATTGCTTTGAGCAAATACGCGGGGTTAAGGTTTTGGTATCAGAACAGCCAAACAGGGCTGATATGATAAAGTTAATCGCCTCAAACAAATAAGTGTACGTACGTACTAGATTTTACCTTAACTCTGGCGCATAGTTTCCTTAATCACGTGTTTCGATCGTTTGGATCTACACAATCTGGATAACAGAGGATGCTATGGCCAGCAAACAGGGCGACAAATCAAACAAACCGACAACAGGTTCTTCTGTAAAAGATGAAAACAAATCGCTTGATAAAGAAGCGGTTACGGAAAGTCCAACACAGGAAATTATTAATGCCTTTGGTGGTTTGAGGCCCTTGGCCAGCAAACTTGGCATTGCTGTTAGCACCGTCCAAGGTTGGAAAGAGCGCGATTCAATTCCTTCTGCTCGCCATGAAGATATACTAAGAGCCGCGGCAAAAGCGAAAATTACACTTGATGTGCTTCGGGTTCGCGAAAGTGATCTTTTACTTTCAGATGAAGCAGAACAAGGCGCTTCGAGTGATCTTGGCTCAAATAGTTCCAGTGGTAAGTCCGATATAAAGTCGCCTCTTAAAGCGTCGAGCGCTATACCGGTGTCCGGGTCAAAGGCAGCTGTCGGCGATAAGAATGATGACGCTCAGGCAAACACGGGTGTTGAAAAAGATAATGGTATCGGTCAGGGACTAAACAAAGCTGATGAACTGCTCTCTGATACGCAAACCGTTGCGGTTGTTAAAAAGGGCGGAAGTCTGAACAGCTTCTTCTACGGGGTTGGCTTCTGTGCTCTGGCCATGGCAGCTGCCGTTTTCTTTCGAAGTGAGTGGTTACCCCTTGTTGAGAAAATTCCGACATTTGGGGGCGAAGCGGAAACAACAAGTGTCAGTTCTTTGGAAGAGCGAATCGTCGACTTGGAGCAAGATGTTTTCAATGCGCAAAGCAAGATCATTGATCAAAATCGTTTTCTAGCGCTTTCAGAAACAGTACGGACGCTAAAACTTCAGCAATCAGAGCTGGAACGGCAGCTCAATGACCTGACCGACGGTGGAGTGGTTGTCACATCCAGTGATGCAGATAAGGATTTGGTTGAGGCCCTGAGAACCGAGCTGGAGCAAACACGCCAACGCATGGATGCTATCGAGAGTACGGGATTTGCCTCATCTTCCGTTGGGGACAGTTCTGACGGGGCCTCTGTTCAACAATTGGCGTCTATTCGAACACAAATGAACGCTTTGATCTTAGAAGTTGCAAGCCTTAAGTCTGGGGACGCAGTTCCTTCTCAGTCATTGGTTGGAGGTCCTGCAACGGGTGATGTTTATCTTGCGCTTGGGGTTCTGCAGTTACGTGATGCTTTACGCGGATCTGGCCCTTTCGTGAAAGAACTGGATCTTGTCCGCGCTGTTGCGCCGGAAAACAGCACTATTCGTGAACTGGTGTCTCCGCTTTCTTCGTTTGCAGCTGTCGGCTTGCCTAGTTTGACTGATCTGCGGGCGAGTTTCCCATCAGCTGCACGCGATGCGCTTTCGGCTGATAAGATTGCGGGCGGGCAAACCTGGGTTGATAAAGCCATCGGCCGGGTAACAGATGTGGTTTCCATACGTCCAATTGATATCCTTGACGGACAGGGGACTTCCAGTGTTCTGGCTCGTGCAGAAAATTATCTGAAAGATGGTGATCTATCGGGTGCTTTGCAGGAACTCGAAAATCTCACTTCTGCAGCGACCTCTGGCATGGAAAATTGGCTTTTGTTGGCCAAGCAACGTCGAGAAGGCGAACAAATCAGTCAACAACTGGCGTTGCTTTTGATCGGTGTCACGGCACAGGGTAGCGGTGCCGGAGGTATTGAATAATGAAAAAAACACTGATTTATTTTCTTAAGCTGGCAATTGTTCTAACGATTGTCATATGGATTGCGAATCGTCCTGGTCTGGTTTCTGTAGATTGGATTGGGTACCGTCTGGAAACAACAGTTGGAGTGCTTTTCCTTGCTGCTGCTGCGTTGGCTATATCTGCCGCATTTCTTTATCGGTTTTGGCGTAGTCTTATCAACGCGCCAGCACTGTTTGGCCAGGCCCGGCAAGATAATCGCAAGAAACGTGGGTATAAAGCTTTGACCCACGGCATGGTTGCTGTGGCCGCTGGCGAAGCCGATACGGCCCTTGCGATGGCCCGAAAAGCGGAGAATTTGTTATCAGATGAACCGCCTTTGACCATGCTTTTGTCTGCTCAAGCTGCACAGTTGCAAGGTAATGAGGAAGCTGCGACCAATTACTTCAAAGCTATGTTGGAAGACAAGGAGACCCGTTTTCTCGGGTTACGTGGGCTTTTGATGCAAGCCCAACGGCGTGGTGATTTTACCGAGGCGCTGGAGCTTGCCAAACAAGCACATGCCTTGAGCCCCAAAACGCCTTGGGTTCAGGAAAGTTTGTTTGAGCTTTCGGAAGCAACGGGGCAATTTGCAATTGCGGATCAGGCGTTGAAAGAAGGGGCCAAGACGAAAAATCTTGCTCCTGCTGAAGCGGCGCGAAAACGGGCTGTTGTAAAGTTACAGCAAGCTTTGAAAGTAAATGATCAGGGGGATCTCCTGGCTTCGTTGGCTTTCGCTAAAGAGGCCTACAAACTCGCGCCTGATCTGGTACCAGCTGTGGCATTCCTGGCTGAGGCTTATAATCGTGCCGGGCGAATCAAGGATGCTGAAAAAACATTGAAAAAAGCGTGGGGCAAACAGCCTCACCGTGATCTAGCCCGTGTCTTCCTAACCCTTTGGCCTTCTGAAAGTAACGTTGAGCGAGCCAAGCGTTTGGGCCAGATGGTTGCTCAGAATAAAGATCATTATGAAAGTCATATTGCCTTGGCCGAAGCTAATTTAGCAGCGAAGTTGTGGGGTGAAGCACGCCGTCACCTGAAGCAGGCATCTGATCAAGGTGGTCCTAGCCGGTTGGTCTGTCGTTTGATGGGGAGATTGGAACAGGAAGAACATGGAGACAGTCGCGCTGCTGCAGAGTGGTTTGAAAAATCAGAAACGGCGCTTATTGCGCATAACTGGGTTTGTGAATCTTGTGGAGCGATTGCTGAAAATTGGCAAGCTCATTGTGGTGATTGTGGCTCTTTTGATTCCCTTGCCTGGAAACGTCCGACAGTATTAACGGAGGAAAATGCTCTTGTGTCGAAGGGATCTGAGCCAAAAGGTGTTAGGAAAGAAGCAGGTACATCTTTGGTGTTAGAGAATACTGAAAGCAATGAAATTGTGATCGCTAAGCCAACAGCAATTGAAGGGGCCGCAAGAGAGACAGGTGCTTAGATCTTGTTTTGAAAGGTTATTATTTTAAGAAAAGAAGTTATTTCTGAGGGTGTAAACTCAACGTGATGACTTCTTTTTTTGTTTCTTCATCATCAGTCGCGGATATCCCGGTTAAAAACTTTGCAACCCGCCACTTTAATATAAAGAGTATAAAACAACATTTGTCGATCCACTATCGCTCAAGCAAACAGCACTCCTAGATAAACTGTGATGAGTGATGACCAGTAATTAGCCATGTGCTGTTGATGCATTCGAACGTGAAAATAAAACGTGCCGGAATGGTTTGTCTGCTTTTATCAACAGCAAATGTAAACGTATAGTGTCCGCTCAGGACAACAGTTTTCTGATTGTGATTGGATCGTGCATACCACTCGTCGACACGACAGTTTAGATCAGGGTTTCCAAGTAGCATTTCGAAATAGAGGCAACGGTCCTGTGTGGTTGAGCAGATTTTATTTTGCAAGGTTGGCACGAGAAAGGCGTCTTCTGCGTATAGTGCCAAAACCGTATCGATATCGTGCGTTGATACAGCCTCTACCCAGCGTAGAAACACGGTGTGTGCTTTGTCGATAGCTGAGGGGGTGGTCACCACAACGCTGTGATTTTGTTGAGACTGTCTTTCTTTGGGCATGTGATGTTTCTCAGCCGGAGTGGTATTTGAATACGTAAAACGGCCACAGAGCTTAATGATTAACAATTTCAGGTTTATAGTCTGAACCCGGGTCTATCGCGAGCAACAAACGGGTTTCTCCAGTTCCTATGATTGGTGGAGAACGGTGCTGCAGCGTGGTTTCTTCCTTTCCAAGCCAACGAGCGCCACGCAGTAAAATAGCATCTCCTGCAGACACAGTGATTGGTGTGTCTTCAGCACCTCGTTGCGCGATCTGAGTACCCCTTCCGCGATATGTACAAAGCATGCGGGCGGTCATATTGTCGACATGGAATTTACGGCAAGCGTTTGTATTCACAGGTTCGATCCGAACATGAAGTAAAGAACTCTCCATGATTTCGCTCATAATGAATCCTAGTGCAGCGATATCCCCAGCCAACATATCGCGATGCTTGCCGGGTGGTGTATGCGACAGGTCGCAAGCTGCATGGATGCTTTTTTCAAGTGCGTCTACGGTTACTAGGCTCCGAAATTGTGGCAAGTTTTCCGGGTTGAGTTCTCTGATCCAGTCCGAAAAATCTAATGCTAGTTCTCGTTGCCAGACAGCTGCTGCAACACCACGCTGTTGGATATGTGACAGTGTTGATGCGTCGCTTCCTTGCACCATAACGTCAGCTTCGGTGTGGGTGAGGGATTTAGTCAACTGCATTTTTATGCCTTACCGCTCAGGCCTCTCAAGAGACCGAGCTTTTCATCAATGTTTTGAGTTTTAGTCTTTGGGGGTGTGTCATTGCGTAACTCTAAATATATGTAATGATATAACATTACATATATTTAGACAAGGTTCCAAAGTGGCCAAAGTTTATTACCCACTAATAAGATGAAAAATCACGATCTTTCGGTATTCTATTTTTCTGAATCTGATACCTCGGCTTAGCAGGCTGTATCTTGCAACGTTGAGCTATGTTCTTTTTACAAGTAACTCAAACCCTTAACGATAGACGGAGAAGGTCCAGTAAAATAATGTTTTCTCATCAAATGACTTAAATAAAACACCATAAGTTAGGTGTTTTATTAATTATTGATATTTATCATATGTTTATCAGAAAAAATCTTTGAGAGTTAGTCTAGTGGATAAGCGTCCTTTTCTACCAGTTTTGATTTTTGTAAGTATATTTTTTATTGCGGTTTCAAAGGCCTATGCTGATGTAAGCTCTGTCAGTTTTTTCAAAGAAAATTTAGAGACCTCTATTAGCAATAAACGTGTGCTTATGGTTAAGAAGGGAGAGGAAATTTCAAAATTCAGAACCGTGGATCTTGAAAAATTACCTCTCTATGAAGTTTCACTGCCGCCAATCTGGGAGAATGAGGCTGGACCATATCAAGGAGTATTATTGCCAGATATTCTAAGAGCCTCGGGAATATCAGATGCTAGACAAGTTAGAATGGTTGCTTTAGGTGGCTATGCAATTGATTTGATCCTTGCGAAGTGGCCTGCGAGTTGTCTGTTTGTCGCGACACGATATCAGTCTCGTGAGATCAGAGTTGAGAAGAAGGGACCGATCCGCCTTCTATTGCCTTGTATGATCAAGGAAATAGAAGGCGAAATGAATTATAGGAAAATTTCGACTGTAAATTGGATCTGGAATCTAAAAGAGATTCACGTACTCGACTGATGTTAATACAGAATAATTTTCGATAATTTTATCTTTCCTGTTTGTATGAATAAGGCGCTCATATTTGCTTATCGAACAGATGGGTTAAATTATAAGCTATTGTTTTTATTTGCTATTAAACGTAATAGCCTTAAGTCTTTAAAGTATATAAAATTTTACACAAAATTAGCCTAATAAATTCTTGTTGCGCAGTGGTTGTTTTTTGGCCTAAGCAGGGGCGTTACAGTGATTGTGAGCAGATATCGCCTCTCACAATCCGTTTGCGCTTGAGCCGCAACTTTTCCCTTAAAAGATTGCTGGCTTGCGTATCGAGGGTCGCCTTCCCCCGAAGGTGGCCCTCATTCATTTTCATTATTAATGTTTGAATTCATATTATAAATTATTTTTATAAATTTTTTTTTGATACCAATAGGATGAAAATTAATTCCCCTACTATTGGAGTCAGCAATGGAACGCACACTGCGCATCCGTAACGGAGAAAAAGTACGAGGCACATTTTCCAGATCAGAAATGGAACGCCGTATCAGTAACCTACGTCGACATATGGCTGATAATGATATCGATGCCGTGGTTTTAACCTCTTATCACAATATCAATTATTATAATGACTTTGTGTACTGTGCCTTCGGGCGTCCTTACGGTCTGATTGTCACACAGGATAAACATATCTCTGTAACGGCGAATATTGATGGTGCGCAGCCGTGGAGACGTAGCTTTGATGACAACGTCATCTATACGGATTGGCAAAAAGATAATTATTTCTTTGCGATTAAGGATGAGCTGTCGGGACGAAACCTGAGCCGTGTAGGACTGGAATTCGATCATATTAACATCGATAACAAAAACAAAATGGCTGCGGCTCTTGGTAGTCCGGAGTTTGTTGATATCGGTGCATCGACAATGCGGATGCGGATGATAAAATCCGCCGAAGAAATCGAGATTATTAAACATGGTGCAGCGACGGCTGATATTGGCGGGGCGGCCTGTGCAGAAGCGATTGCTGTGGGCGTTCCTGAGCATGAGGTTGCTCTTCACTCAACACAGGCAATGATCCGTCATATTGCTAAGATTTTCCCCGATGCAGAGCTTATGGATACCTGGACATGGTTTCAGTCAGGAATCAATACAGACGGTGCCCATAATCCCGTGACCAGCAGGAAGATTGAATCGGGTGATATCCTGAGCTTGAACTGCTTTCCGATGATTGCCGGATACTATACTGCGCTAGAGAGAACGTTGTTTGCCGAGTATGCGTCCGATGCGCATATGAAATACTGGAAAGTCAACGTTGAAGTTCACGAAGCAGGTCTGAATTTGATTAAACCCGGTGTTCGTTGCTGTGATATTGCGCTTGAGCTCAATGAAATCTTCAAAAAGCACGATATGTTGCAGTATCGGACTTTTGGGTATGGCCACTCTTTCGGAACGTTGAGCCATTACTATGGTCGTGAAGCGGGACTGGAACTTCGTGAAGATGTCGAAACTGTCCTGGAACCGGGTATGGTCGTTTCTATGGAACCAATGATCATGATCGAAGAAGGTAATCCCAGTGCTGGCGGTTACCGTGAACATGATATTCTGGTTGTGGGTGAAAATGGTGCTGAAAACATTACTAAATTCCCTTACGGTCCGGAGCACAACATTATCAGTAAATAAATACCTTTCCTTGTTTGGAAACTCCATTTTGGAGGTTCTGATGTCTCAAACTTTAAACCCGGTATATTGGTGCCGGGTTTTCTTTTGATCATATTTTTGAAATAACCAGATTTTTGAAATAACCAGATTTTTGAAATAAATAGAACATCCGTGTCACATTACGTGTTCATCAAGCGTCATATTCCTGAAAGCTACTCTAAGAACAGCAAAGGAAACACGATGATGACAACGTCTTCTGGGCCTCTTTCTTCTAAGTCTCTGGCTTCTGTGTCTCTGGCATCTGAAAAACCCGTTATGCATGAAAAAAATGACCCAAAACTAATAGGGTATCTAGGCCAGATTCATGTGATGATGGCAGAGCGTGGTTTAGAACATTCTTTGTCTGCACTCATTGAATTACGGGCATCCCAAATAAATCAATGTGCCTATTGTGTTAATATGCATATATCTGACGCGCGAAAAGCCGGAGTTAGTCAGGACAAGCTGGATAAAGTGATTGTCTGGCGTCATGTGGACGTATTTTCTGAACCAGAGCGGGCCGCGTTGGCGTGGACCGAAGCGTTGACAACATTGGACCTAAAAATAAATTATGCGAAACTTCGTTCTGAGTTACGGCGATATTTTTCTGACAAGGAAATCACGTTAATTACGACAGATATCGGGATGATCAATTTGTGGAACCGCATACAGATATCCAAGCATTGATATGATGAGGTTCATATAATGCTTGAAAATAAAACACCTGAAAATAAAACAGATGCATTTGAGCTATCGCGTCCCAGGCTTATGGGGCTCGCGTATCGCTTGTTGGGGTCTGTAAGTGATGCACAGGATATTGTGCAGGACACCTATTTGAAATGGGTCTCTTATTCTGGCCCGGAGATCGAAAATCCTGTCGGTTGGTTATCACGCGTTTGTACAAACCGTTGTCTGGATCAACTGAAGTCGGCCCGTCATCAAAGACTGGATTACGTTGGCTCGTGGATACCGGATCAAATTCAAACGGAATTTGAAGCCAGTGCGGAAGAGAAGATAGAAATAGCTTCGTCTTTGACAACAGCCTTTCTTTTGTTGTTGGAAAGACTGACGCCAAAGGAGAGGGCGGCATACCTGCTACACGATGTATTTTCGATGCCGTTTGACGAGGTGGCAAGCGTGCTAGATATGCAACCGGCAAATTGCCGTAAGTTGGCAACACGGGCCCGAAACTATGTGGCAAAAAATAATGTGCGGCATGTGCCGGAAAAACAACACCAAGAAAAATTGTTAGAAGCTTTTCAGCAGGCGATCCGAACTGGAGATGTTGACGATCTGGGAACCATGTTACGGGCAGATAGTGATTTGCGCGCGGATAGTGGTGGCAAAGTGCAGGCTGTGCGCGATGTCATTGTTGGTCATAACGCGATTTGCCGATTTATTGAAGATATTCTATCGCATGCATGGCGAGACATGACGATTATGACTCAAGTACTGAATGGTACTTTGGGGTTGGTGATTGTGGAGGAGGGTAAAGTGCATGCGGCACTATCATTCGGATATGACGCAAAGGGACAGATAAGCCAAATATACATCATGCGGCATCCGGGAAAGCTGAAACAAATGATTTCAGCCAAAGGAATTCTGTCAAAATCAGGAGCTATATCTTGGGAGTGATATTCTTTTTTAGCTCTCCATCCGGTGCAAAAACTCGTTGACGGCGAACAGGCTTTGTTCCTGTCTAAAATATTGATAAGCTTTATCTTGTCCATAAAACGAACCTAGGTTGCCAGATAATGTGTTTTTCGCGCCATGATTAATGTCCCCACTGATCTGTTACGTACCTTCTCTACTGTGAACGATTTGGGAAGCATAACTCGCGCAGCAGAGACATTGGGACGTTCTCAACCTGCGATAAGTCTTCAACTACAACGGCTGGAAGATTTGTTGGAAATATCGCTTTTTAACCGGAGCGGGCGAAAGATTACACTCACTGAAGAGGGGGAAATTCTGCGCGGATATGCCAAACAAATCCTTGCGCTGAATGATGAGGTTATCTCCAGATTGAAAACCCCGAAAGTCGGGGGCGTTGTCAGGGTCGGTTTGCCAAATGATTTTGCGGTTTCTCTGTTGCCGACAATCCTAGGCGGATTTACCAGTGCCCACGACGGAATCACGCTGGAAGTTGATTGCGGGATCAGTCGTGATCTTATTCAGTCCGTGGACAAGAATGAGTACGATGTGGTCATTGCCCTTTGTTCGGATACACCGTCACCTTCGTTGGCCAAAACATGGTCTGATCGTCTGGCATGGGTCGGCAACGGGGATGCAGCATTGTTATCGCAAGATACCTTGCCTCTGATTGTCTATCCGCAGGGCTGTATCTATCGTCAGAGATCAGTGGATGCGCTGAACAGAGCCGGAAAGAAATGGCGCATATCTTATTCCAGTCCTAGTCAATCAGGTATCGAAGCCGCGGTAAAGGCAGGCTTGGGTCTGACTGTTTTGTCTGAAAAAACAGTGCCGGGCAGTCTGGAAGTCGTGCCTGTGGAGAACGGTTATCCGGGGTTGGTAGATGTCGAAGTCGGTCTGTTTTATCGTCAGGGAAACTTAAGTGAAGCCGGGCTGCGGTTGGTCAACTATATCACGGCGTCTATGGATGAGATTCATAAGGAATAAGCACAAAAGTATCTGTTCACTTTTTATCGTAACTTTGATTAGTGGCCCGCTCAACGCGCGCATCTATATCCCATCCCTTGACGGTTGGTGTGCGGTGCAGCATAAATGATCGCTAGTCTAAATCGACACATAAAAAAATATCAGGGAGCGACAGGCGATATGACTTCAGTGACCAAACCACAGTGGGTACCAAGCGAAGATCGTGTGCAAAATGCGATTGTCACCGATTTTATGGCCTGGCTGAATCAACAGAATAGAACAAAGGTGAATAATTTTGCTGATCTGCATAAATGGTCAGTAGAGAATATCGCCGATTTTTGGTCCGCGGCCTGGGATTATTTTGATCTCTCTGGCGAAAAGGGCGGTCATGTTTATACGCGTAATGATCAGGATATTAAATCAAGCGCATGGTTTTCTCAGTCAAAAATCAACTTTGCTGAAAACTTGCTGCGTCATCGCGGTGATCAGGATGCTATCGTTTTCTGGGGCGAAAAAGGACGTCAGAGATCACTAAGTAGAGATGATTTGTACAATGAAGTTTCCCGCCTTGCTCAAGCGCTGAAAGCACAGGGTGTTGGACCTGGTGATCGTGTTGCCGGATTGATGCCGAATATGCCGGAAGCCATTATCGCGATGCTTGCAACAACTGCCGTCGGTGGTGTTTGGTCCTCGGCTTCACCGGATTTTGGTGCACAGGGTATTCTGGATCGCTTTGGCCAGATTGAACCAAAAGTTTTAATCGCTCCTGATAGTTATGATTATAATCTGAAAAATCACGATGTTTTGGGCAAGGTTACAGAGGTTGTGAAAGAGATCCCAGCGATTGAAAAGATTGTTGTAATCTCTTGGTCGGGTGCGGATCTGGATCTATCCAGATTGCCAAAGGCGATCGATATGCGGGATTTTGTCGGTCCTTTCCAGCCCACAGAAATAGCCTTCTCCAGACAGGGGTTTGATCATCCTCTGTATATTATGTTCTCTTCGGGGACGACGGGGGTGCCCAAGTGTATTGTTCACCGTGCAGGTGGCGCGTTGATGAAGCAGTTGGTTGAGCACAAGTTCCACGGTGATTTGAAAGAAAATGATCGCCTGTTTTATTTCACCACCTGTGGGTGGATGATGTGGAACTGGTTTGCCGCCGGATTGGGCTGTGGCGCAACATTGATCTGCTATGATGGATCGCCGTTTGCGGGCAGTCCAACAATTCTATTCGATCTGGCGGAACAGGAAAAGGTGACCCATTTTGGGACGTCACCCAAGTATCTGGATACCTTGAAAAAAGCAGGTGAAAGCCCAATCCAAAATTATAAATTACCAGCACTTCGGGCGATTTATTCTACCGGGTCCCCCCTGTTACCCGAAGGATTTGATTTTGTTTACGAGCATGTGAAAAAAGATGTTCAGCTGGCATCGATTGCTGGCGGAACAGATATTCTGGGCTGTTTTATGCTTGGAAACCCTATTGGGCCTGTGTATCGCGGGGAAATCCAAACACCTGCGTTAGGCTGTGCGGTTTCTGCCTTTAGCGATGAGGGCAAGCCTGTGTCTGATGCCAAGTCAGATGACGGTTCCAATGAGCGGGGTGAATTGGTTTGTACGGAACCTTTCCCATCCATGCCGCTTTGCTTTTGGGGGGATGAAGATGGGGCACGCTATAACAAAGCTTATTTTGAACGCTTTGATAATATCTGGACCCATGGTGACTTTCTGGAAGTTACGGAAAATGGCGGCTTGATTATCCATGGTCGTTCTGATGCGACGCTTAACCCCGGCGGCGTGCGCATCGGTACTGCTGAGATCTACCGTCAGGTCGAAACACTGGAAGAAATTCGTGAAGCTATTGTCGTTGGTCAAAACTGGGACGGCGATGTGCGGGTGGTTCTCTGCGTTATTTTGCAGGATGGTGTTGAAGGCCTTAGTGAGGAGCTGATCAAGAAAATAAAAACTAGAATCAGAACCGGTTGTACACCGCGCCACGTTCCGGCAAAGGTTGTTGCAGTTTCAGATATACCGCGAACAAGATCGGGTAAAATCACCGAGCTGGCTGTACGTGATATTATTAATGGACGGGAAGTTGGCAACAAGGAAGCGCTGGCTAATCCAGAGGCCTTGGATCTTTACCGTAATATTCCGGTATTACAGCAAGATTAAAGGGATATATATTCTCAGGCATCCATTGTGCTTATGTACAATGGATGCCTGCATTTATTTCCATCTTAACTGATTATTTGTACCGGTCCTGTTTGCTTACAGATCGACTTCGATATCGCTTTTGGCAAAGCTACAGCAGGCGAGAAAGAGGTTGTTTTCTGTGTCTTCCTCACTTAACCCCATCGCATTGGGTGCTGTAATCTCGCCAGTTTTTAACTCGCTTTTACAGGTGCCACACAGTCCACCTCGACAGCTGTAGGGAATATCAATCCCCGCAGCTTCTGCCGCATCGAGAACGGATTGATTCCCCTTTATTTCCGCAGTCATACCCGATTTAGAAAAGTGGATTGAATAGCTTGCAGCTGATCCATCTTCTGGTGGCAGAGTTGGTTCTATGGTGAAGCTTTCTTGATTGTATTGTTCTTTTGGCAGGCCATTGTTCATCAAGTGCGTTTGCACAGTTTCCATAAACTGATCAGGGCCGCAGACGAATACATCGCGCTCAATATAGTCGGGGCAAACTTCCTTTAATATCTTTGGCGAGATTCGGCCCTTAATACCGTGTTCTGCCAAATGAGAGGAAGGAAGACCCTGTGTTGTGTTGTAGGATAGTTCTAGCTGGGGAAACTGCTTTGAAAGCAAGGATAGCTCCGACCAAGCAATCAAGTCATCAATAGTATGGCCGGAATGGTGGAAATGGATGTCATAATCCAGCCCTGTATCCGTGATGAACCGGGTCATGGAAAGCATGGGGGTGATGCCTGACCCGCCAGAAATCATCAGAATTTTTTTCTTCTGGGTTTCTTTTAAGTGGAAAACGCCAGCCGGACCGATTGCTTCCAGACTGGATCCAACAGCAACGTGATCGTGCAGCCAATTGGAAACACGTCCGCCATTAACCCGTTTGACTGTAATTGTAATCGTATCCGGGCGTGATGGTGTGGAGGAAATGGTATAGCAACGGCTAACGATTTCGCCGTTAATTGGAATATGGAGAGTCAGAAACTGACCGGGTTGATGGGAAAAACGTCTTACCGGATCAGACGTGAATTTAAAAGTTTTCACATCTTTGGTTTCGTCTATGACCTGTACGCACCTCAGCAATATGGGGGCTTGGTCAAAAGTTTCTGCTGGCCTAGGCTTCAGGTGAGCGGTAATGCGCGCTGATTTTGGTTTCCAATTATCAATGTAATGTGGTTTGGACTTGGTTTTTAGTATTTCGACAGGATCACCAACTTGAATGGTTCCTGTATTCAAGGGAATCATGTTTTCCCCGAAAATGACGTCTTTTCCACCCTGAACTTGGCGAAATTCGGTGAGCGTTTTTAGAGGCTCAAGAACTTTATCTGCGGCATGGGCAAAGGGATCAACCGTTGTAAAAACACAGCGCGCGCAGGGTTTAGGCAATTCGAATCTTACATCGCCAATCCTGATTAAGGACCAGCCATCTTCCTCGAAAGGCAAGGTGCCACTAACTGTAATGTTCGGGCGGAAATTAGCCATTGAAACAGGGGCAAGTAAACGCCTGTTTAACTCGTTTAATGAGCTATTTGCGGTGATGAGAATTGGAAAGCCGTCAGCAAATCCGACATCGTTCTCTGGATGTTGCTTGATAAAGCGTTCAGACCTGTTGCCGAAATAGAGCAGTTTCATTGGCTCTCCGAGAAGATCACTTATCCATTTATCGGCTTGAGCACCACATTCCTGTCCGATCAGATCCGTACCCCAAACATTACTGTTTTGATATGTATCAGTGAAGCTTTCCGGATTTAGGAGGATGGGCTCTTTGTCTTCATGAGACAAAGTTAAAAGAGCCCCCTGATAGGTGCAGATAATCGCTGTGATTTTTGGGTGTGTTCGCCCAGTAACAAAGGTCCCGTCGGGTTTTGTGATCAGGTATCGACGATCCCCAGCCAGGCCCGCAGTCAGCACAGAAGCCTTGGGCATTGAGATAGCGGCAACAGATTTAACGGGATAAATCAGGAGATCACTGACAACTATTTTAGACATTATAAGGCCTTTTATAGGGGCTGATTGGTAAGAAAGTTGATGATAGTGATCTGTTTCAAAGGAGAACAGGGCTAGATGTTAGAAATATTTTTTAAATATTTTTCGGGGACAGATTTTCTGTATTACCGAAATTTAAGGTCTGTTTGTGACGGTTTAACGTTGTTGCTTATTAAGCGTTAGAAAAGTTGTGCTTGTTGAGCTTGTGGTTCCTGACAGGCGGGACCTTCATGGCGTGCATTATTCACATAGCTGGTTACGGGGGTTGATTTTAGGCTGTTAATTGGGAGTGGCTTCAACAGGTCATTCCCCCCTTTGAAAAGCCATGTGTTGTAATCTTTCCTTGGCAAAATGACGGGCATACGATGGTGTATATGGCAAATGTCGTGATTAGCTTCGACCGTCAGAATCGCACAAGATTGCATTTCGCTGCCATCTGCGCCCAGCCAATCATCCCAAATTCCCGCAAAAGCAAAGGGCGCATCGTTGGTTTGTGTGATGTAATAGCCTTGTTTTGTTGTGTTACCTGTTTTCCCTGAATACCCGCTTTGCCACTCGTAGAAGCCGTCGGCGGGAATCAGGCAACGCCTGCCCCGAAAGGGACCTTTGAAGGATGGTTTTTCGTTGACTGTTTCGCTACGGGCGTTGTGCATTGGGTTGTTGAGATTCGGTTCTTTAACCCAATTTGGGATTAGCCCCCAACGATGCAGTGTAAAGTGCTTTTTTTTGTCCGAACCAAGAACAATGACCGCAACAGGTTGAGTGGGGCATATATTATACCGTTCTTCCAGGTTGGGGCGCTCAGGGAAGCCCATAAGGTCACTTAAGTCAGCGATAGGGGTGGTTAAGGCAAAACGTCCACACATGATTCAGAAATAGTTATCCTTGAAAATTTATATTTAACTTACCAGTTTCTGGGCTTGAGGAAACCATCTCTTACGTTGTGATTCCGTGCTGAGTTTTATTGCTGATTAATCCCGGAGTTTCATTTTTATGATTCTTGATCTATACCCTTGGTTTAGATCGGGGTGCTTTTGAACTGAGATTATTTTTAACTATGAATTTTGTTGCGAGATCAAACCTATGATTTTTGGATTTTTTGGCCGGAAAAAAGAAATCCATATGATCGATGATGGATTGAAGCGGGCGGGTACGTTTAGTGCTGTTGTTCCTGATGCAGTGAAATTAACTTTGTGGCGGTTGGCAAAAGATCGGGACCTTTTGAAAGATAACCCAGAAGCGACCCTTCATGATCTGGCTGGTTTTTTAAGTTATTGTATTCTGGGGCAGGAAGATTTCGAGGATTTTAATGGCCCGGAAGATTCAAAAGAAATGCTCCGTCGGTTAGAAATGGTCAAAATTTTCGAAGATGGCATCGATGCGGAAATTGTGATGTTAACCCTTCATGCTGGGTTGGCAGACGAAACCACTGCTGGCCAATATTCTATTGAAGCCGAAGCTGATTCAACAAACGGCGCAGAGAACTAGGATGCAGAGAACTAGGATGCGTTTAGATAGGGGTTTTTCAAGGAATAAAGTGGAGAGCGATTCTATTGGCTAAGGTTTTCTACTATATAATGTGGATATTTTTTATCCCCTTTATCCTGTTGCTCAATGTAATTGAGGGAAAAGCAAAGTATCAAGTGAAAGAGCCTGATCCTTTTAGAGACCCAAAAACAGAACACCAGAAGAAAAAAACAGAAGAAAATAAATAAAGTTTACTGCCCATAAGCCAGAGTTTGCGTATAATGGGTGGCTTGGAAACAGATTAAAGGAACTAAGACCATTAGTGAGGGATTTTCAGAAGCAGAGCGTATCAGGTTTCACAACCTTCTACAGGTTGCGGCCCTAAGCCCCTATGACGGAGAGAGAGAGAATGCTCTGGCTGCTGCTAAGCGTATGGCGGCAAAGCATAACATGTCTTTGGAAGAGGCCGCGGAAGGTGGACCAAGAGACGAGCCAAAGCAAAAGGCACGCCCCGCTTCTTATAGTATGTCTGCAACGGAACGGGTTTTTGCAAATTCTCTCCATTTGATGGATTCCCATCTTGAGCAAGAAAAAGCACGTCATGAAGCTGCGCTAAAAGCTGCTTATGAACGAGGATTGGCAAAGGATAACAAGCCTCAAAAATCATTGGCGAGTCCTGTGAAAGTTAGAAATAAAAAACCACGTGGTATGCCTCCCAAAATTCACGCTGCTGTTTTGTTGAGAGAAACAGAGCTCACAATCCGTGAAATTTCGAGCATTACAGGTCTGGATGTTTATAAAATCACAGCATTAAAACTTAAGAACAGAAAACCGGCTGCCTAAAACGACAGAATATTAATCAGGCTTATTTAGTATTCAAATTTTGAATTCTGAAGAAATATATGCTTATCACCAGGAATTCTGTTACTGGCACTTTGTTAAATAGAGTGATTAATCAAATATTGGCGATCAGATATTGGTAAAAAGTGCACCCTGACGATGATCGGGGAGGTGTGGTGTGTGGGGGTGCCCGTCTCTGAATTGTACGCCAACACCATCCCAAGCGTGTCGCACAACAGTACCTGAATACCTGCCCAAACTGCTTAAATCGAGTTCCACGACAGTACCAATAGGTGGGCGACAAAAGGTTTCTAGAAAAAGACCATTTCCAGAAAGGTTTTGGACCGAACAAGGATGCCAAGAACCATCAATGCCCAAGGAAGCATTATCCCCTGCGGCATACCTTTTATATTGGCGGTTTTCTATCATCTACTACATTTGTACCTAATCTTGTTACGGTGTATGATTCTAGGTACTAATCCTTACCAATTCCTTTCTAATTGCCGTGTTTTACTCTGGGACTTGTGTGATTTTTGTGAATATTGAATCTTATGCGTGTATTACGCTATGAGTTCACATCTTTGTGCGCACAGGTCGCCCTTTCATTCATAGTTATGCCTTGACCAAAAAGCGTTGATAGCTGATGTGTTATATCGCAACTTAAAATCAATTTTGTGCTTTGTTATTATTTTTGCTTTATCGTTTTATTGCCACGCTTTGAGCATAGATAACAAACTGTTAATGGATGTTTTTCAGTACAGGAATGGCTTCTAATGTATAAACTTCACTACTACCCTGGTAACGCAAGCATTGCACCGCATATGTTGATGGAAGAACTCGGTGTTGATTATGAACTTGTTTATGTCGATCGGAATAAGCAAGCCCATAAAAGCCCAGAGTATCTTGCTTTGAATCCTTCGGGCCGTATTCCTGTATTGGAAGATGGCGCCATGGTTATCTCTGAGACAGCTGCAATTTGCATGCATCTCGCAGACCGACACCCCGAAGGTCGCATGGTGCCCGATGTTGCAACGCCGGAGCGCGCCAAGTTTTATCAATGGTTGATGTTTTTAACGAATACGATCCAAACAGAGTTTCTGGTTTATTATTATTCCGAACGTTACAGCAGCGATGCGTCTGATGCAGCGGCGATTAAAGATGCCGCTGAGCAACGCTTGATGGAGTATTTTGAGATAATCGAAGCCCAGCTTGCTAAAAAGGGTCCGTATATGATGGGTAAGGCAATTTCATTTTTGGATTTTTATCTCCTGATGCTTTGCCGTTGGGGGCGTTTTCTTCCTAAAAAACCGAGTGAAATGAAGCTTCTGGGTAAAAATGTTTCTCTTATGAGCAAACACCCGGCTGTATTGAGAACTTTTGAGCAAGAAGAGCTGGAAGCACCTTTTGCATAAAAGGGCGCCTAAAGTTTAAGTGATATAAGGTGGCTGGCAATGAAATGTTAGCCACCTTTCTAATATCCAGAAGCTCAATTGGTTGATCTTAAAGATTTATAATTATTTGTTTTTGCCTGTCAAAGCGGTGAATAGAGAAGCGAAAAGTCGCAACTAAGGTAGAACTATCTTAATAAATATTCTCTAAGTGGTAGGAATGGAATTTGGTCACACTTTAGGCCTAGGGAAATAATAAATGTTATCAGCAATCACTAATTCGTGGGCACTTTTGCTCGGTATTGCCTTTCTGATGCTGGGTAATGGCTTGCAGAGTACTGTGTTGAGTGTCCGGGGGTCTATTGAAGGGTTCTCAACCGAATCAATCGGTGCTGTGATGACCTGCTATTTTATCGGGTATCTTGCTGGATCATTTGTGACGCCCAAGGTTCTTGCCAATGTTGGACATGTGCGCGTTTTTGCAGCACTGGCTTCTTTGTCCTCAGCATCTGCTTTGTTACATGCCGTTTTTATTGATCCCTATACTTGGGGGGCGATGCGCCTTATTACCGGATTTTGCTTTGCAGGATTATATATCGTTGCTGAAAGCTGGCTGAATGACAGCGCGACAAATGAAACGCGTGGACAACTCTTATCCGTTTATATGGTTGTTCTTTACGGGGCTATGGGGTTTGGGCAGCTGCTAATTAATATTTCAGATCCCGGTAGTTTTCTTCCCTTTATCTTGATGTCGGTATTGGTTTCTCTTGCGCTCATCCCAACAACTCTGACAGTTGCCCAGGTGCCTACGTTCGAATCTCCGACACCTGTTGGACTCAAGCGTCTTTTTAAGATTTCGCCTTTGGGGTTTGTTTGTGCTTTCGGGGTCGGTGTTGTTCAGGCGCAGATCTTTGGTGCTGGGGCGATTTACGCTGGACAATTGGAAATGACAACAAAAGACATTTCCTTTTTTATGGTGGCGATGTCGATAGGTGGGGTTACTTTACAATGGCCTATTGGGAAGGCCTCTGATCATTTTGACCGCCGTAAAGTTCTAATCGTTGTGGCGCTGCTGGCTGGTTTAGTTGGGTTACTCATAAGGGTTTTTTCTGCCTCAGAAGCAAACTTTTTGTTCCTTGGTAGTGCGTTTCTATTCGGTGCGCTGTGTTTGCCGTTATATTCTTTGGCGATTGCACATACCAACGATTATCTGGATGCCTCTGAAATTGTTGGGGCGACAAGTGCGTTGATTGTGATCGGTGGAATTGGATCTATCATTGGGCCTGTGGTCAGTACGTTCTTGATGGGACAGTTTGGGCCAAATGCGTTTGTCTATAGTATGTCCGTTACATTGTTGATGATCACGACTTTTGGTGTGTTCCGTATGACACAGCGAAGTTCAGTACCGATTGAAGATCAGGGTGATTATATCGGGGTGCCTGCGGAATCATCGACAATGGTTGTTGCCATGACACCTGAGGGTGAGGAGTGGTACGAGGAAGTTATTGCAGAAGCTGAAAGTGAAACGCTTGATTCTTCTTCTGAAGAAGAAGACACAGAGTCAGATGTTCTTGAGGACGGTCCTGCTTTCTGGGAAGAAGAAGCCCCGGCTGATGGGGAATTATCCGAAGCTGAAATCAAGGCAAAGAACGAGTGATTTTCAGTTTACTCGATAGAAAATTATTATCGATTCTCGTTGATGACGTCTAGGAAGATATCGGCATAGCGTTCGAGCTTGCGCTTGCCGACACCGGGTACATTCACCATATCACCTAGATCAACCGGGCGCGCCATAACCATTTCCAGAAGCGTCTTGTCGTTAAAGATCACATAGGGAGGCACGCCTTGATCTTTGGCGAGCTCAAGCCGCTTTGCTCTCAACGTTTGAAAGAGTGCTTCGTCTCTTGGATCATCAATTGTTGCTGCTGGACCAAACGATTTTTTGTAGTGACTGCGCAATGATGCACGCGTTTTTTTCGTAGGATCCCGGCGGAATTGTACTATTTTTTCTCCCCTTAGCACGGGGCGACAATCTTCGCCGAGCTGAAAGGATCCATGGCCTTCCATATCCACTTTTAAATAACCAAGGGCGACCAGTTGGCGGAAAATAGACCGCCACTCCTGTTTTAAGAACTCTGTGCCAATGCCAAAGGTGCTGAGTTGGTCATGACCAAGTTTTTCGATGCGTTCTGTCTTTGCGCCAAGAAGCACATCAATCACATGGGCGGATCCGAAAATCTGGCCAGTACGATAGACAGTAGACAGCGCTTTTTGCGCGGCTTGGGTGCCGTCAAAGCTTTCAACAGGGGTCAGGCAGGTATCACAATTTCCACAGGGTTCAATCGGATTGTCATCAAAGTATTCTAGCAATACCTGTCGGCGGCAGCGCGTGGTTTCACAAAAGCCCAATAGGGCTTCTAGTTTTCTGTTTTCGATCCGTTTTTGTGCTTCTGGTGCATCGGACTGTGACGCCATGTGATAGAGCCGGGCGACATCATTCATGCTGTAGATCATCCAGGCTTCAGCCGGAAGACCATCACGCCCTGCACGTCCTGTCTCTTGATAATAAGCTTCCAAGCTTTTGGGCAGGTCGAGGTGGATAACAAAGCGGACATCGGGTTTGTCTATGCCCATGCCAAAGGCAACTGTCGCGACCATGATGACAGCATCCTCTTTGAGAAAGCGATCCTGGTTGTTTGCTCTGATGTCTTTAGAAAGGCCTGCGTGATACGGCAGGGCATTGAAACCTTTTTCGCACAGGGCTTGTGCGATCTCGTCTACCTTGTTTCTGGACATGCAATAAACAATGCCGGACTGCCCTGAATGTTCACGTTCTAGCAAATCTGTCAGTTGTTTTTTAGGTGCTGCCTTTAGTCCAATTTTGTAGCGGATATTCGGTCTGTCAAATCCGGCTACAAAAGCACGGGCCTCTGCTAGATGAAGGCGCTCTTTGATATCTTGTCTTGTTGGGCCGTCTGCGGTTGCAGTTAAGGCAATTCGGGGAACCCAGGGGAAACGTTCCTTCAGAAGGCTCAGTTGCAGGTATTCCGGTCTGAAATCATGCCCCCACTGTGAAACACAATGGGCTTCATCAATAGCAAAGAGCGAGAGGTCACACTGTTCCAACAAACCAAGGAAACCATCGGTGAGAAGCTTTTCCGGGGCCACATAAACCATATCAAGTTCCCCGGATCGCATACCTCTTTCCGTGGCGAGGATCTCGTTATAGGGGAGGGTCGAGTTCAAGGCTGATGCTCTGACGCCAAGTTGTTGAAGCGCCGTGACCTGGTCCTGCATAAGGGCAATCAGGGGAGAAACAACAACGGCAAGGCCTGGGCGGCAAAGTGCCGGAATTTGGTAACAAAGGGATTTTCCCCCGCCTGTCGGCATCAGGACAAGTGCGTCACCACCATCAATCACATGGTCAATGACAGTTTCTTGATCTCCTCGGAAACTATCATAGCCAAAAATACGGCTAAGAATATCCTGTGCAGATGGTATTTGAGGGGTGATCGAATCCATGCTTGGCTTATAGCCAAGTCCGCCGTGGTTGGTCAAAAAGAGTTTGTTAAGAGATTATGTTATATTCTGTATGTGTTATTTAATATTCTCGCTATCGTTGAATGTTCATGTGACATAAGTTGTTGCCATTATTATTCATAAATACATTTTTTTGCTTGTAAGCATACCCAAACAAAGGATGTTAAGGTGTCAAGAACAGGTCAGAATACTTATGTCGATGCAGAGCTTGTCGAACTTTACCGATCAGGTATAGAAGAGGATTTATCTACTCTGGATAGAATTTTAGGTGAAATTCAAAACAATTCAAATAAAGCATTTAAAGCTATGGATCAGGCTCGGTGTATTGTTCACAACATTAAGGGACAGGGAACCAGTTTTGGTTTTCCTTTGATGACACGTATTGGTGACAGTTTTTATACGCTTTTAAAGCATCAAATGGCACAGGATACACTTCATCTGTCGACACCCCAACTTTACGAAGCACACCTCAAGGCGATGAAGTCGGTGATTGAGAATGAAATTTTGGGCGATGGTCCTGAAATATTTCAACAGGTCGCTGACTCTCTTAAAGAGAAGGTTGTGCAAATTGTTGATTAGATTGTTTTAGAATTTAGGGGGTACGAAAAAGCCCGGCGATCAAATCGCCGGGCTTTTTTTATGACGCTATGTCATCAACGCTTATTCGCGGTTCCCAAAAAGCTGTAGCAGGAACAGGAACATGTTCAGGAAGTTCAGATACAGTGAAAGGGCACCCATAATAGATTTTTTCTGGGCAACTTCCGAATGATCACTTTCCATATACATCAGTTTGATGCGCTGGGTATCGTAAGCTGTCAGGCCAGCAAAAATCAGAACCCCGAGAATGGAAATGACAAAGCTTAGACCTGAAGATGCCAAGAAGATGTTCACGATACTGGCTATTACAATACCGATCAGACCGATAGTCAGGAAAGAGCCAAAAGCGGAGAGGTTTTTCTTGGTGGTATAACCAACAAGGCTAAGGCCAGCAAAGGACGCCGCTGTGATAAAGAAAACACGAACGATGGACTCACCTGTGTAAACGATAAAGATATAGGAGATTGAGATCCCCATCAGTACCGAAAAGACCCAAAAAAGGAGCTGGGCTGTAGAGGCGGCGAGAGCGTGGATACGCGCGCTTAGGAACAACACCATTCCCAATGGCGCAAGCATCACAACCCATTTTAGTGGTGTGCCGTAAACGAGTTGTAGAAGTTCTGGGCTCTGGGATACTCCGAAGGCTGCAAGTCCTGTAATGACAAGTGCAATTGACATATAGTTGTATACGCCAAGCATGTATGCGCGCAGACCAGCATCTGTGTCGGCCGCTGTTGCCTGGCCATATCCAACACTGCGTTGTGTGGAACGGTCGATCATAAGAAACCTCGTTTCGTTTTTACTAAAAAGCTGATCCTAATATTGGGTCTTGTTGTTTAAAAATCAACAATAATCGGGTTTTTTAGTTGGATATTATTATCTCAACCGAAAATTTATTCATTTCGTAACAATGCAGCGGGGCGTTGTCGCAATGCGCTCCACGTTCCGGCATAGCCACACACCAGTGTTGCAAGCAAGGCCAGTAAAGGTGTGAAGAGGACAACCTCGGTTAATAAAGTAAATTCAAGGCGTAAGATATAGATCGTAATTGCCCAAGATGCAGCGGCACCAATGACGACGGCGACGACAGCTGAAATCAGCCCCAGCATACCGAATTCCAGAAAGAAAGTTGCGGCAAGGGATCGTCGGCTGGCACCCAGAACCTTTAAGACAACGGAATCGTAAACCCGACGTCGATGCCCGGCGGCGACGGCTCCACCTAGCACAAGGGTTCCCGCCAAAAGGGCGACCACGGCAATGACAGAAAGGGCAAGGGCAACATGGCTAAGCAGTTTAGTTGCTGCTTCTAATGCTTCTTTGACCCGAATGGACGAGACGTTTGAAAATGTATCAGTGACTTTGATTTCCAACGCGTCTTCTATTTCTGGCAGCGCTTTAACCGTGGCAATATGTGTCTGTGGTGCTTTGGACATAAGACCGGGGGAGAAAACCATAACGAAGTTGATTTCCAATCCGCCCCAGTCGATTTTTCGTAAATTTGCTATCTCGACATCAATTGGACGCCCCAAAAGGTTGATTGTCAGGTTGTCACCAATCGTAAGTCCTAATCCTTTTGCAACGGCCTGATCAAGAGATACCAGTGGTTTACCGTTATAATCTTCTGGCCACCAATTCCCGTCAATGAGTTTGGTATTTCGTGGCATTTCAGCCGACCATGTCAGACCGCGATCACTGCGGAATACCCATTTGATCTCGCTTGGAATCTCAAGCTCGGAAGGCGGGGTACCATTCACGGCTGTAATTCTGCCCCGCATCATGGGGACACGTCGCAGTTCGTTGACGCCTTTAGTGCTTTGAACAAGTTGCTCAAACTCTTCAACCTGTTGCGGCTGGATATCAATGAAATAAAAGCCGGGGGCTTCTTCGGGCAGGCTTTGTGTTACAGCCTGTCGAACATTTCCTTCTAATAGTGCAACGATAACAAGGACGGTAAGCCCAAGCCCCATTGACAGAATGACACTTGTTGTCGGTGCACCAGGTCGATGAAGGTTTGCGATCGCGGTTCGCAGGGCAGGATGCGTTGCCCGGGGCAAGAATTTGGTGAGTTTGGTTATGAGCCATCCTACACAGTGATAAATGGCGAAAGTGCCAATGGCACCTACAATAAAGAATCCGGCAATTTTGGGATTACTTGCGAAGGTAACAGCCGTTAATGCCAACAGAACAGCACTGAGAGATAGGGCGATCATTGCCTTTGGTGTTGGCCGTCCCGTGATCGGGGATGTTAAATCCCTGAAAAGGCGGGCGGGAGAGGTTTTTCCGGCTTTGGATAGCGACCAGATGGAAAAAGTAAAGGCGGTGAGAAAACCAAAAGCTGCGGCCAGCAAAAGAGGTTCAGCGTAAAACTGTGCGGCGATTTCCCAGCCAAGCATATCTTTGGCAAAGGCACTGGCGGCAAAGGGTGCCGACGCGCCAGCGATTAAACCTGTCACCGTACCAATTAGCGTGAGAAAAAGTATTTGAATAAGATAGATCTGAAAAATTAATCGGGACGGGGCACCGAGACATTTCAATGTTGCGACTACACCGACTTTACTGTCCATAAAGCTTTTCACTGCGTTTGCGATACCAACACCGCCAACAAGCAATGTCGCCAATCCTATAAGCGTTAGATACATGCCTAGGACATCAATGAACTGGCTGATACGCGGCGCTGCTTTCTCTGAACTTCTAATCCGCCACCCTGCTTCTGGGAAAGTTGTGGTAATCGTTTCCTGAAAGGCTTTGAGATCTGTTTCAATGGGCAAGGCCAAACGATAATCGTACCGAACCATACTGCCGGGTTGAATAAGGCCTGTGCCGTCGAGACTATTCCCTGATACCATGACCGTTGGGCCATAGGTGAAGGCGCGTGTTGAAAGATCTGGTTCTTTTATGAGTGACGCGCGTATTTCATAGTGTCCATTGCCGACAACGATTTTATCGCCCACTTCTAAATTGAGCTTTCTTAAAAGGTTTGGCGCAAGGACTGTACCCCAGCCTTTGTCTGTTTTAGCCAATGCGTCCGAAAGGGCCATGTCGGGTTTAAGGATGACATCACCATAGAGCGGATAAATATCATCAACGGCACGCAATTCGATCAGGGTGCGTTTTCCGCCTTCAACAGCTTGTTTGCCCATCGTCCGCATTTCGCGGACAAGAGAGATTTCCCCTTTGTCCTGAAGCCAAGTTAGTTGATCGTCAGAGGCTTCCCGATGAACTAGGTTAAGCGCGATATCCCCGCCCAGAAGATTTCGACCATCATTGCGCAATCCCTGTTCAATCGCAGCTGAGATTGATCCGACTGCAGCAATGGCCGCAACACCTAAAAATAAACAGGCAAGAAATATGCGGAAGCCTTTTATGCCGCCTCGGAGTTCGCGAAAGGCATAACTGGCGGCAAGGGAGAATGGTAAACTCTTTGACATGACAATCAGCCCTGCGATGCCATTGCTGATGCCGTATCTTTAGCTGCTTTGTTAGAAGTTTCTTCTTCTAATTGCCCGTCCTGGAGTGTGATTGTTCGGTTACACATTGCTGCCAGGCGCGGGTCGTGGGTGATGAGAATCAGCGTCGTATCGTGATCTTTTTGCAACCTGAAAAGAAGCTCGATAACCATTTCCCCTGTTGTACTGTCAAGGTTCCCGGTCGGTTCATCTGCCAAGAGGATTTTTGGCTCTGCGGCAAAGGCCCGGGCAAGAGCGACCCTTTGCTGTTCACCACCAGAAAGCTGTCCGGGGAAGTGATCAAGCCTGTGTCCTAATTCGACAGATTCTAGTCTTTCTTGTGCCCGCTTTAATGCATCTGGTTTGCGCGCAAACTCTAGGGGAACGGCAACGTTTTCAAGGGCTGTCATGGTGGGTATGAGATGAAAATCCTGAAAAACAATACCGACAGAGTCTCTGCGAAAACGGGCGAGGGCGTCTTCGTCCATTTTGCCCAGATCGTGTCCGTCTATTTCAACGCTTCCGGACGTTGCTGCTTCAAGTCCTGCCATCAGCATCATCATGGATGATTTACCGGCACCGGATGGCCCGACGACAGAAACAGTTTCGCCCCTATCGATATGAAGGTTGATATTTTTAAGGATATCAACCTTTCCGGCCAATGAGCTCAAGGTCAGGTTGACGTCGGAAAGACAAACAAGATTTTTTGAGCCCGTGGTCATGGTAAGAAAGACTTTCTCTGCACTGTCATAAAGCTTTGATCAAAAACCTATATGGTGGTGGATGTGAGGATTTCAATCATTGAGATTAAGTGTACTCTCGTTATATCGATTAAATATTTGTTCTAAAACAGTAATGTTGAAAAGTATCTGCAGAATTAAAAAACAAATTCATACAAGAATGGTCAGGAGATCGTGAACAGGGCTTGTTCCTTTAAGGTATCGAACATATTTCAGGGTATACTACGTAATGGTTATTGCTTTTTTGGGAAATGATTGATCCTATAGATGATGATTAAATTTCTTTGCAGACGTGTATTCCGTCTCGTTCCGTACTTTCTATTTACTCTTCTTACCGCAAATTTATCCTATGCAGAAACGCCCGTTAAGCTGTTGGCTTTTGGGGATAGTCTTACCCATGGTTATGGCCTGGAAGCTGGGGATACTTTCCCTGAACGGTTACAGGTAGCTTTGAAAGAGTCTGGGTATAATATCACTGTTATTAACGGTGGGAATTCTGGTGACACCTCGGCTTCGGGACGATCCCGTCTAGACTGGGCTTTGCTGGATGAAGCGCAGGTTGTTATTGTCGAGCTTGGCGCGAATGACGGTTTGCGTGGTTTGGAACCGTCGCAAACCCGTGAAAATCTCAGCCAGATTATTGCGGGGTTTAAAGATTCAGGGGCAAAAGTACTTTTAACAGGAATGCAGGCTCCCAGAAATCTGGGTACTGAATATGTAACTGAATTTGATAAGATTTACCCAGAATTGGCAGAGCAACATGATGTTGCTTTTTATCCTTTCTTTCTGGAAGGCGTGGCGCTTGACCCTGCATTGAATCAAGCTGATGGCATCCATCCTAATCGTGCAGGGGTGGATTTGATTGTTCAGAATATTCTGCCTTATCTCATGCCTTTGCTTGAAAAAGGCGCAGAGAAAGGCATAGAGTGAGTATGTTACAGGCAGATCCTAAATTTAAGGCAGCTTTCTCGTCCTCGCCGGACTGGTCCAAGGCTTGTGCTGAGATTCTGAATGGTCTGGGGGATCTGCCGTCAGAAGCAAACTTGGGGTTTATTTATGCCACCGATGTTTTCGCAGATAATTTGTCGAGTATTTTGACCTTTCTGAAGACAAAAACGGGCCTTGAAAACTGGACAGGCACAATCGGCATTGGTGTTGGAACAAATGCTGCCAACCAACTCGGTCGTTTTTCGGCTATAGAGCTATACGACGAACCAGGCTTGAGCGTTATGATTGGCTCTTTTCCATCTGGCACGTTTCAAGTGTTTGAATCGGGGCAGATGGAAACGGAAGAAGGGGTCAAACTTGTTGTTACTGGTGAGGGCGTTGAAAGCTGGTTGGAAAAGAATCAGGCCTATCTGGGGCTGATACATGGTGATCCACGGCATTATGATCTTCCTTTGCAGATTTCGTCTCTTTCCGCGGGGTTAGAGGTTTATCTCGTGGGGGGATTGACGTCTTCGCGGGGCGAGCTGCCACAAATTGCAAACCATATTACAGATTGTCCTTTGTCTGGTGTTTTCTTTAACGATTCTGTGCCTGCAATCACAGGGTTGACGCAAGGGTGTACACCAATCGGCCCAAAGAGAACGATTACATCAGCGGATGATCAGCAGATTTATACCATCGATGGCAGACCGGCGCTGGATGTTCTCAAAGAAGATATAGGAGAGCTTTTATCCCGGGATTTGAGCAAGATTGGGGGCTATATCTTTGTCGGTTTTCCGGTTGAAGGCAGTGACGGTGATGACTATCTGGTACGAAACCTGATGAGCATTGATATCAGTGACGGTTCCTTGAACATTACAGAAGAGGTAGAGGCAGGACAGCCGATTTTTTTCTGCCGACGGGATAACGAGGCCGCGCGGAAGGATCTCAACCGTTTACTGGATGATATACGCGCACGATTACCACGCCCTCCAAAAGCTGGGTTATACTATTCTTGTCTGGGAAGAGGGCAGGCACTTTTTGGACCAAATTCGGAAGAACTCAATATCCTCCGTCAGGAATTCGGGGATATGCCATTGGTCGGTTTTTACGCGAATGGTGAAGTGTCCCATGATCGCTTGTATGGGTACACAGGGGTTTTGACGCTTTTTTATTAAAGTTATTGAGGATGTTATGAAATATACCAAACTAGGTCGTACAGATATTAACGTCAGTGAAATTTGCCTGGGAACTATGACCTGGGGGGAACAAAACACACAAGACGAAGCCTTTGAACAAATGGATTATGCACTGGATAAAGGGGTTAATTTTTTTGATACTGCTGAAATCTACGCGGTGCCACCTAAAGCTGAGACTTATGGGCGTACAGAAGAAATAATCGGGAATTGGTTTCAGGAACGAGGCAATAGGGATAAAGTTGTTCTGGCCTCGAAAGTGGCAGGTCCAAGTGCTGTGCAAACTTATATTCGCGGTGAAGTCTCGCGATTTAATCGAAAACACATTGTCGAGGCGCTAGATAACTCACTAAAACGGTTAAAGACGGATTATATCGATCTTTACCAACTTCATTGGCCTGATCGGAACACCAACATATTTGGCCAACTCGGGTTTGAGTATCGTGATCAGGAACAAATTACTCAGCCTGAAGAAACGTTGAGTGTTCTTGATGATCTTGTTAAGGCCGGGAAGATCCGAAATGTTGGATTGTCCAATGAAACACCTTGGGGAACCATGCAGTTTTTGAAGCTCGCTGAAGAAGGGCGAGGACCGCGTATGGCTTCTATCCAAAATCCCTATAGCCTTTTAAACAGAAGCTTTGAGGTTGGCCTTGCCGAAATTTCTATGCGCGAAGATATTGGCTTGCTTCCCTATGCGCCATTGGGTGCAGGTAGTTTAACTGGTAAATATCTTGGCGGTGCCCGGCCACAAGGTGCGCGCATGACACTCTTTCCTGATAATACCCGTTATATGGGCGAAAGAGGTCAGGCCGCGATTGCGGACTATGTGGATCTTGCGGAGAGATATCACCTTGATCCTGCGCAAATGGCATTGGCGTTTGTTCGTTCGCGTCCCTTTGTTACCGCGCCTATTATCGGGGCCACAAAGATGGCACAATTGAAGGCAAATATTGAATCAGCGGAACTTGATCTTTCAAAAGAGGTTTTAGCGGAAATCGAAGAGCTTGGACGAAAACATACGATTCCTTGCCCGTAATTGCTCGTGGTTGATAGGTGCTTTGAGGCATCGGTTATAGAAAAGTCATTCAGGATTTAAAAACCGTCTCGCTGTGGTGCTTTAAGAATAAGTTGTTCTGATTCAGGCTTTTTGTTTTGTTGGTTGTTTACAGGAGGTACCCATGCGGCTGTTCAGCGCCATTGCTCTTCCCGAAGAAGCAAGATTACGTCTTATGGGGCTTTGTAACGGATTACCCGGACAGCGGTGGGTTGCCCCTGAAAATTTTCATATTACTTTACGGTTTTTCGGGGACTTGGATGGTGCACAGGCCCGGGATCTGGACGATGCTTTTAGTCGGCTGCATTTCAATCCCTTCCCAGTTCGCTTAAGTGGCGTTGGCTTTTTTGGCAAAGAGAATGGTCCAAGGATGTTGTGGGCAGGGGTTGAGAAAACCCCTCAAATCTCAGATCTCCGCCGTAAGGTAGAATACGCTGCACAATCAACTGGCATAAGGTTAGAGCGAGAGAAGTTCACGCCCCATGTGACGCTCTGTCGTTTTAAAAGTAACCCCGGTCCTGCTTTTGGGGCGTATCTACGCGACAATAATCTTTTTTCTCATCCTGAGTTTACAGTGGAAAGTTTTGGCCTTTATTCCAGCAAACTTACACCGTTGGGGGCGTGCTATTTTCTGGAAGCTGACTATCCTGAACCGTTTTATTCGTGGACCGAGACTCTCGATATATAATGTAGAGGCCACTGATGACGATGATACTCGCCCCAAATAGAACATGTGCTTCGGGAATTTCGTCCCAAAAGGCCCAACCGAAAATAAGTCCCCATATCAGCATGGTATAGTCAAAAGGTGCGACAACAGCTGCGGGGGCGTAGCGATAGGCTTGTCCGGTTAAAAAGTGTGCGGTTGTTGCAACGACTGCCATGCCCATTAGCATAAGAAGGTCTGTGTTACTTGGCAGAGTCCAGGCAAAGGCTTCCCAGGGTAAGGCGAGGGTTGTTGATGCCAAACAAACAGTTGTAACTGTCCCCCAGAAAGTCATGCCGGATGAACTACAATGATGACGGAGTTGTCGGGTCATGATCATCAGCAAGGCATAAAAAAAGGCTGCAATGACCGGGAGTATTGCAACGGGCTGGAAAGTATCAGTCCCCGGCTGCAATATGATCAGAACACCGCCAAAGCCAGTGAAGACGACGGCCCAGCGATGAAAGCCCACTTTTTCTTTAAGGAAAATCACGGATAGTAATGTTGTGAACAAGGGGGCGACAAAAGCGATGGCAAAGACTTCCGCCAGTGGCATAAAAGGCAATGCCGCATAAAATGATCCGGCAGCAAAAATAATCAGCGATGATCGCACTAGTAAAAGAAGTGGTCGATCTGACTTAAGAGTAGCAATTCCACCTGTTTTAGCGACTAGGACGACAGCAAGTGGCAGGCTGAATAAATTCCGGATAAGTATAATGCTAATGATGCTATAAGACGCTGTGAGCCATTTGGCTATGCCATCCATAACAGATGTGCAAAAAACCATCAGAATCGCCAAAATGATTCCAAGAATAATTCTATCTTCGTGTTGCTTTTTCGAAGCCCCTGTCGATGTACTCATTTTATTGATCTTTGAGTTGTGTTTTAAAGTGGTTCACAAGGTTGATAACGCCCGTTTCAATGACATCAAGC
Source organism: Kiloniella sp. (assembly GCF_048259265.1). Lineage (NCBI taxonomy): Bacteria > Pseudomonadati > Pseudomonadota > Alphaproteobacteria > Rhodospirillales > Kiloniellaceae > Kiloniella > Kiloniella sp. Next base: position 111,096 of record NZ_JBLXHT010000004.1, on the reverse strand, counting down.
ATGTCTTCGTAATCTTGCGGTCCGCCATAATAAGGATCTTGAACTTCTTTGATATCAAAGGGGCTGTAATCCAGAAACATGCTTATTTTGTTTCGGTATTCTGGGGGGCATTTTTCTCGAATGATGTCACGGTGGCCAAAATCCATTGCGAGAATCATGTCGAACTCTTCAAAGTCTTTTGCTGAAAGTTGGCGTGCTCTGAGGTCAGAATAGTCATAGCCTCTCTTTGACGCTAGTTTCAGACCAGTTTGGGTCGGTGGTTCACCTATATGGTAACTGTGTGTACCGACTGAATCTGTCGTAACCATCTCATTCAAGCCCTGTTCCCTTAGCTTGTGCCTTAAGACGCCATCAGCCGCGGGTGAGCGACAAATGTTGCCTGTGCAAACGAAGAGAACTTTGTACTTTTTCATTAATGTAATATTCCTGCTAAAGGTCTGTGTTCTGTTATGTGGTCTTAAGGAATGGTATGGCTTGTGTGATACAACTTACTCAGAGATTCTTTGGAAAAACGGACTGCGAATTTCCGTTTTAAGGAACGCAAAACCGATACGGTGCATTGTGATTACAATTACTAAATCTTATGCGAGATCGTCTGTCCAGCATAGATTGTATACGATTTGATGTGGCGAGAAAAAAATAGGAAAAATTTGGTTCAACCAATTTTACTGAATCACAAAGAAGTCACTTAATGCATATAAATTTTTGATAAGACACTTCATACGCGTATCTTGTAAAAGTGCTAAACTTTTGAATTACTGTAAATATTAAAACATCTTTGACGATGGATATTGAATAATATTAGTCGTTTTTAAAATATTATTTACAATCTGTTTCTCAATTTTAAGTTGAAATGTGGAGGCCGCGTTTTGATAATTTTCTATAGTTTTCATTCGGTTAATTTGTTTCCATAGCGTTGACAAAAGTTCTGATTACGGCAACGCTATGGCAGCGGCGCGTAAAAAATCACCTGAGAACCGAAACTGGTTTTCCAAAAAGCGGCGCATCTAATACAGGGAGTCCAAAGTGAAGATAAAGAATTTATTGAAAGGTCTGGCGTTTGCCACGGCTGTTTCTGTTTCTGCATTGTCGGCGACTGCTACTTATGCTGGAACACCAGATAATGTCCTTGTCGTTGCAGATAGAATTGACGATATGACATCTCTTGATCCACATGATTTGTTTGAGTTTTCGGGCACGGATTATGTGAATAACGTTTACGATAAACTTGTAAGTTTTGACCCTAAAAACTTGTCTAAAGGCTATCAACCGGGGCTGGCTGATAGTTGGACGGTTAGCGATGACGGGAAAACCTTTACATTTAAAATTGCCAAGGGACGTAAGTTCCATTCGGGTAATGATATTACAGCTCACGACGCGGAATACTCCTTACGCCGAGTTGTTATGTTGAAAAAGACACCGTCTTTTATTCTGACTCAGTTTGGGTTTAATGAAGAGAATGTCGAAGCTGCAATCAAAGCGACGGATGATTACACTCTGGTTGTGACAACGGATGAAAAGTATGCGCCATCTTTCGTGTTGAACTGTTTTGCAGCGGCTGTTGCCTCAATTGTGGATTCAAAACTGGTCCAATCCAATGAAGTCGAGGGTGACTGGGGTAATAAATGGTTACAGACAAATTCTGCGGGTTCGGGTGCCTATTCACTGGTTAAATGGAAACCAAGCGAGTCCTATCGTCTGAAAGAGAATGCGGACTATTGGGCTGCAAAGCCAGCAATGAAAAGTATTATCGTGCGTCATATACCTGAATCAGCGACTCAACGCCTCCTTCTGGAAAAGGGTGACGTTGATGTAGCGCGAAATCTCAACCCGACTGATGTTGAAGGTATTTCTGGCAACTCTGATTTGGCTGTAGATAACGATCTTCGTGGCCGTATCATGTATATTTCCATGAATCAGAAAGATCCTATTCTTTCTAAACCAAAAGTACGTGAAGCGCTGCGTTATCTGATCGACTATGATGGAATGGTGAATTCCTTCCTAAAAGGTCAGTACGTTGTTCATCAAGCTTTCTTGCCTTTGACTTATATGGGTGAGCTGAAAGACAAGCCATTTAAACTGGATGTAGCAAAAGGCAAGGAACTACTTGCCGAAGCTGGTCACGCAGATGGTTTTGATGTTGAAATCATTGTGCGGAATGCGCAAGAACGTATTCAGATTGCTCAGTCTGTTCAGAATACCTTCAAACAAGCTGGTATTAACGTTAGTCTGACCCAAGGGACTGGCAAGCAGATTTTGGGTAAATATCGTGCACGTGACTTCCAGATTTATGTTGGGGCATGGGGACCTGATTATCCAGATCCACATACAAATGCGGATACATTTGCATCAAACCCAGATAACAACGGAACGCACGCTGGTAAATTGGCTTGGCGTAATTCATGGGATATCCCGGAAATGACCGCTTTAACGATAGCTGCTGCTCAGGAAACCGATAGTGTGAAACGTGCTCAGATGTATGTTGATATGCAAAAAGAGCATCAAATGAACTCTCCATTTGTTGAAATGTTCCAGAAAAATGAACAGACTGGTCGTAGCGCCAATGTTCAAGGCTTCTACACAGGATCAGCTGTGACAGGAGTTTATTACTGGACCGTTACAAAGTAGTATCTGATGAGTGATGCTGTTGATACAGCGACGCCGAAGCGGCGCGGGTCTTCCGTGCCGCTTCTAAAGCGTCTTAAGAGTTTGATCACAGTGCTTTTTACTGTGCTGCTCACTTTAGTTGGCCTTTTGTTTGTTACTTTTATTATTGGTCGTGTCATGCCCGTCGATCCCGTTTTGGCGATCGTAGGCGAACGTGCGTCCCAAGAAATTTATGACGCGGCTTACAAGTCCCTAGGTTTAGACCAACCCCTGATGGTTCAGTTTGGGATCTTTTTACAACAGATCGCAGTGGGTGATTTTGGTGTTTCCAACCTAACGGCAAGGCCTGTATCCGAAGACATTTTACGTGTTTTTCCTGCTACCCTTGAATTGGCAACAGTTGGCACTATTTTTGGCGTGTTGTTTGGTGTGCCAATGGGGGTTATGGCTGCGGTGCACGAAGGAAAGTGGCAGGACCAAATTGTTCGTTTTGTCGGCCTTTTTGGCTATTCCATGCCCATTTTCTGGATTGGTCTTGTCGGGCTTATTGTTTTCTATGGCGTGTTGGACTGGGTCGGTGGCCCTGGGCGGCTGGATGTTTATTACGAAGATATCATTCCTGTCGTAACGGGATTAATTTTGATCGATAGCCTTATCGAGGGAGACCTTGATATTTTCTGGAATGCCTTCTCGCATATCATTCTTCCGGCTTCTATCCTTGGATATTATTCTCTGGCGTATATCAGCCGTATGACCAGATCCTTTATGCTTGAGCAGCTTTCGCAAGAATATATTACAACGGCCCGAGTCAAAGGCCTTTCAGAACGAACTGTTATTTGGCGTCATGCATTGGGTAATGTCATGATCCCCTTGATAACCGTGATCGCGCTTTCCTATGCAAATCTTCTAGAAGGCTCTGTTTTGACAGAGATTATCTTTGCTTGGCCTGGATTAGGCTCATATCTGACAACAGCTCTGCTTTCAGCCGATATGAATGCTGTTATCGGCGGGACAGTTGTCGTTGGTTTGATTTTTGTCGGCCTCAATCTTTTGTCTGATTTCCTATATAAAGTTGTTGATCCGAGGGCACGTTAGAATGAGTACAGATACAACATCGTACGATCAGGGATTGAAGGGCTGGTTGAACAGCGAGTCCCCTGAATCACGATTTCATGCCCAAATGGTACAGTTATATGCAGGGTGGCAGTCTCTTGTTGCCAACCGTCTTGCGTTTTTGGGCTTTATGATCATTGTTTTGCTAATCTTGGTGGCAATTTTTGCGCCCTTATTGGCAACCCATGATCCTTCTATTCAAAATTTAAAATCTACACTGCTGCCACCATTTACAGATGGACATATTCTGGGAACGGATGATTCCGGGCGTGATATTTGGAGCCGGATTATATACGGATCACGGATAACATTGTTTATTGTCGCATTGGTTGCCTTTACAGCGCCTGTTTTTGGACTGTTGGTAGGAACTGTAGCCGGCTATCTCGGCGGTTGGGTTGATACGGTCTTGATGCGTATCACTGATATCTTCCTTGCGTTTCCCCGACTTGTTCTGGCACTTGCATTTGTATCTGCTTTGGGGGCGGGGATCGAAAATGCAATTCTTGCCATTTCTTTGACGGCTTGGCCACCTTATGCCCGTATTGCGCGGGCAGAAACGCTGACCATTCGGAACAGTGACTATATTGCTGCTATTCAGCTTCAGGGGGCAGGTCGATTACGGATCATTCTGGGACATATCTGGCCTATGTGCATGTCTTCGTTGATTGTGCGGGTGACGTTGGATATGGCGGGCATTATTCTGACAGCTGCTGGACTTGGTTTTCTCGGTCTTGGCGCACAACCGCCTAGTCCGGAATGGGGAGCGATGATTTCTTCTGGACGACAGTTCATTCATGACCATTGGTGGATTGCGACGATGCCTGGGTTGGCGATCTTTATTGTCTCTCTTGGGTTCAACCTGCTTGGTGATGGCTTGCGTGATATCTTGGATCCGAAGAAGGCACAGTCATGAGTAAAGCACTTTTAGAAGTAGAAGATCTCTGGGTGCGTTTTGCGTCTAAAAAGCGTGTTGTAGAGGCCGTTCGGGGCATTTCCTTTTCTGTTGGTCGAGAACGCGTAGGAATTGTTGGTGAATCCGGATCCGGTAAATCTATGACTGGTCGGTCGATTTTACGGTTGATCCGCCATCCGGGTGAGGTTGAAGCAAAGAAAATTCACTTTGATGGACAGGATTTACAGGCCTTAAGCGAAAAGGAAATGCGTGATGTCAGAGGACATAAGATTTCTCTGGTTATGCAGGATCCAAAATTTTCACTGAACCCAGTGATGAAGGTTGGTGATCAGATATCCGAGGCTTATCGCGTTCATACAAATGCATCGAAGACCGAGGCCAAGGAAAGGTCTATTGCGATGCTGAATGCTGTGCAAATTCGTAATGCTGAGCGGGTTTATGATAGCTATCCGCATGAGGTTTCTGGCGGTATGGGCCAACGTATCATGATTGCCATGATGTTGATTCCAGAACCAGATTTGTTAATTGCGGATGAGCCTACATCAGCTTTGGACGTAACCGTTCAACGCCGTGTTTTGCAGATTATGGATAAGTTGGTGCAAGAACGAGGTATGGGCTTGATTTTTATTAGCCATGATTTGAACCTTGTCGCCTCCTTTTGTGATCGTGTGATTATTATGTACGGTGGCCGGATTGTTGAAACTTGTCGCGCGGATGAACTTCAAAATGCGAAACATCCTTATACACGGGGCTTGCTTAATGCCTTGCCGGATATTCACAAGCCCAAAGATCAGTTATCGGTTCTTGAACGTGACCCGAAATGGATAGAGGACCCAAGTGTCGATGCCTTCCTCTGATAATACAAAGTTGAATCAAGCTACGATTGCCTTGGATATTCAAAATTTGAATGTTTATTTTGGTGAAGGGCATGAAAAGTTTCGTGCGGTTAAAGATGTTTCTATCTCTGTTGAGGCAGGGGGATCATTTGGTCTCGTTGGGGAATCTGGATCAGGTAAATCGACGGTCCTTCGCGCGGTAAGCGGCTTGGTACCAAGCTGGGACGGTACTGTTGCCGTTAACGGCGAACCAATTAGCAAAAAACGAGAGATGTCTTATTGTCGGACGATCCAAATGGTTTTTCAGGACCCATATGCGTCCTTGCATCCCAGACACAGTATCGATCGTACGCTGTCGGAACCGCTGCGACTTCACAAGTTTGATAACATTGATGACCGTGTGAATCAGGCTTTGGTTGATGTTGGTTTGGGGACCTCGTTCAGATTTCGTTATCCCCATCAGTTATCTGGTGGTCAGCGACAGCGTGTGGCGATTGCGCGGGCTCTGATGTTGGAGCCAGACATTCTGTTGTTAGACGAGCCTACATCTGCACTGGATGTTTCTGTGCAGGCTGAAATTCTCAACTTGCTTTCGGATATTCGTAAAAAGCGTCAATTGACCTATATTCTGGTGACGCATGATCTCGCGGTTGTTGCTCATATGTGTGATGAAATTGCGGTTATGAGCCATGGTGAAATCGTTGAAGTGATGGATGTCGAAACGATGCGTGAATCAAAACCTGAACACGAATATACCCGCGAGTTACTCGAAGCCAGTGAAGGCTATCAACCAGAAGCCTGAAATTTTATATTGTTGTATTTAGTAGCAGGATTGATTAATGTCAGCTTTACCTATTCCCGTATTTGATGGGCATAATGATACTTTACTTCGTCATGTCATGAACGAAGGAACAGCGAAAGAAGTATCTTTTTTCTCTGAAAATGAACGCGGACATATTGACCTGCCAAAGGCACGAAAAGGTGGCTTGCAAGGCGGCCTTTTTGCGATGTTTGTTCCTTCAAAATATGATGATACATCCGGTGTGCCGTTTGATCCTGAAGATCCTGCTAACTTTGCCCCTGTTGACCAACCCGGAGCTCTTAACTTTACCAATCGAATGTTTGCGATGGCACGACGTTGGGTAAGGGAGAGTGATGGCCAGGTCGTTATTGCGAAGTCGGTTGCCGAAGCCCGCGCAGCGATGTCCGAAGGCAAGCTTGCCATGATCATGCATATCGAAGGGGCCGAGGCAATTGATAAAGATCTGTATGCTCTGGAAATCCTTTATGCAGCAGGTCTTCGTTCTATTGGTCCGGTCTGGAGCCGCAAAAATATTTTTGCGGACGGGGTTCCTATGGCTTTTCCCAGTTCGCCTGATACGGGTACTGGTTTGACCGATGTGGGGTGTGAGCTGGTCGCGAATTGTAATCGCATGGGGGTTATGATTGATCTGTCCCACATTACAGAGAAAGGTTTCTGGGATGTTGCTAAATTATCAACCAAACCTTTGGTTGCGTCCCATTCCAATGCACATTCTTTATGCCCTTCGGCACGAAATCTAACGGATAAACAGTTGGATGCTGTTAAAGAAAGTAAAGGACTCGTGGGCATCAATTATCATGTCGCTTTCCTGCGCGATGATGGTGCTCATGATGCGAGCACATCTATTGATGTATTGGTTCGGCATGCCGCGTATCTTGTTGATAAGCTAGGAGAAGATGGTGTTGCCCTTGGGTCTGATTTTGACGGGTGCTTGGTGCCAGATGCAATAAAGGATGCAACAGGTCTGCCAAAGTTACTGGACGGACTGAAGCAATCTGGTTTTGGTGATAAATTAATCAACAAAATTGCCCGTGAAAATTGGTTGTCTGTACTAGAACGTACAGGGATTTAGGATTTCTGGCGGCAAATTTTATATCTATGAGGGAACGTCGTTTGAATTGGGTAGGACTTGATCATGTTCAATTAGCTATTCCTGTTGATAGTGAAGACCTTTGTCGGAACTTTTATGGAGCAATTCTGGGCTGGACTGAAGTCCCTAAACCCGAAAGCTTAGCGGGTAGAGGAGGTGTTTGGTTTTGTACAGATTCTTTTCAAATTCATTTCGGCGTAGAACAAGACTTCCGACCTGCGAAAAAGGCTCATCCTGCCTTCCTTTTAAAAGATCTTGATCTTCTGGCGGACAAGTTGGCTATTAATAATGTTGCCGTACAATGGGATGATAAATTGGATGGCTATAAAAGATTTTTCGTGAATGATACCTTTGGTAACCGCCTTGAGTTTATGCAAAAGACGGGTGCGTGATTAAGAGTTCTTTTGAGTAAGAAAAGAATGCTTAAGTGTTTGGTACCTAGGTTTTCCATTTCAAAGTGCTCGAAGAGTATCAATAGATACCTTTCCAAAGAAGATAATCACGTTGAATTGATGTCTGTAACTTCTCATTGGTTTATCGTGGGGGGGTGTCGTACGCTCTGTTGTTATGGAGAATGCAGCATTGATGGATGGTGTTTTGGACAAACTATTAGTCGAAGTGCGTGCCTGTACGCACTGTGCCAAGGATCTTCCTTTGGGGCCTCGCCCTGTTGTCCAAATTTCTCCAAAAGCTAAAATTCTTATAATTGGACAGGCCCCTGGTACCAGGGTTCACGAAACAGGTATTCCTTGGAATGATCCCTCGGGTGATCGTTTGCGAGAGTGGTTGGGGATTGAGAAAGAGCTTTTTTATGACCCAGAAAAAATAGCAATTATGCCGATGGGATTTTGTTATCCGGGACGATTAGATAAAGGGGGCGATGCGCCACCGCGACCGGAATGCGCCCCTTTGTGGCATGAAAAACTGCTTGGCGTATTACCAAATTTGAACATTACATTATTGGTAGGCCAATACGCCCAAAAATATTATCTGGGCAAGAGAAAGAAGAAAACACTGACGGAAACAGTAAAAGCATGGAAGGAATATCAACCGGATTATTTTGTTACCCCACACCCGAGTTGGCGTTCAGCCATGTGGCTCAAAAAAAATACATGGTTTGAAGATGATGTGCTGCCTGTATTGCGTAACCGCGTGCAAGGACTTGTTTAGTCGGGTTCTATGTCGATGCTGAGCCTTAAGAAAGACTTACCGTTCTGCTTTCCATTTTGTCCATATCGTCTTCTGACATGCCAAAATAATGACCGATCTCATGAATCAGGACATGGCGGACAACCTGATTAAGGTCTTCACCGTTTTCACACCAAAAATCAAGAATAGGACGACGGAAAAGGAAAACAGTATCTTTTTCTTCGTTCAGCTCTCTGCTTTGTTGAGTCATTGAACGGCGATCGACACCTTGATATAGCCCCAAAATTTCGAAAGGGGTTTCACAATCCATAGCTTCCATCATGTATTCTGATGGGAAGTCCTGAACTTCTATTCTAAGCTGGCTGGCGACGTCTCTGAGCTCATCAGGCATATGCGCATAGGCTTCACGCGCCAGAGATTCAATATCACTGATCTCTGGGGGAGTCGTAAAACGTTCTATGTTATGAAGCTGGCCCATTTTCTCAATCCAGTTAACCGAGGACGGCAATAGGCATAGATTCAAAGGCGCTGTCAATCTTTAAGTCTTGCCCGTAGACCGTAGGAAAAATCAAGAACCTTTTTTCATAATCGCCGTTCATCTATCAAATCATTCTATGCTATTGTTAAAAAAAGAACAAATTTCAGTAAAACAGGATTTTCATTATGCCGGAACGTAAAATTCCCACGAAGCTATCTGATAGCGAAAGAACATCCCTGCTTCCGGAGCTGGAAGGATGGACGCTGGAAAGTGACCGGGATGCTATTCGCAAGATTTTTACCTTTAAAACCTTTAATCAAGCTTGGGGCTTTATGAACCGTGTGGCTCTTGTTGCTGAAAAGATGGGGCATCACCCTGAATGGTTTAATGTTTATAACAAGGTCGATATTGTTCTGACCACACATGATTGCAATGGGTTGTCGGCTTTGGATGTTGAACTGGCGAAAAAAATGAATCTTTTTGCTTCTAAAGTCTAGATCGACATGGGGGGCAGGACTTGTAATCTACGCCTTACTCTCTCATCTTCGATGTATGAGATTTATTCAACTGCATAAACCAGACCCTAAAAATTCTGAACCAACCTTACTGGTTGCTGATGAAAAGGTTGTTAAAAAAGGCTTTTTAAGGAAGCTTAAAAAAGTAGCTTTAAAAATAACCTTCACAGAAAAGCTTCTGGCGGCCTATTTCTGTGCCACTGACCGGCAAACGCCGCTGAAGGCGAAAGCGATTTTGATGGCAGCCTTGGCTTACTTCGTTGTGCCAGCTGATTTAATACCTGATTTTATTATCGCTTTTGGTTATACTGACGATATATCGGTCCTTATCGCGGCGATTAATTCTGTAAAGATACACATTAAGACTGAACACATTGAAAAGGCACAAGTTTGGCTTGATGTGAATGATTAATTCTCTGATAGAAATATTTTATACAAATTTTTTTGTATAATCTTAGTAGTTTTCTAATCCTTTGTTGCATACAATAGTATTGCGCGCTGAGATCGCTCAGGAATACGAATATGATTAGAACATTATTTTTTGGTTGGATTTTTTGTTTTCTAACTCTTGGAAACGTGAGTGCGCTCGAATTTTATACAGAAGATTTTCCTCCCTATAACTATCTGGAAAATGATGAGTTAAGAGGAATAGGCCCAAATATCATCCGAGCGTTGTCTTCGGAGGTTGGGGAGGAGCCCAAGATACGGGTTTTACCTTGGGCTCGTGCTTATAAATATGCACAAGAAATGCCGGATGTCGGTATTTTTTCTATTGTGAGAACGCCAAAGAGAGAAGACGTTTTTCAATGGGTTGGGCCACTTTATACCGTTCGTGTTGGCCTCTATACAATACAAGGGAATAAACACTTTTATCAGGGAAGTAATAAAGAAAACTTAGAGCAGGCTCGAAAGGTTGGTAATATCGCTGTTCAGTTAGGTGGCGCAGGTGAAGAATTGCTGACAACGTTAAAGTTTCAGAACCTAAATAAAATTATAAACGTCAATAAAGCTTTATTTTTATTGCTAAAAGGACGGTATGATTTGTTGGAAACATCGGACACTTACATGGCTTATATGGCTAAAGAGGAAGATGTTTCCGAGGATACTGTCAGCGAGGCAGCTTTCATCGGGCAATATGATATGTATCTAGCTTTCTCTAAAAGTACCCCGATTGCGACGGTTCAAAAGTGGCAGGCTGCGCTGGATCGTCTTCGTAAGCGACAATCAGTGGAAAACCCAAGTTAAGACAATCTAGGTATATTTAAATAAGCTATAGCGTGCCTTGGGGGGAATTACTCGCAGGTTTGACTGTATTACGACTTGATAGCGCTGCATCAGCTTTTTTGCGAATACTTGCTTCTCGCTGTGCAATATAGATTGCCGAGATTGCGATTACGCCACCACCAATCCAGGTCCATATATCTGGAATTTCTCCAAAGGCAAGAAAGGCCATAAGTGCCATAAAGGGGAGGCGGGCATAATCAAAGGGCATTACGGCAGACGCATCTGCAATTGAAAGTGCTTTTGTGATTAACAAGTTACTAAGGGCGCCAATGACACCAAGTCCAACAACAGCATACCAAACATTGGTACTTGGCCACTCCCAGACAAAAATTGCTGGCAAGAGAGATAAGAGGGTCATAAAAATCGTCGTATAAAAGACAGTAACGCTTGAAGAGTCTGTTTTGGTGAGCGTTTTGACGATCATCACCGACCCTGCCATTAATAAGGCTGCTAAAACGGGTAGAACTAATAAGGGGCTGAAGTCTCCATACCCAGGGCGTACAATAATAAGCACACCCACAAACCCCATAATTGTTGCGCCCCAACGGCGAAGTTTAACATCTTCTTTCAGGATTAGCGCGGCCCCAATTGTAGCAAAAAGGGGAACGGTGAAGTTCAAGGCCACGGCCTGTGCCATCGGTAGCCAGCTTACAGAGGCAAACCACACAATCATTGCAGATATGCCCACAGCAGAACGTAAAAAATGTAATTTGAGATGGTTTGTTTTGAGTTCTTTAAAACCAATTTTATACATCCAAGGAAGCATAAAAAGGAAGGCAAAGAAATTACGGAAAAAAGTAACTTCAAACAGTGGCAACTCTTTTGCGGCTATGCGAACGAGTAAATTCATAACCGAAAAGCCGAAAGTCGCAAGAACGACCAAAAGGGCTCCTTGTAAAGGAGCCGGAATGTTTTTGTAACGGGACATAAAAATAGACGCCTTGGAGGCTGGAGAGGATCTAAAGCCTACTGCACCCAAAAGGGATTGTCATGTTTTAAGTGAATAAATTCAATTCTCTTCATACCTGAGAAGTAGATGGTTCAGGTCATTGAAGGCCATATAAAATTCTTTAAACTGTCGCAAAAATTTGTCCCATTCCAATTGGGTATCCAGTTCTTTTAGCTCGCTATAAATCTCGGACAGGTTTTTCTTACCGTCGCATCTTTTTGCAATCGCAGAAGACAGTCGCGGTAATGCAAGGTTGAGTGGAACGCCATCAAGATTGCTTTTTAGCGTGGTTGTTTTTTTCAGGCTTTCAGCAATGGCATTGGGCTGCATCTCGCGAAAAACTGGGATTGCGCTTTCTGCTTGCGATAGATCAGCAATCGTATTTTTTTGACGAGATAGATAGAAGACATGCAGTTTCATGTTGCTGGCAAGTTTTTCAGCTACAGCAGCCTGCTCTAAAGGGGGCAATGCATGTGCATGCTGAAGAAGTTTTGCGTCTTTTACATAGGTCTCGATTTTGTAGCGAATTGGTTCGACAAACGTCGTCAGTTCTAATCCAGATGAGGCGACGAGATCGGTAATCTGTGGGACTGTGTAGGCTCTGTCACAGCTATGTAATAGGAGGTCGACAAGCTCTGCATCACTTGCTTTGTGATCAATGACAAAGGGGTTGCGGTTAAAGCTGTTCGTTGGGGGGAGTTTTTCCAAAAGACGACGGGTCAGTTTTACTTTTTCAGACAAACTGGCGCAATCCCGGCTGAGGCTGCGGAGTAGATCCTGCATAGGGTAAACGCCTTCACGCCCATATTCCCCATAAACCATTATACCCATACCGCCATCTTCCTTGAGAACAGAGGTCAGAGCTTGCAATCCCTGTTCAGGAGAGGTGAGATGGTGAAGGACACCACAGCAATCTATGTAGTCAAAAGGCTCTAAAGCAAGGTTTGGTAAATCGAGCAACGATCCGCTCAGGAAGGTTATATTATTAAGACCCCGTTCCTTTGCTCTTGCTTCTACGATGTCCCGTGATGCTGACGAAAGATCAAGATAGGTAACTTGTCCTGGTTGACCCTGTCCATCGTTGGACGCATCTGCAAGCTGTTGGGCAAGCATAATAGTAGCGTCACCCGTGCCGCCACCTGCAACTAAAGCTTTGAAGGGTTTGGAGAAGTCTTTCTTACCAGCAAAAAGATAGTGATTAAGTTCTGCGAGATTACTCGGGGAACCTGTGATTAAGCGTTTGTGTTCATCCGCTGGATTTCTGGACGGATAGGGATAGGTTTCATATTGATCTTGTACTTCTGGCTGAACGGTCATCTTGGTCAAGCCGATCCCTCTGGCAGATTAATAATTGGCAGCTGTATCTGTATTTCATTAGAAGAAGCCCCTTCTCTTATAGGCAATAGCTTAAGAGAAGAGGCCTTGTTTTTTAGAAGCGAACGTTTTGCGCGGCTCTAATTTGACCAACCTGTATTCCAGCACGGTTAAACAAAGGAGGCTCCAGCACGTCTTTCATTTCTTGGGCTAGGGGGCCATCAATAATCTTTAGATGCTTTAAAATCATACCGATAACTGTCTCGGCAGAGCGTGTAACCCCATCATCTGCTTTAAGAGCGATACCTAATCCGAGTTCCGGAATTATACCTGTGTAAACACCTTCGGCCCCGGTTTTGATCAAGGCGCGACCTTTGGTTGCCTCAACAATTTTTGTACAGAACCTATCCGACCCCGCAATCATGAAGGGTTCTGCTGCAATGGCTTTGTTAATTCGTTGGCAAGCTTCCTGACGTGCTTCTGGTTGATCGGAAGGGTCGGCAAAGCGCGCCATGGCCAGAGCGATGTTGGCAAGGGGCGCCCCAATAACAGGGATACCGCAACCATCGATGCCGCGGGGGGCATCACCTAGATCCATGCCGCACATGGTCTCCATTGCGCCAAGGATGCGTTGTTGCAAAGGATGGTCGTATTTTACATAGCCTTTGAGGTCGAAGCCCAATTGTTTGCAGACTGTTAGGAAGCCAACATGTTTGCCGGAACAGTTATTGTGCAACGTTGTTTCTGAACCACCATTTTTCAAAAGATTAACCATTGAAGGGACATGGTAGGGAAGGTGAGATCCGCATTCCAGATCGTCTTCGGTACAGCCAATTTTGTCCAACCACTTTTTAACGGTTTCAACGTGTTTTGGCTGGCCGTCATGACTGGCACAGGCAATAGATATTTCTGCATCGGTTAGATTGAACGCGTCTGCGGCACCACTTTCAATAAGGGGGAGAGCCTGCATGCATTTTATCGCTGAACGCCCATAGGTAATTTTTTCATAATCGCCACCAGATAAAACAACTTTTCCGTCGGTATTAACAACTGCATAAGATGCACGATGAATACTTTCGACCATATTTCCCCGGGTCACTTCGACCATAATCGGGTTATTTTGACCCTCATTTGAGGATGAGCTGTTGTTTTTTGTTAAATCGGACACTAGAAAACTCTTATGTTAAGAACACGAGGCTCAATTCAGAACTACTCTGAACCGAGGGGCTCAACCACCCACATTATTTTGCGCAGGCATTATAGGCGCAAAATAATGAAGATTAACAGGCTTAAGAAGGACCTGAATTAAGACTATGGCAGAGAGAACCATGAGAGGATTTTTTGGCATGGGGGTCGAGGGCGGCAGTAAACCCATGAATCTGGGGAATTTGCTTCGGTCGGCGCATAGCTTTGGGGCAAGTTTCTTTTTTACAGTTGCACCGCATTATGATGCAAAACAGGTCAAACAATCTGATACATCAGATGCGGCAAAGACTTTGCCGCTTTATAACTTTGACAGTGTCGAGGAAATGGTTCTGCCAAAGGGTGTTCAATTGGTTGGGGTTGAGCTTACTGATGAATCAATTGAGCTTCCAAGTTTTCGTCACCCAACACAGGCAGCTTACGTTTTAGGTCCCGAAAAAGGATCCTTGTCACCTGAAATGCAAGAACGCTGTGACTTTATTGTGAAAATTCCAATGAAGTTTTGTGTGAATGTTGGCGTAGCAGGTGCAATCGTGCTTTATGACAGATTGATTTCTATAGGCAGGTTCCCGGGACGGCCTGTTAATTCAAGGGCTGCGGCAGTTCCTCTACCCAAACATGTTCAGGGTCGTCAGATCATTCGAACAAAAAAAGATTAACAGGCTGGACGAAATTGAAAGACCTGCCTTAGAATTACCTATTTTGTGGCTTAGTGCTTGAGATCAAGAATTTACCGCGCAGTATATTATACAGCGGAGAGTATTAGAGTAACTGGGTATTTAGAATAAACTGGGAAAATAATGAGTAAGCTATTATCAATGAAATCCGCCATTCCTATGGCTCTTATGGTATCCGTTTCCTTTGGTCTGTCTGCTTTTACTGCGACACCAAGTTCTGCCCAGGGAATTAAAGCTATCGGACAGCACAAGGATTGGACTTCTTACAGCTATACAGAAAATGGTCATAAAGTTTGTTTTATGAACTCGGTTCCGAAGAAAGCTGAAGGGAATTACAAAAAACGTGGTGATATTTATCTGGTTGTATCCCACAGAGCAGCTGAAAAGCGCTGGGATGAAATTTCTATCCAGGCTGGTTATAGCTATCGCCCGGATTCTCAAGTAACTCTCAGTGTGGGTAAAAGCAGTTATAAATTCTTTACCGCTGGGGACAGTGCTTGGGCTTATAATCAAGAAGATGATCAGAAGGTTATCAAGGCGATGATCAAAGGGTCCAGTCTTATTGTACGTGGTGTTTCTGGCCGTGGTACAAAAACCAAAGATACCTACTCTTTAAGTGGTTTTTCAGCGGCCTATCGCGCGATTAATCAGGCGTGCGGTAAAAAATAATATCCTTGATACTCTGCAAGTGACTGTTTTGATCGGGATAGAACAGTCACTTATAGATTGGTAAATTCATGGAAAGCTGTCGCCGTCATTGGGGGCAATGAGGCATTTTAACCCGCAGCAAGCGGCTGTTATGCAGTTACTGCAGAGCGAATCCGCTTGAACCCGGAAGTGACTCGCTTTATTTAAGCCTCAATCGCAGATAAAATATCTGCCATAAGGATTGATGAGCTATGACCACAGCACCGAAAATCACAGAAAATACGGTAGAGACGACCCAAGAAGCTGAAAATACTGACAAAGCGCAAGTTCAGAGTGCGCAGGCAAGTAATGCAGGTTCTCGAGGGCACGCGAAAGCCTTTGCCCCACCGTCGTCACATGCTGCGGATGGTCGGAAGATATTGGTGGGGTTGTCCCGCGAAGAACTAGAGGCCGAAGTTCTCAGCCTTGGCGAAGCAAAATTTCGTGCTAAACAACTGTGGCAATGGATCTATAATCGCGGCGCTGCGTCCTTTGAAGACATGACGTCTTTGGGCAAACCTTTTCGGGAAAAGCTGGAAGCTGGATATGTTGTAGGGCGCCCGGAAATTGTTGAAGACCTAATCTCGGTTGATGGGACGCGCAAATGGCTCCTTCGTTTTCCCGATGGAAATGAAGTCGAGACTGTCTTTATTCCTGAGGATGATCGCGGCACACTCTGTGTTTCATCACAGGTTGGCTGTACTTTGACCTGTAAGTTCTGTCATACAGGCACGCAGCCACTTGTTCGTAATCTATCCCCCAATGAAATTGTCTCTCAAATCATTCATGCCAGAGATGCGATGGAAGAGTGGCCAAGCTCTGCGCCCGGACGTCGGGTGACAAACATCGTGATGATGGGAATGGGGGAACCACTTTATAACTATGAAAATGTAAAAGCGGCTTTGAAGATCGTTATGGATGGTGAAGGGCTGACCATCTCAAGACGGCGCATTACACTTTCAACATCTGGCGTTGTACCCGAAATTCGACGCTGTGGTGTTGATTTAGGTGTAAATCTTGCAGTTTCTCTTCATGCGGTTGACGACGAGACCAGAAGCAAGATTATGCCAATCAATAACAAGTATCCCCTGAAAGAGCTGTTGGATGCTTGTCGTGAATATCCGGGTGTCAGTAATTCCCGTCGCATTACTTTTGAGTATGTGATGCTCAAGGATGTGAACGATTCTATGGAAGATGCAAAGAAACTGCTTCAAATTCTGAAGGGTATTCCAGCAAAAATTAATTTGATTCCTTTTAACCCTTGGCCAGGATCGTTTTTTGAGTGTTCTTCAAACAATCAGATCCGCCGCTTTTCGAATTATCTTTTTGAAAAGGGTGTGTCAGCGCCGATCCGTACAACACGAGGCGAAGACATTCTTGCCGCCTGTGGTCAGTTGAAATCTGAATCGGAAAGAAAGCGCAAAACTAAGAAACCCTGTGCCGCAGAATAATAGAACAAAAGAAAACCCGGGATTTACGGACCTTCTTTTGCGTTATTAGGATCATTGGGACAAGATGTTATCCTTGCTTTTGCATGATCATATTAAAGCCAAGGGGTGGCTTCGCTTGCTGATGCTCGAGATCCATACAAAAATTTGAAATATCCCGATCAATTTCCCGAATATATTTCAAATTCATATCCAGATTGATCCCTGCCATGAGGATGTCATCCATCTTATGTTGGAAGCTATAACTTGGGCTTGATTCGTATTCAACGTGTCCGAAATAATCCAGGCCGTCAGTATCTTTCCACGGATCTTTCTTGAAATATGAATAAAGAGGTTTTGATACGCTCTGATCATCGGTTTCATACATCAGCAATACAGGATGCATTTCTTCGACGACATAGTGCCCGCCGGGTTTAATCAGGCTGTGAATTACCTTAAAAAAGGCAGAGATATCAGGCATCCAGCTCATCACGCCAACAGTGGTTAAAACGACATCAAACTGTTCCTTATGCTGGTCTGGAATGTCGTAGACATCACTGACGAGCAATTCCATTTTGTCTTGATAGTGTGCTGCTGTGATCAGTTCGTTTCCCTGTTCGATAAAGGCTGAGGCTGCGTCGATACCTAGGCCATAGCTTGCGCCCATCTTCATAACAGACAGCAAATCTTTTGCGTTGTTGCAGCAAATTTGAGCGACCCGTTTTCCCTGAATATCTATCCGCTTTAAAGTTTGTGTGAGCTCGGGTTCCAAAGCATTGAAATCTGTATGTGTGACGTCTTGTAACAGCTTTTGCTGATTTCTCTTTTCGTGCCGCGGTGCAGCTTCATTCCAAGAAATGCGATTAGCTTCGGTATAATATTTACGATCTTGCATTGATTTTGTTCTTTATTTTTTGGGTGCTATTTAAAATATTTGTGGTGATAATGCAGTCACATCCTGACAAGTAGCAAGACTAAACAGTTTAACAATCAGGAAGCGGTGCGAGCACACGCTTTGCTTCTAAAACCAATGCTTTTGTCAGGCCCTTCATTATGTCGGTGTGTAAATTCCAGATGTGCCAATAAAGAGGGACCGGAATTTTATGATCGGGATCTATCGAAACCAGATCGCCGCTATCAATGTAAGGCTGCCCCTGTTGATTGGGAATAAGGCCATAGGCAAATCCTTTGACTAGTGCATCAACAAAGCCATCACAGGCTGGAATAAGGTGATGAGGGAAGTCCGTGATGCCGAATTTATTTTCCAAATAGCGGTGCTGTAAGGGATCTTTGCGATTAAAGACGGCGACGGGGGTGCTGGATGCATTGTCCTTGGTAAGGCCCCTTGGCGCATAGTGATTTACAAAATCAGGAGAGGCCAAAGGCTGATAAATCATCTGGCCCAGAGGGATGCAGCGGCATCCCTGAACAGCAAGGGGACTGCCACTAATACAGCCAAGTACTTCGCCAGTTCTTAAAAGGTGATGGGTTTGTTCCTGATCGTCAACTTTGAGCTCCAACAGTATTTTATTCTCTTCAGCAAAGCTTTTAACTGCTCCGAAGAACCATGTACCGATGGAGTCCGCATTCAAACCGATTGTGAGGCTGGTGAAATCTTCACTATTCTGGTTTTTGAGCTCTGTATCCAGTTCGTTTTCCAGCAGGCTGACTTGTTTATAGTGTTTGAGCAGGCGTTGACCAGAGACCGTTGCGGTAAGTGGGGTACCGCGAACAACGAGTGTTTGCCCTAGACTGTCTTCGAGCTGTCGTAAACGTTGAGAAACGGCAGATTGGGTTATAAATAATATTTTTGCAGCTTTCTCAAAACTACCTTCTTCGAGAATGGCATTGAGTGCAGCAAGTTGTCGATAATCAAACATAATTAGCTCTGCTAATACTTATCTTATTTCATTTCATTAGGTCGACTGTAGAGAGGTTTTTGTTGACTGAAAAGGTGTACTGAAAAATGACAAAGTTCAGATAAGTGCTGCCAAAAGCGGAATAGTTGGTAGTAGACGGAGGATTTATTGATCATAGTGTGATTCTCTTATCTTGTTTTCTTTGCTCCACGACTGATCCCTAGAGGTTGTTATGTCAGATTTAAAGCTGATTATTGCTAATAAAAACTATTCATCCTGGTCCTTACGCCCCTGGATTGCCTTAAAGGTGAAAGGAATTGAATTTGAAGAGGTTTTTTCTCAATTTGATGAATCGACGGGGCACAAACATTTTGCGGCTTTTTCACCGACAAAAAAGGTACCGGTTCTCATAGACGGTGAGCTGACAGTATGGGAATCGCTGGCGATACTTGAATACCTAGCAGAGAAATTTCCAGATGCAGGTTTGTGGCCTGCTGATCAAGCTGATCGAGCGAAAGCCCGGTGTATTTCAAATGAAATGCATGGGGGATTTATGTCTTTAAGAGCTGAGTGTCCCATGAACATGCGCCGTAAGGACGAAGCGATGAATGTTTCTGATGGTGTTCATAAAGATGTCCGACGTATCGTTGATATCTGGCGCGATTATTTGGAAAAGTCCGGGGGGCCTTTTCTGTTTGGGGAATTTTGTAACGCTGATGCAATGTTTGCCCCGGTTGTGAACCGTATTGCTAAGTATCAGTTGAGCGATGATCCCGTCGTTAAACGCTATTCTTCAGCGATGACGGATCTATCCGCCTGGCAGGAATGGGAGCAAGGAGGAAAGGCTGAACCTTGGATCGTGCAGGAAGATGAAGCTTAATTAGTAATTCTTATGTAACATAAAAATTATTAGCATTACTTGTTTCTTGTGATTGAATAAATTGAAGCCGTTGAGGATGGAACTCAGTGGCTTCAATTGGTTTTATAGGAATGGGATAATGTTCGGGATTGCTGTACCCTTTTTAAAAGGCATGGGAATTGGTGCCGGGTTGATTATCGCGATTGGGGCACAGAATGCGTATGTTCTTACCCAAGGGCTTCGCCGAAATAATCAATATCTTATTGCTGCGCTCTGCAGTCTGATTGATGCGCTACTGATCACTATTGGCGTGGCTGGTATGGGGGTGTTGATCACATCAAACCCCTTACTTCTTGATTTCGCTGTTTGGGGTGGTGCTCTTTTTCTCTTTGTATATGGCTTGAAAGCATTCAGGTCAGCTTTAAACCCAGATGTTCTGACTGCGGAGCAGGACCGGGGGCCTGATACACTTATCAAAGCTGTGTTAACAACTCTGGCAGTTAGTTTGCTTAATCCGCATATCTATCTGGATACTGTGATCTTGTTGGGATCTATTGGTGGCCAATACCCAGCAGAGACCAGAATATGGTTTGGGCTGGGGGCTGTTGTTTCTTCTTTTGTTTGGTTCTTTTCGCTCAGCTTAGGGGCGCAGTGGCTGGCCCCTTTATTCAAACGTCCGATAGCGTGGCGTATACTGGACAGTTTTATTGGCATTGTCATGTGGACTATTGCTATATCGCTGGTGATGCAAGCTGTGTCATAAGACACGAAAAAGCCCCGAGCATTAACATACCCGGGGCTTGATTTTGTCTTCGTATTACTGTCCGCGAACTGATTTCAGGAATTGGTCCACATTCTCAGTGAGTAGTGAACTTTCTTCATCAATTTTCTGGACACCGTTTATGACCTGCTCCATAGATTGGTTTGTTTTGCTTAAGGCTGTGGAAACTTCTTGCACACGTTCAGCAATGACCGAGCAATTGTTTGCGGACTGGTTGACCGTCTGACTTATCTCTCGGGTTGCGCCACCTTGTTCTTCAACGGCGGTAGAAATCCCACCTGCAATCTCATTAATTTCCTTAATCACAGTATCAATTTGTTCTGCCGCACCGCCGGCACTACTAATCTCGTTTTGAATGTTGCCAATGAGAGAACGAATATCTTCCGTGGCTGATGTTGTCTGGTTTGAGAGGTTCTTGACCTCGGCAGCAACAACGGCAAATCCTTTGCCTGCCTCGCCAGCGCGAGCGGCCTCAATGGTCGCGTTGAGAGCAAGAAGATTGGTTTGTTCTGCAATGCCACTAATCATACTGATGACATTTTCGATCTCTTGCGAGCCTTCATTGAGACGAGAAATATTACCGTTCATTGTGGCAGCACGTTCGACGGCACTGTTTGAGCAGTCTGTTGATTTATTTACGAGATTTGAAATCTCTGAAATTGAGGCCGAAAGTTCTTCTGTTGCGGCGGCAACAGTGGAAATGTCATTGGACATAGCTTCACTTGCACCACTGATTTCCTGGGCTTCTTTTTGTGACCCTGCGGCCAAATTCTGCATTTCTTTGGCTTGATCTCGCATTACGGTGACATTACTAGAGAGAATACTGATAGAAGAACCAACCGAAGCATCGAAATCATTGGCGAGCTTCTCTGCGTTGAGGCGCTTTTCTTCCTCTAAACGCACTTGGCTAAGCTCTTGCTCTTGTTTCAAAGCTTCTGCTTCTCTTGAAACGTTTCGAAGTTCTGCCAAAGCAAAACCCATTTTACTGATTTCATCATTTCCGTTTCGCATGATGCTGATCGTCAGATCGCCATTGGCAATTTGTTCCATAGATTGGACAAGACCCATCAATCGTCTCAGCAAAGAACGCGCAACATAAAGCCATCCGATCAAAACCGATACAAGAAGGGAAGCTGCTGCAATCACAATCATAATAATTTCAGTTCGTTTGGATGATGCTTTGTTTTCTTTTGCGGTGACAGCAATCCCAGCTTCCGTATTATTGACCAATTCGCTGATTTGTCCCGAGAGGTTCTCTGCGATTGTTCTTGTTTCTTCCATAATCGCGTTGCTTTTGTTTTGCGCTGTTAATTCAGCTTTGCGAAGCGCGAAGATGTTATTCTGAAGATCCCCTTTACTGCCGAGAGTTAAGAGGTTTTGGAAAAGTTCTGAGAGCTTCTCCACCTTTTGGGTTTGGGATAGCTTCGAAAGCGGTGTTGCCATTGATCCCAAAGATGTCAGGAATAACTGCTCAATTTTTGCAATATCTTCCAGTGTATTCGTCTGCCCGCCCTCTGCAAGAAGACCAATAAGAAGGTTGGTTGATCCTTTGAATTCCAACAGGCCTTGTTGTAGTTGGAAAAGTTGGAGTGGCTCACCCTCTCCGTCAATGACGGCAAGTCGGACTTTGATAAGGTGAGGCGAAATTTCCTTGGCAACGAGATCTCTGTAAGATGAAAGCTGTTTGCCCAGTTCTTCTCTGCGAACGGCATAGGTTTGTTTTTCATTCCCAAGTTCGCGCAGTTCATCAATTTTTGGTCCAATATCCCCCAGGCTCGTTTGGATATTATTAACTGTTTCCTGGCTCACATTTAGTTCGCCTAAGCTCGAAAGGTGACCTTGAGCAGACAAAATAGAGCTTTGTAACTCTAGAAACCTTTGATCTCTTAGTGCTGTGTCTGATGCAGATTCTAAAAGGGGTGCGGTTGCAGCCAGTCTTGATATTTCTTCAGATAACTTCAGTGCAGAGGTTATGGCCGGAACAGTCTCTTCTGTCAGTGCGACCTGTGTTTGGGAAATCTTGGTTAGATTATACCAGCTAATGAAGCTCACCAAAATTGTCATGGCAGCAACAATACCAAACGAAAGAATAAGACGCTTACCAATACCAAATTTTATTTGTGGGGCTTCTTCTTCTGTAGCTTGGGTTATTTCAGTACCTTCCTGCGGATTATGGTTATTTACATCGTCATTTGTTGCGATGGTATTGGTTTCACCTGTATTAGGCATGTCGCCAACCTTATCTTCCCTCACGCCCTCTTCATGGGAATTATTAGTATTTGGGACGTTCATACCTCTTGCTCCTTAACCGCACAATTACTGTTCTATTTAATTTTGACCCGAAGCTTAAAGGGCAAAAGGTAAATAATTTGTCACGATGGTGAAATTTTTTATTTTTCTTCGATAGGTATAAAAAGATAAATTAATACAGTTATTTATAATCATAGAATCCCTTAATGTATTTATTAATAAATTCACTTAGTTATGTTTTTTTTTGAGAAAGGATTCTTGATTTATCCCCTATGGGGGGATAGCGTTACGAAGTAACTAATCATTCTGTAAGACTTTTATTATGCTCAGCGTTCTGAAAAACAAGACTTACCGAACTTTGTTTACCGCTCAGATTTTGTCCCTTATGGGGAGTGGATTAACAACGGTAGCACTCGGCCTTCTCGCTTATGACTTGGCCGGCGAAAATGCAGGTGCTGTTCTGGGAACTGCGCTGGCTTTGAAAATGGTTGCTTATGTAGGAATTGCGCCTGTTGTTGGGGCATTTGCAGATAAGATTCCACGTAAAAGCTTTTTAGTCATGCTGGATTTATGTCGGGCAGGAATGGTTATATTTTTGCCGTTTGTCACTGAAGTCTGGCAGATTTATCTTTTGGTATTTTTGTTTCAGTCGTTCTCTGCTGCCTTTACTCCGACATTTCAGGCGACTATCCCGGATGTTTTGCCTAAAGAGAGTGATTTTACCAAAGCGCTCTCCTTATCTCGTTTGTCGTATGATCTCGAAGCCTTATTGAGCCCGCTTTTTGCAGGGCTGTTATTATCGATTATGAGTTTTCATTGGCTGTTTTTAGGAACGATCATTGGTTTCTTGGCGTCTGCCTTACTTGTGGTTTCGGTTGTTCTCCCCAAAGTTGAACCAACAGAAGAAGAGCGAAATTTCTTTCGCAAAGTATCTAGAGGTACAAGGATTTATCTGGCGACACCTCGGTTGCGAGGGTTGCTTGCATTGAGTTTTGTTGTTTCAGCAGCGGGTGTCATGGTCATCGTGAATACTATTGTTTACGTGCGTGAAGTCCTTGGTGGTGCCGAAAGTGACGTCGCTGTTTTTCTTGGGGCAGCAGGTCTAGGTTCGATGTGTGTTGCTTTGAGCTTACGGAAAATACTCGATGAGTTTGAACCTAGATCCATTATGCTTTTGGGAGCTGTGGTTCTGCTGATCACGCTTGTTGCAGGCTCTTTGGAACTGTCCTATAACTTTGCTTTGGTCGTTTGGTGCCTGATTGGGGCAGGGACTTCCTTGATCCAAACACCGGGCGGTTTATTGTTGAAGCGCTCCGCCCATAAACAGGATCTTCCCGCATTATTTGCCAGCCACTTTGCGTTATCCCATGCCTGCTGGCTTATTGCCTATCCGGCCGCTGGTTGGTTGGGCTTGTATCTTGGGCTATCAGAAACATTCCTTGTCAGCGCTGCTGGTGTGTTTGGTGGACTGGTCGTCGCAATGATTGTGTGGCCTTCAAAAGATAGTGCGGTATTGACTCATGTACATCCGGAAGTATCGCACCTACATTTGCACACCCATGATGAACACCACGATCACGATCACGAAGGTTGGGAAGGCCCTGAACCACATCGCCACCCGCATTACCACCCCAAACAGGTACACAAACATACCTTTGTGATCGATAGCCATCATGAGCTTTGGCCAAATAGAAATTAGATTTATTGATTCTAACTCAGGTCACGGTACGCCGACGTGTTGAGGCTACCCAATTAATAAGAGAGTACCGCAAAGGCCAAGATTTAGTTTAACTGGTAATTAGGTAGTTGGACTTCTTTTATCGACTAGTGTTCAACCTTGTCTGATTTTTTGAAATGAAGAGCAACATGGTCAACAAAGGCCTTCACCCGCGGGGCAAGGTGCCGCCGATGTGGGTAAATCACATAAGCACTTCTGTCATAGGCTTCAAACTCTTCAAGAACCCGGACGAGACGGCCTTCTTCAAGGTCTTTTCTAACAGTAGAAATCAAGCACATACCAATACCGTGGCTTTCTAACGTCATTTTTCTGATGGGCTGTGCGGCGTTTACACGTGCTCGGGGTTTTATAGTTAGCGCCGTCTTTTTCCCGTTAACGATAAAGTCCAATTGGTTGGTGGGGCTGATGGTTGATCCTAGAATACAATCGTGATCGATTAACTGGTTAGGATGTGTTGGAATCCCCCTTTTTTTTAGATAACGAGGGGTAGCACAAAGTAGGTATTTGTATTTGGCGAGGTGTCTGGCAATTAAACTGCTATCGTTGAGGGCGCCCAATCTTACCGCGACATCAATCCCTTCTTGAATGATATCTACGGTTCTCTCTTCCAATCTTAAATCCATAGTGACTTCGGGATGGAGTTTCATGAACTCATTAGCGCAATCGACAACGATTTCTTCGCCAAGCACTCTGGGGGCAGTGATACGAAGGTGACCTTTTATCGTATTTGTTTGCTCACCTACAAGGTCATGCAATTCATCGGTTTGTTCGATAATGAGCAGGCATCGATCATAATAGGCTTGTCCAAGCTCTGTGACGCTTACTTTACGTGTCGTGCGGTTGAGTAATCGTGCTTGTATTTTTTCTTCGAGATTTTTTACATGCTTGCTGGCAAGCATTGTTGAGATGCCCAGGCTTTTTGAGGCTGCGGTGAAACTGCCGTGTTCTACGACTGCGGTAAAAACACGCATACTCTCGAGTGTATCCATTATTATATCTGTTTTGTTTATAATTATGTCCAGTATGTACGGATAGTAAATGAACAGCTAGCGAATTATCTTAAGCTCAGAAGGACGGATAATTTTCTGTTTCTCAAACGAACGACTCCAATTTTGATTTAAGCCTCTAAGGATTAGAAGAATGATTAAATTATATCGCCATGCACTTTCTGGTCATGCGCATCGTGTTGAACTGTTCCTTTCTCTGCTGGGTCTTGAGCATGAGTTGGTCGACGTGGATTTGATGGCTGGTGCGCATAAAGAAGCAGAATTTTTAAAAATGCATCCCTTTGGGCAAGTACCTGTGCTTGATGATAATGGCGTTGTTCTGTGGGATTCCAATGGCATTCTTGTTTATCTTGCCCGCACGTATGGTGGTGAGGCGTGGAGATTGGGTTCTGCACAGAACGAAGCAGCAATTCAAGGATGGCTTTCTATCGCAGCGGGCCCGATTGCATCCGGTCCTGCCTCGGCGCGTTTGGTAACTGTATTTGGGGCAAATCTTGATCATGATGTTGCGAAAGCTCGTGCGACAGCGCTTTTTGAAACAATGAACAAGATCCTTGATGATCAGGGGTATCTGGTTGGAGAAAAGGTAACGATCGCAGATATTGCAGCCTATACCTATATTGCTCATGCACCAGAAGGTGGTGTTTCTCTCCAAAACTATCCGAACATTCAGATCTGGATCTCAAAAATTGAAGCTCTGTCGAATTTTGTTGGCATGCAAAAAACGCCTTTGAGTGATGTGGCTTAATTAAAGGTTTGCGCGAGAACTCTGAAAATAGTGAATGATTCAGAGTTCTCACCCCATTTTGCCCATTCTCCCAAGAAAATCAGAATGAATAAGGAGGTTAGTTATGAACACATCCTTTTTTGATCCAAAAACCACGCCTTTTCACAAAGGAGAGCTGGCAGTACAGCGGCGGGTCGGAGTTCTAGAGAATGTTCACAGCTATGCACCTAAATTTGTTCGCAATTTTTTACCAGACCAACACCGTGAATTTTATGGGCAACTGCCGCAAATTGTTGTCGGATCATTGGATCAAAAGGGGCGCCCGTGGGCATCAATGATTGTTGGTCAGTCAGGCTTTATCAGTTCACCTGATCGAGAAACGCTGGTTATTGATAACGCACCTTTATCGGGGGATCCCTTGTCAGAAAATGTGGAAATCGGATCTCCGTTAGGATTTTTAGGAATTGAATTCCATACGCGGCGTCGAAATCGCCTGGCAGGTAAGGTGCGCGGGCGAACGGCTAAAAACGGGTTTACTGTTGACGTTGATCAGAGCTTTGGCAATTGCCCACAATATATACAAGCGCGTACGCCCGCCTATGATGAAAACTCTGAACTAGAAGTTCTAAAAACTTTGGAAGAAAAGTCAGGAAAACATTCTGAGGTTTTGGGTAAAACGCCTAAAGGCATCATTGGCAAATCGGATACTTTCTTTATAGCAACTGCTTATTATCCGGATAATAGTGATCATCGTTTTGGTGTGGATGTATCCCACCGTGGCGGCAAACCGGGTTTTCTAAAGGTTGTTGATGACACGACATTATTGTTTCCTGATTTCCCGGGAAATAACCACTTTAATACTTTTGGGAACATAGAGGTTTATCCGAAAGCTGGTTTGCTGGTTCCTGATTTCGAAACTGGCGATCTTCTCTATATTACCGGGCAGGCTGAAGTCATCTGGGATGGTCCAGAAGTTCTGGCTTTTGCTGATGCTCAACGATTGGTGCAAATTAAGGTGGAAGAGGTACGCCTTGTTGAAAAGAGCCTACCGATGTCCTGGACTTTTGAGAGTTATTCTCCTTTTCTTGATTTGACGGGGTCTTGGGAAGAAGCAGAAGAGATACTCTCGACTTCAAAGGACCGGAATGCATGGCGGCGCTATGTGGTCGCTAAAGTAGAGAAAGAAAGCAAAAGCATTTCATCCTTTTACCTTGTCCCGGAAGATAAAAAGGCACTGGCTGACTATGAGCCCGGCCAACACTTACCAATACGGGTTAGTGTTCCGAACGGGACATTCTCGGAAGAAAAGCTGGAGATGAGAAGAACCTACACAATTTCGAATGCTTTTAACGGTCGGTATTATCGCCTGTCAATCAAACGCGAAGAAGCTGGATCGGTTTCCAGACATTTCCATGATCGTATGAAACCCGGCGACATTATTGAAGCACAAGGGCCGCGCGGTGATTTTTATCTGGATAGAGAAAGTACGCGTCCTGTGGTTCTTCTCTCTGGCGGTGTCGGTGTGACGCCAATGATGGCCATGGCCGAAGCATTATTGGAGCAAGAGAAAAAGTTCCCTCGTGGGTGTAAAGTCCATTTTATCCACGGGACGCGGAATGGGGATGAGCACGCCTTTGGAAAGTATACAAATGCCTTGGCGACATGGTTTGACTGCTTTGAAGTAAATAACATTTATTCTCAGCCAGAATCTTCTGATGTTTTGGGTAAAGGGTTACAAGTTCAAGGTCGTATTGATCTAAATTTTTTGAGGGAGCATCTGTCCCTTGATGATTACGATTTTTATCTCTGTGGCCCTCAAAAATTTATGCAATCGGTCTATGAAGCCTTGAGGACACTGGGCGTGCGCGAGGAACGTATTCGTTATGAAAATTTTGGACCCTCAATGGTGCTTAAATCCCTGACGGAGTTAAAAACAAGTTCGGAAGAAGGTCGCGGTAGTCTCGAAATGGCTGCCCAAAGCGATCTCCCTCAAGAACCTGTCATGGTTCGTTTTGCGTCGACAGGTCAAGCGGCAGAATGGCGCCCAGAAAAGGGAAGCTTACTACAGTTTGTCGAAGAAAATGGTTTCTTCCCGGATTTTTCCTGTCGATCAGGAAATTGTGGTGCTTGCGTAACGAAATTGAAGTCTGGTGCTGTTTCTTATCCGAAAGGGTATTCAGCGGGAATTGCAGATGATGAGGTTCTTCTTTGTTCAGCCGTGCCACAAATGCCAACGGGGCATTATAGTGATGAGGGGGAAGTCGTATTGGATCTCTAGGTGAATAGACTAATTTGATTAGGTAAAATAATTGTATTTTTCCCCATAAATCCTGCGGACAATACTTGCTCTGGATCAGGATTTACCTATACTCTCGGCAGATTTACCAACTAACGGCACTTATGCCTTCTTGCGGCATGGCCACTATTTGCAGAGGCGTGAACTCTTATGGGCGATATCAAAAAAGTCGTACTTGCCTATTCAGGCGGACTTGATACTTCGGTAATCCTGAAATGGCTTCAGGAAACGTACAACTGTGAAGTTGTGACTTTCACAGCGGATCTTGGTCAAGGTGAA
This sequence comes from Kiloniella sp., assembly GCF_048259265.1. Classification (NCBI taxonomy): domain Bacteria; kingdom Pseudomonadati; phylum Pseudomonadota; class Alphaproteobacteria; order Rhodospirillales; family Kiloniellaceae; genus Kiloniella; species Kiloniella sp. The sequence goes on along the minus strand of NZ_JBLXHT010000004.1, from coordinate 82,235 downwards.
GAGCTAGAGCCAGCCCGTAAGAAAGCAGAAGCTTGTGGTGTTAAAGATATCTATATCGAAGATGTGCGCGAAGAATTTGTCAGCGATTTTGTCTTCCCAATGTTCCGTGCCAACGCGGTTTACGAAGGTGTTTACCTTTTGGGAACGTCAATCGCACGCCCGTTGATTTCCAAGCGTTTGATTGAAATAGCCGAAGAAACAGGTGCAGATGCTGTTGCTCATGGTGCAACCGGTAAAGGAAACGATCAGGTTCGTTTCGAGCTTAGTTGCTACGCATTAAACCCGGATATCAAGGTTATCGCACCTTGGCGCGAATGGGATCTGACATCTCGTACAAAGTTGATCGATTTTGCTGAAAAGCACCAAATTCCAATCGCGAAAGACAAACGTGGCGAAGCGCCGTTTTCTGTTGATGCCAACCTTCTACATACTTCCTCTGAAGGTAAGGAGATGGAAGATCCATGGATTGCGCCTGGTGAACATGTTTATCAGCGCATTGTTTCGCCAATGGATGCGCCGGACGAAGCAACTGAGATCACCATTGAATTCAAAAAAGGTGATGCGGTTGGAATCAACGGTCAAAAAATGTCCCCTGCCGAGATCCTTACCAAGTTGAATGAACTGGGTGGGGCAAATGGTATCGGACGTCTTGATCTTGTTGAGGGTCGTTTTGTCGGTATGAAGTCTCGTGGTGTTTACGAAACACCGGGTGGAACAATCCTTCTTGCAGCTCACCGTGCGATCGAATCCATTACGTTGGACCGCGGCGCGATGCACTTAAAAGACGAGCTGATGCCGAAATATGCCGAGCTTATCTATAATGGTTTCTGGTTTAGCCCAGAGCGTGAAATGCTGCAGGCTATGATCGATAAATCGCAAGAACATGTAGAAGGTAATGTGCGTCTATCTCTCTATAAAGGTAATGCAATCGTTACCGGACGAGAGTCTGCGAAGTCACTTTATAGCCTTGAACATGTTACCTTTGAAGAAGATACAGTTTATGACCAACGTGATGCTGAAGGCTTTATCAAGCTTAATGCTTTGCGGTTGAAGCTACTGAATAAGCAAAGATAATTTCTTTGTAAATTTCGAATAAAAAAGCCCTGCAATCGCGGGGCTTTTTGTTTTTGGGAGAGATGTTTTGAAAAACGACTGGAATACTGATCAATATCTTCAGTTTGAGGATCTTAGGACTCGTCCTGCGTATGAGTTACTGAACAGGGTAAGTATTGATAAGCCTGAGACGGTTGTTGATCTTGGCTGTGGTCCCGGCAATTCGACAGAGCTTTTGCAGAGAAAGTTCCCATCAGCAGCTATTCTTGGGGTGGATTCTTCGCCGAAAATGCTGGAGGAGGCAAAAAAGAGATTACCTGACGCAGAGTTCGCCCTTGATGATATTGCAATGTGGCACCCGCAGGAAAAAGCAGACGTTATTTTTGCCAATGCTTCGCTTCAGTGGGTAACTGGGCATAGCGATTTGTTTCCTCGTTTGATGCAGTGCCTTAAGCCGGGTGGTATCCTTGCCGTTCAAATGCCGGATAACCTATCCGAGCCAACTCATGCTTTGATGAGAGAGGCTGCGTCAGAAGGGTCATGGGCAGAGGTGCTCTCAGAAGCGGTGAAATCGCGCGAAACTATTGGCAGTTGTGCGGATTATTATAATTGGGTGGCGGATCAATCTGATGTGATTGATATATGGCGAACCAGTTATGAGCATGTTTTGGTTGATGCGGAGGGCATTGTGGATTGGTTCAAATCAACAGGTCTCAGGCCTTTCCTGGACCCTCTAAATGATCAGGAACGGACTGCATATCTGGAACAGTATTTAGGCAAGATTAAACAGGTTTATAAGCCGTTGCAGGATGGCCGCGTTCTACTGACTTTTCCGCGATTATTTATCGTTGTCCAAAAGAAACTTTGATAAGCTATCTTAACCCCATGGCTTAATCCCATGCCTTCACCGCAGAGCTGCTAGGCGGAGGATCGTGTAGATTGTCATTGCCCCCGGGCGAGATTCACGTTAGTGAAGGCGCCATTCTTATGATGAGAGATTGATATGAGCGACGAGAAGAAAAAAACTGACGACCCGATTGCGATTTTTATCCTCGGGGAACTCTACGGGGCTGAGAATGCCGTTAGCCCGGATGCTCTTGCGCGCGCTTATTACAAGCCTCGTGCAAAGAAAGAAGATCGCCCGGATGCCTGGCGTAAATATTTACCTGCCGTTCGTCAACAGGCTTTGCACTTGGCACGCACAGGCCGGATCAATATTATTCGCAAAGGCGAAGTGGCTGACCCGAAGGCACCGATCAAGGGGCTGTTCAAGCTTGTGATTGCTTAAGGGCATGCATTAAAATGATGTGTTTGGCTTGGCTTTCTTTTAGCGCCAACGACGATAATAAAAAAAAGCCCGGGACTGAGAATTCAGACCCGGGCTTTTTTATGGCTGATTTGATAGCAAAACTTAGAGAAGGTTAGGCTCTTTTAGTCCGTTTTGGCGACTTGCAGCCGTCAGTGTGTTGGCAAGAAGACAAGCAATTGTCATCGGGCCAACGCCACCCGGAACCGGGGTAATTGCACCTGCGTGTTCCATCGCTTCAGCTGTTGCGACATCACCGACCAGTTTATTTTTACCATCAACTTCAATGCGGTTGATCCCAACGTCGATAACGGTTGCGCCCGGTTTAATCCAATCGCCTTTAACCATTTCAGGGCGTCCAACAGCGGCAACCACAATATCTGCCTGACGCACAACGTCTGGAAGGTCTTTGGTGCGGCTGTGCGCGATGGTCACGGTACAGCTTTCCTGTAGCAGAAGTTGGGCCATTGGCTTGCCGACAATGTTAGAACGACCAACAACAACGGCTGTTTTGCCAGAAAGGTCACCAAGATGATCTTTGAGCAACATGATAGAGCCAAGTGGGGTACAAGGGACCATTGGTGCGCTTGCGCCACGTGCGCCTGTTGCCAAACGACCAGAGTTGATAACGTGGAAGCCATCAACGTCTTTGTTTGGATCAATGGCATTAATGATGGCGTGGTCATCAATGTGATCGGGAACAGGTAATTGAACAAGGATACCGTGAACAGCAGGATCGTTATTGAGCTCTTCAACTTTCGCCAAAAGCTCTTCCTGAGTAGTTTCAACGGGCATCTTGTGTTCGTAAGAATTCATGCCCGCTTCAAGGGTCTGTTTGCCTTTACTGCGCACATAAACCTGACTGGCAGGGTCTTCACCAACGAGAACAACGGCAAGACCGGGTATTAGCCCATGATCGTTTTTCAGGCGGGTAACTTCTTCTGCAATGCGGCCACGAAGGGTAGCGGAAAACTTTTTACCGTCAATAATTGTCGCAGTGGACATCATAGGTCTCCTTGATTGATCCCAGTGCCAATTGACATCGGGGTCGATTGATCTCAATGTCAATTGGTCAGTATCATAAGCCCAACAAAATTCCGCCTGGGGCGATGTAAAGTATGGGGAATCTCGACTTCTGTTTTCGTGGTTTTATGGCTTTCGGTCTGGCGATGCAATGTCTTATCGCAAGGCAGGATGGGCTTTCTGTTTTGAATCGTGAATTGATTGATCGGATAATCCGGTTAAAGCTCGTCAGAGCTCAAAATTTCAACGCCTGATTCCCGCATGTGATCCATCGCTTTAGCCAATGACCCATCCAGATCAATTGCTCGACAGGCGTCGGCAATCACAAAGGTTTCAAACCCCTGCTTGATGGCATCTATTGCTGAGTAATACACACAAAAATCCGTTGCAAGGCCGCAAAGGAATACGCGCGTGATCTCGCGCTCTTTCAAATATCCGCTGAGGCCCGTAGAGATACTTTTGTCATTTTCGTAAAAGGCGGAATAGGAATCGATTTCTTTCCGAAAGCCCTTACGCAGGATTAGTTCCAAGGCATTTTTATTGAGATCTTTATGCAGGGTTGATCCGGCTTCTCCTTGAATACAATGATCCGGCCAAAGAACCTGTTGGCCATAGCTAAGCTCTATCATTTCGTAAGGGGCTTGCCCTTCGTGGGATGAAGCAAAAGATAAATGTCCCTCGGGGTGCCAGTCTTGTGTGGCAAGCGCGTGGGGAAAGCGGCTAATTAGCTTGTTTATAACAGGGACAATGGCTTCACCTTCTGGCACCGCCAAAGCCCCACCTGTGCAAAAATCGTTTTGTACATCAATGATCAAGAGGGCATCGCGACTGCTCAAATTGAGAGAATGGGACATAACGCGATACCTTCTTTGTTGAAAAGCCAGATTTAAGCTGTTTTACGCAAAACTGATGCGGAGGTTAATGAGCACATTTTGTAGGAATATGATGACCAGTAAAAGTACGATTGGGGACAGGTCCATGCCGCCGATATTGGGAATGATACTTCTGATCGGCCGAAGCGCAGGCTCTGTTAAACGCCAGAGAAACTCCCCAACCATACTGACAAACTGGTTGCTTGTATTGATCACGTTGAAAGCAACGAGCCAGCTTAGAATTGCCGAAAGGATAACAGCCCATTTGAATAGATCGAGCGCAATCACGAGTACAGTAATCAAAGGCCCTAGAATAATATCCATTGTAAACACATCTCAATTGGTTGGGAGGTTGCAGGCAATAATAAATTAAGAACAGCCTACATACCTGCTTCTTTATATTCAAGCAAAGCAATTACCTAAGGCAATTACCTAAGGCAATTACCTTAGAAGTTATCTGGGTGTTTTTGTCTACTTAAACGTGACATCTCTTCGAAGCTAAATAGGACGCGGAAAGCTAAATTACAAGCTGATACTTATCTCTCAATGTATGTTTAGAACCTTTGTTGATTGGGTAAGTGTGGAACGATGATAATGGTTTAATTATCATCGTTCTGATCAATTTTCAGTGGTGCCGGATAGAGTATTTGCTTCTGGCTATTTGCTTGAGTAAGCTTTTGATGGGGGTGGTGCAATCTTGTTTGATTTATCAAAGGATTAGTAATGTCTGTTATGGGACAGGACCGTTCGCTAGAAAGCGTCAGAAAAGCACTTTCGCATCTCCACGAAAAACTTGGTTTGGATTTCTCTTTTCAACTTTGGGATGGGTCTCTTGTTCCGCCTTCTGATGCTGAAAAAAATAACCTACGTCTGGCCCTAACAGACAGAACGGTTTTAACGAAATTACTCCGGCGGCCAAAACTTAAGACGGTTATTGACCTCTATCTTTCAGGTGGGTTGGATATTCGTGGCGGCACACTTTTTGATTTGGCCGAACGTCGCCCCAAAGGCAAAACTAAGAAGCTGGTTAAAAGCCTGAATAAAAGCCTTTTACTGCGAAACCTCTTTCCGCTTCTCTTTGCACGCACGGATCAACAGAACGTTCAACTGGATGGTCAGGGCGAGACGTCGGGCCGGGGTAGCAAGCAGGACGACATTGCTTATCACTATGACGTGTCGAACAGGTTTTATGAGCTCTTTCTTGATCCCGAGATGGTTTATACCTGTGGCTATTTTACGGACTGGGCTAATGATCTTGCACAGGCACAGCGCGACAAGCTGGATATGATCTGTCGCAAGCTACGCCTGAAACCCGGGGATCGCTTGCTGGATATCGGATGTGGTTGGGGCGCGTTGATCTGCCATGCGGCTGAACACTTTGGCGTCACTGCTGTCGGGGTTACTTTGTCCGAAGAACAGTTGGCTCTGGCACAGCAGCGGATCAAAGAGAGAGGTCTTGAAGATAAGGTCTCGGTTGAACTCAAGGACTTTCGTTTGCTTGAAGGCACTTTTGATAAGATTTCATCCATTGGTATGTTTGAACATGTGGGCATAGAAAATCACCGGGAATATTATCTGACGGTTAATCGTTTGCTGGAACCGCGCGGAATTTATTTGCATCACGCCATTACCCGTAGGGGCAAAACAAGCGATGCGAAGTTCAATCGAAAGCGCCCGGAATATAATTCGATGCTCAAATATATTTTCCCCGGCGCGGAAGTTGATCATATCGGCATGACTGCCAAAAACCTTGAAGCACATGGTTTCGAGGTCCATGACGTCGAAGCATGGCGCGAGCATTACGCCAAAACCACTGAGTTGTGGGCCCGTCGCTTGACTGAGAGAAAAGAAGAAGCGATTGCAGAAGCTGGTGAAGAACGCTACCGCCTATGGGTGCTCTACCTGACTGGCGTGTCATTAGCCTTCACACGGGGAACTCTGAATATCTTCCAGACCGTCGCCACTAAAAGAACCAAGGGGCATTCCGGAATGCGGCCTACACGATCTGATCTTTATGAGACAAGCCTTTGTCGAGATTAACCCGATTAGGAAAAGACTAATCTTGGAGTTAAACATGGCTCGTAGAGTCAAAAAAGATCCCGAGTGATGCGATGATCACCCGGGATAAAAGAAGCTTAAGTCAGGACGGGAATCCGACCTAAGCCCGCTGGAAATCGTATAGTTTTCCAAGATTTAGAATGTTGGTTAGTTCTTCGAGGGCTGCGCGAACTTCGCATAGAAGTGCTGGATCTTTGATGTCATTGGGTGAGAGTTCATCGCGATAGTGTTTGGAAACCCAAGCCTTTAGATCTTCGTAGAGGGCTTCATCAAGAAGAACACGCGCTCCCAGATTCTTGAGATCGTCGTCACTGAGGACAACACGCAGTCTAAGGCATGCCGGACCGCCACCGTTTTTCATGGATTGGCGAAGATTGAAGAACTCTACATTACTAATGGCCCCACCTTGTTGAACAAGACCTTCCAGGTATTTCTTTACCCGTGGATTTTCCTGACACTCGATAGGGGCTATCAAGGTCATGGCATTGCTGCCACTGCCTGAAGGTGAAATCAGCTGACTGTTAAAGAGGTAACTTTGCACAGCATCTTCAACAGATACCTGATTGTCGGGAACCTCGACAAAAATCATGTCACCGTTCGGGAGCTTCCTATTCAGCTCTTCCTTGACAGCATCGATATTGAGAAAAGCCTTTTCGTGATGGAACAGGACTCGTCCGTTGCCAACCGAGATAACATCGTTATGGAAAACCCCCTGATCGATTACATCGGGGTTCTGTTGCGCATAAACAACCCGATCTTCAGATAGGCCGTGGAGGCGGGCAACAGCCTGGCAGGCTTCTAAGGTTTGTCGGGCTGGGAATTTTTTCGGACCCGGCGCGTTTTTGTGCAGGGCTTCGACACCATAAACGAAGAACTCTACGCCGGGGTCGCCATAGTTGGTGCAAAAACGGGTGTGGTTCGCGGCACCTTCATCCCCGAAATGGTGGCTGCCGTGTAGGGCAGGGTGATGAGCAAAGCGGCTGTCATCGGCAAAGATCGTCTGTAGCGTACGCCCTGTTGTCGGATGCTCAATAGAGCGATGAAACATGGAGATCAGGTTTGCCGGGGTGAAATGTGTTCTGCCGTCCTTTGTATCCGGACGCGGAGATACCGTTCCCGCATTGGCAACCCACATTGAAGAGGCAGAGCAAGTACCTGCAAATAGAGCCGGATTTTCTTTTGCGGCTTTCTTAAGGATATCACCGTCGTTTCCACTATAACCCAAACCGCGAAGGGTTGGCAGGTGAGGACGTTCCTGGGGTGGTAAAACCCCCTGCTTCATGCCCATATCTGCCAAGGCTTTCATTTTCTCCAACCCTTGCAAGGCAGCACCTTTGGGACTCGAGGTTCCTTTGGCTGATTTATCGGATGCTATGTTGCCATAGGAAAGACCTGCAAAGTTATGTGTCGGGCCCACAAGGCCGTCAAAGTTAACTTCGTAGTAGGTCATCAGCTTATCCCTTTTCCTGTAGGGTGATCCCAGGTGTCAGCTGTGCAGGGACGTTAAGCGTATCGGCTTCAAGAGAAGCGACAGGATAAGCGGCATAGTCCGCGGCATAGAAAGCACTTGGGCGATGGTTGCCGCTGGCACCAACACCCCCAAAAGGTGCTGATCCACTGGCACCTGTCAGCGGACGGTTCCAGTTCACGATTCCGGCACGGCTTTCGACCCAGAACTTTTCCCAAAGGCCTTTGCTATCCGTTAGAATCCCAGCGGAAAGACCAAAGCGGGTGTTGTTTGCGACATCAATGGCTTCATCAAAATCAGCAACGCGGATAATTTGGAGGAGAGGGCCAAAATATTCTTCATCAGGAAGATTTGTAATGGCTGTAACATCAATTAAGCCGGGTGTTAAAAATGGCTTTCCTTCATAAAGGCGTTCCAAGCGCTTGATAACTTTACCGCCCAGTTTCTCAAGATTATCTTGTGCTGCAAGCATGCCATCCGCTGCGGCGTTGGAAATCAAAGACCCCATAAAGGGTGGATTATCTTGATCATCCTGTCCGACTTTGATGCCATCAATCTGTGCTGTAAGAGTTTCGATAAACTTATCGCCTTCTGCCCCTGTTGGGACGATCAACCTGCGAGAACAGGTACAACGTTGTCCAGAGGTGACATAGGCTGATTGTATGGTGTGATAAGCAGCAGCTTTATGATCGCTTGCCTCCATAACAACCAGTGGGTTGTTACCGCCCATTTCCAGAGCCAGAATTTTACCGGTTTTACCTGCGTATTGGCGGTGTAGAAGTTCACCCGTTGCTGAGCTACCAGTGAAAAAGAGGCCATCAATGCCATCATGTCCGGCGAGGGCTATACCTGTTTCCTTGGCGCCTTGTACCAAATTGAGAACACCAGCAGGAAGTCCGGCGTCATGCCACGCGTGCATCATAACTTCGGCAACCATCGGGGTCAGGTCGCTGGGTTTGAAAACGATCGTATTACCAGCAATCAGGGATGGTACGATGTGCCCGTTAGGGAGATGGCCGGGGAAATTGTAGGGACCAAAGACGGCAACAACGCCGTGAGGTTTATGACGTAGAGTTGCTTTCAAGCCTTCGCCCATCTGATTTTCATGATCGCCTGTACGCTTTTCGAAAGCATCTAGAGATAGGGCAACCTTACCAATCATTGCGGCGGCTTCGGTTTTTGTTTCCCAAAGTGGTTTCCCGGTTTCTATTGCGATTGCAACGGCGATATCTTCCTGACGCTCTTTGAGGAGATCACGGTATTTTGTGATGATTTCAATGCGGCTGTCTAATGAGGCGAGTGCCCATCCACGCAGCGCAGAACGTGCTGCGATAATCGCATCGTTTACATCGTCTGCTGTTGCCGAGGTTGCTTGCCAAATAATTTCGTTGTTTGCTGGGTTGGTCGAGGAAAGCGTGCTGCCTTTGCCATCGCGCCACGCGCCATTGATATAAAGTTTCTGTGCTAGGCTCATGACTTGTTCTCCCGGAATTTTACGTAACGTACTTCATCGCCATCTTTCAGGCGGAGCGCGTCGATCGTTTCTTGTGTAAGTTTGATTGATTTCGTGTCGTCCAGCTCTGCGGGTTGAAGACACATACGATAAGCATCGATATTCGCGTTACTGATCATATAAAGATTTGATTGATCTTCTGCTGCGACCTGTTCTGTTGTGCCGCTAACAGATACAACACGACTTGATTGTAAGGTTTTAATGTTTCTGGTTGGAACCTCTACAGAGGGACCACCGTCAAAAACATCAACATAACCGTTGAAGTTGAAGCCTTCTTTTTCAAGCAGGCGCAAGGCCGGGCTGGATGATTCGTGGGGTTTGCCAATAACTTCCTGCGCTTCTTCCGGAAGCAGATCGATATAGATCGGGTACTTTGGCATCAGATCTGAAATGATCTGGGTTCCTTTGACAGAAGAAATCTTGTCTGCGTTTTCAAAAGCAATGCCAAAGAATTTTTCGCCGAGATGTGTCCAGAATGGGGACGAGCCATCATTGTTTTGCCAGCCACGCATTTCGGCCATCACCATGTCGCCGAAACGATCCGGGAAATCCGCCAAAGTTAAATAACGGCATCTGGACAGAAACTGACCGATACCGGGCTGGCGGTATTCTTTGGAAAGATAAAGCGATCCAATCTCAGTTGCGCCGGTGTAGTCGTTCACTAGCATCATGACCTTCATTTTACGGGTTGTTTCCAACTCGGATGAGGCATTGACCAATGTCGATATCTTATAGGAATAGAAGGGGTACTTTAACCCAACCCCGGCGTATACAGCTGTGGTGCCAACCGCCTTTTGGGTTTTTGTGTCTTCAAGAACCATAAAGTAAATCTCACCTTGTGGTCCCATTGCAGGGGATTTGAAACTGGCTTCTGACCGGGTGAGCTTTTCAAGCCAAGAACCTTCGTTGGCTGGCATGGATGTCATGCCTGTTCCCACAGCGTGGGACAAATCCATAAGATCACCTAGATCACTTTGTCGAGCAGGTCTGATAATTAACATTGGGACGTTTTCCCCGGATTTGTCAGCCAAATTAGGCTGTGGTTGTACGGTCGGGCCAATTGGCTTCGCCTGCTGCGAGTTTAAAGAGCAGAAGAGCAGAAAGTTTGGCGCGTTCACTCAGGCTGTCGATCAGCAGGAATTCATCTGTGCTGTGAATTGCGCCACCACGAACACCCAGGGTATCTATATTTGCAAGACCAGCAGCCGCGAGATTATTGCCATCGCAACACCCGCCTGTCGCTTTTGCTTCTGTTGAAAGGCCCAAATCATCTCCGCAGCTTTTCAGTAGGGAGAAGAGTTGCTGGTGAGCCTTGTCCATAACCTTTGGTTGCCGCCCGAAGGAACCATGTAGTTCAAGTGAAATACCGTCGGCCTGACTGATCTCATCAATGATTTGGTGCAATTTTTTTTCTGCCCAGGCTTGCCCTTCCGGGCTTGGCACGCGGATGTTAAAGCGACATAAAGCAAAGTCGGGAACCACATTATTCGGTCCACCGCCTGTCAATTTAGCAACGTTAATCGTGACGCCTTCCATCTGACCGTTCAGGCCATCCAGAAGTGAGATCGCCCGGGCGAGGGCTGCGATGGCATTTCTGCCGAGGTGATGTTCGCGTCCAGCATGCGCGGCACGTCCACGAGCCGTTAGAGCAAAGTTCCCGCTGCCTTTACGTGCCCCAGCCAATGTACCATCGGCCAATGCGGGCTCAAAAATCATACCGACATCGGCTGCTCTGGCGGCTTGGTCCAGATGTTGTGCCGATGCAAAAGAGCCAATCTCTTCATCCGGGTTGATAATAACCTGCCAACCGATATTACCGGCATAGGGGCTGCGCTCAAGAGCCTGTAATGCAGTTAGCATAACAACAATACCACCCTTCATGTCAGCAACGCCGGGACCATTGATGGTATTTTCATCAAGCTTGGTACAGTGCTGGAAACTATGGTTTTTGGGATAGACGGTATCACTGTGCCCAACCAAAAGAATGCGGCGATTGGCGTTTGGCCATTTTGTTAGGCGCAGCAGAGGACCGCTTTCGCTTTTGACAATCTCGCCACTATCAAGAACATCTGTCCTGGGTGGCAACTCAAGACGTTCTTCTTCTGCATCTAGTGAGGATGCAAAGTCAGAAAGTCGGTCGATGACCTTTTCAATTCCCGGAATATTAGCGCTTCCGGAATTGATTTCACTCAGCGCCAAAACTTCCGAAAGCATATTGTCCTGTTGCGCATCGATCCATTCGAGCAAAGGAGTATAAGTCATCGACCGTTTTCCTTAGGCTGTTAGTTTCGTGCAAACACGATCAAGGATTTCGATCGCAGTATCCAGCTCGTCATCAGAAACGTTGAGCGGTGGCAGGAAGCGGATCTGATTGTCCCCGGATTTTGCGCAGAGCATGCCTTCGTTTCTAAGTTCAAGCAGTACATCGCCATTTGGGATTGCACATTTAAGGCCAATCATCAGGCCACGGCCGTGAACGGAAACCAGCGCTTTTGGATGTTTCGCAATAAGCTCTTCAAGTTGAGCACGAACTTTGTTCGATTTCTCGGTGACAGAGGCAAGGAAACCATCTTCCATCAAGAGATCCATAACAGCATTGCCAACGGCACCAGCAAGAGGGTTGCCGCCATAGGTGCTGCCGTGTGTGCCGAAAATCATTGCTTCTGCTGCTTTGTCATTTGCGAGACAAGCCCCTAGAGGGAACCCACCACCAATACCTTTTGCAAGGGACATAACGTCAGGCTCAATACCAGACCATTCATAGGCAAAGAGTTTACCCGTACGACCCATGCCACACTGGACTTCGTCAACCATCATCAGGATATCGTGCTTGTTGCAAAGGGCGCGAACGCCTTGCAGATACTCGGCTGTACCCGGGCGAATACCACCTTCACCCTGAACAGGTTCAAGAATGACACCAGCTGTTTCATTTGTGATTGCAGCTTCCAGTGCTTTAAGATCGCCAAAAGGAACCTGATCGTAACCTTCATCTTCCATCAGGAAGCCAGCCGTATGCGCAGGATTCCCCGCGGCAGCAATTGTTCCGAGTGTCCGACCATGGAAGGCGCTGGACATACCGATAATACGTTTGCGTTCCGGACGACCTTTGGCTTCTTGATATTTACGGAGGATTTTCAGACCACATTCGTTGGCTTCTGCACCTGAGTTACTAAAGAAAACTTTTGACGCAAAAGAATTGTCTGTTAGGCGTTTTGCCAGTGTTTCTGATTGTGTGACCCGGAACATATTGGAACAATGCCAGAATTTATCCGCCTGATCTTTCAGCGCAGCAACCAGATGCGGGTGCGCGTGACCAAAAGCGCAAACGGCAATCCCACTATAAAAATCGAGATATTTTGTACCATCTTCTGCGTAAAGCCAGGTTCCTTCACCTCTTTCAAAGGCGATGTTTGGCGGGTTGTAGGTGGTCATCATGGCTTCGCGGCCAGGAAGAACGTTAGACATTATATGCTCCTTTGGTGGATCTGTGCCTGATTTTTGATCAGGCGTCCCAGTATATTACCTGTGTATTACGCATTGCTCGGCGAGTTTGTTGTTGGCGAATTTCTAACGCCGTTGTTTCACTCAGTTAAATAAGCTTATCGCAGAATCTGCCGAAGGTCTTATCGAAGTCGCTCTATTTAACTGCAGATACTGCGGTTTAAATAAGCTATACCGAATTATATTTTGTTTTGTTCTTTGCAATAGGTATTTACAGATATCGTTAGTATTTTGATTAATTTTCAAGCTTGATGTATAGAGAAAATAAGGATTTCTAGAGAATAGTTTTCTGTGTATCTAGAATGAAACTGCGTTCTGTAATGTATAGTCTGGTAAAAATAAGGCCTGTAAATGTCATTTAGTCAGCAACTGGATCGAATAGACCAAAAGATTCTTTCGATTCTTCAGCAAGAAGCCCGCATAACCAATCAGGATTTGTCTGACAGAGTGAACTTATCGCCAAGTTCTTGTTTGAACAGGGTACGTAAACTGGAAGAACGCGGTTTTATCGGTCCCTATTTTGGAATGCTTGATCTGGAACGGGTATGTCGTTCTGTCATGGTCATCGCGACGGTGACCCTCAAAGACCATAGCCGGGATCAATTCAAGGCCTTTCAGGATTATGTGCAAAAGATCCCGGAAGTTGTCGAATGTTATATGGTCAGTGGGTCTTTTGATTTCTGTTTACGCATCGTTGCCCCTGATATGGGACGATACAACGAAATAAACGATCATCTACTGGACGCGACGGACACACCAGGCGTGATGAACATCAGTAGTCATGTCGTGCTAAACACATCCAAACATTTTTCTGGCTATCCCATAGAAAAGCTGCTTTAGCAATTTTTTACGGATGATATGGAATTAAAAATTGATTTTTGCGCCAAGAAGTACCGAAGTATAGCCTTCTTGGCTGTTTGTTTCCATTGTATGGGATACGTCAAAGTCGGCTTCTATCAACCCTGTTTCATGTTGGTAGGTTATTCCTGTCCCGTAAATTTGCGCGTCGTTTATAAAACTCGATTTAACAAATGGTTCCAAAAAGCTTGATGTCTTTGAATGACCATCACCGAGCGAGAAACCATAAGCCAATAGTCCGCTCACTGAATATTCGCTGTAATCATCACGACCTATTTGTGATTGCCCTTCGATTATACCGTTCAATCCCATTGATGGGGTGTTAATACGTATACCACCTCCAAAGTCATAGGCATTATCATCATTGTTTATAGAATCTCTGAAATCATGAATGAAATCCACTTTAACAAAGGGCTGAATTTCTGCTTGATCACTGATAAAGCTATAACTTGCCTCTAACCCTGGTTGTATTTGCCAAGTATTAGATACTGTTTTATCGACATTAGTGCCGTCGCTTTCCGTATAGGCATCGACGACTTTATTAAGTGCTGTTAATCCTAATTTTGTTGAGATCGCAAAAGGGATATTCTGTACAGGTTGAATTTTGTAGCTGGCATTTATACCAGCGTAGAGCATGGAACTGTTTGTGTTTGATGTCACAGATCCGTTATTACGACTTTGTTCTATATCTCCGATACTATATCCACCAAGAAAAGAAAGCTTGATGTTATCAGTTGCTTGATACACAGCATACGGGGTTAGGGACCAATTGGTTTCATCGTAAGTTCCAGAGTTGTACAATGTTGAAAGGCCGCTATCTGAATAACCCAATGATAAACCGACGTAGGTTGTATTATTCAGGCTGTAATCAAATCCAATATTGTACCCCCAGACATCACCCGTAAACCGGCTGTCATCATTCGTTTCATCACGCTTGTTTTCAATGCTGTTATAAGAACCGTGCCCCCAAACTGTCCAAGGTAGGTCTGTTGATAGATCTGTTCTGGATTTAATTTCATTTTGAGAATCAGTTTGAGGAGCAGCGAATATGGATGTCACACTTGAATCAAAGGACGCCAACATCGCAAGTTCTCGTGCGGAGTTTCCTTTTGTGGATGAACTATTGGCTCCCGTCTCAAAGTTCTCAGTAAACAGCGTGATTTGGTTTAACTCAGATTGGGGGGGTGTACGGCCAGTGCCACCAGGAGCATCACGCCCCGCGCCTGTGGAGGTCGAACGGCTAATACCTGAAGGGCTGCCAATCGTTGTAATTCTGGCACCTATATTGTTGGTGAGTACGATAGATTGTGAGTTTGATATGGATGCCTGTACAGCTGCTTGAGCATTATTGGATACGTCTATTTCGTTGCTAATAATGACGAGCTGTAACGTAGATTCTTTTTGTATATTATAATGCGAGAGTGTTTTGCCATCTAAGAGGACTTGGCCAGAGAAAGTCAGTTTTTGTTGGGGGGGGCTTATTCCTTCCTTGTTTTGAATTTTAATCCTGATTTCTTCAATTTTATCAGAAGCCTCGACATCAAGAGTGATGGTCTTTCCTGGCACAGATACAAAAATTTGGAACGCGTATGCCGGGCTGGTCATGAAAAAGGTAAGGATGGCAAGAATTCGGAAGGTTTTTATCATTTAAAGTACGGTACTGTTTTTTATGTTAATGCTGTTTTGTGAAAACAGCTACATTATGGAGTCTTTAAGTTTCAGCAACGGTAGTTTGTATTTCTTAAATAATATTGAAGATTCCATGAATTATCTTATTGGAATTAAGGAGGAATATAGGGAGTGATGAAGTTATCTGGTTCTACTTAGCAGTTCCGCACAAACTACAGGCAGGATCGCGCTTGGTTTTCATTTTGTGGAATGATGTTCCCAGAGAATCGTACAGTAACAGGCTGTTACTCATACTATCGCCAATTCCAAGTAATTCCTTGATAGCCTCAACAGATTGTAGGCTGCCCATTGTGCCTGCCAGTGCGCCGAGTACGCCAACATCAGCGCAACTGCCTTTTTCCGCGACCTGTTCATCGCCAAAAAGGCATCGGTAGCAGGGTTTATCTCCCTCTTCAAAAGCCCGAAAGGTTGTCAGTTGTCCGTCAAAGCGCATGATTGCAGCGGAGACCAGAGGAACCTTTTGCCGATAGCAGGCGTCATTGACTAGATAACGAGTATTGAAGTTATCACACCCATCGGCTACCAAATCATACTGACCAATCAAATCATCAATGTTGCCTGAATCCAGACGGAAGTGGTGTGGCTGGATATCTATGTCCGGATTGATCGCGGCCAGACGCGACTTAGCGGATTGCACCTTGGGGTGATTGACTTGATTTGTATCGTGTAAAATTTGGCGCTGCAGGTTTGACAGATCAACAACGTCATCATCGACAACGCCGATGGTCCCAATGCCAGCAGCAGCAAGATAAAGCAAAAGGGGGGAGCCCAATCCCCCAGCACCGATAACGAGAACTTTTGAACGCAGAAGCTTTAGTTGTCCTTCTTCGCCTACTTCTGGAAGGACAAGATGTCGAGCATAACGGTCAATTTGATCGTCTGTTAGCTCGTCTTCCAATTGCTCGTTCACGTTTCAAATTTCCGTTTGGTATATGTGCACTTTTATCTGAGTGCATTTTTTCAACTGGTTAAGATTTCAGACAGTTAGTTATTTTCAAAAAGATCAGTACTCAAATAGCGTTCAGCAAAAGAAGGTAAAATGGTGACAATTTTCTTGCCCATCATTTCTGGCCGACCACCAATTTCCAGTGTTGCTGCAAGAGCAGCGCCAGAAGAAATTCCGATTGGCAGTCCTTCAAGAGCTGCTGCTTCGCGAGCAGTTCTGAAGGCTGTATCATTTCCGATTCGAATGATTTCATCAATCAATCCAGTGTCGAGAATGCTAGGAATAAATCCTGCACCAATCCCCTGAATTTTATGAGGACCGGGTTGTCCGCCAGAAAGAACAGGGCTGTCTTCGGGCTCAACAGCAACCATTTTCACTTCCGGGTTCAGCTCTTTAAGAACAGCGCCAACACCGGTCAGAGTGCCGCCAGTCCCAACGCCGCAAACAACCATGTCGACCTGACCGGCTGTGTCGTGCCAGATTTCTTCGGCGGTTGTGATTCTGTGGATTGCTGGGTTGGCTTTGTTCATGAACTGTTGAGGCATAACTGCTTTGGGCAATTCTTTGACCAAGGCTTCGGCACGTGCAACTGCGCCACTAATACCTAGCGCGCCATCTGTAAGAACCAATTCTGCGCCGAGATAACGCAGCATTTTGCGACGTTCTGCAGACATGGTTTTTGGCATTGTCAGGATCAGCCTGTAACCTTTTGCCGCACAAACAAAGGCAAGGGCGATACCTGTATTACCGCTGGTTGGTTCGATAATAACGGTATCTTTGTCGAGCTCTCCGGATTCTTCCAGTGCTTCAATCATGGCAAAGCCAATACGATCTTTAATCGATGCTAGCGGATTAAAGAATTCACACTTTCCGAGTATTTCAGCTCCTGAACCGTGAGCGTCGGCAAGTTTTTGCAAACGCACCAGTGGTGTCGCGCCGATCGTATCAAGGATCGAATCGTATATTTTGCCTCGGAAAGAGGAAGATAAGGTGTTGTTTTTGGTCTTCATGGTTTCTCGCTATACGACCCCAAGAGACCGCCTGATTAAATACTGAAATCAGGCATTGCGGCTGTGGCCTCACTGGGAATGTTTTGTTTTCGTGCTTCGTCGCAAAGTTGCTCAATGGTTATTTTGTCGAAACGCTCCATTATTTCCTTTTGCATGTCAACCCAGATAGGACGAACGACATTGATACCGATGTCAGACCCCTCGTTGTCGCTGGCAGGATCTGATGCACCCTCCAAATCTCTGACAACGCGGATAATTTCGCCGACAGTTATCCGTCTTCTTTCCTTTGCGAGGCGGTAACCCCCGCGAGGTCCCCGTTGTCCGGCAAGAACACCATTGTGCACTAGTTGTTGAAGCACCTGTTCAAGATAGCGTCTTGGAATGCCTTCCCGACGTGATATTTCAGTTGATCGTACAGGTGCAGAACCTGCGTGATAAGCGATATCTACCACCGCTTCTATTGCAAAGAGTAGCTTTTTTGATAGCCGAAGCATTTTTTTGTGTCCCAGTCCCTTTTATTCCTGAGCAAAGACGCCTGTTGATCCAAAACCGCCTTCTCCACGTGATGTTTTCTCAAGTGAAGTTACCGCGGACCAACTAGCCTGAATACAGGGAGCCACTACCATCTGGGCTATTTTTATGCCTCTTTCGATAGTAAAGGTTTCTTTGCCAAGGTTGATCATAATAACGCCGATTTCTCCACGATAGTCGGCATCTATTGTCCCCGGCGTATTTACCAGAGTTATTCCGTGTTTTAGTGCTAAGCCTGATTTCGGTCTTATTTGAGCCTCATAGCCATCAGGCAGTGCGATTTTGAGGCCGGTTGGAACCAGTGTGCGATCGCCCGGTGCCAATTCGATTGTTTTATTAACGGCAGCAAGAAGATCCATCCCAGCTGATTGTGGGGTGGCATAAGAGGGAAGGGGTAAACCTTCTCCATGAGAGAGACGAATGATCGAAATCTCTACGTTCATACAAGTTCTTCCTGACATGTTTGCTTGTTATCAAGCGTTGAGGGTTAAGTAGTCTGCTATACGCTTGGACAGCTTTTCTGCTGCTGCGTCTTTTGTCATTTTATGCCATTTTTCGACACCGCTTTTATCAATTAAAAACAGCGTATTGTCGTCTCCACCAAAAGTTCCTGTTTCTGGGGATACATCATTTGCCAGAATCCAGTCGCATCCCTTTCTTTCTCGTTTTGAGATTGCGTTTTCGGTTACCTGCTCCGTTTCTGCAGCAAAGCCGATGACAAGCCTGGGACGATTTAGTCCTGACTTTGACAGAGTTGCCAAAATATCGGGATTTTGAACAAAGCTAAGCGTTGGTGCTGCTTCACCGCTTTTCTTTTTGATTTTCTGTTTACTCTGTTCTGCTACGCGCCAGTCAGCAACAGCCGCAGCACAAATGGCAATATCTGCGGGGAGGGCGTTTTGGCATGCAGCAAGCATTTCTTCTGCACTTGTGATGGAAATGAAATTTACCTCTTTTGGAGGGGGCAGTTGGGTCGGGCCAGACACCAATGTAACGTCAGCGCCGAGTTGTTGCATGGCCCTGGCAATGGCATAACCCTGTTTTCCAGATGAATGATTTGCAATATACCTCACAGGATCAAGGGCCTCATGAGTAGGACCTGCAGTGACAAGGGTCTTTATTCCGGTAAGGGGCTTTTGTGACGGTGCAGCAAAATAGTCTTCAATTGCTTTAAGAATTTCGGCTGGTTCAGACATGCGGCCGGGACCAAATTCTCCACAGGCCATTGAGCCTTCATCGGGGCCTATGACTTTAACGCCGCGATCGATCAGGATTTGTAAATTTGCCTGTGTGGCAGGATGTTCCCACATGCGTACATTCATTGCTGGCGCAACAAGAGTATCTTTGTCTGTAGCTAGTAGAACCGTGGATGCCAGATCGTCTGCACGTCCTTGAGCCATCTTGGCCATGAAGTCGGCACTCGCAGGGACGACAACGACCAGATCTGATTGGCGTGAAAGCTGTATGTGTCCGATTTCGGTTTCATCAGTAAGTGAAAAGAGATCAACAAACGTCTTTTCACCGGTAAGGGCCGAAACGGAGAGTGGCGTTACAAACTCAGATCCGGATTTGGTAAGGATTGCACGCACAGAGACATCGCGCTCTTTAAGGCGTCGAATTAACTCCAGAGATTTGTATGCTGCAATACCACCAGTAACCACCAGTAGAATGCTTTTGCCAGCTATCATTATTAAATGTACTATTTCACTGTAAAATTGCGTAAATTAACATATTAATTTTTTGGCTAAATCACTCAGTTGTCAACAGTAGATGTTAATAATTGTTAACTATTGAAGAATATAAAATTTACAGCAAATCCAATGGAGAATGTGAAACTTGCAGTTGCGATGATAAATGCCCACTTGGCTGTGCCACTACTTTCATTGTGAAAGTCTTGAATAGTTTTGTCGTGTAGCCTAAGGCCCTGCTGGGAAAACACCCCTGATGCTGCCTCTAGGTTATGGATTAATTTAGGGAGTGTTTTAAGGCTGTCGGTCAAACTGGTAACGCCGTCTTTGATGATTGCTTCTGGTCCTCTGTTCTCAATTATCCATTCTTCGACGAGCGGTTGGGATATCGCCCATAGGTTGAGGTTCTCTTGAAGTCCTCTACTGACGCCTTCAGCCATGACCATATTTTTTTGAAGTAGGAGCAGGTGAGGCTGGATTGTCATGTCGAATGATTCAGCTAAATGAAGCATCTGGCCGAGCAATTTTGCAAAAGAAAAATCGCTGAGGTCTTTCCCCATGATTGGCTGGCAAACTGAACGGAGTGCCTGTGCGAAGGTTTCAATCTTTTGATTTGGTGGAATCATCCCGGCGGCAACATGGGCTTTTGCCAGTTGGAGATAGTCTTGTTTCAAAAGGGCGATGAGCATGTCGGCAAGAAAGTGGCGTGTTGATTTATCTATTCGACCCATGATGCCAAAGTCGACAGCGACGATTCTGCCATCGTCGCCGACAAACATATTCCCAGGGTGTTGATCGCCATGGAAAAAACCATCGCGAAAGACCTGGTTAAAGAATATTGCAGCGGCGGTTGTTAGAACTTCTTCCAGATCATGTCCGGCATCAAGCAGCGCCTGACGATCATCTAGCGGGATTCCTTCGATTCTGCTCATGGTCAGAACGCGACGAGCTGTTCTATCCCAATCAATCTCTGGCGTGTCATAGGTGTAGTCGCCGGCAAAGTTGTCACTAAGCTCGCACGCTGCGGCAGCCTCCATCCGGAGATCCATTTCAAGGCGTACTGTCTCGTGAAATGTCTCAACGACTTCAGTTAATTTGAAACGCTTCAGTCCGGGACGTGCTTTTTCTAGTAATCCAGCAAGGCTATAAAAAAGGGTTAGGTCTTTTTTGAAATCTTCTTCGACACCAGGCCTTAAAACTTTAACAGCAACCAGATCGCCATCCAGAGTTTCAGCAAAGTGCACTTGGGCAATAGAGGCAGCAGAAACGGGTGTTTCGTCAAAGCTTAGGAAGAAGTCATCGATCTTGCCTTGAAGTTCTCGTTCGATAATCGCAATCGCTTTCTTGCCATCAAAAGCCGGAAGCTGATCCTGTAAATGAGCAAGATCTTCGGTAAATTGATCGCCAAGAATATCTGCGCGGGTAGAAAGGAATTGCCCGAGCTTTATATGACTAGGGCCAAGTTCAGTTAACGCAGCGGCTAACTTTTGTCCGGGCCGAAGTTCGGTATTCTTTTTTGATGCTTTGCGGGCAATCCACACCGCAATAGAGGCAAGCTTGCCGGGGACAAGGCGTCTTTCTTCGAGCACAGCTAAGGCATCGTGACGGGCAAAAACACGGGCAATTTGGAAAAGACGAATAAGTGTCGCTATATTTTTGAACATTAAATGTACTTCATTGAAATATCTAGATACGCCATCCGCAATGTATAGCGGCAACACCACCTGTGTGGTTTCTATAGATGCATTTTTCGAAACCGGCCGTCTGCATCATGGAAATCAAATCGTCCTGCGGCGGGAAGCGGCGAATTGATTCGGCGAGATATTGGTACGATTCGCGGTCATTCGCGACCAACTGTCCCATATTTGGCAGGATTTTAAAGGAATACTGGTCGTAAATCTGATCCAGAATTGGCATGACAACTTGGCTGAACTCAAGACAGAAGAAACGCCCACCTGGTTTTAAAACGCGTCTGGCCTCTGCCAAGGCCCAGTCAATATGGGTCACGTTCCGAAGACCAAAGGCAATGGTGTAGGAATCCATGCTCCGGCTTGGAAAGGGAAGGCTCTCGGCATTACCGCAGGTCCAGCTAAGTCCCTTCAAAATGCCCTGATCAATGGCTCTGTCTCTGCCGACAAGCATCATATCCGGTGTCAGGTCGCAAACCGTCACAGGGCCGGCCTTATCGCGTCCGACACGGTCAATAATCTGCATGGCAATGTCGCCTGTCCCGCCAGCAACGTCCAAATGGGCTTCGCCTGGCTGTGGGTTAATCCAGTCGATCAGAGATGCTTTCCATAACCGATGAACCCCCCCACTCATGAGGTCATTCATGATATCGTATTTGCTTGCAACGCTTTCAAAAACGCCACGGACACGATTTTTTTTGTCGGTTACGGAAACCTCTTCAAACCCGAAGTGAGTTGTGTCTGTTGAAGATTGTTTGTTTGTTTTATTTGCCATTAGAAAGTTCCAACTGCGAAGCTCTGGAGCAGTTATATTGCTGTGGCTTGTGTAAAGCACTTTAGTGTTTCTGCTTGAATGATATAGTACTGCTGCTTGTCGAACGCAAAGGAAAACAAGGTTATGCCAGAACTGCCCGAGGTCGAGACTGTTATGCGTGGCTTACGCCCCAGTCTTGAAGGGAGTATACTCAAAAAAGTCACACAAAGGCGAAATGATCTTCGCTTTCCTTTGCCTGAAAATATGGCAGCGCGGCTAACTGGTCGTAAAGTTGAGCAGTTAAAGCGTCGGGCAAAGTATGTGCTTGCGCATCTTGATGATGAAATGGTTTTGTTTTTTCACCTCGGGATGTCTGGTCGGGTGACAATTTTGCAAGGGGATAAGCGTCCACCCCTTGGGGCCCATGATCATATTATTTTTGTAACTGATGGGGGGGATGAAATTAGATATTGCGACCCGCGTCGTTTTGGTATGATGGACCTTGTTCATGTTAATGATCTTGAAACCCATAAGGCTTTTAAGGATCTGGGGCCGGAACCCTTAGGGAATACGTTTAACGGGCCAGATTTTTATGCGCGAATCAAGAATAAGAAAACCAATATCAAGGCTACGATACTGGATCAACGTGTTGTCGCCGGGATTGGGAATATCTATGCCTGTGAAGCTTTGCACCTATCAGGAATATCACCGGAAAGACAAGCGCAGAGCCTGACAGCCGAAGAGGCCGACCTTTTGGTGGTAACCATCCGTGATGTCTTGAATAAAGCGATCGAGGCCGGAGGGTCCAGTTTGCGTGACTATGTTCAGGCTTCAGGCGAGCTGGGGTATTTTCAGCATTCTTGGTCAGTTTACGGGCGCGAGGGAGAAGCCTGTCGAAAGTGTAATGATAAAGATGATGCCCAGTTTCTCATAGAGCGTATTCAGCAGAACGGACGCTCTACTTTTTATTGTCCCGTTTGTCAGGGCTAAGGTTGTGATGAAGATGATTAATCTAATGCTACGAATTGTTCCAATTACCTCGAAAGCGCTTTTCGGATTGGTTCTAGGTGGTGCGCTAATGGTGGCAAGTCCTGTTCTTGCATCAGAAGGGGGCTTCTTCACGGGTAGTGGTGGTGTACCAATCGTTCCGGGTATGGAAGAGATGGAAGAGCTTGGGGTTGTCTTTGACAAGCCAGAGGGCCGTATTGTTGAGGCCTTTGCTTCGGGGCATTTGTCGCAGGTTGATGTGAGAGAGTTTTATGGCCGGGCATTGCCGCAGTTGGGTTGGGACGTTGTTGGTGAAGGATTGTTTGTTCGTGAAGGTGAAGTTTTGAAAATTGAGATCCTCGAAGGTGTGGAAAACAGCAGATCGATTCTGCGAATTATTCTCGCGCCCTCACAATAAACATACGGCACTCTGCTAATCGAAAACTGTGCAGCCAGAACCAGAAATATCTCTAGAACCAGCAATACGTTCCGAAGCTGTAATTAGAAATATTTACTAAAGAAATTACGATACTGCGCACAGCAAAACTGAAACCAAGCAAATATGAAACCAGGAGCCGAGCTTAAAATGACATATGAATATATCGCTGTAGAAAGGCATGACCGTGTTGGTCTTATCAAACTCAATCGTCCAGAAGCTCTGAATGCCCTGTGTGTCGGTTTGATTGACGAATTGGGTAAAGCCGTTTCAGAATTTGAAACCGATGATGCGATTGGCTGTATGGTTGTGACAGGATCTGAAAAGGCTTTTGCGGCGGGCGCTGATATTAAAGAGATGGTCGGAAAGGATTTTCAATCGGCCTATCGGGAAGACTTTATCACCGATGATTGGGAGGTTCTGGCAAAAACAAGAAAGCCTGTAATAGCCGCTGTAGCCGGTTATGCATTGGGTGGTGGGTGCGAAGTCGCCATGATGTGTGATTTTATCATCGCGGCAGATACGGCTAAATTTGGTCAGCCTGAAATCACCATTGGAACCATTCCTGGCGCGGGGGGCACACAACGCCTTACGCATTTAATTGGCAAGGCAAAAGCAATGGATATGTGTCTAACTGGTCGCATGATGGATGCTGAAGAAGCAGAACGTAGTGGTCTGGTAAGTCGTGTTGTTCCTGCCGCGGACTTGATGGAAGAAGCTTTGGCTGCGGCAAAAAAGATTGCAGGTTTCTCTTTGCCAGTGACCATGATCGCTAAAGAATCCGTTGATAGAGCCTATGAAACAACTCTTACGGAGGGACTCCGTTTCGAGAGACGGGTTTTTCATTCAACCTTTACTTTGGACGACAGGCGCGAAGGCATGACGGCTTTTGTTGAAAAGCGTAAACCCGAGTGGAAACACCGTTAATAGGGCTGGTTTAGCAATGTTTATCGAATGGTTCTCTGTTTAGAAATTGGGTAGCCAGTAGGTAAATGAGAGCCTTAAAACGATACATTACGTCATTGTATGTTCACAAAACTGACTCATCATGCTTGACGAACACACAAGGCACCGTTATAACGCCGCAACTTTCGAGATTCATTATTACTGAAGAATAGGCGCCTATCGATGGCTAATCATCTTTCTGCGAAGACCCGGATCCGTCGTAACGCTCGTCGTTATGAACTGAACGCATCACGTCTCGGTCGCATTCGCACTTTTGTTAAGAGTGTTGAAGCTGCGATTGGCGACGGCGATAAAACTGCTGCTCAGGAAGCTTTCAAAGCTGCTCAACCTGAAATGCATCGCGGTGTTCGTGCCGGTATCTTACGCAAAAACACAGTGTCTCGTAAGCTGTCCCGTTTAAACGGACGCATTAAAGCACTGGGTTAAGTTATTCTTCCCATTTATAGGATGGGTTGAAAGAAAAGTCGTACTCTTTTTGGGTGCGACTTTTTTTATGCGGAGTCGCTTGGATTCTCAGGTGTTCCAGTTGTAATTTTATTACTTGGAAGTTAGGCCATACCAGATTTAGTGGGTCGCCTTTTAGGTGATACCCAAGGACTGAATTTTTGTCGAAAAAATGTCATGTTCTTGATCTGATCGTATTGCATGAAATGTCATTGCCGAGTACATTATATCCTCTCGGGAAGGGAAATTCATAATTAAAATATGGTTTGCTCTGCATAATATTTCTGCGAGTTTAGGTTATTCCGTCCTTGATAATTAGAGTGTAAGTAAAGCCTAAAATTTTATTGATTTTGGGATCGTTTTTATTTTGTCTTTACACGGGAATCTTTGGTTCATTTGTTGATTTGTTCATATTTGGACTTAATCGTGACGATTAATGTGTAATTTATATTTGTTAGTGTGTACGGGCGGGGAGGCATATGGCTCAGAGTGAGGTGGTTTTATCTTTTCAGGAGCAATGGGATCGTGTGCTTGGAAAGCTGCGTACAGAAGTTGGTGAGGCCGCTTATCGCAGTTGGCTGAAGCCGCTGTCATTGTTGTCTGGTGATGAATCCTTTATTCGTATGGCTGTGCCGACACGTTTTATGCGCGATTGGGTTGCGAGCAACTACCAAGATCGAATTCAAGCACTTTGGCTCGAAGAGATCGGGGCTCCCATCGGTGTTGAGATTGTTGTTCTGTCTCCATCACGCCCAGTACCAAAACCTGCTATCGTCGATGTTAAGGATGAACCCGAGGTGTTGCGCGCCCAAGAGAGAGAGGCACCGGTTTTGCCTGTTGCTTCTAGTGTGCCTGTAGAGGCTGTGCAGGAAAGCGAAGTTCAGCAAATTACGGGGTCTTTGGATCCTCGATTTACCTTTGAAAATTTTGTGGTTGGGAAGCCAAACGAACTTGCGTATGCGGCAGCTCAACGTGTTGCTGATGCCGAGGCAGTGCCTTTTAACCCTCTTTTCCTTTATGGGGGCGTTGGTCTTGGTAAAACGCATTTGATGCATGCTATTGCACATCAAATTCGTAAAGCACACCCTGAAAAAAAGGTTATTTATCTTTCTGCTGAAAAGTTCATGTACCAGTTTGTTCGTGCTTTGCGGACAAAGGATACGATGTCCTTTAAAGAACAGTTCCGTTCAGTTGATGTGTTGATGATCGACGATGTTCAGTTTATCGGTGGGCGGGAAGCCACACAGGAAGAATTTTTTCATACTTTCAACGCGTTGGTTGATCAGAATCGTCAGGTTATTATTTCTGCGGATAAAAGCCCTTCTGACCTGGAAGGTGTTGAAGAACGCATGAAATCTCGCCTTGGGTGGGGGTTGGTTGCTGACATCCATCCGACAACATACGAGCTTAGATTGGGCATTCTCGAATCAAAAGCCGAACAGTTGGATGTGAAGATCCCGCAAAAGGTTGTCGAATTTCTTGCACATAAAATAACATCCAATATCCGGGAGCTGGAAGGAGCGCTGAACCGCATTGTTGCTCATGCAACACTTGTTGGGCGCTCGGTCACCCTGGAAACCACGCAGGAAGTGTTGCACGACCTTCTAAGGGCAAATGATCGCCGGGTGACAATTGAAGAAATTCAAAAGAAAGTCGCTGAACATTTTAATGTACGTGTCTCGGATATGCACTCTGCCCGTCGTGCCAGAGCCGTTGCCCGGCCTCGACAGGTTGCAATGTACCTTTCAAAGCAGCTGACATCGCGTTCGCTACCTGAAATTGGACGCAAATTTGGCGGTCGTGACCATACAACTGTTATGCATGCTGTGAAGAAAGTTGAAGAGTTAAAGTCCACAGACCTAGAGTTTGCAGAGGATATTGAGCTTCTCAGCCGGATGCTCGAAAGCTAAGTCAGTCAAACGCCATTTTTTAGGCTTAATGACACTGACAATCGAGGATAGCCTTCATCATTTTACTCATATCTCCTTGATGTGATTCCAAGATTTTGGAAATTCGCCTCATAAGTAGATAAGATGTTATAATTGTTTTCCTTCTGTGAACTAACCCGCTATACTTTCCGCCCGAGTCCCACCCTGAAAGTCCTAGGGCTGTCAATGATGGGATGCGGGCTAATCGTGACCTTGTTCTGCGGTGTTACCCAGAAGGGGTTTGAACTGGTACTGATGAAAGATACGGACTGAGTCATAGCATCATGAAGTTGACAATCGAACGCTCTGCATTGTTGAAATCCCTGGCACATGTTCAAAGTGTCGTCGAACGCAGGAATACTATTCCAATTCTCTCCAATGTTTTAATGGAAGCGAAAGACGGGAAGTTGTCCTTGACGGCAACAGACATGGATCTGACCATTGTTGATCAGGTTGAGGCAACAGTTGTTGATGCAGGTGTGACGACAGCCCCTGCGCATACTTTCTATGATATTGTGCGAAAGCTTCCCGATGGTTCCGAAGTCGAACTGACGGCCAACGCTGAAACCGCACAGATGACCCTTAAAGCCGGGCGTTCTACCTTTACGCTTCAGACACTGCCGCGCGAAGATTTTCCTGCAGCTGGCGTTGCTGATCTGCCTCAGGTTTTTGGTATTCAGGCAGGTGAACTGAAGAACCTGATTGATAGAACCCGCTTTGCGATTTCAACTGAAGAAACTAGATATTATCTGAACGGTATATATGTTCATGCAACAGAAGCCGAAGGCATTCCTGTGTTACGTGCTGTTGCCACAGATGGTCACCGCCTGGCGCGGTTTGAAATGCCATTGCCGCAGGGTGCTGAAAATCTACCCGGTGTGATTGTTCCGCGTAAAACAGTCAATGAACTTCGCAAGCTGATTGATGAAACCAGTGATCCGATTGAAGTTTCCCTCTCTGAAACAAAAATTATGTTCCGTTTTGATTCAACGGTTCTGAGTTCTAAATTGATTGACGGTACATTCCCTGATTATCAGCGTGTTATCCCAAGCGGTAACGACAAGAGCTTGGTGCTGGATTGTAAGACTTTCTCTGCCGCAGTTGATCGTGTTTCCACGATTTCTACAGAAAAGAGCCGTGCGGTCAAAATCACGTTAGACGGGTCTTCACTGACGCTTTCTGCTACGTCGGCAGAAAATGGTAGCGCGGTTGAAGTTCTAGAAGTGAATTACGAGGGAACGTCTCTCGATATAGGATTTAACTCCAGATATCTTCTGGATATTGCGCAACAAATTGAAGGTGATTCTGCAGAGTTTTTAATGGCTGATGCTGCTTCCCCAACTATTGTCCGGGATTCTGCTGATACATCTGCGCTTTATGTGCTGATGCCGATGCGTGTTTAATCGGATCTGGATCAAACAGTCTTATGCAGGCTGCCGCCCAGAATGGAACATCATTTGTGACTGACGAAACCTTGTCAGAAAACCTTTGGTTGCGTCGGGTTGTTCTTACCCAGTTCCGTAATTACGAACGTGCGGAAGTTACGGTTGATGCGCGACCAGTGATTTTAACGGGTGCAAATGGTGTCGGCAAAACCAACTTGTTAGAGGCAATCTCGCTTATGAATCCTGGGCGGGGTTTACGGAGTGCGTCCTTACCGGAAATTGCAAGAAGGTCGACACCTGAAAAACCAGAAGCTTGGGCTGTTGCGGCAGAAGTCATGACCGAAGATGGACCACGAGATGTCGGAACCGGTCGTGATCCTTTGAATATGAACGGAACATCCCGAGAGCGTCGTATTGTCCGCGTCGACGGAGAGACCTGTAAAAGCCAACAAGCATTGGCAGAGGTTTTTTCGACGATTTGGCTAACGCCGCAAATGGATGGTTTACTTAGGGATGGGGCCGCAGGGCGTCGCAAGTTTTTGGATCGATTGGTTCTTGGCTTTGACCCTGCACATGCAGGCAATACCAGCGCCTATGATCATGCGTTGAGAGAACGATCACGTTTACTCAAAGCAGGAAATACGGACAAGGCATGGTTGTCCACGTTGGAAGATAGAATGGCAAGACACGGTGTGGCAATTGCTGTTGCGCGTCGTGAAATGACTGAAAAACTAATAGATGCTTGTGCCCAAACTGTTGGTGATTTTCCCATTGCTGGCTTGGCTTTGGAAGGATCTGTTGAAGGTTGGTTAGAAGACAGACCTGCCTTGTTGGTAGAAGAAGACCTGAGATCTTGTTTGGCTGACAGTCGATCAAAAGATACTGTTACAGGCGGGGCCTCATGGGGACCGCATCGAAGTGATCTTGTGGTTCACCATCTTGAAAAAGATATGCCGGCTTCTCTGTGTTCAACAGGTGAGCAAAAGGCACTTTTGTTATCTATTGTTCTGGCTCATGCGCGATTGGTGATGTTGGAACGGGGGGCAGCACCCTTAATGTTGCTGGACGAAGTTGTTGCGCATCTTGATGAAAAACGGCGCAAGAGCCTCTTTGATGAAATACTACACTTGCGTTGTCAGGCCTGGATGACAGGAACTGATGCGAATGTCTTCACAGACATGGGCGAAAAAGCGCAGTATTTAACGATTAAGGACGGGGCTGTATTTTTGGCCCACACGGGGGAATAACTTCGTGAACGTCAAACTTGGAAGAAAGTGGTAAAAATGACCGAAAACGGCGATATGCAAGACCAAGAAAACAGCAGCCAGAACGGCGATTACGGCGCTGATTCTATTAAGGTGCTGCGTGGCCTCGAAGCTGTTCGGAAACGTCCCGGTATGTATATCGGTGATACCGATGACGGTTCCGGTCTTCACCATATGGTTTATGAGGTTGTTGATAACGCGATTGACGAAGCCCTCGCCGGGCATTGTGATACGGTTGGTGTTATTCTGAACGGCGATGGGTCTGTGACGGTTCACGATAATGGCCGTGGTATTCCGGTTGATATTCACACCGAAGAGGGAATTTCTGCTGCCGAAGTTATTATGACACAACTTCATGCTGGCGGTAAGTTTGACCAGAATTCCTATAAGGTTTCCGGTGGCTTGCACGGTGTTGGTGTCTCTGTTGTGAACGCGCTGTCTGTGAAGTTGGAGCTTCATATTTACCGTAATGATAAAGAGCACTATATCTCTTTTACTCACGGTGAAGCTGATGGTCGTTTGATCGAAAAGGGACCTGCAAATGGTAAAAAAGGGTCTCATGTAACCTTCTTGCCGTCGCAAGAAACCTTCACGATGGTTGAATTTGATTTTAACACACTGGAACATCGTCTGCGTGAGTTGGCATTCCTGAACTCAGGGGTGCGCATTACACTTCGTGATGATCGTCATGCCGAACCAAAAGAAACTGTATTCATGTACGAAGGTGGTCTGAAGGCCTACGTACAATATCTTGACCGGACCAAAACATCACTTTTCGAAGATGTTGTACATATGGAGTCCGAAAAAGATGGGATTACTGTCGAAGTTGCGATGCAATGGACAGACAGTTATCACGAAAATACTCTGTGTTTTACCAATAACATTCCACAGCGTGATGGCGGAACCCATATGGCGGGTTTCAGAGCGGCCTTAACGCGTCAAATTAATTCTTATGCGACGTCCTCTGGCTTGATGAAGAAAGAAAAAGTCAGCCTGACAGGCGATGATGCGCGTGAAGGTTTGACCTGTGTTCTTTCCGTTAAAGTGCCTGATCCGAAATTCTCTAGCCAGACAAAAGACAAACTGGTTTCATCCGAGGTTCGTCCTGTTGTTGAGAATATTGTTAACGATCGTCTTGGACAGTTCTTTGAAGAGCATCCCAATGAAGCGAAACGGATTGTCGGGAAAGTCGTTGAAGCCGCTGCGGCACGTGAAGCTGCGCGTAAAGCACGTGAGCTGACCCGACGTAAAGGGGCCTTGGATATTTCTTCGCTACCAGGAAAGCTGGCCGATTGTCAGGAACGAGATCCTGCCCTTTCAGAAATCTTCATCGTCGAGGGTGATTCTGCGGGGGGATCTGCTAAACAGGGACGCGATCGTGCAACTCAGGCTATTTTGCCGTTGCGGGGTAAAATTCTAAACGTTGAGCGTGCCCGTTTTGACAAAATGCTTTCTTCCACTGAAATCGGAACTCTCATTACAGCATTGGGTACGGGGATCGGGCGTGATGAGTTTAATATCGAGAAGCTTCGATATCATAAGATCATCATCATGACCGATGCGGATGTGGATGGAAGCCATATCCGTACACTGTTGCTGACATTTTTCTATCGCCAGATGCCGGAAATTATTGAACGGGGCTATCTCTACATTGCTCAGCCGCCGCTTTATCGCGCAAAAAGAGGCGATTCTATTCGCTATCTTAAAGATGACAGCATGATGGAATCCTATTTGATCAGTAGTGGTGTCAAGGATGCTCTTCTTGAAACCAAAGAAGGTGTTCAGGTTGCCGGAGAAGATTTGATTGAGGTTGTTTCCAACGCGGTCACTGCCCGTAATTTGATGGTTCCTCTTATTCGCAAGGTTGGGTCCGTTGAACTGGTAGAACAGGCAACAATTCTGGGCGCATTAAGCGAACCATTGTTGCTGGATGAAAATCGTGCACCTGTTGTCGCAGAAAAAATTGTTAAGCGGATGAATGAAAACCTGCCTGAATTACAACGTGGGTGGACCGCTGAAACAAACACTGTGGACGGTGAAATGACACTGACTCGTACCTTACGTGGCTTGACGGAACGCCGTGTGATTGATCTGACGCTTGTCCGGACTGGCGAAGCGCGTCGTCTAAACAGCCTTGCCGATGAGATGCAGGAATTCTATGCGGCCAGCTCGACCTATCGCGTGAAAGATAAAGAGACGGTTATTACAGGGCCGAATGCTTTGGCAAACCTTGTGTTTGATCTTGGCCGTAAA
This sequence comes from Kiloniella sp., assembly GCF_048259265.1. NCBI lineage: Bacteria > Pseudomonadati > Pseudomonadota > Alphaproteobacteria > Rhodospirillales > Kiloniellaceae > Kiloniella > Kiloniella sp. The sequence goes on along the minus strand of NZ_JBLXHT010000004.1, from coordinate 50,613 downwards.
GGCATCAACGTATCCCGATATAAGGGGCTGGGGGAAATGAACCCGGATCAGCTTTGGGAAACCACGCTGGATGCGAACGCACGAACCCTTCTACAGGTAAAAGTTGGTCACAGTGACGAGGCTTCTGATATTTTCTCGACCCTTATGGGGGATGTAGTTGAGCCACGTCGTGACTTTATCCAGAGCAATGCGCTGGAAGTTGCTAACCTCGACGTTTAAAGCTCATTGTTTGTAACAATAAAAGGCCGGTGCTTTCAGAGTTCCGGCCTTTTATTTTTAAGAGGTCATCTTCTTGACACCGGCCTGCCACTAGCTTGCCAAATACGAATAGTTTATCAGTGAAATTATGGCGACGACAAAAAAGACATCAAAAAAGGGATCTGGTTCTAAGGGATCGAAGGGGCTGAAGGCTGATTCGAGAAAAAGAGTCACGAGCGCGAGTAAACGATCGACAAAACCGCGTAAGACTGGACAGGCGAAAAAAAGAACCAAAGGGACCAGCAAGAAACGAACGGTTAAACGTGGGCTTCTTAAAACAATGGTTTTATGGTGTTCAGTCCTGGCAATATGGGGAACCATACTGCTGGGTGGTCTTGTTGCTTACTACGCATGGGATTTGCCCGACGTGGGCGGATTGGATCAGGTATCCAGACGGCCTTCTGTTACTTTGATGTCTGACGATGGTATTCGCCTTGCCAGTTATGGTGATGTCTATGGTGATGTTCTCCACGTTGATGAGATGTCGCCTTATTTGTCACAGGCGATTATCGCAATTGAAGATCGTCGCTTTTATGATCATTTTGGTATTGATTTATTGGGGATTGCCCGGGCAATGCTCGTCAATATTCGTGCTGGTCGTATGGCACACGGTGGGTCAACAATTACTCAACAGTTGGCGAAGAATCTCTTTTTAAGCTCAGAACGCAGTTTAAAACGAAAAGTTCAGGAAGCTCTTCTTGCGATTTGGTTAGAGCAAAAGTTTACCAAAAAACAAATCCTTACCCTATATATGAACAGGGTTTATTTTGGCGCTGGAACCTATGGTGTTGATGCTGCATCCCGTATTTATTTTGGCTTGTCTGCCCGAAAGGTGGGGTTGTATGAATCAGCTCTTATCGCAGGGTTATTAAAAGCACCGTCACGTTATAACCCGACCAGCAGTGCTTCTAAGGCAGAAAACAGAACCAATCTTGTTCTACAGGCAATGGTTGATGCAAGATTTATCACCAGCGAAGAAGCGGCAAAGGCGAAGAAAAACCGTCCATCCTTAAAGCGGGATACAAATGGACAGGGTAAATATTTTACAGATTGGGTCTTACGGCAGGTTGATGAATATATCGGTGGTTATCGGGGTGATATCGTGGTTCACACGACCTTGAATACCCGACATCAACGTTTGGCAGAGAAAAATCTTCTCAAGATACTGAAAGACAATCGTAAAAAGCATAATGTTGAGCAGGCGGCCGCTGTTGTGATGTCAAACTACGGAGCTGTAACGGCAATGGTTGGGGGGCGTGACTATCGGGCCAGTCAATTCAATCGTGTGACGCAGGCTTTGCGCCAGCCTGGATCTGCTTTTAAGCCATTTGTTTTTCTTGCGGGCATCGAAAGCGGTTTGCGGCCTGATAGTCGGTTTGTTGATAAGCCTATCAAGGTGGGTAAATGGAAACCTGGAAATTATAAAGGCAAGTATTATGGCGATGTCACTCTACGGGATGCTTTTGCCCGATCTATGAATTCAGTTGCTGTACAGGTGTCGGAAAAAGTCGGGCGTAAGCAAGTGGCAGAAGTGGCACATAGGCTTGGTATCGAAACCGATCTGGATACATCTCCTTCAATTGCGTTGGGTGCGTCTGAAGTAACGTTATTAGAGTTAACCGCTGCTTATTCTGTTTTCTCTAATGGGGGGAATGCGGTTTCTGCGTATGGTATTAAAGAAATTCAGGACCGTAATGGTAACAAGCTCTATCAGCGAACAGGAAGTGGCCTCGGCCGCGTTGTGAAAACACGTGATGTTGGCATGATGAATGACATGATGAGTGCAACGGTTGCCTGGGGAACCGGGAAAGCGGCGCAAACAGGCCGTGTGGCGGCAGGGAAAACAGGAACAACCCAGGATTCAAGAGATGCTCTTTTTGTGGGTTATACTCCCTATACAGTAGCCGGTGTGTGGTTTGGAAATGACAATGGCAGCCCGATGAAATCTGTGACGGGGGGTACTCTTCCTGCCAAGGTATGGGGGAGCCTTGTTCGTGAAATTGAACAGAATAAACCGGTCGCAGACTTGCCAAAAGAATCCCCAACACTGCTGGAAGATACCGTAGAGGAAGCATCCGGGTTTTTGGAAAGTCTTTTTGGACGATTGAAGTCCGGTGGTGGTTCTGCTGACAGGAAGGATAATAAGCCCCGCGATAAAAATGATTTAGATTACCTGCCGTCCAATAATGGTACTGGGAAATTTAAGTAATCTTTTAAACGGGTCTTGTTTTTAACTTTCCTTGATGAGCAATCATAAGTTGCAGCATATTTTGGTCAAATTCCGATGCTTATACTCTAAGTAGGACAACAGATCACTATGTCGTCGGGAAAGAGCGGATATGAGAAAGCTTCAGCAGTTAATTCTGGCAGGAATTTGGGGATTGAATTTGGCTATGAGCACGGTTGCTGTATCGGCCACATTTGATGATGCCATGGTGGCTTTTGATCGCCAGGATTATGCTGTTGCATTTCGTGATTTTTCCAAAGCTGCAACGTCTGGAAATCGCGATGCTCAATTTATGTTGGGATATGTTTATTCCAAAGGCTATGGAACAACCCAAGATTATGTTCAGGCCCATAAGTGGTTTAACATTGCCGCGTCACAAGGGGATAGAGAGGCCCGTAGAGCACGGGACAAGCTGTCCCCCTTTATGTCTGCGCAACAAATATCTCAGGCACAAGAAGAAGCTGCAAATTGGCAGCCAGGTTCCGCTGAAGCAAAAAATGTTGAGGAGGAGATCCCATCCGAAGAAATTGATACTGGCGAAGTTCAAAGTAAACCGTCAATTACGTGGTCTGATCCCAATTCCTCGACCACAAGCCCGCAAGTAGATCTTACACGTGACGAAAAGAGAGAGTTACAGCGAAGGTTGCGCGATGCCGGGTATGACCCGGGGCCAATCGATGGGTTACCAGGCCAACGAACTTTGAGAGCGATCAGGTCTTATCAGTCTGATTTTGGATTGATCGTTGATGGTTTGGTCAGCCGAGAAATTCTGAGAGATATTAGAACTCGGAACTTTGCGGATACAGAAGTAGAGACGGTGATTGACTCGCGCTCTGAGGTTTTAGTCAAACAGTTGAGAGACCTCAATAACGAGGGACAGAAATCCACCCTTTCCGGTGATCAGTATAAGCAACGAATTTCGGCGATACTGGCTGATTATGATCGTCCTTGGTCTACCCGGGTTTTATTTGATTCATTCCGTGATGGTGATTTCTTACTTAATCCACGTTGGTTTGTTGAATCAGGTGATTTTAATGTGGTCAACAGAGAGTATCTATACAGCTCTGTCCCCGTTGCGGAAATCAAAGCAACAGAAAACGATAAAAATAGTGCTCAGGAAATTGTTGGTATTTTCTCGGATATATTCCTTCAAAACAAGGATCAGTCTCAAAAACGTACGCAATATAAAGGCTATGCCGAGATTTATAGCGCGACAAATATCACGAACAGTTTCTCTGTGAGAGTGAACATGAATGGCTTGTTGGATAATGGGCGTGCGAACTTTGGTGTTTATCAGGGATCTTCTCGAATCAACGGTTATTCCCTAGCCTATATTACAGATACGAAGGAAAGTGAAATTAAGCTGACACGAACGTCTCAGGATGGGCAGGTTGTCCTGGGAACGGCTAATTTAGACCAATCGTTAAGTGGTGATATCCATAATGTAGAACTACGTCGTAATGGACGGGGTGAAATGGATGTTTTGCTTGATGATAAACTTATTATTGAGACTAACGATACGACCTTGAAAGGTGATTTTGATGGCCTTATCTTTGGTAATCAAGGGGGGAATTTTCGTATTTATGAGGTCGAGGTTTACTCTGAAAAATAGATACCTTGGTTTATATGCCTAGCTATAAGAAAGAAGCTGATTACCATTGATTTTAAGCCACTGTTGAGAGCTTCTTCGGGTATCGGTCAATTGATCGACAAGCGTCCAGAATTCCGAACTGTGGTTCATATGTTCTAAATGGGCTACTTCGTGGGCGACAACGTAATCCAGAACTTCTTCTGGCGAGAATATCAGACGCCAGGAAAAGTTCAGATTGCCTTTTGTTGAACAGCTTCCCCATCGACTTGTCGTGTCCTTAATACGAATCGTGGCAATTTTTTTGTTAATTCGTGCTGCTTTTTCCTGTGCTCTTAAATCAATTTCAAAACGTATTTGTTTTTTCAAAAAATCCCGGACCCTGCGCGGCAAATGTTCTGAATGTGATTTGATGTAAAGCTGGTTTGCTTCCAGCCAAGCTGCGCCCTTTTGACGTTGAGTTTGTGTGTCGGGTGCAATTCTAACAATTTTATGGGGAAGCCCGAGGATGGGTATATCAATTCCCTCTTTAATGGGTATCGGGCCAGTTTGTCTGTCTAAGCGGTCTGAAATCCATCCCTTTTGCCGCTCAACAAAATCCAGAATATCTGCAACAGGGTAATTGGGGGGGCAAACAACTTTAACAGCTGTCTTGCCGGTAACCAGTCGGAGGGACAATTTTTTAGAGGTCGGATGAGGCTGGATAATGACCTCAATTTTTTGTCCCTGAATATCAAGATAACTATTTTTCTGGATCATTGGCGTAGGTTATCTGCCAGCTTTAATAGCCGCAAGCTCGAAGATTGAATTCGGCATTAGCAGTCACTCAATGCGCCTATTAGCACCTAGATATCGTCGTTCTCTTGGGGGCATTTTTAGTCTGCGGCTTCTGTTTAGTTTAAATCAGAAGCCGCAAATTTCTTATCGTTACTTGGATAGGATTTCAATCAAAGAAGCCGCCATTTTGTCTGATTCAGTACCGTGGCCATAGTGCTTCGCATAAAGACCATCTGGACCGATCAGGTAGGTAATGGATGAGTGATCCATTAAGTATTCATTTGATTCTTCCGTTTCAGCCTTTTGGTAAAAAACACGATAGGCTTTCGCCGCTGCGGCTACCTGTTCAGTTGTTCCTGTCAGCCCAACCATGGTGGGGTAAAAATTTTCTACATAATCGTGAATTGCAGACACTGTGTCTCGTTCCGGATCAACAGTTATGAAAACGGGTGTTATCTGCTTGGCGAGTTCGGGGTCTTTTTCTTCCACGATATCCATTGCACCGGATAGTAGAGTTAAAGACGTAGGACAAACATCAGGGCAATAGGTATACCCGAAGTAAATAAGCATATATTTACCCAGGAAATCTTTTTCTGTAACAGCCTTACCTGTGTGGTCGACCAAGTTGAAAGGCCCACCAATTAGGGAGCCAGATTGATTAGAGGTTGATTTTTGATCGAAAACTCTCATGCCGATAAAAGCCGCAGCTGCAACAATCAAGGCAATACAGAGAATAAAAATTGAACGTGCGATAAAACTTTTTGGCATTAGATTTTGCTCACGGGAAGAAGATTAATAATCATCCCTATGTTTAAAGTGAATAGAAGGGGAAGACAATAACCCTATCTGATCACAATAAAGAGAAAGGTTGCGGCATTTGCGCCCATTTATGGAATTATGATGTTGGCCAAAGTAGGTGTTACGTCGCGACAAAATTCTTTCTCGCCTTGAAAAAGGCACGTTTCCCCCTTAAGAAATAGATCTATTTTCAGAAGTAGAGTTCTGTTTTGTTATGGCAGGGTTTTGCTTATGATTTTCTTCCATTGGGTTAAGCGACGGAATCTAAACTTATGTTCAGCGATCTTTCAAAAGCATTTGGTCAAACAGGTGATCCGGCTTTCAGAAAAGTGTTTTTTATCTCTACGGCTATTTCGCTGGTAATCTTTGCGCTTCTTTGGAGCTTGGCAGGATATGGCGTCAGCTTTTTGGATGGATTGATCGCAGGATGGGCTGAATCTGATGGTTGGATAACCAGTGTGTTAGTCACAGTTGCCGAAGCGATCTCCTGGATAGGTGTTGCTTTTTTGAGTATCATGCTCTTCCCTTCAGTTATGTTGATTATCATTCCTTTTTTTCTGGAAGATATTGCAAAGGCTGTTGAGTCTAAATTTTATCCTGAACTAGGGGAAGGACGCCAACCGCCTGTGGGTGAAACGATTTTAGGATCAATACAGTTTGTTGGCGTGACGTTGCTGGTAAATATTATTGCTTTGCCACTGTATTTTATTCCGCTCGTAAACCTTTTTGCCTTCTATTTAATCAACGGTTATCTGCTTGGGCGTGAGTATTTTGAAATGGTAGCGCAGCGTCGCTTGGTTTTAAGAGAAGCAAAGTTGCTGCGTAAGCAGTTTAGTGGCCGCGTCATTATCGCAGGTTTCTTTCTTGCATTTTTGTTGACGGTTCCAATTCTAAATATTGTTATGCCAATCTGGGCGACGGCTTTTATGCTTCATCGGTTTGAGCGAATTCGGCGGGACGTTGCGTAGATAGTAAAAGAATGCGCAGCTATAAAAAAATTCTCCTTCTTGTCATTCTGACAATGACCCTCAGTGCTTGCGGTAATGCTGCGAAGCGTAAAGTGGTTATTGTTGGCTCGGAACCACTACAGTCTGCTCAAGATAACCCGAGTAATACTGAAGAAAAGAACGCAGAACCAAGTCGTGGTGATACTGCGGATCAACCCGAAGAACTGGCAGCTTTGAGCTATGATGCGACTCCCTTGGAGCCTGACGTCAACGATGATCCCAAGCAGTTATTAGGAATTGATACAAAAGCGTTAGAGGCATTGCTTGGAAAGCCATCGTTAGTGCGCAAGGAAAACCCGGCTGTGATTTGGCAATACAATGCAGAAAGCTGTGTTCTGGATCTGGTGCTTTATGACTCTGTAACGTCCTATGTCGAGGCGCGGGATGAACAGGTGAGGCCTATGGACAACCGTAAATGCTTGCGTCGGCTGCTTTTGTCTAAACAGTAGTGTTTTACACTTTTATCCCGCCAAATAATTTTGGTGGGATATTTCTGATAAAAGCATTAAGCTTTAAGGGCTATAGCTTTGTTGTATCAGGGATAAAGGCTTATGCTGAGTTCAGAAGGTTCAATTTCCAGCGCAGAAAATCTTCTTTTTAATGCTGTTTTACGCCCTAATCGAAGCCTGAGTAAGAAGGGCTTTAGGTTTTTGATGGTGTTTATTCTGAGCATTATTTTCATTAGTAGTTTAGGTTTCTTTCTTGCGGGGGCATGGCCTGTTCTTGGTTTTTTGGGGCTGGATGTTGCCTTAATCTATTTTGCTTTTCGATTTAGCTACCGATCTGGTGGACAGTATGAATTGATTGAGATGACAGAGAATGAGATGCTTGTGACTAGGGTTAATCCTTGGGGGCAAAAGACATCTTTCTCTTTCCAGCCGTATTGGATGCAAGTGTCATTTGAAGAACAGGACGAGGAAAATGTCCTGATTTTGAGCTCACATGGTCGATCTGTATCTCTTGGACGGTTTCTTGCCCCTGTGGAGCGAAAGGAACTTGCGGGAAAACTTATTTCAGTGCTCAATCGTATCAAACAAAATTCGTTGTAACACACCAAGAGGAAGAATACGTGCCGGGTGTTTATGGTTCAGCTGAACCACTGTTTCTTTTGCTTTTTGCTTTGGGTATCGAGGCATTGTACGGAGGCGTATTTTTCCTTGAAAAATGGTTACCGAAACCGCGCCGTTTATTGGCCGGGATAATTGTCCGCTTTGACCGCTTACTTAATGATTCGACGTCTTCATCCAGCATAGCTGTTGTGACTGGTGGGTTAAGTGCCATTGTGTTGATTTTTCTTGCTGCCCTCGTCGGCTTTGGGATTTCTTTGGTTAGCTTAAACGCACCTTTTCTGTGGTTGATCGAAGTTTTTATGATTGCTTTATGCTTGGATTATCGCAATCAACAGGTTCGAATGCGGAAAGTACGCAAAGCTTTGGCTTTAAAAAGCTATATTACGGTCCGTGGTGAATTGTATCCTTTAGTTTCATCTCTTTTCCGCATGAGAGACCTTGAAAAATTATCTGAAAGCCAATTGGCAGCGGCTTGTGTTGGGGGTATGGCGCGTGGATTTGTCGAAGGTTTCCTTACCCCCGTTTTCTGGTATGCCATATTGGGCCTACCCGGACTTTTTGTGCAGCAAGCCGTTTATCAGGGGGCACTGTTTTATAAACAGCGCTATTTGCAGGCACCGCAGGAAAAGCACTTTAGTCAGATGTATTTTATCCTTGAGCGGATATTTATTGTTGTGCCTGACGCGCTTGCTGCGCTGATGTTTATCGTTTCTACCCTGTTCATTCCCAAAACATCTTTTTCGCAATCATTCATCAGATGTTGGCGGGGCAAGCATATGGCAGATGCCGCACTTGGCGGTGCTTTACAACTGGATTTATCCCTACCAAGTGCGACGAATTGGCGACAGGAACTGGAGAGGGGTAACATGATTGTGCTGATCGCGGGCATTATGGCTGTTGGCCTTATAGCCGGTGCGATCTTGGTTCGCTTTGCTTTTTGAATCCCCCTTCCTGTTAAATTAAGACTCAGGGTAAATTAAAACCCCTGTCAGGGTTACACATTCTGACAGGGGGAAGTCTTTATCGTTTATTTTAGGTGATTTTTATTGGGGCATCGCAGCGCGCAGTTTATCTGAATGCGGATTTGAGAAGGCGCGTTCTATGGTAATTTTTTTCGGGGTGGCTCCTGCGCCGTAGTAACTACTGTTATAACTTTCCCGGGTAAAAAGTTTCGCACCTTCGAAAGCACCACCTCCGAAAAGGCCGACAGAGCTGGAGAAGGCATAAACATCAACGTCAAGATTCGCTGTTGTTGAGGCTTCTACTCCCGCACCAAAGGGGCCGACGGCAAGCGAAAGGTCACCACCAAATTTGATTTCACTATCCAAAATGGCATCGACAGCGCCTTGATTCATAAGCGTAAAGACCACTTCGGAAACTTCGCCACCGATCTGTAAACCAATGCTACCTGCTGCGAGAGTATAAAAGGACGGGTTGCTCCAAGTGCCATCGGCTCCACGGACCAGAAGGACACCTGATCCTCCCTCACCACCAATAATAAAGCCGCCTTTGACCAATTGGGGAATGATGATGATCCCTTTGGATTGTTTGGCGAATTCCTGCAATTTGGAATAGTCAGGATTGCTGAGCATTTTTTCCAGTGTGTAGCGGGATTCTGCAACGAGCTCTTCGGCATCGCTTGCGGCTTGCACTTGATAAGAAAAAGATACTGCAAAAAGGGCGGTCAGGAATATCAATTTGGATGAAATGGCAGAAGTGAAAGCCTGTCTGAGGCTTTTGATCATGTCGTTCTCCTCGCTCGAAAGCGGTTGTTAAGGACGGATATGGTTAATTCTGCAAAGCAGTATCGCAGGAAAATACCAGAAAAGGCAGAGACAATTTGTGTCAATTAGCATAATTTATTGTCTTCTATGAAAAGGATTTTACGACAATACTTATAAAACAGGCTGATTCATTATCGGTTGTCACGCAAATCAGTAATTTCCTTTAATCCAAAATAAAAAGCCAAGCCCATTTTAAGCGCTTTGGTTTTGGGAGTCTGAGTATGCAGAGTTTAGGATCTTATGATTATGTGATTGTCGGTGCCGGAACAGCAGGCTGTGTACTGGCAAATCGGTTGTCAAAAGATCAAAATAATTCTGTCCTTTTGTTGGAGGCGGGTGGCAAAGATAATTACCACTGGATCCATATCCCTGTTGGCTATCTCTATACCATCAACAATCCTCGAACCGATTGGTGTTTTTCAACAGTTAAGGAGAAGGGATTGAATGGTCGCTCTTTAAGTTATCCTCGCGGTAAAGTCTTGGGTGGCTGTTCTTCAATAAATGGCATGATCTATATGCGCGGTCAGGCCCGTGATTATGATCAATGGCGACAGATGGGAAATACAGGTTGGGCGTGGGACGATGTTCTTCCCCTTTTCAAACGGGGAGAGAGTTACCACAAAGGAGATTCAGAGTTTCACAGCGGTGGGGGCGAACTTCGGGTTGAAGAACAACGCCTGTCCTGGCCAATCCTTGATCGCTTCCAAGAAGCTGCTGCAGAAGCTGGTATCCCAGTCACAAAAGACTTCAATCAGGGGAATAATGAAGGGGTTGGGTATTTTGAAGTAACCCAAAAAAAAGGGGTACGTTTCAGCGCAGCTCGTGCTTTCCTTCATCCGGTTAAAGATCGAAAAAACCTGACCGTTCTCACACAAGCACAGGCACGAAAAATATTACTTGAGGATAAGATCGCCAAGGGGCTAGAGCTTGATTTTCAGGACGTGCGTTCAGAAGTGAAGGTCCGAAAAGAGCTTATTTTATCTGCGGGCGCCGTGGCGTCCCCAGTGCTGTTACAAAGCTCTGGTATCGGCGCGGGAGAGCTTTTGGCACAGCATGGTGTTGAGGTGCAGCACGAGCTTGCTGGTGTTGGCAAAAACTTGCAGGATCATTTGCAAATTCGCACCGTATTTCAGGTCTCTGGTACAAAAACGCTTAATGAAATGTCGCATAGCCTTTTTGCCAAAGCGGGTATGGCGGTGGACTATGCCTTGTTTCGAAAAGGACCCTTGTCTATGGCACCAAGCCAGTTAGGGTGCTTTGCAAAGAGTAATCCGGGATTGGAAACACCTGATCTGGAATATCACGTGCAACCGCTTTCGACAGATAAGCTGGGTGATCCTCTCCATAAGTTTTCTGGCTTTACCGCTTCTATCTGTAATCTACGTCCGGAATCAAGAGGCTATGTTCACCTCAGTGATCCAAACGGGAAGAACATGCCAACTATTGCGCCGAATTATCTTTCGACCGAAGGGGACCGGCAGGTGGCCATTAATGCGATTAAACTGACACGTAAAATATGCGCAAGCCCGGCATTATTAAGCCACTCACCGAGGGAGTATCTACCTGGTTCTGATATTGTTAGTGATGAAGACATCCTCAAAGCTGTCGGGGATATTGGCACAACAATTTTTCACCCCGTGGGCACTTGTAAAATGGGGTCTGATTCAATGGCGGTGGTTGATGAAGAACTTCGTGTACATGGTATCACGGGATTACGGGTTGCAGATGCCTCAATCATGCCGACCATTACTTCTGGTAATACAAATGCCCCAACTATCATGATCGCTGAAAAGGCGAGCGATATGATTCTTGGGGCAAATAGCTCAAGCTAAATCAATCTGCCTGACTTATGAGTGATTTTTTCATCATCTTTTATGATTCGATAAGAGGCCGGGAACAAAACGTTTATTAAATCTTCCCGGATTTGATGAGATACTGTCTACAAAAAGGTATTCAGCAGGATGGTATCGTTCAAAAATTCAAAGGCTGGCATCTCATAGAGTTGATGCAAACGGATCAAATCTAAAATTATTAGTTAAAAATATATCTTCAAAGGTGAGTACTTCACTGATTTATTCTGCTGAAGGATCTGATTTGTTTGGGGAATGGGGCGTGTCATCAAACTGTCATATTAGAGTCACGAAACGATAATTTGTCATTTAACCGCAACGAAACTATCACAAATCGAAAATGACCCCGATCTTGGTGTATGAAAGTTTGAAAAATGACATCTTCTGATCCGTCAGGAAATACGAATTCATCGTCATCAGGCGATATGAAGTTAGCAAAACCATCCCTGGATAAAGATTTAAGCAAAATCGTTACGATGGAAGAGGCCACGCGCTCGATATCGCAACACCTTTTTGCACCGGGTTTGGCGATACTCTTTCTGGCGGTTGCCGGTGGTTTTGCCAGTATTTTGATCGGGGCGCAGCCAAACGCGGTTTATATCATCGTTGCGGCAACTCTTGGCGGCTATATGGCGCTGAACATTGGTGCCAATGATGTAGCAAACAATGTTGGCCCAGCTGTAGGGTCGCGGGCTTTGACCATGACCGGGGCGCTGATTATTGCAGCTGTGTTTGAAAGTGCGGGTGCGCTGTTGGCCGGTGGTGATGTTGTCTCCACGATTTCCAAGGGAATTATTGATCCATCCCTTGTCCCTGATAGCCAGACCTTTATCTGGGCGATGATGGCAGCACTTTTGTCATCAGCCCTGTGGGTAAATCTTGCAACCTACATTGGTGCGCCGGTCTCAACGACACACTCTGTTGTTGGTGGTGTGATGGGGGCTGGTATTGCTGCTGTTGGTTTTGGCGCTGTAAACTGGTTTACCATGAGTAAAATCGCAGCAAGCTGGGTAATCTCCCCCGTTCTGGGCGGTGTTATTGCGGCACTATTCCTTGCCTTTATCAAAAGTAACATCATTTACCGCGATGATAAAATCGCGGCCGCGCGTCGTTGGGTGCCTATGTTGCTTGCGATCATGGCAACGGCTTTTTCATGTTATTTGATGATGAAGGGCCTGAAGAAAATTTGGAAGCCTGACCTTGTAACTGTTGCCATGATTGGTGCTGCAATATTTGTTGCTTCTTATGCGCTTTTAAAGCCCGTTATTCGGAAACAGTCCGAGGGTATGGAAAATAGGAACCAGTCTTTAAGAGAACTGTTTCATCTTCCGTTAATTTTCTCTGCTGCTTTGTTGTCTTTTGCGCATGGTGCGAATGATGTGGCTAATGCTGTTGGTCCTTTGGCGGCTGTTTTACACGCTGTGGAATCAGGTGACATCGCTGCGAAAGTTACCATTCCGGTCTGGGTGATGATTATTGGGGCAATTGGTATCAGCCTTGGTCTTTTCCTCTATGGCCCTAAACTTATCCGTATGGTTGGGGAACAGATTACCAAGATGAACCCGATGCGGGCTTATTGTGTGGCACTTTCTGCTGCGATTACTGTGATCATGGCATCGGCTTTGGGATTACCGGTTAGCTCTACGCATATTGCTGTGGGTGCAGTATTTGGTGTTGGCTTCTTTCGTGAATACTACACCAAGAAAAGCAAACGTCGCCGTCAGTATGTTCGACAGCATGAACGTCACCCGGAAAGCAAACACGAAGGAACTATTTCTGACCGTGAAGAAATAGGGCGGCGTAAATTGGTTCGTCGGTCCCACTTCACGACCATTATTGCAGCTTGGGTGATCACCGTTCCCGCCGCAGCATTGTTGTCTGCTTCGATCTTCTTTGCGATAACGTTTGTATTATAACTTAATTTTCTGTGATTGCGAAAAAAGCTCCGGTTCCGGGGCTTTTTTGCTTTTGAAGCTTAGAGGTTCTGTATTTATACAATCAACTCCCCAAGATGACTGATCCAATTTGGTGTCGTCTTTGGTCGTGTAGTAATTAAGCTTCGTCAAAGACAAATTGCCAATGGACAGACCAAGGGCTTTTTCGGGTTTTAGGCCCAGCGCATGGGCGACTGCGGCTCGAATTGTTCCGCCATGGGTTACTGCAATAATATCTTTGCCGCTGTATTTTTGATTAAGGACATCAATAGATCTTGCTGTTCGGGAAATAAGGTCTTCGAAACTTTCACCACCCGGAGGGGCTTCGGATGCAGGCGCATGCCAAAAACGATGCCATGCATCACCTCGAATTTCGCCGAGTTCTTGATGTGTCATACCATGCCAGTCGCCAAAAGACTGTTCCTGAAAGTCGCCGATTACATCGTAGTCAGGAAAACAGGTTTCTTGCATTTCTGCGCGAATAGCATTGGCCGTTTGGTCAGTTCGTTTTAGCGGTGTGGTCACCCAGATGGCGTCATCGGGCAGGGTCCCAGCGAGAGCCTGAAAGCTCTCTTTGTCATGGCAGTCACAGTTAAGATCCAGATTGCCGTATATCGTGCCGTTGTTTTCGGTTACAGGCGCATGCCTGATCCACCACCATCTGGTTTGTGTCACCTGTGCCTCCTAGGCGATATAGCTTAATAGGACAAGATAGGTCATGATTTCACACAGTTGGACCGCAGTGCCAAGGACATCACCAGTATACCCGCCAACTTGTCGCATTGTTAGCCATGATAAAAACAGAATCATTAGGACATTGGAAACAAGAACAATCAAGATGGACAGCGGGGGGAGAAAAATAAAAAGGAAGAACAAAGTCAGAAGCAGACTGCCATAACTACTTCGTAATTTAGGTTTTGCGGCGGTTGCGGCCATTCCGCTTTTTTTCGCTAGGGGAAGGTGGCTCATTATCAAGGGGGCAAGGCCTCTCCCAATCATATGTGCGGAAATGTAAATAGCAAAAATTTGGGTCAGGATTGCCCATTGATAGTTGTCTGCACCTATTGGGCTTAGTTGTGCAAAAGAGAGTAAACTACCTAACAACAGGGTGCGCATTAGAACAGAGATACCAAGGGCCAGGACACCATAACTCCCAACGCGGCTATCTTTCATGATCTCAAGCTTGCGTTCCGGATCGTGACTGCCGCCGAAGCCATCGGCAACATCAGCCAGACCGTCTTCATGAAGGGCGCCTGTGATCAAGATACTGGAGACAATTGCGAGAAGGGCGCAGACATAGAGCGGAAGCGAGAGGTAAAAGCTTAGGACCAGAACTGATGCACTGATAAAACCAACCAGAATGCCAATAAGAGGAAAAGACCAGGATGCTTCTGCGAGGCTACGACTTGTCGGGTTGCCTTCGTTATTCATTGGATAGGGCACCGGGATGCGTGTCATAAAGGCAAGTACAATACGTATATCCTGTTCAAACTGTTTTATCATGTTCAGCCATTGGTGTGGTTTGTCATTCTGTTGAGCTGTCATGTTGCCTTATCCGGTGTATATGCGACAAAGTGAGTGGTTCTGAGGTAAAGACAATGGCTTGTTGCTATGGTATGGCTTTGGCCAGAGCTTTAAAACCGATTAAATCGGGTTATCAACGCACAAAGAAACAAATGCCGCCCCAAAGCGGTTCTGTAAAGGTATTTGATAGTCTGAAGGCATCGCAATCCTGTGTTAAATCAGGGGCAAGGGAGATAATAAACTATGTCAGACGCGGCATCTATTTCGACGCTGGATGAAATTCATGTTTTGCTCAAGGAATTACCGGGGCCAAGCCGAGAGGCAGCAAAAGCCGCTGAGGAAAGGCAGGCACAGCTTACAAAACCCTTGGGAGCTTTAGGGCGCTTAGAAGAACTGGCAATCTGGCTTGCTGCATGGCAGGGAAAAAAGAAGCCACAGGTCGAACGGCCCTTTACCGCTGTTTTTGCTGGAAATCACGGCATTGCAGCAAAGGGGGTTTCTGCCTATCCGACCGAAGTTACCAAGCAAATGGTTGCGAACTTCATCCACGGTGGTGCGGCAGTTAATCAGCTTTGCGGGTTGGCCGATTCCGATCTCCGTGTGTATGAACTCGCCCTTGATGAGCCGACGGCTGATTTTAGCGAGCAACCGGCAATGGAAGAAGAAGATTTCGTACGGGCGATCGCTTATGGAATGATGGCGGTTGAAGAAGGCGTCGATGTTTTGGCTGTTGGCGAGATGGGCATTGGTAATACCACGTCAGCTGCTGCGATTTGTCTGGCGCTTTATGGTGGGGATGCTGCTGATTGGGTTGGTCGTGGTACAGGTGTTGATGACGAAACACTTGCCCTGAAAACCAAGCTGATCAATCAAGCGATTGAATTGCATAAGCCAATCTTTGCTGATGATCCTTTTCAGATTCTACGCTGTGTTGGCGGTTTTGAACTCGCGGCAATTGTCGGGGCTATTATTGCGGCACGCCTTGCCCGTACACCTGTTGTTTTGGACGGTTATACTTGTACGGCCGCGGCGGCTATTCTGCATGCTATTGATGACAGGCTTCTTGACCACTGTGTTGTCGGGCATCAGTCCGTAGAACCTGGACACCAGTCTCTAATGACAAATATTGGTAAAGAACCTTTGTTGGACTTCAATATGCGTCTGGGTGAAGGTTCCGGTGCTGTTCTTGCAATGCAAATTCTGAAAGCGGCCTGTGCTTGCCATAATGGCATGGCAACATTTGCTGAAGCCGGAGTTAGTGGTCCGGCTTAATTCCAATTTCTGGTTGGTATCACAAATAATTTTAATGGGGGTGTAGCGACGCTATTCCCCCATTTGTAATAAGAGGCCGCGTTTCCGTGCAACGTGGTAAGCCCACAAAAAAATCCCGATTGCGATAGAGAAATAGAGGATATTCAAAAGCAGAGAGTGGATAAAGAGGTTAAGCTGAAAACCTTGATTAAAAAGAATAGCGCGCATGCCTTCAAACACCGGCGCTGTTGGTAATGCCCAGGCAAGTGCCTGTAGCCATTCGGGCAAGATGTCTACGGGGTAGTAGACTGCTGAAATTGGTGCAATCAAAAAGATGGTCAGCCAAGCCATGGATTCTGCGCCTAGCCCGACCCTGAGAATGAGAGCACAGACTAAAAGACCAATGGTCCATCCCATCATCATCAGGTTGCTGAAAAAAAGTAATAAAGGAAGTCCCAGATCGTAGAGTGAAACCTCGTAAAAAAGGATCGCGAGGAATGTAGCGGGAAGAATGCCGATGAGTGTTCTGATCATACTCATGACCATCAGGGCAGTGAGGAACTCATGGGGACGTAGAGGACTTACAGCCAAATTTCCAATGTTACGGGACCAAAGCTCTTCGAGAAAAGAAAGGCTGAACCCAAGCTGTGCACGAAAGAGAATATCCCACAGAAGTACTGCAGAAACCAAAACCCCTGCAGCTTGAGCGACATAGCTGCTGTTTGTTAACAAAAACTGTGTAATGAAGCCCCAAAGAACAATTTGAATTGATGGCCAGTACATCATTTCAAAAATACGAGGCCAGGAAGCACGCATCAGATAAAGATGCCGCATCATGACCGACTGGATACGGATCAAGGCGGATGGATTATGCCTTATTTTGGGAATAAGGGATGTGGTTTGGGGTGTTTGGCTTGGTGAATTTGACATCTTAAATATCCCCGTACTCTAAATCATCATGAGGCGGCTTTCTGGGGTTGTTCTCCCCGGGTGTACCAGTGCGTTTTTGTTTTGGAGCGTTTTTCCGATCACGGGCGATATCAAGAAAGACCTCTTCCAAGTTTGTTCGACTATAACGGTGCAACAGATCTGCAGGTGTACCCTGATCAACAATTTTTCCATATTTCATCATCAGAACTTTATCACAAATTCGCTCTACCTCTGTCATATTATGAGAGGCTAGCAAGATCGCAGCGCTGGTTCTTTTTTGATATTCTTTTATATAGCTTCTGACCCAGTCAGCAGTGTCTGGATCGAGAGAGGCGGTTGGTTCATCCAACAAGAGAATTTCAGGTTCGTTGATTAGGGCTTTGGCAATTGAAACTCGGGTTTTTTGACCCGCGGATAAGCTTCCCGTTGGACGGTTTAATAACTCGAGAAGGTTAAGTTCTTCGGCCAGATGCATCAAACGTTCACGGGCGTTGATAATGCCGTAGAGCTTGCTGAAAAACATAAGGTTTTGTCGAACGGTCAGCCGTCTGGGCAGATCTACGTAGGGTGATGAAAAGTTCAGGCGGTGCATGACTTTGAAACGGTCTTTGACCATATCTTCACCAAGGACTTGAATCGTCCCTGATGATGGCAATAGAATGCCAAGAAGCATAGATATTGTTGTGGTTTTTCCTGCGCCGTTCCCACCCAGAAGCGCGATGGTTTCGCCAGGTTTCACTGTAAATGAAATTGATTTGACGGCAAGAACATCATCATAACTTTTGTTGAGGTTCTCGACATGAATAGCGTGCTGGATCATAGGTTTAATATAACATGATTGGGAAAGGGATCTTGTTCTGTTTTGTAATAGAATGATATCTACTGGAATATCACGCTATAAAATCTTATGAATTGTAACAGTTTCCTAATCTACAACCTAAATTTCTATCGGGAAAGCAAAGATAAGCGAATGGAACAAGGCAGTGAGTAGTGCATTCCGATTGGAGCCCGAAGTAGGGTTACACCCTGAACAAGGCCGGGTCCGTTTGAGGACACTGGTTTTTATCAGGTGGATGGCAATCTGTGGCCAAACAGCTGCGTTGTTGATCGCTCATTTCGGTCTTGGGTTAGAACTTCCTTTGATTGCAGCGTTCTTGGTCGTTCTTACATCTGGTGTTTTGAATGTAGCACAGGTAGCGACGCGCCCGGCATCATCTTGGTTACGTAACAAAGAAGCAACTATGGCATTGGCGTTTGATCTGATTCAGATATCAGTGCTGCTGTCTCTGACAGGGGGGCTGACAAATCCCTTTTCAATCCTGATTTTGGGTCCGGTAACGGTGTCCGCTTCTATTCTTACCAGGCGGAGTACAATCTGTTTAGGTATCTTGGCGATTGTTGCGGTGACAGCAGATGTTTTCTTTTATTTACCACTACCTTGGCCTGAAGGTAGCTTTTTCCTTCACTCTCTTTATCTCTATGGCTTGTGGGCTGCGTTGGTTTTTACGGCGATTTTTTTGGCCGTTTATGTTTCTTCCTTAACAGAAGAGGCGCGGTCGATGGGTATGGCTCTTGTGGCATCGCAAATGGCTTTAGCGCGGGAACAAAAGTTGTCTGCGTTGGGGGGCTTGGCGGCGGCAGCAGCCCATGAACTTGGTAGTCCCTTGGGAACGATGCTGGTTGTTGCAAAAGAAATGAAAGAAGAATTACCGCCTGATGATATTTATCTGCCGGACGTCGAACTTCTAATTAGTGAGATTCTCAGGTGTCGGGAAATTCTGCAAAATCTTGCTGCCTGGCCGGAAGAAGATGGTGGAGATCCATATAATTTTATACCAGTTCAAACCTTGGTTGAAGCAGCCATTGCTCCTTATGAGAAGTTGGATATCGAAACCGTTATACGGGCATCTTCACATGAAAGTGATGGTGAGAACTCAAACCCAGAGCACCCATCAGAGCATCCAATGGTAGAACGCAGTCCTGAAATTTTACACTCTCTGGGGCTTTTTGCACAAAACGCGATCCAGTTCGCAAAAGAAAAAGTGGATATAACGCTGGTTTGGGATAAAAGAACAATTTCCCTGACAATACATGATGATGGACCAGGCTTTGACCCACAAGTTCTGGGGCGTTTAGGAGATCCCTTGCTTTCTAATCGAGAACAAGCTCAAAAAGCTCAGGCCCCAAAAAACCAAGAAAGTCGTAAGGAAGAGGACGGAGATCATATGGGCTTGGGGGTGTTTATTGCAACAACCTTACTGTCCCATACGGGAGGGAAGGTGACTTATGCTAATCATGAGGCTGGTGGTGCCGTCGTTGAGATTGTATGGCCAAGAAACCGTCTGGAAGTTGCGACTCAGCCAGTGTAAGTGACATACTTCTGGATTTTGGTGATCAGCTTGTCGTATGAATATTTTGCAAGACAGACGAGCTTAATACATCTTTGACCACCTGTATCTGGAAGCTTAGAATGGTTAGAGATAACAAAGAATAGAATTAATCTAGGGGTAACAAGTAATGTCAGAGTCGCAAGATGCGGAGAAAAAGAAGCTGCTGATTGTTGATGATGATGAGCGTTTTGCTGAACGCTTGTCGCGAGCGATGGATCGGCGTGGATTTGAGCCTGTTGTTGCCAATTCTGTTGCTGACGGTATCCGATTGGCACATTCTGATACTCAAGAGTATGCTGTCGTCGATTTAAGGCTTCAGGATGGATCTGGCCTTGATGTTGTAAAGGCCATTCACGAAACATCCAAAGGTGCCCGTGTCGTTGTTCTCACGGGCTATGGAAACATCGCAACTGCTGTGGCTGCTGTGAAGGTTGGTGCATTAGATTATCTACCAAAGCCTGCAGACCCTGACCAGGTCGCTGCAACTCTTCTGCAGTCAAGTGTCGATGGGGATATGCCGCCCCCGCCTGAACTCCCCATGACGGCAGATCGTGTCCGCTGGGAACACATTCAACGTGTTTATGAACAATGCGATCGTAATGTTTCTGAAACAGCTCGACGTTTGAGGATGCACCGCCGTACGCTACAACGTATTCTGGCAAAGTATGCTCCGCACGCTTAGTCGTCGTGATCGGCTTCGGCACGATGGCGACCCATGGCGTCAGCAAGGCTTTTAGACTCTTCTTTTTTCGACGCAGCCCAGTTTCTGACAAATTTATCGATGTAGAAACCCTGCATAAGTTTAATGCCAAGCTCATGCGAAGTTGCGATCGCATCTTCAGCACCACAATGGCAGAGGATCATTCTGTTGGGATCAACTTTTTTGACTGTATCTCTGATTTCATCACCGCGTGGTGTTGTCAGGAATTTTGTCAGATCTTGATTCCATTGCAGTTTAATCAAGTCAAAACCCATCGTTCGACGATCAATCATTGGCAAAGAAAGATGGGTTATACCGTCAAGGCAGATTTTGTAGCCGCGCTCTCTTAGAAAATCACGCGCAAAGGTAAAGCTCCCGATATCAGCAAAAACATCAAGGAGCTGGAATTCTATGACAATTGACCGACGAACTGATTCGCCTAGGGTATGATCCAGCTTCAAGAATTCGTCGGATAATGCTGTCGAAATATTGAGATTCAAACTATAGGATCGACTGAGGCTAGAATCATCATTTTGCCGAAGAATGACTAACATTCGCTTATCGAGATAACGCGTTAGGTCCTGAAAAAGCCAACGGTTTGATAGTAAGTCGTGGGTTGGTAGTAGCGTCTGTTGAAGCTGATCAATGGAAAAGAAAAGTTCTTTGAATAGGGCTTCAGGTTTTTTATCTTTGTTAACTAAAAAAATGGACTGCCGTTTCATTAGGCTTGATAAATCTGCTTGATTGATTGCCTTTGACACTGCAGCTAGATGCGAAGGCATTAGTGGAATTTTGGGCTTTGCGGGTGGTTTTCCGTGTATTGCTGCTATTGCTTCTGCTTTTTCTCGGCGTAATTGCGTATCAAGATCTTCATTCATCTTAACAGCAAGCGCGATCAGATCAGTATATTCGTGGTCGAGATCAAACCAACTACAGAATTGATCTGTCTGAAGGTCATAGTCACCGGCAAGCATAGGGTCATCGCTAAAAAGATAGCGGAGCCTTAGGATCGTTTCGTCTATTTGGGCAACGGATGCACCAGAAGTAACAACAACCAAATCGTTATTATGTAGCCTGAAAACAGTTCCAGAAAATTTTGCAACCAGATCTTCACAGGCATTTTGTGCAATGCGTAGATGGTGGTCTCGCTGATGATAGGGTCGCAGACGCGATAGATGTACATGAACTGCGCGGCGGTTCTCGGTTTGTTTTCCGATCCGCTTCACATAATCCAAAAAGACCTTTTCTTGACTGAATTGGCCCTCAGGTTGTTTAGTTGAGGTCGAGTTATCCATAAGGGTAGACTACATTACATCCAGATTGCATCAGCTTGTGTAACATTATTAACCTTGAGAGTCTTCAAAGTTCGTTAACCTTACCGGAATGACCTATATTTATGCCTTTTACAATTAAAATATAGTTGTGGAATAAGACTTTCCCTTAAAAAACTTGCTCGTCGTTTGAATTGATTGCAAAAGAGAGGCAAGAAACTTTATGGATACATGGTTCAAATTCGGATGACTGCGGAAACTCTTCCTTCTATTGATTTATTGGATTTAGTTGCACGGGTTGATGACCTTGCTGGTGCTCGTGTGCGTACCGTGGGTGATTTGATGCTTGATCGTTTTATCTATGGCAGTGTTGATCGTATCTCCCCCGAAGGGCCAATTCCGGTCCTAAAGATCAATCGCCAGGTTTCAATGCTGGGCGGATCAGGAAATGTCCTTCGTAATTTGGCCGCGATTGGTGCTTCAACTAATTTTGTTGCGGTTATAGGGGATGATGCGGTTGGACAGGAAGTTAGTGGTCTTGTGCAAAAGGAAATCGGTACAGAACCTCTGAACCTTGTTGTTGAGCCACAACGTCAGACAACAATTAAAGAACGTTTTGTCGCAAGTAATCAGCAGCTCTTGCGGGCTGACCGAGAGATGGATCGCCCTCTCGCGCATGAGACCTGTGCCCGGATAATAGATCGGGTTCAAGAGAACCTTTCTTCAGTTCCGGTTCTGATTCTGTCAGACTATGACAAAGGGGTTTTGAATCAAAAGACTTTGAGTACGATTATTAGTTCTGCTCTTGAGGCAGGCTGCCAAATAATTGCCGATCCGAAAGGCCGGGATTATAGCATCTATAAAGGCGTGAGCATCGTGACGCCAAATCGCAGAGAGCTACATGAAGCCACTAGCATGTCCGTTGACGGAGATGCAGCCGTTGTCGCGGCCTGTCGTCACTTGATTGAAACTTGCGGGATTAAGGGCGTTCTTGCTACGCGTAGCGAAGAAGGAATGACCTTGGTCACATCAGATGGTGTCGTTGAACACCTTGGGGCAGAGGCACGGGAAGTCTTTGATGTTTCAGGGGCTGGCGACACCGTTGTTGCTGTGCTTGGGGCTGCTCTTGCCGCCGGCTTAAATCTTTTGGAAGCATCGTGCCTCGCGAATGTTGCGGCGGGCATCGTGGTCGGCAAGACAGGCACGGCTGTTGCTTATGGCAGTGAAATCCGACAGGCTTTGTTGGCGAGAAATGGGCATTCGTCCCAAGAGAAAGTTTCTGAGCTTGATGCGGTACTGCACCGCGTCGATCAATGGCGTAAGGCGGGGTATAAAATTGGATTTACCAACGGTAGCTTTGATCTTCTGCATCCCGGCCATATTGCGTCGCTACAGCAATCGAGATCGGCATGCGACCGCCTAATTGTAGGGTTAAACACGGATGCGTCTGTAAAACGCTACAAAGGTGAAAGCCGCCCAATTCAGGATCAGAGTGCACGGGCAACGGTATTGGCAGCTTTGGAAATAGTAGATCAGGTTGTCCTGTTTGACGACGACACGCCTTTGAAGTTGATCGAAGCTATTGTTCCAGATGTCTTGGTCAAAGGTGCTGATTACACCCTGAATCAAGTTGTTGGTGGGGATATCGTGATCCAAAACGGAGGTCAGGTCATTCTCGCGGACCTTAAAGACGGCTTTTCGACAACGAGTACAATCGCAAAAATTGATAAAAGCAAGTCATCGTAAGACGGTTTTTTTATCGGTGTTCACTGGTTGAAATGAGTGCTCTTTAAAGAAGTAATGCTATGCGAAAAAATGTACGAGTGCGGCAATCATTATGGCCGGTGCCAACCAAAAAGCACTGGCAAGTGCATAGGTAATATAGCCTGCAGCTTGCCCTTCTGACTTCAAGCGTTCATATGCTCTTCTTTCACGGCCAAGCAAAAAGATTAGATAGAACCTGTGCTTGCCAAAGGGGATAGATCTTCTGACTTCAACGGGATGTTTTGCATAGCCGCGTGCACCAAACATCTGTTTGATGGCGTGTTTTTGATCATTAGAGAAACTGGCGGCAATATCGGGATCAATACGACTAAAGTAATGCTTGATAAAGGGATCTTCAGAAGAGTCAGTTTTTCTATCTATATCTTTTTCAATGTTCTTGCCCTGTACTTTTTTGTTGGGTGTTCTTTCGTCTAACTCAACCAATGCCATGTCCCCTGTAATGCGCAGACGCGCACTACCCCCAAAAGTTTACCTTGTGGGGGTAGTGTGACTCGATTCATTTGATTAAAAGTTAACGATTTGAATCAGTTAGGCTCTAAAGGTTGATAAAGGTGCCTTTTTCTTTGTCATAGCTAAATAATTCACCAGTCGAAAAGTCAAAATACCAACCATGTAACTGGACTCTTCCATCAGCAACGCGTTCCTCAATGAAGGGGAAAGTCATCAAATTTTCCAATGAGTTAAGAATAGAAGCTTGTTCGACTGCACGCTGTAATTCTTCGCCATCTTTTCCGCAGCAGCTGACGTTTTCTTTTGCGTCTTTTGCAATTTCGATCCAGTTGGAAATAAATGAGCTGTCATTGGAGTCGTCGAGGACTCCGTCAACAAGGGCTTTGATGCCGCCGCACATTGCATGGCCCATAATAATGATATTCGGGATGTGCAGTTGCGTTATCGCATACTCAAGAGCGGCTGATGTCCCGTGGTGGCGGTCATCTGCAGCACAAGGGGGGACAAGATTAGCGACATTACGAACCATGAAAAGGTCACCGGGTAAGGTACCAAGTATTGATGAAGGTTCAACACGGGAGTCACAACAACTAATGACCATTGCTTTGGGTGATTGGCCTTTTTCGGCAAGAGACTGCAATAGCACTTCATCTCTGCGATAATCTACTGTGTGATAAGCATGATAGCCTTTGATCAGTGAATTGATTTCGCTCATTTGGCATCCTATATAGTCGTTAATTGTATCCCCAAATGGGGATTCAGTATCCCGTTATCAATATGTTGTAAACATTTTCGCAACTGCTTTACAAATTTTGATGCGCAAAGGAAGGTAAGTGTTTGAAAGTTAAGGTGAGGGATGGTCTTGAGTAATAATCAGAGCAAGAATCGTTGCGGCTGGGTCAGTGATGAAGCCTTGTATCTTGAGTACCATGATAAAGAGTGGGGCGTTCCGGTCACAGATGATCGCGAACTCTTTGAGATGCTTATCCTGGAAGGTGCACAGGCTGGACTGTCTTGGATTACTGTGTTGAGAAAGCGTGAGAATTATAGAAAAGCCTTTGTTGGTTTTGACCCGCAAAAGATTGTCCACTTTAACGGGGATGATGTTGAACGATTGATGCAGGATACGGGCTTGGTTCGCAATCGTTTGAAAATCAATTCGGTTATCAGCAATGCACAAGCCTGGTTGGAAATTATGAAAGAGGGTGAAGGGTCTTTTCGCGACCTGGTCTGGTCGGTTGTTGATAATAAAACCCATGTGAATGCCTGGAAAGGCCTGTCACAAGTGCCAGCTTCAACAGCTGAATCTGAAAAGCTTTCCAAGCTGTTGAAAAAAAATGGCTTTCGCTTTGTCGGACCGACAATTTGTTACGCTTTTATGCAAGCGTGCGGCATGGTTAACGACCATACTGTTGACTGCTTTTGTTATAAAAAACACGCACCTAGAACTTAGTGAGCTGTAAAAAATGAATTTGAATTTATCTTATATTATCAAGCCGATGTCTTTATGTTTTGGCGCTGGCCTGTTGCTTTTTTCCTCGGCTGTCAAGGCGGAAGAGATTGGAGAGGTTGATACCGTTTTTAAGTGGTTAGGCCCGAATCATAAAATTGTGATTGAAGCGTTTGACGACCCAAAGGTCGAAGGTGTTGCCTGTCATCTCAGCCGTGCGAAAACGGGGGGCATCTCGGGTGCTGTCGGATTGGCCGAAGATACAACTGATGCATCAATTGCCTGTCGCCAGATTGGGCCTATTAAATTCCGAGAAGAGCTAAAGGATGGCGAAGAAGTTTTCACGAAACGCACATCTCTTGTATTCAAAACCATGCAGGTGGTTCGCTTCTTTGATGAGAAACGTAATGTGCTGATTTATCTTGTCTATAGTGACCGAGTTATCGAGGGTAGCCCGAAGAACTCGCTTACGTCTGTACCGATTATGCCCTGGAATGAAGGGTAATAAAGGAATGAAGGTAATAAAAATTAGACCTGTACTGATAACGAAAGGGGCCCATAAGAAGCCCCTTTCGTTTTAACCCTTATTGAGCGGTGTCTCAGGTTCAAGCCCTGGAAGGCTTTGGACCTGGGCTGGTGATTCCGGTAGGCTTGCCACATGTAAGGTTGACGTCGGGAAGGCAAATGCACTGTCGTTACCTTCGACAATCTCTTTTAATTTTAGGGCGAAATCTTCTTTAATATTCATCCAATCCCCCCAATTTGTTGTCTTGGTGAAACAATAGATCATGATGTCGATTGATGAACTGTTGAAAGAATCAACATTGACGAGGGTTGTTGCGCGGGCATCATCAGTTTCAAAAGCTTCTGTGCCATAAAGGTGATCTTTGATCTCTTGCACAATCTTGCGAAGTTGCTCGCTTGTTGTGTCGTATTCAACGCCGATTTTCCAGTAAATACGTCGATTAGTCATTTTGGAAAAGTTGATAACGGCGTTGTCTGCCAGCTTGGCATTCGGCACATAAACTGGAGCTTTATCAAAGCGTCTAATCCGGGTGGATCGGAAGCCGATGTCTTCGACTGTTCCTTCGACAATTCCCTCGATCCTGACCCAGTCACCCCGGCTGAACCGTTTTTCTGCGATGATGAGAATTCCAGCAATCAGATTTTTGAACAGATCCTGAGCGCCCAGAGCAACGGCAACACCAAATAGGCCAAGACCTGCGATGATTGCGCCAACATTGATTCCCCAGAGTTCAAGAATACTGGCTGCACCGAGTAAGACCACGCAAATTTTGAGGGCTTTGATGATCCAGTCCACCATGATGCTGGTAAGGATCGTTGTGAAGCGATGTAGCAGAAAGTCTAGCGGATCTATCAGTTTAAAGACGGCATAAAAAAGTGTGTAGGCAATCAGAGAGCGTACAAGGTTATTGCCCAGTACGGCGGCTTCTCCGTCAAGGTTTAAATGATCGAGCGAGAAGAACACGCCAAGGGCAATAGGAATCATCCTTATCGGACCTTCCAGAGCTTCGAGCGCATGATCATCCACGGAGTTTTTGGTTTTGAGCGTTAATACCTTGAGGCGGTTGATCACCAGCCTTGAGAACAATCCGCGGATAACGAGAAAGGTAAAGAAAATAACTATGGATGTTACTATGTGACCAATACTGAGACCAAAAACGCCCTGATTCCAGACGTCCAGTGTTATTTCCCAGAAAGTTGATAAGTCTTCCATGATATCTCCTCGTTTATGCGCGAGGGGAGTTTGCTCAGGGAGGCCTAAGTCGTCAAGAGTGAAAGCAGATGTATTTGAAGCTTCAAAAGTTTGCTTTGAACAAAGGGTCGGATTGATTTAGTCGAACAATGCATCGATATCGTCTTGTCCCATGGCCTCCAAATCAATTTTTTCTTCTTCCGTCATGCCACCAGCCATCATGTTACCGGATAGCGTGGCCTGCCAGTCCATTTCTATTTCCATGATCTTGTCCGCGGGAAGCACATTGTGATTGCCGTGGATGACGGCACTGGCGATGTCGATCATGTGGCGGATATGTGTGGATGCATCGGGTACAAGTGCAGCAATAGATACATGATCACCAGCAGCCAATGCCTGTTCTATAGCATCTTTACTATCTTTGATGCCTTTGTCGGCAAGTTCAACCGCTTTATCAAAAGGTTCTCGGAACTCTTTCGGGGCCGCTTCGTAAGCTGCAACGGCGAGTTCTTTTGCCTGAAAGCTGCTGTCTAAGAAGTGTTGTTGATAACTTTTGGGTTGCCAGGCTTGAACTTCTTCAAATAGATCTGGCATATCTGGCACCATTTCAAGCATCATTACGGCTTCGTTGAGATGATTTAAATAATCAGTCGCTAGGAAGCTGGTCTCATCAATGTTTGAGCCTGGTAATTGTGCCTTGATACCTTCACTATCCACGTAGTTCTCACCTTTTTTATTATCATTCTATGGTCATCTTACGCTATGCGCGTTATTAACCATAACTTATCATCTGCGAACTAAATAAATTTACCCTTAACTCCGAGAAGGTAAGTTTTTATACCAAAAAAGCAGTATCTGATTTTAACATAGAACAACGTAAAGAATATCTTAATTGAGGATATTACTTATCGTATAATCACCAATTATTGATGGGTTTCTCACGCATGAGTAATAAGCGTTAGTTCTATTAATGCTTTAGGCTGCGGATGCCTGTATTTATCGAATGGAAATATGGAATTTAGGTATTCGAAATGTTTATTCATCGGTCTTTTTACTGTCACAAAGGCCGAATAAATAAACATCCGGCCTTTGATCATAAGAAGAAATCTTGAAATCAGGTGACAACCTGAATGGTTTCTTCCCGCCGTTTCAAATGTTTATTGTAGTGTGTTTCAACCAGACGGAAGAGCCAGATAAACATGAAGGTCAGGACGAAATAAAATACTGCTACGGTAATGAAGGCTTCGTAGGGTGCGTAATAGCGGGATTGTACAATACGTGCTGCGCCCGTTAAGTCGACTAGTGTAATGGTGCTGGCCAATGCACTGCCGTGAAGCATAAAGATCACTTCGTTGGAGTATGCTGGCAGGGCACGCCTTAAAGCACTGGGGATGATTATTCGTCTGAAGATCAAGAATTGAGACATGCCACAGGCTTTTGCTGCTTCGACTTCGCCAAAGGAAGTCTGTGCCATAGCCCCGCGAAAGATTTCAGTTGTGTAAGCCGCGGTGTTTAACGTGAAGCCAAGTAAAGCAAAGAAATAAGCGCCCTTTAGGAAATCAAACTCCTTGGTAAGTTCGCTATAGCCTTCGAACTGTCCTACGCCGTAGTAAAGAATAAACAGCTGTACAATAAGTGGTGTCCCACGGAATGCGTAAGTAAAAGCAAAAACAGGATAGTTTATTAGCGGATTTTTAGACAACCGCATGACAGCCAAAGGAATCGCACAAACAAAACCAATCAAAAGTGAAAGTGGTACAAGCTTGATGGTGAGGAGCAACCCCTCGAAATATAAAGGTAGCTCATCTTGTATGATTTGAAAATCCATCAGAGTGCGCTCCTTACACCGGCGGAGTACCGTTTTTCTATGATTTTGAGTATCCAGATCGATAGTGTTGTTAGAATAAGGAATGCAATCGCAGCAGTTAGATAAAATTTGAAGGGCTGGCGTGTTGCCCCGGCTGCCAGTCCAGCTTTTCGAACCATATCTTCTAAGCCAATGATAGAGGTGATCGCGCTGGCTTTCATCAGGACAAGCCAGTTGTTTCCAATTCCGGGCAGAGCGTGGCGTACCATCTGGGGAAAGAGGATACGTCGGTTGATTTGAAATTTAGTCATGCCGTAGGCTGTTCCGGCCTCTAGCATTCCTCTATCTACGGCCATAATCGCACCACGAAATGTCTCTCCCATATAGGCGCCAAAGATAAAACCAATGGTTAGAACACCTGCGATAAAGGGATTGATATCTATATAGCCCCAATCAAGGTAAGGTTCAGCAGCCACTTTCAGGGAATCCCCCGCTCCGATGACTTCCCCAAACCATGCTGTGAAGTTGAGGAGATTTTCTGGCAGGTTGTTAATAAAAACCTGTCCTCCAAAAAAGATCAGTAACATGAGAACAAGATCAGGTACGCCGCGGATGATTGTGGTATAGCCAAAGGCGATTGAGCTGGTGATTTTGTTGTTTGATAGACGCGCAAGTGCTGCAACCATCCCCAATATACATGCAACCAGCAGAGACGCCAAAGAGATGGAGACGGTGATTATGCCGCCACTAACGAGGATGCTATATCCGTAGCCATCAAGGTTAATCATTTTAAATCTTCCGATTTTAAGCCCATTCTATTAAGGGCTTTTAAAAAAAGCACCCCAGAACTCAGGTACTATGTTCTGGGTTCCGGGATGCTGTTTTACTACTTAACCAGAATACAAGATGGTCATTCCATCATTGCTCTTAGTAGATATCAAAGTCGAAGTATTTGTCGTTAATTGCTTTGTAAACGCCATTTGCACGAATAGCTTTGATTGCTGTAGAGAAACGATCACGTAGTTCAGTGTCTGATTTACGTACAGCAATACCTGCACCGTCGCCGAAATATTTAGGCTCACTGTAAGATGGGCCGAAAAGTTCATAATCTTTGCCAGCATCAGTTTTCACAAAGCCATCATCCATTGCAATGGAATCAGCGATCAACATATCAACACGACCGGCGGCGATATCCAGATATGCTTCGTCTTGAGTACCGTAACGTTTGATTTCGGTGTCTGGGAACTCAGCGGTGATGAAGGTGTCGTGAATTGTACCACGTTGTACGCCGACAGTTTTACCCTTCATGCCTTCAGCAGTGATTTCAATACCAGAACCTTTTTTGCGAAGGAATCGAGCAGGAGAATTGTAGTATTTCTCTGAGAAATCCACTTTCTTTTTACGTTCTTCGGTGATGGACATGGACGCGATGATTGCATCATATTTTTTTGCGTTAAGGGCAGGAATGATACCATCCCAGTCTTGAACGACCAGAGTACACTTTACTTTCATTTCTTCACAAAGCGCATTGGCAATGTCGATGTCGAAACCAACAACGTTACCATTTGTGTCGATGCTGCTGAATGGAGGGTAAGCGCCCTCTACACCGATACGCAGATCTTTCGCTGCGACGGTGCCAACTGTGAATGTCATTGCTGCGGCTACAGCAGTTACAAGAAACTTTTTCATTTAATGGCTCCCTAAATTTAATTGTTATACTCGTGTTTGTTTTATTATTTTAGATTTCCAGCGATAAACTGTTTGAAACGCTCTGATTGTGGATTGGCGAAAATCTCTTTTGGATTTCCCTGTTCCAGTATATGGCCCTTGTGAAGGAAAAGTGTCTGATTTGATACTTCCCGGGCAAAACCCATTTCGTGGGTTACAACAATCATTGTGCGACCTTCTTCGGCAAGGTCGCGGATAACCTTCAATACTTCGCCGACCAACTCTGGGTCCAAAGCTGACGTTGGTTCATCAAATAACATGACGGACGGGTTCATTGCCAGTGCACGGGCAATTGCCACGCGCTGTTGCTGCCCGCCGGACATATGCGCAGGATAATAATCTTTTCGTTCGTAGATGCCGACTTTATCCATCATTTCATTCGCACGCTCGGTAGCTTCTGCTTTGCTGAGGCCAAGAACGTGGATTGGGGCTTCGATGATGTTTTCCAGTGTTGTCATATGAGACCAGAGATTAAAACCCTGGAACACCATCGACAGCTTGGAACGAATGCGTTCGATTTGCTTGTTGTCTGCGGGTACAGGTTCCCCTGACTTGGTAGCTTTCATGTTAATGAGCTCGCCGCCAACGGTTACTTTACCTGAATTCGGGGTTTCCAAAAGATTGATGCATCGTAGAAATGTACTCTTCCCAGAACCACTGGAACCGAGCATCGAGATAACATCACCTTCGTGTGCAGTTAACGAAACACCTTTTAAAACCTCGATATTACCGAATGATTTATGAATGTCTTCACAGACAAGAGCAGGTGTTCTATCCACCATAGCCGCGGCGTTTGACGCCATAGGTTATGTCCCCATTGTTTAAATGTCTTGTTTTTTACTTCCTAATGAAATTAGTGTGGTTTTTTCATTATGAAAAGCAAAAAAAATATATACAACTCTTGAGGCTGCTCTTCTGGCCTTACTTTAAAGCCCAAGTTCTTGCTTTAGTTTTTGAATTTGTTCTTGGGCTTCTTCTGCGTCAGGTTGGTTTTCCGCAGCCATTTCAGCCCCTTTTATCGCTTCAAGTACATCTGATGATCTGCCAAGTGTATGGTAAGATCTTGCTAATTGTACCCAACCTTGAAGATCATCCGGCGTTTCTGTCAAACGATCGGCAAGCCTTTCGACCATGCCGTTGATCATCTCGGTTCTTTCTTCTGCACTTAACTCTGCCGCGGCAGCCATGTCTTCAGCAGAGGGTCCTGATTGGTCATCACCCTGTTGCTCTGCCGTTTCTTTTGGTTCTTCTGCAGGATAAGATGCGAGCAGCTTTTCCGGGTTCATCTTTTCCAGGTTGGCGAGTTCGACAATTTGTGCATCCAGTATTGGTAGCCAAGGATCTGCGGCAGACGTATAGGTGCGTAAAGTTAGCCAGATTTTAAGGGCATCCTCGTTCGCGTTAGCTTGTGTTAAAGCCAAGCCACTATAGAACAAGCCACGGGGATCTCGAGGGTTGAGTTCAAGTGTTTTTCTAAAGAGTTCAAGCGCATCAGATGAAACTTGTCCTTCGGCTTGTGCAACTAGCATTTCGCCAACCGCGCTATATATCATCGGGTTCGGCGGGTTATTTTCCATTGCATGGCGAAAGGCTCTCTCTGCAAGAGGGAAATTCCCTATTTCTGCATAGGTGCTACCTAGTAACATCCAGCCTTCTAAGTTTTTAGGTTCATTTTCGAGACGGGCCTGGAGTTTTTCCGCAAGCCCCATCATTTCGGTGTTGCGTTCATTGTTTTGTTGTTGGGCAATTGCCATGCGTTCAGCGGCGATGTCACGCTCGGCAAGGGGCATACCCGAAACGCCGGGTTGTCCCAGATACATGTATAACGCTAACCCAGCGATTGGGAATGTTATGGCGAGGCATCCCAACAATCCTTTCATCGCATTTGACGATAAGGGTTGTCCTTTGGTTGATCCAGATTGTTCTTGTTCGGTGTTCAGGATGCGTCGTTGAATTTCAATGCGCGCAATTTCAGCCTGGGCTTCGACGATATTTCCTGCTTTGAGATCTTTGTCTATTTCGTTCAGTTGGTCTTTATAAACGGCTAGGTCTGATTCAGCCGTATCGGCAGGCGCAGAATCTGCTTTTCTGGCCAGAGGCTTGATGAGAACAACAAGAGAAAGTGCTGTCAGTGCGCCGATAATTGCCCAAAAAATCATGAGGTTTCTCCTGAATTTGAGCTTTTTGTCTTGTTTTCATTGTCAAGAAGCTCATTTAACCGTGCTTCTTCTTCTGCGTTGAGCGGTTTAGCAACTTTTAGATTTTTGCTTCCTTTGTAAAAAAAGATCAGTCCGATGCCGCCGATACCAAAAACAAGTAGGGGCCCGAACCAAAGTAAAAAAGTGGCTGTGTTGAAGGGGGGACGAAACAAAACGAAATCGCCATAGCGATCCGAAAGATAGCTTTTCACGTCGTCATCACTATCACCGGCAACTAGCCGTTCCCTGACAACAATCCGTAGTTCTTTTGCCAGATCTGCATTTGAAGAATCGATGGGTTCATTCTGACACACTAAGCACCTGACCTCTTTTGAGATCTCGCGGGCACGCGCCTCTAATGCCGGATCATCAAGAACTTCGTCAGGCTCGAAAGCTTGCACAGGGTCACTGTTGACTGTGAAGAGGAAGAGGACGGCTGTAAAAAAAAGTAAGCCACGCATAGGTAAATATTTTCCCAGATATAAAGCCAGATATAAAAACGAATATCAGACTATTCTTGTGTCTGAAGATTGTCGATAATCGGTAAAATCTTGTTTTCGAGATCACCCGGGTTTAAAGGGCCGACATGTTTATAACGTATAGTGCCCGTAGCATCGACGATGAAGGTTTCCGGGACACCATAAACGCCCCAATCAATCCCCGTTCTGCTTTTGGGATCTCTGCCAACTCTGTGATAGGGGTTTCCATTACGCTTTAGCCAATTAAGAGCGTCTTGGGGTTTGTCTCGGTAATTAATGCCGTAGAGATTGATATCATTGCGTTTGCCAAGCTTGACCATGTCGGGATGTTCTGCAAGACAGGGAACACACCAAGAGGCAAAAATGTTTACAACAGAAATCTTGCCATTGGTCGTCAAGTCCGTTCTGGAAAAGCCGGGCACACCGAGGTTCTCCAATGCTGTCAGATTGAATTCTGGTGCCGGTTTGTCGATTAATACCGATGGCAGAATTTTAGGATCTCTTCCGGGTTTAGTTAGAGCCCAGAAAAAATAACCAAACAGAACCAACGTAATCAGAAGCGGAAGGGTAAAGAGTATTTTCTTGTTCATGCTGCGGCATTCCGCTGAGATTTTTGTTCTCGCTTTTCCTGTTTACGCTTTCCGGCAGGGGCACCGACTCTCAAGCGTCGGTCCGCCAGTGAGAGCAACCCGGCCAATACCATTAAAGTACAGCCGAACCAGATCCATGTGACCATCGGCTCGCGATAAATGCGAACCGTCCAGCCGCCGTCTTCTACCTGATCACCAATAACGGCATAATAATCTCCGACAAAAGTGGAATAGATTGCGGCCTCTGTTGTTGGCATTTTTTGGACGTTATAGAGACGCTTCTCCGGCTTCAACGTTGCCATGAATTCACCGTTTTGACTAACAGTGAAGGTGCCCTCTACAGCCTGATAGTTCGGGCCAATCAGTTCACGAACACCATCAAAACGATAATCAGTTCCAGCAACTGAGATTGTTTCGCCGGGTTTCAGGATGGCAACGTCTTCGACTTTCCATGCAGAGGTCGAAATCATTCCCGCGACGGCAATGGCCAGACCACTATGGGCTAAGGTCATGCCCCATGTGGAGCCGGGGAGTTTGATCATGCGTTGCCAGCTGGTGGACAGCGGTGCGCGGAAAAGCTTTATTTTATCAGCCCATTCGCTCAGGGTGCCCAACAGCATCCAAGCGGCGATGCCAAGCCCCAGAATAGCCAGAAGAGGCCCACCTTCTGTGACATACCATGCAAGTAATATTGCTAGGATTGTTGCCAGGCCTGCATATTTTAAGCGGCCAAGAACGCCGATCAAGTCGGCCCGCTTCCAAGGAAGCAGTGGGCCAACGCAAACCAGTAGAAGGAGGGGAACCATAACTGGGACAAAGGTGTTGTTATAGAAAGGAGGTCCGATTGAAACGCGACTGCCTCCCAAAGCTTCCATAAACAGGGGATAGAGTGTGCCGAGGAACACAGTTGCACAGGCAGTACTGAGCAAAAGGTTATTTAACAATAGCCCACCTTCGCGGCTGATTGGCGAGAAAATGCCGCCAGCTTTGAGGGACGGGGCACGGAACGCAAAAAGCGTCAACGATCCGCCAATGGCAATTGCTAGAAGGAAGAGGATAAAAATACCGCGTTCCGGGTTTACGGCAAAGGAGTGAACAGAGGTCAGCAATCCTGAGCGTACAATGAAGGTGCCAATAAGAGAGAGAGAGAAGGTCAGGATTGCAAGAAGAATGGTCCAAACCTTGAGGGAGTTTCTTTTCTCGACCACGATGGCGGAATGCAGCAAGGCAGTTCCCATAAGCCATGGCATGAAAGAAACATTCTCTACGGGGTCCCAAAACCACCAACCGCCCCAGCCAAGTTCATAATAGGCCCACCAGCTTCCCAGCGCGATTCCACCCGTTAAAAAGGTCCAGGCCGTCAGCGTCCAGGGGCGAACCCAACGTGCCCATGCGGCATCAACCTTGCCTTCGATAAGGGCGGCGATCGCAAAGGAAAAGGCTACGGAAAAACCGACATATCCGACATAAAGCATCGGGGGATGAAAGGCCAAGCCTGGATCTTGTAACAAGGGGTTAAGGTCGCGGCCGTTTTCAGGCGGTAGCAGAAGGCGGGCAAAGGGATTCGATGTAAAGATCAGGAAGGTCAGAAAACCAACGCCTATCATGGCTTGAACCGCCAAAACCCGTGCCTTGAGCGTTACGGGCAAATTACGCCCGAAAGCCGCAACAGCTGCGCCAAAAACGGCGAGAATAAGTATCCATAACAACATAGATCCTTCATGATTGCCCCAAACACCGCTGATCTTATATAGCAATGGTTTTGTTGAATGAGAGTTCTCAGCAACATTGACAAGGGTAAAATCAGAAACGATGTAAGCTTGGGTCAGGCAGCCAAAAGCCAGAAAAACAAAAAGTAATTGAATCAATGATGCCTGACTACCAAAAGCCATCAAACGGCTATCAAGTCGTTCCGCGCCGATCAGGGGCAGGATTGATTGAGCAATCGCGGCAAGCAGGGCCATGATAATGGCAAACTGTCCAAGTTCAGCAATCATTCTGTTATTTGCTCCTCATCTCCGCGCCATTCTCCGGATGCTTTCAAAGCTTCAATAACTTCGGCAGGCATGTAATTCTCATCGTGTTTTGCCAATACTTCATGGGCAACAAACTCACCCTTTTCATTCAGGCTACCTTCGGTGATAACACCTTGCCCTTCGCGAAAGAGGTCAGGAAGTATGCCTTCGTAGGTTACGGCGACAGTTTCTGCGCCGTCTGTAATGGAAAACTTAACCTTGAGGCCGCCGTCCAGCTTTTCAAAAGTTCCATCTTCGACAAGGCCACCTAATCTGAGCGCCCGACCAACAGTTACCTGTTTGGTTTTGAGGTCAGAGGGGCTGTAAAAATAGGTAATATTATCATCCAGAGCAGTTAACACGAGCGCTGTCGCAGAAGCCAGCAAAGCAATGGCGACCACGAGTACATACATTCTACGGCTTTTCCGTGTCATGAGCGGGTTGCCTCTTCCTTGTGACCAGACTGTTCGGTTGAATTTTGAATCGTTTGGAATTCTTCTAATTCAGCTTTGTTTTTTCGCAGGCGTTGTAAGGTAGTGACAAGTAATCCTGACATCACAGCAGCCGTCAAAAGATAGGCCGTCCAGATGTAGGCACCATAGTTTCCCATAGAGAGAAAGTTCGTTATCTGTTCCATACTGTCCTGCGTAACCTGAGTTGTGCCGGGATTAATTATAATACTTTCCCAGCTTCTTCTCTTATTCTGTAGATAGACATAATTCTATCCTTTAAACACTAGCGCATTATGTCACACTAAAATCCTAAGACTTTGATTCACATCATGATCAATATTTGTTGATCTCTTGCTGGTTTATCAACATTTTTTAACCTTGACCTTAATGAGCTTTATCGACAACAGCGCGGCGATATTTGCGTAGTTTGGCCTCTATAAGTTCGCTTTTGATTCGTATCAATAAAACAACGATATAAAAAAGCTTGAAGGCAACCCCCATAATCAAGAGCGGCCAGAGCATCGATGGATCAATTGACGGGCCATCAGCACGCATGACAGAGGCGGGTTGATGAAGGGTATTCCACCAGTCGACAGAGAACTTGATAATTGGAATGTTCACAAAGCCGACAATGGCAAGAACGGCCGCAGCCTTGTTGCCGCGTTCCTGTTCTTCAAATGCGTGCATCAAGGCCATGTGCCCAAGGTAGAGGAAGAAGAGGATTAGCACAGATGTCAGGCGTGCATCCCAAACCCACCAAGCCCCCCACATTGGCTTACCCCATAGCGATCCCGTTGCAAGTGCCAAGAAGGTAAAGCCGGCCCCGATAGGTGCAGAGGCTTTGGCGGCAAGATCGGCAAGGGGGTGACGCCAGATCAAAGAGCAGACTGACGCAATAGCGATTGATGTGTACACGAACATGGCCATCCAGGCTGATGGCACATGAATGTACATAATCCGTACGCTTTCACCCTGTTGGTAATCAGGGGGAGAGGTGAAAAAAGACATATATAGGCCGGCGGCCAGTGAAAGTACTGTCAGGCCGGAAACCCATGGAAGCACCTGATTGGTCAGCTTCAAAAATCTGTTTGGATTGGCAAATCGGTGAAAGACCGACATTGTCCTTATCCCTTCAATTAACATTCTTGTGCATCAGGCACAGGTTCATTTAACGGTGAGCAGACCCTAGAACAAAGGTATATACCCTGCCTTGATATCAATCAATTTTGGGATATCAATAAATTCAGGGATATCCTTCAATTTGGACGTACTCAACTCTTCATATTTTGAACGTTCTGTTCTACGTGTTCTATTCTACCGACTGCCGCAAGGCGGCGGCCCCGGCTAGCGGGGTTATTAGTAACGAAACAAGCAATATCGCGCCAAGCAACAAAAGGTGAGGTCGCGCATTCGCGATAACCGCGCCAGCTTCCAGACTGTTCATAGCTGCATCGATAGCACCGACACCAAAAATCAGTGTCGGTATATAAAGTGGGAGAACAAGTAGGGGAATCAAGACGCCCCCGCGCCTTGCGCCAAGGGTCAGTGTTGCTGCGATCGCCCCAATTAAGCTCAGGCTTGGTGTCCCTAATATCATGGCGATAAGAAGAATCGTCATGGCATCAGAATCCATATTAAACAGTAATGCGATTAAGGGCGCGGCGAGAATTAGGGGAAGACCTGTTGTTAACCAGTGGGCAAAGACCTTGGCGAGAACGGCAACTTCTAGCGATGTTGATGACAGAATAAGTTGTTCCAGACTGCCGTCTTCGTAATCAGCCAGAAACAGGCGCTCAAGGGAGAGCAAGACGGCCAGTAGAGCTGTGACCCAAATAATACCGGGAGCAATACGGGCCAGCAAGTTTGGTTCGGGGCCGAGGCCAAATGGGAACAGCATGGCGGTGAGAATAAAAAATAAAACAGCCATGGTTAAATCTGATTTTTGGCGGAATGCCAAATGCAAATCTCTGGAAACAATATTGAGGAAAGCCTTCATATCCAGGAATCCTCTTCGTTTTCGACCGCCAGAAGTTTCTTGTTATATAACGGGCTGTAATCTTGCAGATTAAGTTTGTTCGGGTTCTCGACATTAATGGAGCTATGTGTTGCAAAAATAACGGCACCACCTTTTGATCGATGTGTTTTTATGACGTCTTCAAGTAACGCCACTGACGCAACGTCCAGACCTACAGAGGGTTCATCTAATAACCAAACAGATCGCTCTGAGGCTAGTAAACGTGACAGGGTCAGGCGTCTGCTTTGTCCGGATGAGAGTAGATTCGCTGGCGTATGTTTGAGTGGGAGCATTCTGAAATGATCTAAAGCGTCATCCAGGCTTGGGTCGTCTTTCTTTTTTCCAGACCAATAGGCCAGATTCTCTAAAACCGTCAAAACTGGTTTAATTGCGTTTCGGTGCCCGATGTAGTGAATATGTCGCTGGAAAATTTCAGGCTCTCTCGTAGCGTCCTGATCCTGCCAGACAAGTTTTCCCAGCTTTGGGCGAACAAGGCCAGACAACATACGTATCAGGCTTGATTTTCCACTACCGTTTGGTCCTTCGAGAATAAGGGCTTGTCCCTGAGCAAGATTGAAGTTCAATCCCAGAAAGACAGTGCGCCCGCCTCTTATACAGGTAAGGTCTTCCCCTTGAAAAAGGCTTCTGCCCAATATCTAAACCCTTATTTTTTATCGGAACTAAGATGCGAAAGGTCATCATGCCTGATCGACTCTCTTGCGTATAACTAAAAAGCGTATAGCAAAAAAAATCCCCTCTCGCCAATAAGGTGTTTCCTTATGACGCAAGGGGATCGGGAGTCTTAAAACGGGATGCGGCTGCCAGTCGGGTATCCGGCAGCCGCTAGAGTCCAGCTTTGGGGTAATATGGAGATCTTCAGGATCTCTAGTAGAGAGGGGAAGCTCTCTACGGTTTTAAATGTAGGACTCAATTTTGAAGGGACTTAGCCCTAAATGTGGCAAAACGGTGATTTATTCTAAAGCCAAGGATTCTTCATTTTTTTGTAAAGGCGCTTGATTCCTCATGCAAAACGGAGAGAAAACAAATAGATAAATAGAGTTTTGTCGCATAAAAATAAAAAATGATCGCTATTGGGTTATTTTTTTTCTTGATAAATTACGATATAAAGATATTGTTATATTGATTTTGGCGCAGAGCTTACGCCTAGAGGAGACGTTACCGTGGAAGTACTATTAAAAGGATTGCAGTCTATTGCCGAGCCAACACGGTTGCGTGTTTTGGGTCTTTGTGCCCATGCGGAATTGACTGTGAGCGAGCTTGTTCAAATTCTTGGACAAAGTCAGCCGCGCGTTTCCCGGCATTTAAAGCTGTTGATGGAAGCAGGCCTTCTGGAGCGTCATCAAGAAGGTAACTGGGCTTATTTCAGGTTGTCCGATAATCAACCTTGTTCAGAGCTGGCTCGATTGATTATTGATTTGATCCCGGCGGAAGATCCCAAACTCGCTTTGGATTTTCAACGTCTGGAAGACATCAAAGCAGAGCGAGCCCGTAAAGCGCATGAATATTTCAGCAAAAATGCATCCGATTGGCATGAAATAAGATCCCTTCACATCGACACGTCTTCTATCGAAGCGGCATTCCAGGAAAGCTTGCTAAAGGAACCTGTAAAGGAATTGCTGGATATCGGTACGGGGACAGGGCGTGTTCTAGAGCTAGTTTCAGGCGAAGTTGGCTCGATTGTAGGGTTGGATATTTCCCGTGAGATGCTGGCGATTGCCAGAAATAACATTGATCGTGCGGGGTTAACGAACTGCCAGGTACGCCAAGGTGATATGTACCAAGTTCCATTTGCAAATGCCCGCTTTGATGCTGTGTGTTTAAACATGGTGCTCCATTATGCGCTCGATCCACGAATGTGTTTGCGCGAGGCTGCAAGGGTTATCAAACCCGGAGGTCGATTGATTTTGGTGGATTTCGCGCCCCACCGTATGGACAGCCTACGTGATGATCATGCGCATCATTGGTTGGGTTTTGATGATAAACAAATTGAAGAGTTCTGCGATGATGCGGGGTTAACCCTTTCTGATCCTGAACATCTTCCGGGCGATCCGCTGACGGTCTGCATTTGGACAGCACGTCGCGATCCCGATACGGAGTAATAGGAATGAAAAGACCAGATATCAGTTTTGAACTGTTTCCGCCGGCTTCGGCAAACGGTCTTGATAATCTAACAAAGACCGTAACGCGGTTGAAAGCTTTTGAGCCAAAATACTACTCTATTACCTATGGAGCGGGT
The DNA here is from genome assembly GCF_048259265.1 of Kiloniella sp. Taxonomy (NCBI): domain Bacteria; kingdom Pseudomonadati; phylum Pseudomonadota; class Alphaproteobacteria; order Rhodospirillales; family Kiloniellaceae; genus Kiloniella; species Kiloniella sp. Next base: position 10,312 of record NZ_JBLXHT010000004.1, on the reverse strand, counting down.
GGTTCCGGGCAGCAAAAGTCAAAAGATTTACTGAATAAGCTTTCGCAGGATAAAGACCTGACGCTTGCGGCCCATATTACAATGGCAGGGGCATCAAAAACAGATATCCTGAAAACAGTCAAAGCTTGGCGTGACCTCGGTGTGACCCGTTTGGTTGCCCTCCGTGGCGATGCCGAGGAGCTTGGTGCGGCCTTTGCACCTCATGAAAATGGCTTTCAGAATTCTGTCGAGTTTATAGCAAGCCTGAGAGAGCTTGGTGATTTTGATATTGCGGTTGCTGCCTATCCTGATCCGCACCCGGATAGTAAATCATTGGCGGACGATCTGGCTTTCTTAAAGCAAAAACAGGATGCCGGTGCAACGACAGCAATTACACAGTTTTTCTTTGAGGCTGAGAGCTATTTTTGCTTTGTTGAAGAGGCGAGAAAAGCCGGAATTACAATTCCGATTATTCCCGGGATTTTACCTATTAATAATATTACTCAACTTAGACGGTTTGCAGATCGTTGCGGCGCAACCATTCCAGATTGGGTGAGTAAAGCATTTGAGGGCTTGGAAGATAATCCGGAAACTGCTGCTGCCGTTGCTGTTTCACTTTGTCTGGATCTTTGCCGTGATTTGATCGATGGCGGTGTTGACGCGTTCCATTTTTATACCCTCAATCGTTCTCCGTTAACAGAAGCTGTGTGCCGGCTTCTATCTATTCAAGCTGAAGAGAAGGAAGCTGCATAATGAGAAACTTTATTGATGCGCTAAACAGTCGTGTTTTATTGACAGACGGTGATTTGAAATCCTCTTTGCGCGAGGCTTCTGTTGATCTCAACCGTGCAACCTTTGGTAATGAAGATTGCCTGACAGCTTTGAATATTTCGCGTCCAGACTTGGTAACAGCTGCACATAAAGACTTTTTAGAGGCGGGGGCCGATGTTATTCGAACCCATACAAAAGAAGCCTCTTTGGATGCTTTGGCGAAGTTTAATATGCAGGACGAAGCTTTTATTATAAATCACCTGGCCGCTGAAGCGGCTTGCTTGGCTGTTGATTCCATACCGGGTGGTGATCGTCGTCGATTTGTTTTGGGTGTTGCAGACCAGTCTAGTGCGACAGGCACAGATAATGAGCTACGTTACGGTGCTTACATTCAGGTGCAGGGCCTCGTATCTGGTGGTGTCGATGCCCTGACGTTCAAGCCGGTGGCCGATTTGGAACAGGCGCGCGCGCAATTGGCATCTGCAAGACAGGCCCTTTTAGAGCTGGGGTCTTCTGTGCCATTGCTTCTAGATTATTCCGAAGATCTCGATTTTACCGATGATACTGTCGGCGATTTGGTAGATGGTGTTTGCTATGTTGAAAATGGCGATACGATCAAGGCAGGATTCCCTGTACATCAGGTTGGTCAGAAAATTCTTGTACACGGTGGGCGTTCTCCAAGAGAAACCGCACAACTTGATCAGGCTTTGCGTAAAAAAGCGGCAGATGGCTATCGCCCTGTTACACGACCGAATGTTTCCCCACGTGAGGTTACTGTTCCCGTTTCCAGCTGGAATGATTACTCGGCGGTTGCGAACAGTTAATAGGTATAGTGCGTACAAACGTCCTGATCACGAGATGTATATCAGAGGGTACATTTTACCAGATGTACCCTCTTTTTGTTTTGTGATTAGAGTATGAGATAAAACCTTACTTTTTGTGTGAGACAATACGCACGCACCGGGTGTCTTGCGCTCGAACTTATTTGGGGTGACTATAAATTCAGATCAACAACTGAGGGCGCTCTGATCTGAGTGCGATTAGACATGGTTGAGTTTCTGGATGCAGCCCTTCTGGCGCGTGTACAATTTGCCTTTACGATTTCGTTTCATATTGTTTTTCCGGCTTTTTCTATCGGATTAGCGAGTTATCTTGCTGTTCTCGAAGGTCTTTGGCTCTGGACAGGTCGCGATGTTTACCTGCGCATATTTAAATACTGGATAAAGATCTTTGCCGTTGTCTTTGGGATGGGTGTGGTTTCCGGCATTGTCATGAGCTATCAGTTCGGGACGAATTGGAGTGTTTTTTCTGACAAAACGGGTCCGATACTTGGTCCGCTGATGGGCTATGAAGTCCTGTCCGCCTTTTTCTTAGAAGCAGGGTTTCTAGGTGTCATGCTTTTTGGCATGAACAAGGTGGGGAAAAGGTTACATTTCTTTGCCACGCTTATGGTGGCGATTGGCACTCTTTTCTCTGCCTTCTGGATACTGTCGGTAAATTCTTGGATGCAGACGCCAGCAGGTTACGGTATCAACGATGTTGGACAATTTATTCCCGTGGACTGGTGGGCTGCAGTTTTCAATCCTTCATTCCCCTATCGGTTGGTTCACATGGTTTTGGCAGCCTATCTGACGACGGCGTTTGTTGTCGGCGGTGTTGCGGCATGGCATCTGTTGCGTGACAAAACGAATCAATCTGCACGAATCATGTTCTCAATGGCGATGTGGATGGCCGTTATTGTTGCCCCGATCCAAATTATCGCAGGTGATTTTCATGGGTTAAACACATTGGAACATCAGCCAGCTAAAATTGCGGCGATGGAGGGGCACTTTGATACAAAAAAAGGTGCTCCGCTTATTCTCTTTGGCTTGCCGTCAATGCAGGATGAGACCGTGCATTATGCACTGGAAATTCCAAAACTGGGCAGTCTGATTTTAACCCATGATCTCGATGGCGAGATCAAAGGCTTGAAAGAATGGGGCCCGAAAGACAGGCCGAATGTTCCCATTGTTTTCTGGTCATTTCGCATCATGGTCGGTTTGGGTTTTCTGATGGCTGCTTTGGGGGCGTGGAGTTTTCTTCGGCGCATGCAGAAAAAACTCTATGAAACGCCTCTAATGCTACGATTTGCAACATGGATGGCGCCATCTGGTTTTGTCGCCCTTTTGGCTGGTTGGATCACGACAGAGGTCGGAAGGCAGCCCTATACGGTTTATGGGTTGCTGCGGACATCTGATTCCATCTCACCGATTGATGCACCTGCTGTCGCAATATCTCTATTTGCTTTTGTCGTTGTGTACTTTGCTGTGTTTGGTGTGGGGGTGGTTTATATTCTTCGTCTGATGAAGCGAACGCCAGACACGGATATACCTAATGATTACAGGCCTGATGGCGCTCCAACACGTGCCACGAGTATGTTTCCGACCAAAACACTTTCTTCAGATGATCGGACTCTAATACAAGAAACAGGAAGTAAGACAAATGGAAATTGATCTCGCACTTATCTGGTCTTTACTGATTGCTTTTGCTGTTCTTGCGTATGTTTTGCTGGATGGTTTCGATTTAGGTATTGGTATTTTGTTTCCCCTCATTAAGAGGGGAAGCGAACGTGACTATGCCATGAACACCATTGCTCCGGTATGGGATGGAAACGAAACTTGGCTCGTTCTTGGTGGCGGAGGGCTTTTTGCTGTTTTTCCCTTGGCTTATTCTGTTGTTTTACCTGCACTTTATGCGCCTTTGACCATTATGTTATTAGGGCTGATCTTTCGGGGTGTTGCCTTTGAATACAGGTGGCGAAGCGAGAACTCTCAGTGGCTTTGGGATTTGGCTTTTTTTGGCGGTTCATTTGCGGCGGCCTTTTGTCAGGGGATTGCCTTGGGAGCCTTGGTACAGGGCATCGACGTGGTTGATCGTGCCTATGCTGGTGGATGGTGGAATTGGCTGACGCCCTTCTCACTGCTCACTGGTGTTGCTGTTGTTGTTGGTTATATTCTATTGGGGTCGACATGGCTGATATTGAAAACTGTCGGACCAGTTCAAGAGAAAGCTTATCGTTATGCGAAACCTGCGTTGTTTGGCCTCCTGAGTTTAATCGGGATTGTCAGTATTTGGACGCCGTTTCTTAATCCAGAGTTTCTGGCACGCTGGTTTACCATGCCACAGATTATCTATACGGCGCCGGTTCCGCTTCTTGTATTGACCTCGGCGCTGGTCTTGCTACGTGGTCTTAAGCAAAAGAATGACGTTTGGCCTTTCTTTGCCAGTTTGGGTTTATTTATTCTGACTTATATTGGCTTGGGGATCAGCTTTTTTCCTTACATGGTGCCCCCGAGCCTGACAATCTGGCAAGCGGCGGCGCCGGATGTAAGCCTAGAGTTTTTGCTTGTTGGCACCGCAGTGCTCGTGCCGTTAATCCTAGGTTATACAGCTTATGCCTATTGGGTATTCCGAGGAAAAGTTGACCCGGAAGAGGGGTACCATTGATGGCTAGGGAAAGCCTTGCAGATAAGACGCCGAACCAACCAGAGGCAAAGAGTCTCAGGTGCCGACTAACTTGGTTTGCTGGGTTGTGGTTTGGCGGTGTTACTGCTCTGGGGGTGGTTGGGTATACAATCCGTGCCTGGCTCGGATTGTCATGAGGTTTTGGCCGAAATATTCATCCTGAGTAATTGGCTAGAGAGTATCCAACCCCAAATCAAGACAAGGGGCGCTGTGGGTTAGCCATCCCATCGAAATCACATCAACCCCGGTTTCAGCAATAGCCCGTGCTGTTTCATGAGTGATGCCACCGGATGCTTCTGCGATGGCCTTTCCATCAATCATGGCAACGGCTTCACGTAAGGTTGGTAAGTCCATATTATCCAGTAGGATGATATCGGGCTTGTGGGGGAGCGCTTGCCGAAGTTGATCAAGCCGATCAACTTCGATTTCGATTTTGACCATGTGCCCGATTTGAGATCTGGCGGTTGCAATGGCTTTCCCTATATCGCCGCCAACCGCAGCAATATGGTTATCCTTAATCATAACCCCGTCATAAAGACCAAAGCGATGATTGTGCCCGCCGCCGCATCGCACAGCGTATTTTTCAAAGGCACGCAGGCCGGGGGTGGTCTTTCTAGTGCAGGTGACGCGCACAGGCAGATCGTCAACCAAATCAACGATATTTCGGGTGGCTGTGGCAATTCCCGATAGATGGCCCATGTAATTCAGGCCAACACGTTCACCGCTCAGGATCGCGCGTGCCGGACCTGTTATTGTGGCAACGATACTTTCGGGAGAGAGACGCGCTCCATCCCCGAGTAAAATTTTGACAATCACCTGTTCCGATAGCTCTGCCATTGCAGCATTGAGAAATCCGGTACCCGAGAGGGTGCCACTCTGCCTGCTTACAATTGATGCTGTGAGTTGGGCATCTTCCGGGATCATTGACTGGCTGGTGAGATCCCCGGTTGATCCAAGATCTTCCAAAAGCGCGGCCTGTACGGCCTGTGTGATAAGGGGGGAAGGCAGGGGCGTTATTTTCATCATCTATACTTTTTGTCGTCTATATGTTTTCGGGGCAATCTATGAAGCCAATTTGATCGTATCGTTGACGATGTCTTTTTTGAGGCGGCTCAGTTCTACAATGCTGTGGCGCTGGTATCGTGGGTCGCTATTGGGGTAATCAAGGCGATAATGCCCACCTCTGCTTTCTTTCCGTTCAAGTGCCGCGGTCGCAATCAAGTGACTGGTGGTCATGATATTTCTTAGTCGTGTCGAGGGATATGGATTGTCTAGCTCTATTCGATCCAGTTCTTTCAGAAGTATCTTCAATCCAGTTTCATCCCGGCAAAGTCCGATATAGCGATAGTTCAAAGTTTGTAGTTCACCTATGACATTTTGATCTTTTACAACATTGGTTTGGATTTGCGATTGTTCTGAAGCTTTAACTTTGGCGTGCGTGTTTATTGTTTTGCTGCTGAGGAAATCACAGACATCGTTACTGACAAGAGGTGCGAACACTAGCGCTTCGAGCAGGGAGTTGCTTGCCAACCTGTTCGCGCCGTGTAAACCAGTACAAGCGGCTTCGCCACAAACCCAGAGACCATCGAGATTAGTTCGCCCACGATTGTCCGTTTCAATGCCCCCCATATGATAATGCGCTGCCGGGACAACGGGGATCAGATCTTTTGTCGGGTCAATGTCGTGGTCTTCGCAGTGTGCATAGACGGTAGGAAAGTGCTGTGGAAAAACATCTCCTATAGAAGCGCGACAATCGAGGTAGCAGCGATGGCCTTGTTGTATTTGTTTCCATATGCTTCTGGCGACAATATCCCGTGGTGCCAACTCGGCGAGTGGATGTTCATTGAGCATAAAGCGATTAGACGTTTCATTCACCAACCAAGCACCATCTCCGCGGAGTGCCTCTGTCGCCAAGGGACGTGGAGTCGCTTCCACATCTATGGCTGTGGGGTGGAATTGAACAAATTCGAGATCTTTTAATCTGGCACCTGCGCGGGCGGCCATGGCCAACCCATCTCCGCAAGCGGCGAAGGGGTTGGTGGTTGCGCTGTAGATTTGCCCGATGCCGCCGGTCGCAATGATAACGGCTTTGGCATTTACCGCTTGGAGCTCGTTGTCTTTCAGAAGCGTTGCGCCATAAATCTGAACATTCTGGATATTGTCGTTGTGTGAAAGTAAATCTACTGCTTCCGCATTTTCAAGAACGGTAATGTGTGCGGCCTCTTTTACCCTAAGCTGCAGAACGCGCATGACTTCCCGGCCCGTCGAATCGCCGTTGGCGTGGACAACGCGTCTGTGGCTATGGGCGGCTTCCCTGCTCAAACTTAAGCCTTTTTCGTCATGGTCAAAGATCACGCCAAGATCGATTAAATCGCGGATGCGTTCTGGCCCAAGATCGGTGACCAATGCGGCAATGTCTTCATCCGCAATACCCCCGGCGACAGCAAGCGTATCCGCGAGATGACTTACAGGACTATCGGCGGGGTCCAGTGCAGCTGATATCCCACCTTGTGCCCAAGCACTGGATGCTTCTTCCCCAAGCGGCCCTTTTGATAAAAGCGTGACAGCTTTTGGCGCAAGGCGTAACGCGGCCATCAAGCCGGCGAGGCCTGCGCCAATTACCAAAACATCTGTCGTTGTGCTTTTAATTGTGTTGGGGGAATACGCCATGGGGAACTTCCTTAACTTGCATCCAGCATGCGTTGAACCGCGAGGCGTGCCCGATCCGCAAGCGCAGGATCGACGGTAACCTCGTGTGACATCGTCTTTAACGATTCACAGATGTTCATCAGATTGATGCGCTGCATATGGGGGCAAAGATTACAGGATCGAATAAAGTTTGTTTCCGGGTTTTTAGACGCAATGTTATCGCCCATAGAGCATTCAGTGATCAGGGCAACTTCAGCAGGCTTTTGCTCGGATACGAAATTGATCATGCCTGCTGTTGATCCTGAATAGTCTGCAGCTTCAACAACTTCCGGCGGGCACTCCGGGTGCGCGAGGACCGTGACATTGGGGTGTGCTTTGCGCAGTTGCTTCACCTGTCGCGCGGTAAAGCGTTCGTGCACTTCACATTCGCCTTGCCATGTTAGAATTTCAACGTTGGTTTCGGCGGCAACATTTGCAGCAAGAAAGCGATCGGGGATTAATAGCACCCGATCAACACCCAGTGATTCAACGATCTTCACTGCATTTCCGGATGTACAGCAGATATCTGATTCAGCCTTTACTTCGACGGAGGTATTTACATAGGTCACAATCGGAACGCCGGGATACTTTTTGCGAAGGTTGCGGACGTCTTCGCCTGTGATGGAATCTGCCAGTGAACAGCCGGCTTTGGGGTCCGGTATTAACACGGTCTTAGATGGGTTAAGAAGCTTTGTTGTTTCTGCCATGAAGTGAACACCAGCCATAACGATCACATCGGCTTCGACATCAATAGCCTTTTGCGCAAGCGCCAGTGAATCTCCAACGATATCGGAAACACAGTGATAGATGTCTCTGGTTTGATAATTGTGGGCGAGAACAACAGCATTGCGTTCTTTTTTCAAACGTAGGATTTCATCAACATAGGGCGCAAAATCGGGCCATTCTTCTTTACTGATCGCGGGATACACCTGCTCAAAGATAGCGGCAGTACGCTCTGCTACTTCTGGGGTGTATGTATATTCTTCTGTCTCTGCGACTGCAGTATTGTCAGACATGGCAACCTCTTTTGCTCTATTTGAGTATAAGGGGGCTATAAAAAATACCGGAGCTCCCAGTTATACTTATGCTACAAGTGAGTATTACTTGGGTCAAGCACATTATGCTCAATATTAGTATAAGTGGTGTTGGTGGGATGAACTGGGAGACGTGGATGAGGGGGCGGTTCTGTCAAATGCCTAGTGTTTGCCGTTCCATCAGAACTTCCCGGCGAAAACGGAATTGATTCGCAGGTCGCCCACCTGTTTGGGTTTCGATCTTCCCCGTAGCTTCAACCAGACCTTTTTTCTCGATTAGACGGCGAAAATTCTGTTTATGAAGAAGTGATCCAGAAAGAGCTTCAACAACTTTTTGGAGCTGTAACAGGGTAAATGTCGGCGGCATGAGTTCAAACACGACGGGACGATATTTAATTTTGCCCCGTAACCGTCCGATTGCCGTTGCCAGTATACGTCGATGATCCAGTGCCATCGCCGTTCCGTGCTGATTACTTATGTCGCCTTTATCAAGGCTATCCTGTCGTTCCGCGACCAGGCTGGCTTCATAAAGCAATTCGTATCTTTCCAGAACAAGTTCATCGTTCCAGGGGGTGTCATCTAGACCAAAGGTAATACAGGTGCGTTCGTAACGATCTTTCTGTTCGATGTTATTTTCTGCCTGTTCAATCCATTTTCGCAGTGCGGGGATGATATCACTCTCTAGTATAGTAGGGGGTCCATCGCGCCAGTCTTCCCATGGGAAAAAGCGATACCAGTCCTGCCACACAGCATTCTCAATTGCTGTTGGAGCCGTATCTTGTACAAGGGCGAGATAGCCGACGGACACCAAGCGGGCGCCAGCTGCCTCTTCACGAGGGTCGCGCCCTTCATTTCCGAATGTGTAGAGCTGTTCGACGTATCCAATCTCATGGTCAGTCTGTTCTTCGACCCACGATCTCAGCCCGGATTCAAGCGTACGGTGTTTCAGCGGATAAAAGGGACCAAAGGGCAGTGCTTCGTGTCGATTGTCATGGGCCCGATTGTCATGGGGAAGTGCTGTCCGTTCTGTCAGGGTTTCATGCTGAGCAGTAAGTGTTTCAGAAGTATGTTGGACGACAAGAACCTTTGGTTGCTCTTCAATGATAGCAACAATAACGGCATTCAGCCCGATAACGACCTGTCCGTTTGCTGGTTCTGTACTCGCATTCATACTTAGTTTGTCCCTCTCTTATAAGTCTCTAAGATCACAGAGGAATTGAGATTAGGCAAGATACCTTGAAAGTGCGACGACAATATTACGGAAAATTCCTTCTCACGCTTAAGTTCAGCTTCTATCACGTGGTGCCTTAATGGTTATAGGAGGGGTTTATAGTAGGTCTATTTATCAGGGGGAGTGTATAGAGGCACTATTTAGCAATAGTGACTTTGATCTAGGAGAGACACTTTCGCGTGGCTTTTTATGTGAGTGGCAAGCGCATAAGTATTTCGTCATGATAGTGGTCTTGGATTTTAAGTGCTCTGGGTTCGCGTCCGTATTCAATAAAACCCAGATTCTCATATAAGGTGATAGCTGAGACATTTGAAACTACTACAGTTAAGAGAATCTCTTCGGTGGTTTCTTTTGCTATTTCGATAATCTGTAAAAGGATCTGTTTGGCCAATCCGTTGCCGCGTGCTTCCGGCTTTATATACATTCCCCAAAGCGTCGCTTTATGCTTGAGCTTTTCTTGCTTGGGGATTCGTAGGCCTGCGATACCAACCAGAGAGCCTCTATCACTATAAGCACCATAAACAATGTTGTTTGTTAAAAGTTTGGAGTAGTGGCTCAGAGGAGTGTTTACTTCATCACTATAAGATGCGCCAAAAGCTTCTGGGCTTTCATCGAGGCCTTCCACTCTGAGCCCTTTATAAAGAGCTGCGTCCTCGGATAGGATTCTTTTAAGTGTAAAAACATTATGGATAGGCATCTGTTATCAGAATTCTGTGTTGTGATTGTTCTTGTTTGGGGGGATTCGCGGAAATAGGTGCAAATCTTGTAGTCTGAAAGTTACGTTTAAAGATTATTTATTAAGAATCTCGCATTTTTTTACATCTGGATTCAGGGATTCTTCATGGATTTGCCCTAATTTTCCCTTGAACTTACCTTCTTGGAAACTGGGATATTTAGAAAACATCACAAGTGGGGTGTTTTTGCGCAATAAACTTACGCAAATCGGTCGTATGACGGTAATATTAAAAAAATGTGAGTTTTTTGCAAAAAGGTCTTTGACAGTGTGTGGTGTGGGGCCTATAACACCGCTCACCGACGGGGCAGACGCTTCGACGGTACATCGGAAAGACAGAGTAAAAACAGGCAGTTAGCGGAAGTTTTAGGG